>NZ_CBFIBD010000021.1:0-50143 GCF_965660735.1 Yoonia sp.
TTCGACAATGTCAGGTGGCAGGATGGGCGGCAGCGCGATCATCAACACCCCGTCCCGACCGGCAACGCCCAGGTCCACTGTCAGTTGCACCATGCGATAGTTGCAATCTGGCAAGATTAACCCGGCGGCGCGCGCGTCTGCGATCCGTGCGCCCGTCTGACAACCGTCAATCCAGCCGTCAAACGCGGTGCCCGCCATGGCAGGCGGCAACGCCTGCATCAACGCATCAAGCAAAGGTTCGCACATTGTCTTGTCGGTGCCGGTCGCGCGCCGCGCCTCTGCCGGCATGCCAAGCAGGCTGCCCACGGTCTGCATTTCCAGAACTGCCGCGCGCAACTGCACATCCAGCGCAATGATACCGGCCAGGCTGCCATCCCGGTGCAACCCCACCAGCATGAAATCATCACCCGCAGCACCGAGCAATCCATCCAGCGGTTGCGTGTCGTCTGACATGCCCGTGACCGTCAGAATCAGACCAACGGTATCACTCGCCGCTTTGGTCAGCGCCAGCCGCACCGCACGCGAGGTTGCTTGCGGCTGGTCGGCCACATCCCGCCCAACCCGGCCCGCCATGCGCCCAAGGATATTGCTGTGCATCGTTTCTGCCATCGGCCCGCCACTGGTGATCTTCCAACACCTTAGGCGCAATTTCGTTACCGTTCGCCTAACGGCTTGCAATGATCATGATCGCGGGACGACAACGCGAAAGGCCGCACCGTATTGCCCCGGCAGATAGCTGATCTCGCCATCCAGCCTGTGCATGATTTCACGACAGATCGCCAGTCCCAGCCCGGCGCCACCTGCCTTGGATTGATCGGCGACGCGCGAAAATTTTTCAAAGATCAGCTGTTGGTTTTCATGTGCGATGCCACTGCCGTTATCGATGAAATCAATCTGGTAGGTCGCCCCCTTTTCGCGCACCTCGATCTTGAGGCGCGGGTGTTCGGCGTCGCAATATTTGCGGGCATTGGTAATCAGATTGATGAACACCTGCGCCAGCCGGTCCAGATCGGATGTGATCGCAACCGATTCATTGCTGGGATTGCGCACGATCCTGAGGTCGTCGCCGCGTTGGCTGGCCGCGCCGACGGCACGGTCCAGCAGATCCTTCAGCAGGCCGGTCTGGCGGTGCAACGTCACCTGACCATGTTCCAGAACCGCCAGGTCCAGCAGATCATCCAGCAGGCGGGTCAGACGCACTGCTTCGTCATGGATGATCCCGGCATAACGGGCCTGCACATCAGCCGGCACATCGGCGTCGCGCAAGATATCGGAAAACGACCGAATGGATGTCATCGGGGTACGCAATTCGTGGCTGATCTGGCTGAGAAATGCGTCTTTCTGGATCGACAGGGCTGTCAATTTTTCATTGGCGTCGCGCAGGGCGCGGGCGGTGCGTTCCTGTTCGGCCGACTTGGCTTCCAGGCGGTTGGAATACTCAAGGATCTGGGCAGCCTCATCTGCCACTGCGATCAGATCCTCGACCGACACGCCACTGCCTCCGGTCAACTGGCCGACCATCGCATGGGCAGTTGCGGCCCCCACCGACCCGGCCAGTTCGCGTTCCAGATGTTCGACAAAGTCAGGGGTCACATCGGGCAGATAGCCCGATTTGCCCTGCTGTGCCGCTGCGCGGTGGAAGATGGCCTGCGCCTCGGCGCTGCCAATGATCCGCTGCGCCATGATCAACAGATCCTCGGCGCCTGCTGCGGTCGTGGTCCATGCCCGGGCAGCGGTCGAATGTTCGAACACATTCACGAATTGCGCCCCCTGAAGCCGCTCGACCGGGGTCGGGAAACTCAACAGGGATCCCAGCACGAACATCCCCGTATTCAGCAACATCGACCACATGATCCCATGGACCAGCGGATCGATCCCCTCGATTCCGAACAGCGCCTGCGGCCGCAGCCATTCCATTCCAAACGGCCCCGCATCAATCACACTTTGGCTGATCACGGCATCCAGACCAAAGCTGGGCAGAAACAATGTCCAGATCCAGACACACAGGCCCGTCACAAGCCCCAGCGCCGCACCGATGCGGGTGGCGCCGCGCCAGAATATGCCGCCCATCATCGCGGGCAAGATCTGTACCGCCCCCGTAAATGACACCAGACCGATCGACGCCAGCGCGGTTCCGCCACCTGACAGCCGATAATAGACCAGCCCCAGCGCAAGCACCCCCGCGATCGACAAACGGCGGGCAAGGAGGATCATGTGGCGGACATCACCCGACATCACGGCGCCCTGCCCGGCCCGCAAACTCAGCCAGAGCGGGACGACAATGTGGTTCGAGACCATCGTGGCAAGCGCGATAGTTGCCACGATCACCATTGATGTGGCCGACGAAAAGCCACCCAGAAAGGAAAACATCGCCAATCCATCGCGCCCTTGGCTTAGCGGCACGGTCAGCACGAAAAGATCGGGGTTACTGCCGGCCGGCAGCACATCAAGACCCACCACCGCGATCGGCACGACAAAAAGGCTCATGAGGAACAGATAAAGCGGGAAGGCCCAGCTCGCAGTATTCAGATGCTGTTCATCCGCGTTTTCGACCACCAGCACCTGAAACATCCGCGGCAGGCACAAGAAGGCGGCACCGGACAAAAAGATCAAACTGATCCAGCGCCCACCGGGCTGGTCCCATAGCGGGATCGGCGAGGATTCGATTCGGGTCAGCATATCGGCGGGACCACCGGCAATTCCCCAGACCACGAAAATCCCCACAGCCAGCAGCGCGACCAGTTTGACCACGGCCTCGACAGCGATGGCCATGACGATGCCGTGGTGGCGTTCGTTGGCATCCAGATTGCGGGTGCCGAAAAGCACGGTAAACACCGTCAGCCCGATCGCAACCCAGACAGCGGTCGCGTTCAGGTCGGAGGCCTGCCAGCTTTGGCCGCCGGTTTCTGCGAATACGGCAAAGGAAAGCGTGACCGACTGCAATTGCAACGCGATATAAGGGGTCGCCGCGACGACCGCGATCAGGGTGACGACAACCCCCAGAAACGTGGATTTGCCAAAGCGCGACGAAATCAGATCGGCAATCGACGTAATCCGCTGGGACCGGCCGATGCGCACCAGCTTGCGCAGGACCCACCACCAGCCGATCATCACCAGGGTCGGGCCCAGATAGATCGTCACGAATTCCAGCCCTGAACGGGCGGCATAACCGACAGCGCCGTAAAACGTCCAGGCGGTGCAATAGATGCTGAGCGACAGCGTATAGATCAGCGGCGATTCCAGCCAACGGGTATGCCCCATGGTGGCGCGCCTTTCAGCGACAAAAGCCACCGCGAACAGCACAGCCACATAGCCCAACGCGACGCTGATCAGGAGATTGAAAGACAACATCAGTCCGGCGCGCCCTCGGGGGGGACCGGATCATCGGGGCGCAACCGCCGGGAAATAACGGCCGAGACAAGTATCAGAAACACCCAGACGCCAAAGGTATAAATAATCGCGTCCGCGCTACCTGACGACCGGGGGGCACGTGCCCACAAAAGCGGAATGACCCAAAGCACGGCACCCAGCAGCGGCAACAGCCGGGCGGCATCGCGCAGCCGGCGCTGCCGATAGCTTGCGCGCTCAAGGAAAACCGAGGTGTTCGGCGCAGGGCTCATGCCTCCATCAGGCTGCGCACATGGTCGCGCACCTCGGCGTTTGAAAACGGTTTGGTCATAAAGTGGTTGGCACCCAGACGCAGGGCCAGTTCCCTGTCTTTTTCCTGACCGCGCGCGGTCAGCATCATCACAGGAATGGCTGTGGTTGCCGGATCGGCGCGCACATCGCGCAGAATATCAAAGCCACTGCGCCCGGGCAGCATCACATCAAGAATAATCAGATCCGGTGGAAAAGCGATCACCTTGTTCATCGCGCTAAGCCCGTCTTCGTGAGTGTGCACTGTCCAACCATCACGTGACAGAATGAAACTGATCGCCTCGATAATATTCGGCTCATCCTCGATCAGAAGGACACGTTTGCCCATCTCATCGCCTCCCCTCTCATACTGCGGCCCCTGCCCCCGGGGCTGCCTCCCTTGTTGGGACTATCGGGCCAATCGTGGCCGGTGTCAAAGCGGCATCATCCTGCGTCGGTCGCGGCCAGGCCGGCAATCGCGGGTTCACGGCGCGCGCCGCAGTTCGCGCGTGGACAGATGCGGCAGGACATGCCGACCTGAACCGGCGGCACAGGTCCCTCGGCCGGGTCCGACAGCAGCAACATGGTGCTTTGCAAAAAGGGGGTCGTTTCGAAGTCGGGGGCTGTTCCGGGTTCTGCGATCGCGTAGCACAGAAACCGCGTCGCAGCCCGGCCCGGCATTGCGACCTCTGCACGGATCGGCTGCGACGGGCGACTGAAGGCGCTGAAAACCGGCCAAAGCGGACAGGCACCGGCCGCACGCGGCATCGTGAACCCCGGCACTGCCTTCATCAACCGCACGGCACCTGCGGCATCGCAAACCACCAACCCCATCGGCGGGTGCCCCTTATCGGGCGGCAGCTGCGACATGCGGCGCAGCACCGGCGCAAATGCTGAGCCAAAGCGCTTTGCGACGCGTGCGGGATCGTATTGTTCCGCCTTGCAGGCGATCACAAATTCGGACAGCGGCAGCGCCCGGGCATCCAGTGCATACCGCAGGCAAAATTCGTGCAGCAAATGCGAGGCAGACGCCGACAGCCCGGCCCCCCTGACGATCTCGTCGGCATCCCCGGCACCACCCTCCAGAGCAGCAATGTGAAATCCGGTCTTTGCCAACCATGCCTCGGTCTCCTCAACCGGGGTCGCTGCGCCGATATTGTCGTCGCCGGGGGTGTCAAGATAGCTGATCAGTGCCTCGCTGTTCTGGGCCAGGCGGAGGCTGTCGGCGTGTATGTTTTCATGAAACCGGCGTTGCCAGTCTGCATCCAGCTTTTCCTGTCCCACCAGAATAGACGCCGTCGACCGGATCGCGGTGACCGCTGAAATCACTTCGTGCAGCGACGCGGCAAGTTGCGGGTCATGCGTCATCCGATCACGCAACGATTGCACGCGGGTTTCAAGCGCCGTGATCCGGCGGGCCTGCGCGGCGATCAGTGCGCTCCAGCCAGGGAAGCGGGCGGCGAATTCTTCGGTGCGGGCGATTTCAGCGGTCTCGCCGGTCAATGCTGCCGCTGCCCGCATCTGGTCCAGAAGATCGCTGTCGGCCCCGTCGGTCAGCGCCGCAGCATCAACACCAAGCGCCCGGGCCAGATCACCCAGCAGTTTACCGCCGATTCTGCGCCGGTTATGTTCGATCAGGTTCAGATAGGACGGTGATATCCCCACCACCTCGGCAAGGGCGGCCTGACGCATCCCTTGATCCAGCCGCTTTTCACGGATCCGGGCCCCCGTCAGCCTGCGTGTCGGCACCGGCAATTCCCCCAAAGGTTTCAAATGCTTTCTGCAACTGCAAGAAAACGGATTTACACATTTTGACTGTTATCTGTATAGCAATTTACAAAGAAGTCCAGCACCCACAATGACTTGTTGCTGAATTTGCTGTCCTGCCCCGATTGTAGGGCAGTGCTGAAAAGTGCGTGCCGCCCGGTGAGGAGACATTGGTCGGCAGTAAACTCTAGGGAGGATAATAATGTCCAAATCCAACTTCTCGCGCCGTGGTGTGCTGAAGACCGGTGCCGTCGCAGGTGCCGGACTTGCCCTGCCGACATATCTGTCGGCGGCGGGTCATTCCGGCTTTACCAATGCGCCCACTGGCGACACTGTCACATTCGGCTTTAACGTGCCGCAAACCGGCCCTTATGCCGAAGAAGGCCTTGACGAACTGCGCGCGCAGGAACTTGCGGTCGAACACCTGAACGGTATGGGCGACGGCGGTATGCTGAACACCTTCTCGTCCAAAGTGCTGGATGGCACGGGTATTCTTGGCAAGAAAGTCAACTTTGTCACCGGCGACACACAGACCAAATCTGACGTGGCCCGTGCATCCGCACAGTCGATGATCCAGAAAGACGGCTGCATCATGATCAACGGCGGTTCGTCCTCGGGCGTGGCTGTTGCTGTGCAAGGTCTGTGCCAAGAGGCCGGCGTGATCTTCATGGCGGGTCTGACCCACTCCAACGACACGACCGGCAAGGACAAGAAGGCGAACGGTTTCCGTCACTTCTTTAACGCCTACATGTCCGGTGCGGCGCTCGCACCCGTGCTGGAAAAGGAATACGGCAACGATCGTCGTGCCTATCACCTGACCGCCGACTACACATGGGGCTGGACGCAGCAGGAATCGATTCAGGCATCGACCGAGGCACTTGGCTGGGAAACAGCCCAGAACGTGCTGACACCCGTTGGTGCCGGTGACTTCTCGTCGTACATCGCGCCTGTGCTGAACTCTGGTGCCGATACGCTGATCCTGAACCACTACGGTGGGGACATGGTCAACTCGCTGACCCAGGCGGTGCAGTTCGGCCTGAAGGACAAGCAAGTCAACGGCAAGGACTTCAAGATCATCGTTCCACTGTATTCGGAACTGATGGCCGCTGGTGCGGGTTCGAACATCGAAGGCGTGTTTGGTTCCATGAACTGGAACTGGCAGTTGCAGGATGCGGGCACAGCAGCCTTCACCCGTTCGTTCGGTGAAAAATACGGCTTCCCGCCATCCGGTGCGGCGCACACCTGCTACGTGCAGACGCTGCTTTATGCGGACGCCGTGACACGTGCAGGTTCGTTCAACCCATGTGCCGTTGTCGAAGCACTCGAAGACTTCGAATTCGACGGTATGGGCAACGGGCCGACTTACTATCGCGGCGCCGATCACCAGTGTTTCAAGGACGTGCTGGTCATGAAGGGCAAGGAAAACCCGACCAACCAGTACGACACGCTGGAAATCGTGGAAGTAACCCCACGTGCACAGGTCGAATATGAACCCGACCACCCCATGTTCGCCGGTGGCGATCTGGGAGAGTGCAACCCAGGCGCATAAGCGTTTGCCAAAATCGGGAACAGGCGACCATCGCCTGTTCCCATCTTGCGCAGATGCGCAACCGCCGACCTGACGGGTCGGGCCAGATTTCCTAAAAACACGCCACAGCGGCAGGCAGGAGCGGACAGATGGACGCATTTCTTCTTCAAATTCTGAATGGTCTGGACAAGGGGGCCGCATACGCGCTGATCGCCCTTGGTCTGACGCTGATTTTCGGCACCCTGGGCGTCGTGAACTTTGCCCATGGTGCGCTGTTCATGATCGGCGCCTTCTGTGCTGTGACCCTCCAGCGCCTTCTCAGCTTCAGCTTTGTGACGATCGATGAAAGTCAAAAGGACTTTCTGGGCAACCCACTCAAGGTCCAGACGCCATATGTAGAGGCGTGGTTCGGGCCGGATATAGGGGCAAGTATTCAGGATTGGTCGGTGCCGCTGGCGATTTTGCTGGTGATCCCCGTCATGTTCCTTGTCGGCTGGGCAATGGAACGCGGTCTGATCAAGCATTTCTACAAACGCCCGCACGCCGACCAGATCCTTGTGACGTTTGGCCTTGCCATTGTGATCGGCGAGTTGATCAAATCTTTCTTCGGGGCTAACCCGATTCAGACCCCCGCACCCGACATGTTCATTGGGACAATTGATTTCGGTGCCTGGCTTGGGTTCGATCCGGGTGCAGTGGCCTATCCGATGTGGCGACTGGTCTATTTCTTCTTCTCGCTCATTATTATCGCCGCTGTTTTTGCCTTCCTGCAATTCACGACCTTCGGCATGGTGGTGCGGGCCGGGATGGCCGACCGCGAAACCGTCGGGCTGCTGGGCATCGACATCGACAAACGCTTTACGCTGATGTTCGGCATGGCGGCGGCTGTCGCGGGGCTGGCGGGCGTGATGTACACGCCGATCCTGTCGCCCCACTATAACATCGGGATGGATTTTCTGGTGCTGAGCTTTGTCGTCGTCGTCGTCGGTGGCATGGGCTCGCTGCCCGGCGCTGTTCTGGCGGGTTTCATGCTGGGCATCCTGCAATCCTTTGCCTCGATGAACGAGATCAAGGCGCTGATCCCCGGAATTGACCAGATCATCATCTATCTGGTTGCCATTATCATTTTGCTGACTCGTCCGCGTGGCCTTATGGGCCGCAAGGGCGTGATGGAGGAATAAGCCATGCTTGGTCTCAACAAGAGCGATTTCAAACTCTTCCTGATCGTCTGCCTGCTGACGTTGGCCGCACCGATCCTTCTGAACCCGTTTCCTGTCGCGTCGGCAATGGGTGAAAGTTTCAACGCCGGATATCCCGCCCTGATGCAGCGGTTCGTGATTTTCGGGATCCTTGTGATCGGGTTCAATATCCTGTTTGGCCTGACCGGATACCTGTCCTTTGGCCACGCGGCCTTTCTGGGTGTGGGGTCCTACGCAGCGGTCTGGATGTTCAAGCTGCTCAGCTACAACGTCGTGCCCGCGATCCTGCTGTCTGTTATCGTTGCGGGTCTGTTCTCGGTCGTCATCGGCTACGTCTCGCTGCGGCGGTCGGGGATCTACTTCTCGATCCTGACACTGGCCTTCGCGCAGATGTCGTACCAGCTGGCCTATTCGGTGCTGACACCGATCACCAACGGGGAAACCGGCCTGCAAGTCTATAACGACGATCCGCAAATCCTGATGGGTGCGGGCGATCCGACCGTGCCGCATCTGTTCGGCTGGCGCATGAACGGCACAACCGAAATTTCCATGGGCGGCTGGAACTTTGTCTTTGAAAACGGTTATTATCTTTGCGCCATTTTCATGATCATCTCGTTCTATGTCGCGATCCGCATCTTCCGGTCACCGTTCGGGATGATGCTGCGGGCGATCAAATCAAACCAGACCCGGATGAGCTATACCGGCCTGAACACCAAGCCCTATATGCTGGCCGCTTTCGTGATCTCTGGCATGTATGCCGGTCTCGCCGGTGGTCTGCTGGCCGCGATGGACCCACTGACCGGAGCCGAGCGGATGTTCTGGACCGCATCGGGTGAAATCGTCGTCATGGCGATCCTCGGTGGTGTCGGCACACTGATCGGGCCGGTGCTGGGTGCGGGTCTGATCAAATACCTGGAGAACATCGTCTCAAAGATCAACGACGGTATCCTGCACAACTGGTTCGCCTTCATGCCGGATTGGATGGACAACCTGTTGGTCACGATTATCCATCCGTTCATCGGCAAAGGCTGGCACCTGACGCTGGGCCTGCTGTTCATGGCGGTCGTGATCTTCCTGCCCGGCGGTCTGGTGCAGGGCGGACAAAAGATTGGCGCACTGCTGCGCCGCAAGAAAACCCAAGAAAACGGCGAAACCGCCAAAAAGCCTGCGGAATAAGGAGACAGAACAATGGGTATCCTTGAAGTCAAAGGCGTGAACAAGCGGTTCGGCGGGTTGCAGGCGCTGGGTGATGTCAACCTCAGCGTGGCGGAAAACACCGTCCATGCCATCATCGGGCCGAATGGCGCGGGCAAATCGACCCTGTTGAACGTGCTGGTGGGCAAACTGATCCCCGATAGCGGATCGGTGATGTTCGATGGCCAGTCGGTGCTGGGGCGCAAACCGCACGAGATCAACCAGATGGGCATCAGCCGGGTGTTTCAGACGCCGGAAATTTTCAGCGACCTGACGGTGTTTGAAAACGTGATGATCCCGTGTTTCGCAAAACGCGACGGGGCCTTCCGGATGCACGCGCTCGAAAGCGTGTTCCATGAAAAGGACATCAAGGCCCAGGCCGAGGCAATGCTGGCCGATGTGAACATGCTGGAGAAAAGCCACATGATTGCATCCAGCCTGTCGCGCGGCGACAAGCGGCGGCTGGAAATGGCGATGTGTCTGGTGCAGGATCCGAAACTGCTGCTGCTGGATGAACCGACCGCCGGCATGGCACGGGCCGACACCGAAAACACCATTGCCCTGCTCAAGGAGATCCGCACCAAACGCGGAATCACCATGGCGATCATCGAACACGACATGAACGTGGTCTTTTCGCTGGCCGAACGAATCACCGTGCTGGCACAAGGCACACCCCTGGTCGAAGACACCCCTGAAAACATCAAAGGGCACCCCAAGGTCCGCGAAGCCTACCTTGGTGAAGCACAGGTCTGATCAGGCGAATTTTTCGGGAAAAATGAACCGCTTTGATCATTTCAGCAAAGAGTGATCGCCCCGGCAGGAGACAATAAGATGAACGCCCCATTCAACAAGCACGCCAATAACGCCGCCACCCATCCCGCCTTTCTGAGCGTCTGGGAGGTCGAGGCCTATTACGGCGAAAGCTATATCGTCCAGAACATCAGCTTTAATATACACGAGGGCGAAATTCTGGCCCTGTTGGGGCGCAACGGCGCTGGCAAGACATCGACACTGCGGACAATCGCCCGCATGGATGATCCGGCCCTGACCCACGGCGAAATCTGGCTGGACCACAAACCATTGCACCAGATGAAAAGCCATCAGGCTGCGGCAGAGGGAATCGCCCTGGTGCCAGAGGACCGGCGCATCATCCCCGGTCTGACGGTCGAGGAAAACCTGCAACTGGCCCAAATCGCCCCGCCGATTGGATGGTCGCTTGAACGGATTTATGAGTTGTTTCCCCGTTTGGGGGAACGCCGCAAACAAGAAGGCGTGACCTTGTCAGGGGGCGAACAACAGATGCTGGCCATCGCCCGTGCGCTGGCCCGTGACATCAAGGTGTTGTTGCTTGATGAACCTTACGAAGGCCTGGCGCCGGTCATCGTGCAGGAAATCGCAAAGACCCTGAACATCATCCGCGATCAGGGGATCACCACCGTGATCGTCGAACAAAATGCTGTCGCGGCCCTCAAACTCGCAGACCGCGCTGTCATCCTCGATACGGGCACCGTCGTCTTTGACGGTTCGGCCGCTGAAGTGTTGGAGGATGAAAATCTGCGGTCGCAGTATCTGGCGATCTGAGGGGCAGCACCCGCCATTTACCTTGAAATGGCGGGTTTTTACGCGCAGACCTTAATTATTTGGTAAGCTGGTGGGCCGACGCTGGACACCTCAATGTCCCGCTTTTCGGAGCATACCAATGGAAACCACGCTAAACATCGCCACCAAACCGGTCGCTGCCCATTCCCATGCGGCCCGGCAAATCCCGCAGATCGAAAAAGAGGTGACAACTGTCGATCCTGTCCCCGCAGTGGCGACCTTGCCCGCAGACAGGATTTTTGTCGCGCAGGTGGTCACGGCCCGGTTGTCAGGCGCGGCCTTTCCGGAAAACCCCGGTGAAATCGCACCACCCGAACGTAGACTGAAGCCATATGACGTGCCTATGCTGCCTTTTGACAAGGATACAGGTGACGCCGCCATCACAGACGAACAGGTGATTTGACCGCCCGTGAACGGGGCAGCCCCCCATGGCATGGTTGGCAAAGCGGCCATCAGCCCCCCGCCTGCCGGCATGACAGGCGCCTGCTGCGACCGCGCGGGGCAACCCTGCTGCGGTTTTTCGAACCTCTCCTGCTTTCCACCTTCGCAGGCTTGCCCTATAAGCAATGCGAAGCCGCGTGACGGAACGTCGTGCTGCCGCCAATAATACAGGCAATGGGCCGAGGAAAAGATGAGCAACAAAACCTCTCATGAAAGCGATGTCAGCTTTATTCAGGCGCTGGCAGAACTGCTGCGCGAAAACGATCTGACTGAATTGCAGGTGAAACGGGACTATGGCGAAAACGATAGCCTGAATGTGCGCGTCAGTCGTCAAACCCAGACGGTCATGCAACAAGCCGCCCCTCTGGCACCTTCCGCACCATCTGCACCGGCGCCGGCCCCGGCGGCCCAGGCCGCTGCCGATCCTGCCAGCCATCCGGGCGCGGTAACGTCACCAATGGTCGGCACCGTCTACATGGCCCCCGAACCCGGCGCTGCTGCTTTTGTCAGCACAGGGTCCACCGTCAAGGAAGGCGATACACTGCTGATCATCGAAGCGATGAAGACGATGAACCACATTCCCGCGCCCAAGGCCGGCACGATCAAGCGTATTCTGGTCGAAGACGGCGGGCCGGTCGAGTTCGGCGCGCCCCTTGTGATCATCGAATAAGGCGGACCCATGTTCGATAAAATCCTGATTGCGAACCGTGGCGAAATCGCCCTGCGTGTCGTCCGTGCCTGCCGCGAGATGGGCGTCAAATCCGTAGCGGTGCATTCCACCGCCGACAGCGACGCGATGCATGTGCGCATGGCAGACGAGGCGATCTGCATCGGCCCCCCATCATCTGCGCAAAGCTATCTGTCATTTCCGGCGATCATTTCGGCATGTGAAATCACCGGGGCACAAGCGATTCACCCGGGCTATGGTTTTCTGTCTGAGAACGCGGCCTTTGTTCAGGCGGTCGAGGACCATGACCTGACCTTTATCGGCCCCACGGCCGAACACATCCGCGTCATGGGTGACAAGATCACCGCCAAGGATACGATGAAGGCGCTTGGCGTGCCTTGTGTACCGGGATCGGATGGGGGTGTGCCGACACTGGCCGATGCCGAACGCATTGGCGCAGAAGTCGGTTATCCGGTCATCATCAAGGCCACTGCCGGTGGCGGCGGGCGCGGCATGAAAGTGGCGCAAACCGCCGCTGACATGGAAAGAGCGTTCCATTCCGCCCGCGCGGAAGGCAAGGCGGCCTTTGGCAATGACGAAGTGTACATTGAGAAATACCTGACCACGCCGCGACACATCGAAATTCAGGTATTCGGCGATGGTAAGGGAAACGCGGTGCATTTGGGCGAACGCGACTGTTCGCTGCAACGCCGCCACCAGAAAGTCTTCGAAGAGGCCCCCGGCCCCGTCATCACCCAGGAGCTGCGCGACCGAATCGGTAAGGTTTGCGCCGATGCCGTCGCCAAGATCAACTATATCGGCGCGGGGACGATCGAGTTTCTGTTCGAGAACGACGAATTCTACTTCATCGAGATGAACACGCGTTTGCAGGTGGAACACCCGGTAACCGAGGCGATCTTTGGCGTCGATCTGGTGCGCGAACAGCTGCGCGTGGCGTCCGGTCTGCCAATGTCGTTCACGCAGGACGATCTGAAAATCAACGGTCACGCCATTGAGGTGCGGATCAACGCCGAAAAACTGCCCAATTTTTCCCCCTGCCCCGGCACGATCACCCAGTATCACGCCCCCGGCGGATTGGGTGTGCGCATGGACAGCGCGCTGTATGACGGCTATCGGATTCCGCCTTACTACGACAGTCTGATCGGCAAGTTGATCGTCCACGGACGTGACCGGCCAGAGGCGCTGGCGCGGCTGGCCCGCGCATTGGGCGAGCTGATCGACGATGGTGTGGATACCACGATTCCACTGTTCCACGCGCTGCTGGCGGAACCTGCCGTGCAAACGGGCGACTACAACATCCACTGGCTGGAACACTGGCTGGAACAGAACCTCGGCTAGGGGCGATGCGGGATGAGGAACTGATCCTGACACCGGACCTGCTGTTGCAGGCGTATAGGGTCGGCGTGTTCCCCATGTCAGAAGGGCGCGACGATCCAGAGGTGTTCTGGGTCGATCCGCGGATGCGCGGCGTGATCCCGCTTGAGGGGTTTCGCATCTCGCGCAGTCTGGCCCGAACCATGCGGCGGGGGCATTACAGTGTCACGCTCGACTCTGCCTTCGAAGAGGTGGTCCGCGGATGCGCCGACCGTGACGAAACCTGGATCAACACCACAATCTTTGATCTTTACCGCGCGCTGTTCAGCAGCGGTGACGCCCATTCGATCGAGGTCTGGCAGAATGGCACATTGGTTGGCGGGGTTTACGGCGTCGCAATCGGGGCCGCGTTCTTTGGGGAAAGCATGTTCAGCCGCGCCACGGATGCGTCAAAGCTGGCGCTCGCCTATCTGGTGGATATCTTGCGCCGGGGTGGGTTTCAGCTCTTTGATACGCAGTTCATGACCCCACATCTTGCCAGCCTCGGCGCAGTGGAAATCCCCCGCGACGCCTATCGCAAACAACTGGCGCGGGCTGTTGCGGCACCTGCGGTTTTCAGCGGGCCGGTGCCGACTGCTCAGGACGTCATACAGCGCAGCGCCCAGACGTCATAGCGCGGGTGATCCATCGCGTTCAACGCAGGTGATGACGCCAACATCCATCCCGCAAAGACAGGGTCAGCCGCGTCCCGGTAACGCACCACGACCTCGGCATAGGCATCGCCGGCGGGGTTCGACACGGGAAACCGGCACTGGTTCAACGTGACCTGCAAGTAACCAAGCGTACTGCTTTCACCGACTTGCAGCGACATATCTGTCAGCTCGCCGGTCAATTTATCCAATACCCGAAGCGTCCCACCAGCGGCGGTCTGCACCTCTTGGGCTGTGGCCGTCGCGGCGAACAGCACGGTGCAAACGGCGATCATCGTCTTGATCCGCATATTACGACCCTTATTCAGGTGTCCACGCCTCATAGTCAGTCCGCTCTGCCGGGGTAGCCTTGCGAATTGAACCGGCGGGTGCATATGCCGCCGCTGTGCCTGTCAGGTTCACCTGATGCGGCTTTTCCCAGGGCTTGTGCGGCAGGTTCGCCTCGGACGGGGGATCATCCCAGGTGCGGTGCAACCAGCCATGCCAATCGGGGCTGACGCGCGATGCTTCGTTTTCACCGTTGTAGATCACCCAGCGGCGGCTATCGTCAGCGTTGCGGTAATAGATATTACCCTGCGCATCCTCGCCCACCTTGGTGCCATTGCGGCTGGTCCAGAGTTGTGTGCCAAAGGACTGACCGTCCCACCAGGTAAAGATGCGTTTGATATTGTGACCAAGGCCCATTGCGCGTCTCCGATTGTCTGTGTCTGTCTTGCACCAAAGGGGCGCAAAGGTCCAGTGGTGTCAGGTGGGAACCCGCGCTGTGACCTCGATCTCGATCTTCATTTCGGGGTGCTGCAAGCCCGCGCTGATCATCGTGGCCGCGGGTCGGGCCGTGGCAAAGGCCGCAGACACGACCGGCCAGCATGCGGGCCACGCGGCAGCGTCCGGCACGATATAATTCACACGCACCACATGATCCAATCCACTGCCAGCGTCGTGCAACGCCTTGTCGATGGTGGCCAGCGCATTGCGGCACTGGTCGGCGATGCTGTCGGGCATGGTCATCGTCGCATAATCATACCCTGTGGTGCCCGCGACAAATACCCAGCCATCAGACACTACAGCCCGACTATAGCCGATCTGCACCTCGAATGGTGAACCTGTGGTGATATGACGAACCACCACGGCGTCAGCTCGCCGTGGCAGATTCTTTTTTCTTGGGCTCGTTGTGGATCATCAGCGGCGCCACGTCAGAGGTCACAGCCTCTTCGTTCACGACCACCTCTGTTACGGTGTCCATGCCGGGCAGGTCGAACATCGTGTCCAGCAGGATATCTTCCATGATGGACCGCAGACCACGTGCGCCTGTCTTGCGTTCGATCGCCCGCTTGGCGATCGCCGCCAGTGCATCCTCTGTAAAGGTCAGCTTGGTGTCTTCCAGTTCGAACAGGCGTTGGTATTGCTTGACCAGGGCGTTCTTGGGTTGGGTCAGGATCGTGATCAACGCGTCTTCGTCCAGATCGGTCAGCGTTGCGATCACAGGCAAGCGGCCGACAAATTCCGGGATCAGGCCGAATTTCAACAGATCCTCTGGCTCCAGATCCTGGAACACCTCACCGATACCACGTTCGTCCACATCTTTGACATCCGCGCCAAAGCCCATGCCAGAGCCTTTGCTGCGCTGCGCGATGATCTTGTCCAGACCGGCAAAAGCACCGCCACAGATAAACAGAATGTTGGTCGTGTCCACCTGCAGGAATTCCTGCTGCGGATGCTTGCGCCCGCCCTGCGGCGGAACGGATGCCACCGTGCCTTCCATGATCTTCAACAGCGCCTGCTGCACACCCTCGCCCGAGACATCGCGGGTGATGCTGGGGTTGTCGGACTTGCGCGTGATCTTGTCGACCTCATCGATATAGACGATGCCGCGCTGTGCGCGTTCGACATTGTATTCCGAAGACTGCAGCAACTTGAGGATGATGTTTTCCACGTCTTCACCCACATACCCGGCCTCTGTCAGGGTGGTGGCGTCGGCCATGGTAAATGGCACATCCAGAATCCGCGCCAGCGTCTGCGCCAGCAACGTCTTGCCGCAACCGGTCGGGCCGATCAGCATGATGTTGGATTTCGCCAGCTCGATGTCGGATTTATCGGCATGATTCAGGCGTTTGTAATGGTTATGCACCGCAACAGAAAGCACCCGCTTTGCGTGCATCTGGCCGATCACATAGTCGTCCAGAACCTTGCAAATCTCGGATGGTGTGGGGACACCGTCCCCCGATTTCAGACTGGACGATTTCGTCTCTTCGCGGATGATATCCATACAAAGTTCGACACATTCATCACAGATGAAAACGGTTGGCCCGGCGATCAGCTTGCGCACCTCGTGCTGGCTTTTGCCACAAAAGCTGCAGTAAAGTGTGTTCTTGCTGTCGTTTCCGGATGTCGTTGCCATCTCAATCCTCTTGGCCATCGGCCGTTCGCGTCTGTTTCGGGCTTTTCTTGCGTCCAACACTAGGACAGCCCGCCCCGGTCCACAATGTCAAAATGACCTGCGGGCCGGGGCGTTCATAATGTGGTTACTCGTCCGATTTCTCGCGATTTTCGACGATTTCGTCGATCAAACCCCAGTCTTTGGCTTCCTGCGGGGACATGAAATTGTCGCGCTCCAGCGCCGCTTCGACTTTTTTCAGGGTCTGGCCTGTGTGCTTGACGTAAATCTCGTTCAGCCGATCCTTGAGCTTTTGCGTTTCCTGCGCATGGATCATGATATCGGTGGCCTGGCCCTGATAGCCGCCGGACGGCTGATGCACCATGATCCGGCTGTTGGGCAGCGAAAAGCGCATTTCGGGGTGGCCCGCAGTGAGCAGAAGCGACCCCATGGATGCAGCCTGCCCGATAACCAGCGTGCTGACCTTGGGCTTGATGTATTGCATCGTGTCATAGATCGACAGACCAGAGGTAACGACACCCCCGGGGCTGTTGATATACATGCTGATCTCTTTCTTGGGGTTTTCCGCCTCAAGATGCAGAAGCTGTGCCACCACAAGCTGGCTCATCCCGTCGTGCACCGGGCCGTTCAGGAAAATGATCCGTTCTTTCAGCAGGCGCGAAAAGATATCATAGGCGCGTTCACCCCGTGCGGTCTGTTCGACCACCATTGGGACAAGGTTCATATAGGTCTCGACGGGGTCTTGCATATTTATTGCCTCTTTGCTGGACAGCTTTGTCCTACTGCGAATTTCCTCACAGAGTCTTAGTGGTGGGCGCCAAGGGCTTCAAGGGCTGGTGAACCCTTTCACTGCCGCGTATCCTTCAAAGGCAAACCTGGGGCGGTCCGACCCAAGGCCTACCCGACGTGAAATAGTGATGCAAAAAGCCGCGGATCAAGGCTTTCTGCCGCGAACGTGACCCCTTCGGTCATCACCGACACCGCATCATGGCTGTGCAGGCTTTCCTGATGGCTGGCGATCACCCGGAAATCCGAAATCCGCGCATCCAACTGCAACTGCTCTGCAAACAGCCGCGCCGCGTCCTCCACGAAAATCGGGTTCGCAGCGTTCAACTCTGCAAAGGCCTGTTCATCCTCGCGCTTGACCATGACCTGCGTTTCGGTCGGCACGGCAGCGCGGGCACGGTCGATCAGGTCTTCAAACCACAGGCAAGGGCCGTCTTCGACCAGCACCGAAATCCGCGCGACCGACCGCTGCGAATGCGGCGTGGCCAATTGCCCGCGGAACTGGCGGGCATGTTCGGACAATTCCAGCGAACAGGGGCAGGTTGACGAATAGACATAATCCAGATGCACGATCTTCTTGCGCACGCCCGCAGTTTCGACCAGTTCCAGCGCGATATCGTAATACTGATAGCCAGACAGTCCCGACCGCAGGCTTGCCACCTTCATGGGAAAGCTGAACCGCATCTGGATGCGGGCATCGAAACTTTCCAGATCGGATTTATAGGCGTCCAGCGCACGTTCGATCACTTCAAAGCTGAATGTCTCCTCGGCGTGTTTATAGAACGTCCGCATGATCCGGGACATGTTGATGCCCTTTTTTTCCGCCTCAAGCGACACGGTGCCGGTGACGGATGTTTCCAACGTCAGATCGCCGTTATCACGGGTATGAAACCGGATCGGCAGACGGAAATTGGAAATACCAACATGCTGGATCTGCTGCTTTGCCCCACGGATCAGGCTGGAAGGGCCGTTTTGCAGGTCGGGCATGGACGCCTTGTAGGCCTCATCGGCCTGAAACGCATCCGGATAGGCGCGCGCACGTGCAGGATAATTGGAAACCTCTTGCCCCGGGATCAAACGCGACACCAGCGGATCAAGCGTCGCGACTTCCTCAGCGGTGACATCAACGGCCCACCGGCGCAGCAGGGCAAGCGCCGCTTCGGCCTCGGCGCGGGTAGGTTCACGTTCCATATCGGCGGAATGGATGTTCATGTCTTGGCCCCTTTTCGGTGCATCAGAACCCCCTAAATGGGGCGCTTGGTCTGTCTGTCCAATGATATCATCATAGATACGTAACAAATCTGCGCGCGGATCAGCCATGTCAGCCACCTTTCGGCCTATCGTGAGTGCTCAGAATAGACGTCTTGTCAGAAAACACCAATCGTTCGCACCACCTGCGCTTCTTCAGAGAATAAATATCCCCGCCGGAGGCTCCATGATCGCAACCCGCCCGAACGCCCGACCGGTTATCCGATGGCCTGCCGCAGGTCCATCAACAGATCGACCGCATCTTCCAGGCCGACACTCAACCGGATCAATCCCGGCGTAATGCCCAAAGCGGCCTTTACGTCATCGGCCAGCCGCTGATGGGTCGTGGTGGCCGGGTGGGTGGCAATGGATTTTGCATCGCCAAGGTTGTTCGAGATCGTGACGATCTCCAGCGCATTCAGCAGCTTGAACGCCGCATCTTTCGAACCTGCATCAATCGCCAGAACCGTGCCACCAGCCCCCATCTGCGCCATTGCCAGCGCGTGCTGCGGATGATTTTCCAACCCCGGATAAATCACCTGTCGCAAGGTCCCGTCAGCCTGCAACGCCGCGGCCAGATACTGCGCTGTTGCGGTCTGTGCCCGCACGCGCAAATCAATCGTTTCCAACCCCTTCAGCATCAGCCAGGCGGAAAACGGCGACATCGATCCGCCGGTGTGTTTCATATACGGCTCGACCGTGCCCCGGATAAAATCGCGGGTTCCCAGGATCACCCCGCCCAGCGCCCGCCCCTGCCCATCGATATGTTTGGTCGCAGAGTAGATGACCACGTCGGCCCCCTGCGCCAGCGCGTCTGAATACACCGGGGTGGCAAAGACGTTATCTACGATCACCGTCGCACCCACCGCATGTGCCATCCGCGATACTGCCGCGATGTCGATCACCTCCAGCGTCGGGTTGGACACGCTTTCAAAGAACACCGCCTTGGTCTCGGGCCGGATTGCGGCCTGCCATGCAGGCAGATCGGTGCCGTCCACGAATGTCACCTC
Organism: Yoonia sp.; assembly: GCF_965660735.1. Lineage (GTDB taxonomy): Bacteria > Pseudomonadota > Alphaproteobacteria > Rhodobacterales > Rhodobacteraceae > Yoonia. The sequence goes on from NZ_CBFIBD010000021.1 coordinate 19,516, forward strand.
GACCCCGAAACGCGTCAGAATTTCTTCGAGGATATACAGACACGACCCGAACAGCGCACGCGCCGAGACAACGTGATCGCCCGCCCGCAACATCGACATCAGCGCACCGTTGACCGCCGCCATCCCCGATGCGGTGGCAAAGCCATCCTCGGCCCCTTCAATGGCGGCAATGCGGTCTTCGAACATGGCGTTGGTGGGATTGCCATAGCGGGCATAGATGAATTCATCGTCACCCGACTGGATGAACCGGGCCTCGGCGGCCTCGGCGGTGTCATAGACGAACCCCTGCGTCAGGAAAATCGCCTCGCTGACCTCGCCGTATTGGCTGCGCCGGGTGCCGGCATGCACCGCGCGGGTGCGTTTGTTCCAATTGTCCATCTGTCATCCCTCGCGCGTTTTGCGCATAAAAAAACCCGACACCGGGAAAAGGCATCGGGGCTTGAAAACCCGCAACCCTCTTTAGCGGCATATTTAACGTGGCCCGCAATCCGGTAACAAATCGCCACGATGCATGCGCATAAAGCGCGCCCGACCCCGCGTCAAGAACACCCTGCGGTCATGACAGTCACATCACCCTGTGACGCGTAAAACCGGGCACCGACGCCTGCGCCTTGCGCTGGCTGGGTATGCGATGTCCGAAGCGCGACGCGGGTCTGTGGCCATACTGCGACGATATCAGCGGTTTTTTGCGGCGTGGCGCGGCATCCGGCACAAATGCAGGTCAGATCAGGGGCTTGTCCTTTTGGCCAAGGCTGCCATTCTGGCAGGGGACACAGCCAAAGGACAAGCCATGACCAGACCTATCGATCTTTATTTCTGGCCAACGCCAAATGGTTGGAAAGTCTCGATCGCGCTGGCGGAAATGGCGCTGCCATATCGGCTGCATCTGGTGGATATCGGTGCAGGGGACCAGTTCAAGCCGGATTTCCTGAAGATTTCACCCAACAACCGGATGCCCGCAATTGTCGACCACGACGGACCAGACAACGCGCCTGTATCAATTTTTGAATCGGGCGCGATCCTGCAATATCTGGCGCGCAAGACCGGGCAATTCTATGGCCGGACCGAGCGTGACCGCATCGCCGTAGATCAATGGCTGATGTGGCAGATGGGCGGCTTGGGCCCTATGGCCGGCCAGGCACATCATTTCCTGAAATACGCCCCCGCGATGAACCCACCCAATGATCTGCCATATGCCAAGGACCGGTATCGTAATGAAACCGCACGTCTTTATGGCGTGCTTGACCGACAACTGGCCGAGCACGCCTATGTCGCCGGTGATTTCTATTCCATTGCCGATATGGCGATCTGGGGGTGGGCCTCGCTTTGGGAAGGCCAGCAACAAACGCTGGATGACAAACCCCATATGGCGCGCTGGCTCGATATGATGGCCGCCCGTCCCGGCGTGCAGCAGGGCCGCGCGCTGGCTGCGGAAAAACGCGGTGATATCGCCAAGGACAAAACCGCGCAAAGCGTGCTTTTTCGCAAAGGGTCATAACGAATCATTAGTCTTACACTGCTAATCTGGCTTCGCTTTTCGTGAACAGGTTCAGATCATGCAGTATCGTGCACACCGCTATAACACCAACTATCCCGTCACCTTTGCCACACCGGCAGGCCTGCAACGTGGCACGATCATTGATGTCAACACCGCCGGCGCCCGCCTGGAAGGACTGAAAAACCTGTCCTGCGGTCAAAAGGTCACATTCCTTGTTCTTAGCCAGCAGGTGAATGCTATTGTTCAATGGGTCGTCAACGGGCGTGTCGGGATCATCTTTATGCCGCGCATATCCAGCCATCAGGTCGATATCTTGCGCTATCGAAGGGATGGACGGTCTTCCGCCGGCCACAGCACCGTCGGATTCCAGTTTCGTGAAATGCATTAGTCTTCGTCGGATTGGTCGATCAGGTATCGTTGCAGCCCGGCGATCTGAACCCACAAAAACACGAACAACACAGCAGGAAAGGCAAATGTTTCCAGTTTGACCCATGTTTCCGTCGATTGCGTGCGCCAGATCAGTTCATTTGCCACGGCAAGGGCCACAAACATCACGGTCAAACGACGGGTGAAAATCATCCAGCCTTCGGGGCGCATAGGCAGAAATTCTTCCATGACGTATTGCAAATAACTCCGGCCGCGCAGCAGCCCGATTCCCAAAAGCCCCCCCAAGACGCCATAGACGATTGTCGTCTTCATCTTGAAAAACCGTTCGTCATTGAAATAGGCGGTCAGACCACCAAAGAAGATCACCATGAACGCCGTGAACACCTGCATCCGGCTAAGTGAGCCCGTCAGTGCCCAAAGGATCCCCATCGCGACCAGCAGGATCGGCACAAAGACGAGCGCGGCGATGATGAAGCCGGAATATTCAGTTCCCGCCACGGTGAACATGTCGTCCTTGATCCGCAGGTAGATCAGGAAGAAAACCAGTGTCGGCCCAAGTTCCAGCACCTGTTTCAGGATCGGGTTGATCTGCTTCTTGGTCATCGATGTCTCCCTCAGCCTCCCATTTCCACGATCACGGCGCCCAGCGCAACCAGTGTCATCAGAAACAAGCGGCGCGGACCTACTTTTTCACCCAGAATGAACCAGCCGATCAGAGCGGCAAATACGGTCGAGGTTTCGCGCAAGACCGCAGCCTCACCCACCTTGCCCAGCAAGGTGGCCAGCATCACGCCGCCGAAACTGACCCAGGCGATCAATGCCCCGGCCATCCCCCGCCACATCAGCGGGCCAAGGACCGGCTGATTGGCCATGCGGCGATACCGCAACATCGCAAGGACCGGAAAATCAAGCGCGGTGACAAAGAAGAACCACGCCAGAAAGGTGAAAGGGTTAGGCGACTGCCGGATACCAAAGGCATCATAGGTCGTGTAGATGGCGACCAGAACGCCCCCCGCCAGCGCCCAAAGCAGGCCCATTTTCAGCGCGGGCAGATCAATCACCTCTTCCGACAGGTTCCGCAGCGCCAGCAACAGGATACCCCCCGAAAGACAGGCAACCCCCAACCATTGCAGCGCGGTATAATGTTCACTGAAAAACAGCGATGCGGCGATCACGGTGACCAGCGGGCCAGTGCCGCGCACGACCGGGTAAACCACTGTATAAGCCGCCTTTTCATAGGCCAGCGCCATCGTCAGCTTGTAGGCGAAATGCACCACGATCGCGCCTGCAAGGATCAGGGCCGTGGCGGCATCCGGCCAGGGCACCATGAACAGCGCAACAGGTGCCGAAAAGACCACCAGCCAGCCGTCAATCGCCCCGCGCGTCAGCCACGGGTCATAGCGCCCCTTTTGCAGTGCGCCGAACACCGCATGGGCCAGCGCCGACATCAACGCGAATATCGTGGCCAGCCGCGCGCCTTCGGGCGTGCCCGCCAGCGATACGATCCAATCGCCCATCAGATCAGGACCGTGTCACGCGTCCACCCCCACCAGGGCCGCGGCGAATTCTTCGGGGTCGAAAGGGGCCAGATCGTCGATCTGTTCGCCGACGCCGATGGCATGGATCGGCAGACCGAATTTATCGGCCAGCGCCACCAGCACGCCACCCTTGGCGGTGCCATCCAATTTGGTCATGATCAACCCCGACACATCCGCCAGTTCCTGAAACACCTTGACTTGCTGAATCGCATTCTGTCCGGTTGTCGCATCCAGCACCAGCAGGGTGTTATGCGGTGCCTCGGGGTCTTTCTTGCGGATCACGCGCACGATCTTGGAAAGTTCCTCCATCAGATCGGCGCGGTTCTGCAAACGGCCTGCGGTGTCGATCATCAACAGATCGGCCCCGTCGGCCTGCGCCTGAGTCATCGCATCAAAGGCAAGGCTGGCAGGGTCGGACCCTTCGGGCGCGGTCAGCACCGGCACGCCGGCCCGATCCCCCCAGACCTGCAACTGTTCAACCGCTGCGGCGCGAAATGTGTCGCCCGCAGCAATCACCACCTTTTTGCCTGCCGCGCGGAACTGGCTGGCCAGTTTGCCGATGGTCGTGGTCTTGCCCGACCCGTTCACGCCAACAACCAGCACCACCTGCGGTTTCTTGGCGTAAATCGGCAGGGGGCGCGCAACAGGTTCCATGATCCGGGCGACTTCCTGCGCCAGCAGCGCCTTGATTTCATCGACCGACAGTTTGCGGCCCAATCGCCCCTCGGCCATGTTGGCGGTGACGCGCAGGGCGGTATCCACACCCATATCAGCAGAAATCAGCAATTCTTCCAGCTGCTCCAACATGTCGTCGTCCAGGGTGCGGCGCACCACAGGCCCCGCATCGCGCCCGCCAAACAGTCGGCCCATCAACCCCTTTTTTTCGGGTTCTGATGACGTGTCAGGTGTCACGATTTCACGGACCTGATCAGGGATATCGACCCCCGCGTCGTCTGCGGGCAAGGGCGCTTCCGGCTCTGAGGACGGGGGCGCGTCCACCACATCCGGTGCGCCGCCTTCACTGACAATCGCATCCAGCCCTTCGTCGATCTTCGACGAAGATCTGAACATCCGGTCCTTGAGTTTCTTGAAAAACGCCATGTCTCGCCAGCCTTACATCACTGCATGGCAATGACCTAATGGCTGGCGACGCGATTGAAAAGCCCGGTCAGATTTCATCCTTGAAATGCTGCATGACCAGTTTGATGGGATTGGGGGCCGCCTGCCCCAGACCGCAGATCGATGCATCGGCCATCGCCGTGCAGAGATCGGACAGCAACGGCTGGTCCCATGTATCGGCCTGCATCAGCTTGACCGCCTTTTCACAGCCCACCCGGCAGGGCGTGCATTGACCACAGCTTTCATCCTCGAAAAACCGCAGCATGTTCAGCGCGGCATCGCGCGCACGATCCTGATCGGACAGCACCACGACGGCGGCAGATCCGATGAAGGTGCCAAGTGGTTGCAGCGTGTCGAAATCCAGCGGCACGTCGTCAATCGTCGCAGGCAACAGCCCCGAAGACGGCCCGCCCGGTTGATAGGCTTTGAAGACATGGCCTGCGGCCATGCCGCCCGCCGCCGCGATAATATCCAGAATTGTGGACCCCGCAGGCAGCAGATACACCCCCGGTTGCGCCACGCGCCCCGAGACGGAATAGGACCGCAGCCCTTTGCGACCGTTCTTTTCGGTGCTGCTCAGCACTTCTGGCCCCTCGCGGCAGACACGCGCAACCCAAAGCAGGGTTTCCACGTTATGCACCAGCGTGGGGCGGTCAAAAACGCCAACCTGTGCCACGAACGGCGGGCGGTGGCGCGGGATGCCGCGCTTGCCTTCGATGCTTTCGATCATGGCGCTTTCTTCGCCGCAGATATAGGCCCCTGCCCCCCGGCGCAGGTCTATATACCCCTGTCCGACGATCCCCGCCTCTTCCAGCGCCATGATCTCGCGGCGCAAAATCTCGAGCACGGCGGGATATTCGTCGCGCATGTAGATGAAGCAGGTCTGCGCCTCGACCGCCCAGGCGGCGATCAGCATGCCTTCCAGAAACAGATGCGGGGTGCGTTCCAGATAATAGCGGTCCTTGAAGGTGCCGGGCTCGCCCTCGTCACCGTTCACGGCCAGATAGCGGGGGCCGGGATTGCCGCGCACGAAACCCCATTTCTTGCCCGAAGGGAACCCGGCCCCGCCCAGACCGCGCAGACCCGACGACAGCACCTTGTCCTGCACGTCTTCCCAGTTGCCGTCCTGCCGCAGGGCGGTCAGCGTGGTATAACCGCCTGTGGCGCGGTAGGCGCGCAGCCCTTCGTAATCGGGCACATGGGCGTGGGTATGACCTGCCGCAATCGCCGCCTGCACCTTTTCGACGGTGGCATTGTCGATGTGGTGATGGCCCAGTTCCAGAACGGGCGCGGTATCGCACCGGCCCATGCAAGGCGCGCGCAGCACGCGCACTTGCGCGGGGTCCAGCCCATCTTCGAGTGCTGCCTTCAGCGCCTGCGCCCCCGCCAATTCACACGACAGACTGTCGCAGACGCGGATGGTCAGCGCGGGTGGCGGGGTTTCGTCCTCTTTCACCACATCAAAATGGGCGTAGAAGGTGGCGACCTCGTATACCTCGGCCTGAGACAGGCGCATTTCCTCGGCCAGTGCGCGCAGATGGCGGGCGGAAAGGTGGCCGAACCGATCCTGGATCAGGTGCAGAAATTCGATCAGCAGATCGCGCCTGCGCGGACGGTCGCCCAACAGCGCCTTGACCGCATCCCAAGCCTGATCATCCAGCTGTCGGCCCTTGGGCGTGCGTCGCCCCTTGCCTTTGCCGGATTTCCAAACGCCTTCACGATTGTCCAAAGCCATTGCGGTTTTCCCCTGCCAATTGCCCGCACAATACCGCCCGCACCCAGACCAAACCACGCAAAAACGACACCCCGGATCATCATTGCGCATCCTTTTGCAATTCATCATGACCCAACAGGAAACCCATGCTATCCATGCGAAACATGAGAATGTCGACACAGACCGTTACCCTTGCCACCCTGATGCTGTTGCAGGCCACACCGGCCCCGGCACAGGACACGATGACTGCCGCTGAATTTGAGGCGCATGTCACCGGGCGCACCATCACCTTTCGCACGCCCGACAATCCGAATTTCGGGATTGAACGCTATCTTGCGGGGCGGCGCGTGATGTGGTCCACCTTTGACGGGATCTGCCAATATGGCGTCTGGTTCGAAAGCAAGGGCGATATATGTTTCCGCTACGAAGGCGACCCGGAACACAAGTGCTGGCGCATGTATGACGAACCGGGCGGATTGCGCGGCGTCTATACAACCGATCCGCCCTATACCGTTATTTTCGAGGATCAGGCCCGCGACGATGCCCTGGTCTGCAATGATCTGTCGTCTTGATCAGGCCCGGTCACCCCTGACCACCGGCAACCTGCCATCCGCAAATTCGATTTCGAGCGTGCTGGCCGCATTCGCCGCGGCAAGCCCTGTGACCACCGCGCCATCGCCCCGCACCACCGCATATCCCCGCCTGAGCGTTTCGACGTAGCCAAGCGTTTCACGCAGCCGGTCGAGTGCGACAAGACGCGCCAACCGTTCCGCCTGCTGGCGCGACGCCCTGTCGGCCAACCGCCGCACCACGCCATCCAGCCTGTCGCGGTTTCGCGACACCCTATCCTGCAGCACCGCAGCGCGCAGCCCGCGGCACGCCCCTTCCAATTGCTGCGTGGCGTCCCGCGACCGGCGTTGCAAGGCAGGGACCAGCCGGTTGCCCAGACTGTCAAGCCGCCTGCCGTCCTCGGCCAGTTTGCGTGTCAGGATACCGGGGCGCAAGGCGGCCTCGGACATCTGCAACCGCTTTTGGGCGGCTGCGTTGCGCAGCGCATTGGGCAGCCGGTCAGCCAGAAAATCCAGCCGCTGGCGCGGGCCTTCGACCAGTGTTTCCACTTGCGGTAAAGCGCGGCCCAGATCGCGCAGTCGTTGCTGGCGCTGTTGCACACCGACGGACAGGGCACGCCGCAAACGCGAACCTTGCTGGTCCACCCAGCCCAGCAACTCCATCCGCACCGGCACAGCCAGTTCCGCCGCCGCCGTGGGTGTCGGCGCGCGCATATCCGCCACGAAATCAATCAGCGTGGTGTCGGTTTCGTGCCCGACCGCTGAAATCAGCGGAATATCCGATGCAGCCGCCGCCCGCGCGACGATTTCTTCGTTAAAACCCCACAGGTCCTCGAGCGACCCGCCACCGCGCGCAACAATCAGCAGATCGGGCCGTGGCAGGGCACCGCCGGGGGTCAGCCGGTTGAACCCGGCAATGGCCGCCGCAACATCGGGCGCACATTTCTGGCCTTGCACCGCCACTGGCCAGACCAGCACCTTGCGCGGGAAACGGTCGCGCAGGCGGTGCAGAATGTCGCGGATCACCGCACCGGATGGCGATGTGATCACCCCGATGATCTCTGGCAGATAGGGCAGTGGTTTCTTGCGTTCGGGCGCGAACAGACCTTCAGCCGCCAGTGCTTTCTTGCGCGCCTCCAGCATCGCCATCAGGGCACCGGCCCCGGCAGGAACGATGTCCTCGATTACCATCTGATATTTCGATTGCCCGGGAAAGGTCGTCAGCTTGCCGGTGGCGATGACCTCCATCCCTTCTTCGGGCCTGTGCGCCAGCCCCTGCGCGCGGCCCTTCCAGATGACGCCCGCGAGAACCGCGCGATCATCCTTGAGGTCCAGATATATATGGCCGGAACCGGGGCGTGATACCCGTCCGACTTCACCACGGACGCGGACATGGGAAAACCCCCCTTCGATGGCCTTTTTCACGGCGCCAGAAATCTCGGACACGGAAAATTCCGGCGTATTATCGACGGGGGCGGGATCGTCAAAAAGGTCCATCAGCTACTCTTGTGATCGTGGCTATGCAACCTTAGAACGCCATCAGACAAAGGCCAAGTGGAGAGCGCCATGAACATCCTTATTCTGGGCAGCGGCGGGCGCGAACACAGCCTTGCATGGGCGGTCAAGCAGAACCCCAAATGCGACCGGCTGATCGTGGCACCGGGGAATGCGGGTATCGCCGCCCTTGCCGATTGTGCGGATATCAATATCCTTGATGGCGGGGCCGTCGCCACATTTGCCGAAGAAAACGCCATCGACTTTGTCATCATCGGGCCAGAGGCGCCGCTGGCTGCGGGTGTGGCTGACCGGCTGCGCGCCGCAGGTCTTTCGGTATTCGGGCCCGGCCAGGACGCCGCCCAGCTTGAAGCCTCCAAATCCTTTACCAAGGCGGTTTGTGATGCCGCAGGTGCGCCGACCGCCGCCTATGCCCATTTCACCGATGCGGACGCCGCGCGTGCCTATATCCGCGCCCAAGGTGCCCCCATTGTGGTCAAGGCCGACGGACTGGCCGCAGGCAAGGGTGTGATCGTCGCCATGACCGAGGCAGAGGCGCTGGCCGCGATCGACGATATGTTCGACGGCAGCTTCGGCGATGCAGGCGCCGAGGTTGTGATCGAAGAATTCATGGAGGGCGAAGAGGCATCATTCTTTGTGCTATGCGATGGCAAGACGATCCTTCCCGTGGGCAGCGCACAGGATCATAAACGCGCCTTTGACGGCGATACCGGGCCGAACACCGGCGGCATGGGGGCCTATTCCCCTGCCCCCGTGATGACCGAAGAGATCACACAAAAGGCGCTGGACCAGATCATCCGCCCCACGATGGACGAAATGGCCAAACGCGGCACGCCGTTTCAGGGTGTGCTGTTTTGCGGGCTGATGATCCAGAACGGCCAGCCGCGACTGGTGGAATATAACGTCCGCTTTGGCGATCCGGAATGCCAGTGTCTGATGATGCGGTTGGGGGGGCAGATCCTTGACCTGCTGCTGGCCTGCGCCGAAGAAAGACTGGATGATATGCAGGTGAACTGGGCCAATGACCATGCACTGACCATCGTGATGGCGGCCAAAGGATACCCCGGCCCCTATGCCAAAGGCACAGTCATCGGTGGGTTGGACACCCAGCCAGAGGACAGTTTTCACATGGTATTTCACGCGGGCACCGCTGCAACCGACGGCCAGATCACCGCAAACGGCGGGCGCGTCTTGAGCGTGACCGCACGGGGGGACACGCTCGCCGATGCCCACGAAAGGGCCTATGCCATGGCGCAAATGATCGACTGGCCGGACGGGTTTTATCGGTCCGACATCGGCTGGCGCGCGCTTTAAAGCGTTTCGACGTCAACTTGGGACATCGCGCATCACAAATCGCGTTCGCCCACCAGAGAGAGGCAGCGAATTGTGACAAAAGACAATGTCAAAACGCGCTAGTTTTCCTGAATGCTGGCCAGATATTCGGTCAGCGCAAGAATCCGGGAATTCACATAGCGTTCGGTCGCCATTGGTGAAAAATAACCATCTGCGGATTCCGTCACCCTTTGGCGAAACCGATTGCCCCAGATCGGCATATCGCGGGTGCCATGGGCGCTGGCATCTGCACCGCCTGCGATGGCTTCATAGACCATCTGCACCGGAAACACGCCGCCGTTATTCTTTTGTAGTTGCGTCAGGTCGGACGGCACCGCCCCTGACAGAAAGTCGGTAACAGGGCCGTTGCCCTTGCCTGCGGGGCCGTGACAGGCCGCACAACTGTTTTGATACTCAAACTCTCCAAGAGTCATATCCTGCGCATGTGGTGCCGTCGCTGACACGCCAAAACCCATCGACAGGATGATCGCCGGAAACATCGCACGCATAGTGACCTCGCCATGTTGTATTGAACAGGGTCCGAGCATAGCGCGGGCATCAAGCGGCGCATTAACGCCAGTCAATGACAGGTCGCGTTACAGCCACCAGAAAACGCAAAAACCGCGCCCGGTCAGGCGCGGCTTTTGCGTTTCATCAAGCAGCCGGTTCAGGCGGCGCGGCCAACCAAGACAGAGTCAATCTCGGCGGCAGCCGCGTTTTCATCGTTGCCGGCAACAGCAGCGATCTCGCGGGTCAGACGCTCCAGCGCGGCCTCGTAAAGCTGGCGTTCGGAATAGCTCTGCTCGCGTTGGTCGTCCTGGCGGTGCAGGTCGCGCACGACTTCTGCAATCGCAATCAGGTCACCCGAGTTGATCTTTTGCTCATACTCTTGCGCCCGGCGCGACCACATCGCCTTTTTGACCTTGGCCTTGCCCTTGAGCGTCTTCATCGCATGGGACACAACATCAGGTGTCGCCAGCGCGCGCATGCCCACGTCTGTCGCCTTGTGGGTCGGCACACGCAGGGTCATCTTGTCCTTTTCAAAGGCGATGACGAAAAGTTCCAGTTCGAAACCGGCAACTTCCTGCTTTTCTATCGATACGATCTTGCCGACGCCGTGGGCGGGGTAGACGACAAACTCGTTCGGGCTGAAATCGTTTTTCTTCTTGCTCATGATCTTCCTTTCATCATGAACCACCTGAAATCGCGACAAAAAAACCGCCGGTGACCTGTAAAGCCTCCGCCGGATTGCATCGCGCATTGAGATGGATCAACTTGTTCGCAGCATTTGCGTACTTATACCATAAAAATGGTATTTCAGGAAGCGCGATGTAACAGCAGGATGAAACCTAATTATATCAGCCTGTTAGCATCACGAATCGCCGCGAATCACCCACCTTCGCCGGGGGCTTCGGAAAACAGTTCCAGCTTGCCTTCCTTGCCGTCCATGTCGTCGGCCGTCGGAAGCGGATCTTTCTTGGTGATGATCACAGGCCACATTTCGGAATACTTGCGGTTGAATTCAACCCATTTTTCCATATCCGGTTCAGTATCCGGGCGGATCGCATCGGCGGGGCATTCGGGTTCGCAAACGCCGCAGTCGATACATTCGTCAGGATGGATCACCAGCATGTTTTCCCCCTCGTAGAAGCAATCCACGGGGCACACCTCGACGCAGTCGGTATATTTGCAGGCAATACAATTGTCGTTGACGATATAGGTCATGTTAGCATCCGGATTTTGTCACCCGCCTAGCTAGAATAGACGCCCGCGTCATTCAAGGTCGAATGGGTCGCCAGCGGCCCGATGCGTCAACATATCCCGGCGATCCTTTTTTGTCGGGCGACCTTTTCTGTCGCCACCGGGATTATAGGGACGGCGTTCCACCACGGGCGACAGATCTTCGTAAAGCGCCTGCGCCTCGGGGGCAGGTCCGCGCCGGTCGCCGCAGTCCAGGATTCGCACGACCTTGGTGTCTTGCGCCTGCACAAAGGTCAAAACGTTACCCGGCCCCACCACGCGTGCCGGTTTACTGACCGGCGTGCCATCCACACGCACCTTGCCTGCGCTGACAACTCCGGCGGCAAGGCTGCGCGATTTGAAAAACCGCGCCTGCCACAGCCACTTATCAAGCCGGATTGTAGGCCGCGTGTCGGTCAACCCTTGTTGAACCCGGCCAGCGCAGCGGCAAAGGGGTTATCGGGGTCAATCTGCTTTTCCCGCTTGGGTTTGGCCGCAAAGGTCTGCGGTTTGTCGCCACCGCCCTGTGGCTTGCCGCGCCCCTTGGGCTTGCCAGCCGGTTTACCCTTGGCGCGGGGCCGGTCACCTTGCGGACGGGCCTGCCGTGGTGCGCGCCCGCCCCAGGTAAAGGTATAGAACGCCTCCATTTCTGGTGCGTCGGACCCGGGTGGATCGACAGGTATTTCCTGTGGCGCATCGGCGGGTGCCTCGGATGGCGGATCTACCGGCAATTCCTGCGGTGCATCGGCTGGTGTTTCGGCGGGTGCATCGTCTGGTGTTTCTGCCGGTGTGTCGTCGGGCATTTCCTGCGGCGCATCCGGCACCTGTTCCGGTGGCCGCCCCGCCTTGATCTTTTCGCGTTCGCCTTTTTCGGCCTTATAGCCCAGACCTGTCATCAGATCGGCGAACTGGTCCAGCGTCATGCCGGTAATCGACAGCATGTCAGCGTTTGCCTCGAAACCGCCGCGGCTGTCGCGATCGCGCAGCATGTCGGCCAACCGTTCAAGCATGTCGATGCGGATGGCACGTTCGCCAGCAGCGCGATAGCCCGCCATGGCATAGTAACCCGATATCGCATCCCTGGCCGCCGGCACGGTCACCAGACCGGGCGGCGGGCTTTCGGGGAATTCATCCAATCCTTTGGTCAGCGACCACAGCACCAGCCGCAGGCGCGTTGGCGCGGGCTTTAGCAACAGCGGCATGAACACGGTGAACTGCCCAAAGCGCACGCCATGCTTGCGCAGCGCGCCGCGCGCATCCTGATCCAGCGCCTTGACCTCGTCGGCGACTTCGCCACGCGGGATAATACCGAACCCTTCGGCCATCCGGTAGGCAAAGCCTTTGGCGGCACCCGTCAGGGTTTCGTCGTTTTTCAATGCCAGTAGCGGTTCAAAGCCGGCCGCAACCTTGCGGTCGATGAAATGCTGCAAACGGCGCTGGACCTTGGCGGTGACATCCGGCCCCGCCTCGTCATCGACAAACGCCACGACCTGCGGTTTGAAAGGATCGGCCCCGGCGACAAGTTTGCCCACCGCCTGATCGCCCCACATCAAGCCACCCTGTTCGGTGAAATCAATCTCAGGGTCGGGAGCGTTATAGAACCGGTCCGCCAGCAGATGAAACTGCGGCACCAGCGCCTGCACACTGGCCTGACGCAATGTCTTGGCCTCATCCGGGCTGCCTGCCTTGTCCATGCGGAACCGGAACCCTTCCAACCGTCCGACGAATTCGCCTTCTACGGTCACTTCACCTTTTTCGTTCACGTCAGCCAAAAGGCTCTCCTTCTGTTTGAGCCGGCGAAGCAGGATACTGGTCCGCCGGTCCACAAATCTTTGTGTTAGCGCGCCATGCAGCGCGTCTGATAGTCGGTCTTCTACAGCGCGGGTTTCGTCACGCCAATGATTTTCGTCAATCAACCATCCCTTGCGCTGCGCAACATAAGTCCACGTACGGATGTATGCCAGACGTTTTGACAGCGTATCAATATCGCCATCGGTGCGGTCAATCCGTCGCACCTGTAACCCGAACCAATTGGCAGAGACATGCCCGAATTGATGCAGATCATTGTAAATCTGCGTCAGCAGGCTGACATGTTCACCGTGGCTGATTCCACGGAAATCAGGGATTCGGCAGACATCCCATAGCAGCTTGACCGACGGACCATCCGTGGCGCGCGCCGCAACCTCTGCATCGGCGGACAACGCCTTGAGCGCAGAAAGATCATCGCTTTCGCGGACCCGCGTCAGCCATTGATCGTTCGTCTGTTCCTCCAGCGTGGCAAGCAACCGTTTGACCGACCCGAACTGCAGCCGCCCATTGCGCCACTGCAATTTCGACACCGGCTGAAACTGATGGTCACAAATCGCCTGCGCGACAGCGTCATCCAGTGGTGGCGCCTCGCCGGTTACGCCAAATGTTCCGTTTTCCTTATACCGCCCGGCACGCCCTGCGATCTGCGCCAGTTCCTGTGGTTGCAGGTACCGCATCCGGCGCCCGTCGAATTTGACCAATGACGAAAAGGCGACATGGGAAATATCAAGGTTCAGCCCCATCCCGATGGCGTCTGTCGCCACCAGATAATCCACATCGCCGTTCTGATACATTTCGACCTGCGCATTGCGCGTGCGGGGCGACAGCGCCCCCATGACCACGGCAGCCCCCCCCTTGGTCCGGCGCAGCAGTTCGGCGATAGCATAGACGTTTTCAACCGAAAACCCCACGATTGCAGCACGTGCAGGCATGCGGCTGATCTTTTTTGATCCCGAATAGCTCAGCTCGGACATCCGTGCGCGATGCATGAACTGCACGCCGGACACCTGCGCCGCGATCGCGCCGCGCATCGTTTCGGCCCCCAGAAACAGGGTTTCATGCAGCCCGCGCGCATTCAACAGCCGGTCGGTGAACACATGCCCCCGTTCGGGATCAGCGCAAAGCTGGATTTCATCGACAGCCAGAAAATCGCAGCCCATGCCCTCTGGCATCGCCTCGACGGTGCATACCCAATAGGCGGCGCGCGGTGGCACGATCCGTTCCTCGCCCGTGACAAGCGCGACGACACCGGGGCCCCTTTTGGCGACGATCCGGTCATAAACTTCGCGCGCAAGCAGGCGCAGCGGCAGGCCGATCACGCCAGTCCGATAGGACAGCATCCGTTCAATGGCATAATGGGTCTTGCCCGTATTCGTCGGGCCAAGCACAGCCGTGATCCGTGACGGTATCATTTTCTTCCCCGCGACGGGGCCAGGGACTAAAGTGCCTGACCTTCCAGCTGCAATTCCAAACGATCAATCTCGGCCTGAATGTCGGTTGACTGTGGATTGATTTCAAGGATCATCTGGTAAAGTGCCGCGGCATCGTCGGGCCGGTCCTGTTCTTCCATGATGGTGGCCAAACTGCGCATCGCCTCGAAATGCCGGGGGTTCAATCGCAAGACGGTGCGCAAATCTTCCAGCGCCGGACCGACCAGCCCCAACAGGTAATAGGCCGATGCCCGGCCAAAATAGCCTGCGGCAAAGTTGGGCGCATGATCTACGAGGGCCGAAAAATGTTCCGCCGCAACATCCGGCGCACCCTCTTCCAAGGCATCCTGCCCGCGGCGCAGCAGCAGGTCCATCGCGGGTGATCCGCTCTTTTCCCACGCCGCGATGATACGGTCCTGCACGCGCTGATATGTCGTGGCGTCAGCCTCCTGCAGGTCTTGATAAAGTTCATCAAGCGTGGCCTCTTGCGCAGCGGCAGGTAGGGATAACCCCACTGCAAGCAAAAGTGCCGTAACGATATGTTTGAAGCGATGTGTCAGCATATTCATATTACAAATGTAGCGTATTGCGCGGTCAGCGCCAGAGGTCGGCCGCCACATCATTTACAAGAGGACAAAAAACATGAGCGAAGTCATCACCGAAGCTGTTGCCGCCCTGAACGCAAAGATGAACGGGGCCGGCTTTGACGGCACCGCAAAATTCGTGATCGAAGGCGAAGGTGCGATCATCATCGACGCCGATGGTGCCCGTGCCGGCGACGAAGATACCGATGTGTCCCTGACCGCCAGCACAGAAACCTTCAAGGCGATTCTGGATGGCGAACTGAACCCCACCACCGCCTTCATGACCGGCAAGTTGAGTGTGGATGGCGATATGGGGCAAGCCATGAAACTGTCTGGCGTTCTGTCCTAAGCCATGGAAAATGCGCCTTTTTTCGATGATATCGCGAACGGCCCCTCAGGGGGCGCGGCGCATTGGCTGAAAACCTGCGACGGTCTGCGCATCCGCGTCGGCCATTGGCCGTTGGCCAGCGCCAAGGGCACTGCCATCATCTTTCCCGGTCGCACCGAATTTATCGAGAAATATGGCGATACCGCTGCGGCCTTGCGGGACCGCGGCTATGCCTGTGTCGCAATCGACTGGCGCGGACAAGGTCTGGCTGACCGGATGATCGCCAATCGCGGTGTCGGGCATGTGGGCCATTTTACGGATTATCAAAATGATGTGTCCGCCCTGCTGGATCATATCCAGGTTCTGGATCTGCCAAAACCCTGGTTCCTGATGGCCCACTCGATGGGCGGGTGCATCGGGCTGCGGTCGCTCATGCAGGGGCTAACAGTGAATGCCGCGATGTTTTCAGCCCCGATGTGGGGGATACAGATGTCGGGGGCCGTTCGCCCCTTTGCATGGGGGTTGTCCGAGATATCGAAACGACTGGGGTTCGATCAGACCCTGGCCCCCGGCCAAAGTGCCGAATCGTTCCTGTTGCGGGATCGTTTTGAAATCAATCCGCTGACCAATGATGAAGAGATGTTCGACGCCATGCGTGGCCAACTGCGCGCGCGCCCCGAATTGGGCCTTGGCGGCCCGTCGTTGCGCTGGCTGAACATGGCGCTGCGTGAAATGCAGCAGCTGTCCCGGCAGCCGTCGCCCGATATGCCCTGCCTGACCTATCTGGGGGGCAAGGAAAGCATCGTCGATCCCCTTCGCATCCGCAAACGCATGGCGGATTGGCCCGGGGGGCAGTTGCGTTTCATCCCCGAGGGTCGTCACGAAATGATGATGGACAGACCGGCCCTGCGCGCAGCGGTCTTTGATGACACGGCGGCCCATTTCGAGGCGCACAGGTAGGGCAGATCAGGATTCACCTTGCGGGCAGACATCGGGGGGCTGACACGCCCCATGACGTTTCATGACAGCACACTATATTGCCTGTCATGAAAGACATCCTGACCTTCACCGATCGTGGCATCTATTGTCCTGCGGGTGATTTTTACATCGATCCCTGGCGTCCCGTGGATCGCGCTCTGATCACCCACGCCCACAGCGACCACGCCCGCCCCGGCATGGGCGCCTATCTATCCACCACCGGCACAGCCCCGGTCATGCGGCACCGGCTGGGCGCGATCCGGCTGGATACGATCCGCTATGGCGAGGTCCGCCAGATCGGGGGCGCGCGCGTATCGTTCCACCCCGCAGGTCACGTGCCCGGATCGGCGCAAATAAGGGTCGCGGTTGGCGGGCAGGTCTGGGTCGTATCGGGGGACTACAAGACGATCGCCGATGGCCTGTCCGAACCGTTCGAACCGGTCAAATGCCATGCCTTCATCACCGAATGCACCTTTGGCCTGCCCATTTTCAAATGGACCCCGCAGGATGTGCTGGCATCCCAGATCAACGACTGGTGGGCCGCCAATGCCGCCGCCGGGCGCACATCGATCCTTGGGGCCTATGCCTTGGGCAAGGCACAGCGCCTGCTGGCGACTGTTGACCCCGCCATCGGCCCGATCCTGACCCACGGGGCGATTGAAAACACCAACGACGTGCTGCGTGCGCAGGGTATCACGCTGCCCCGCACCATCCGCGTGACCCGCGACACCGTGCACAAGGATCACCCCGGTGCGCTGGTGCTGGCAACGCCCAGCGCGCTTGGCACCACATGGGCGCGGCGGTTCGGCCCCGCATCGACCGCATTTGCCAGCGGCTGGATGGCGCTGCGGGGTGTGCGCCGCAGGCGGGCGGCGGATCGCGGGTTCATCGTGTCCGACCACGCCGATTGGGACGGGCTGAACGATGCCATTGGCGCCACAGGTGCCAGCAGGGTGTTCGTCACCCACGGCTATACCGGCAGTTTCCAGCGCTGGCTGACCGGTCAGGGCTATGACGCGCATGTGGTCAGCACCGATTATCAGGGCGAAAACCTTGACCATTCAGAAGAGGACGCAGCGTGAAAGACTTCGCCGCCCTTTTTACCCGGATTGACGAAACAACGAAGACATCCGTCAAGACCGCCGCATTGGCGGATTATTTCTGCGCCGCACCCGAAACGGATCGGCTGTGGACCATCGCGCTGTTCACCGGGCGCAGGCCGAAACGCACCATCACGGCCACGAAACTGCGCGCTTGGGCGGCAGAGGTCGCCACCCTGCCCGATTGGCTGTTTGAGGAATCCTACGGAATTGTCGGCGATCTGGCTGAAACCATCGCGCTGGTGCTGCCCGAACCGCAAGACACCAGCGACGAAAGCCTGACCCATTGGATCAGCTATATCCGCGACCTTTCCATGCTGGACGATGACGCCCGCAAGGCAGGCATCCTGCGTGCATGGAACCGCCTGCCCGCGACCGAACGGTTTTTGTTCACCAAGCTGCTGACAGGCGGTTTTCGCATCGGGGTCAGCGCGAAATTGATCACCCGCGCGCTTGCGCAGGCCACCGGCCAGCCGGAACCGGACCTGACCCACAAGCTGATGGGCAACTGGACGCCCGACACGACGACATGGGCCCAGTTGATAGAAGCAGACGATCCCACCGCTGACCTGTCGCGCCCTTATCCGTTCTATCTGGCCTATCAACTGGATGATTTCGGCGATCTGGGTGACCCTGCCCACTGGAACGCGGAACGCAAATGGGATGGCATTAGGGGGCAGTTGATCATCCGCGGCGGCGAACACCACCTGTGGTCACGCGGCGAGGATCTGATGACGGACCGTTTCCCCGAACTCGCACAACTGCGCGATTATCTGCCCGACGGCACGGTGATCGACGGGGAAATTCTTGCCTTTGCCAATGAAAGCCCGTTGTCATTCAATGCGCTGCAAAAACGGATCGGGCGCAAAACCGTGCCGAAAAAACTGCTGGCAGAGACACCGGTGATTCTGATGGCCTATGATCTGCTGGAATTGGACGGCACGGACATTCGCGATCAACCGCTTGCCACACGGCGCGCACATCTGGAAACACTGACAACCCAGGCCCCCGCTGCCGCGCCGATCCGCCTGTCGCCCGATGTGCCCTTTGCAACGTGGGATGATCTGTCCGCCGCGCGCGACCAGTCGCGTGACCTGAACGCCGAAGGGCTGATGCTGAAACGACGCGACAGCCCCTATCTGGCGGGGCGCAAGCGCGGCGACTGGTGGAAATGGAAAATCGACCCGCTGACCGTGGACGCGGTGATGATCTATGCGCAGGCCGGGCACGGGCGGCGGGCAAACCTGTTCACCGACTATACATTCGCGGTGCTTGACGGCGACGCTCTGGTGCCCTTCACCAAGGCGTATTCCGGGCTTAGCGACGCCGAATTTCGCGAAATCACCGCATGGGTCCGCAAGAACACGCTGCAAAAATTCGGTCCCGTCCGGCAGGTGCCGCCCACCCATGTGTTCGAAATTGCGTTCGAAGGCATCCAGTCCAGCCCCCGGCATAAATCCGGCCTTGCCCTGCGGTTTCCCCGCATGCTGCGGTGGCGACGCGACAAACCGGTGTCCGAGGCGAATACGCTGGCGGATTTACAGGACATGCTGGCCACTTACGGCTGATACGGACCTTTCCACCGTGCCACCGCGCACCTATGTTAAGCCAAACACACAGTCAGAGGTTCACATATGCCGTTTCCAAAGCCCGTATTCGATGCCAACACCAGCGGGGGCAAAGACCTTGGCAATCTACCCGAATGGGACCTGACCGACCTTTATGCCAGCCCCGACGCGCCCGAACTGACCCGCGACATGGCCTGGCTGGAAACAGAATGCGCGGATTTCGCGAAATCCTATGAAGGAAGACTGGCCAGCCTTGATGCCGCTGGCCTGCTAAAGGCCGTGCAGCGCTATGAACAGATCGACGTGATCGCAGGGCGCATCATGTCGTTTGCCGGTCTGCGCTATTACCAGATCACCACCGACAGCGAGCGCGGCAAATTCATCGCCGATTGTCAGGACAAGGTCACCGTATTCACCACACCGCTGGTATTCTACGGGCTGGAATTCAACCGGCTGGACGATGACCATCTTGCCGGGCTTCTGGCCGAAAATGCAGAGCTTGCGCGCTATAAACCCGTGTTCGACCGGATGCGCGCGATGAAACCTTATCAGCTGTCCGACGAGCTGGAAAAATTCCTGCACGACCAATCCACTGTGGGGGCTGCCGCATGGAACCGCCTGTTCGATGAAACGATGGCGGGGCTGGAATTCGACGTGAATGGCGAGACGCTCAGCCTTGAATCCACGCTGAACCTGCTGACCGAACAGGACCGCGCCACGCGCGAGGCCGCGACACATGCGCTGGCCGCCGTGTTTCAGGACAGGATCAAACTGTTTTCCCGGGTCCACAACACGCTGGCCAAGGAAAAGGAAATCGAGGATCGCTGGCGCAAGATGCCCACGCCCCAGACCGCGCGCCATCTGGCCAACCATGTCGAACCCGAGGTGGTCGAGGCGCTGCGCAACGCCGTGGTCGCCGCCTATCCGCGCCTGTCGCACCGCTATTACGCGTTGAAAGCCAAATGGCTGGGCCTTGACCGGATGCAGGTCTGGGATCGCAACGCGCCCCTGCCGATGGAAATCACCCGCACCGTCAACTGGGACGAGGCGCAAGACATGGTCATGACAGCTTATGCCGAATTCGACCCCGAAATGGCCGAAATCGCCAAGCCGTTCTTTACCGAAGGCTGGATTGACGCAGGCGTCAAACCGGGCAAGGCACCCGGCGCATTCGCCCATCCCACGGTCACGCCGGTGCATCCTTATGTGATGCTGAACTATCTGGGCAAACCGCGTGATGTAATGACGCTGGCGCATGAACTGGGCCACGGGGTGCATCAGGTGCTGGCCGCCGAACAGGGCGAATTGCTGTCATCGACGCCGCTGACACTGGCAGAAACGGCATCGGTGTTCGGGGAAATGCTGACCTTCCGCAAGCTGCTGGAAAACGCCAAGACACAAGAGGAACGCAAGGTCCTGCTGGCCGGCAAGGTCGAGGATATGATCAACACGGTCGTCCGCCAGATCGCGTTCTATGACTTTGAGTGCAAACTGCACGCAGCCCGTGCCGAGGGTGAACTGACCCCCGACGACATCAACGCGCTCTGGATGTCGGTGCAGGCGGAATCACTGGGCGAGGTGTTCGATTTCGCGCCCGGATATGAAACCTTCTGGGCCTATATCCCGCATTTCGTGCACTCGCCCTTCTACGTCTACGCCTATGCATTCGGCGACGGGTTGGTGAACGCACTCTACGCGGTCTACGAAGAAGGTGAGCCCGATTTCCGCGCCAAGTATTTCGACATGCTGCGCGCGGGCGGATCAAAGCACCACAAGGAACTGCTGGCCCCCTTCGGCCTTGATGCATCCGACCCGAAATTCTGGGACAAGGGGTTGTCGATGATCGAAGGCTTCATCGACGAATTGGAAGCGATGGAGGATTAATCCAACTCTGTCCATGGCCAGGGCTTTACCTCGCTTGCTGCGGTCTGATAGCGGGCAGCCTTGGCCATCCAGACCCCCATCGTCGTTCCGAATTCTGCCAGATTGTCGTTCGGCTCGCGCTTGTTGACCAGCATGATCACGAATTGCGCGACGGTCATGACACCCAACAGCGTGCTGGCCATGCTCATCAGCACTGCAATGATGATCATATGGACCAACCGCAACCAGATGTTTTCGTAGTCCGCCGGCGTATCATGTTCGTCTGCCATTGCTCTCTCCTAGTTGTCGGGACCACCGGCCGCAAAGACCATATCCATCATCTCTTGTGTGCCGCGTGAAAACTCCAGCGGGCACGGGTAGGCTACGCCATCACGCACGGATTTGCAGAACTTTTCAACCTGCAAGATATAATGGTTCGCAGCGGGCCAACGCTCGGACACGACGGTGTGGGCGCCGGTATCCAGCGTCAGTTCCGCCACATCAAACAGGTTTGCATTATAAGGACAGGTCAGGCGCAGCACGCCGGTATCGCCGTGAAAGGTGATCTGCTGGCGTGGCTGCATCCGCATGGACACCAGCGCGGAATAGGTAAAATCAGGGAAATCCGCTGCGATGCGGGCAATCACATCGACCCCGTTTTCATAGGTCAGACTGGCATAAGGCACCGCAACCGGGTCCTGCCCCGTCACGAACCGGGCCGAACCAAAGGTATAGACCCCGATATCCGGCAACCCGCCGCCGCCTGTTTCGGGCCGGTTGCGAATGTTTTGAACCGCGCCGACGTTGTTATAGGTGAACGTGGCGTCCACATGGCAGAGCCGGCCAATCGCGCCCCCCTGCACCAGTTCGCGGGCACGGATAAACTGCGGATGATGCACGATCATGAACGCCTCGGCCGCCAGCAACCCCGCCTTGTCGCGCGCCGCGATCAGCGCATCGAACTGGTCCGCCCTCAGCGCGATCGGCTTTTCGCACAGCACATGCTTGCCTGCCTCCAACGCCTTGATCGTCCATTCCACATGCAGGTGATTGGGCAGCGGGACATAAACCGCATCAATATCCGGGTCGGCCAATAGCGCATCATAGCTGTCATGCACCCGCATCGCCGGTGCAAAATCCAGAAACCCCTGCGCCTTGGCCCGGTCGGATGTGGCAAGGGCCACCAATTCGGCCCCTTTCGCCGCATGAATGGCCGGGGCCATATGCTCTTTTGCAAAATTTGCGGCGCCCAGAACGCCCCAACGGATCGGTGTCATGTCATACTCCCTTTCAGCAGCATGTTAGCGCCAACATCACTGGAAGGGAAAGCACCACCGCTTCTTTGTCGAAAAAAATATCCCCGCCGGAGGCTCCGACGGGGATATCATTTCAAACGCTGGCGATGGATCAGGCCGTTTCCAGCATGCCCTTTTCCTTGGCCAGTTCCTGCATCCGCGTTTGCAGCTTTTCAAAGGCGCGCACTTCAATCTGGCGGATCCGTTCGCGGCTGACGTCATACTGGCCGCTCAGGTCTTCCAGCGTCACCGTTTCCTCGGCCAGACGGCGTTGCACCAGAATATCCTTTTCGCGATCATTCAGCACTGACATCGCTTCGGCCAGCAATTCGCGGCGGGCGTCAAGCTCATCATGTTCCTCGTAATCCGCGGCGGTGTTGGCGCTTTCGTCCTCCAGCCAGTCTTGCCATTGCATGGACCCTTCGCCATCGGCACCCACCTGTGCGTTCAGGGATGCATCACCACCCGACAGGCGCCGGTTCATGGAAATCACCTCGTCTTCGGTGACGCCCAGATCGGTCGCGATCCGTTGGACATTTTCGGGGCGCAAGTCGCCATCTTCCAGCGCGCCGATGCGGGATTTCGCCTTGCGCAGGTTGAAAAACAGCTTCTTTTGCGCGCTCGTCGTGCCCAGTTTCACCAGCGACCACGACCGCAGGATATATTCTTGGATCGACGCACGGATCCACCACATGGCGTAGGTCGCCAGACGGAACCCCTTTTCGGGGTCGAACCGCTTGACCGCCTGCATCAGGCCAACGTTGGCTTCTGAAATCACCTCGGCCTGCGGCAGACCATAACCGCGATAACCCATCGCGATTTTTGCGGCCAGTCGCAGATGCGATGTGACCATTTTATGCGCGGCTTCTGTGTCTTCGTGATCGACCCAGCGCTTGGCCAGCATGTATTCTTCTTCGGGTTCCAGCATCGGGAACTTGCGGATTTCCTGCATATAGCGGTTCAACCCGCCCTCCGGCGTCGGAGCCGGGAGATTCTTCAAGTTGCTCACTGTCGTTGCCCTCCATTATGTTTAAAGGCTTAACATCGATATGGTGACGCACTCCCAACCATTCAAGGGAGGGCTATGCGAATTTCGTAAACCAAATATGAACTCATCAGTTTAGTAATGCGAGGCACATTTCCGTGCGCTCACGCACATGCGATTTAATATTTCAGCCCTTCCCACCAAGAGCGCGCAGCAATCCGCACATATCGATCGGCATTTCGGCCTCGAACTGCATGAACGCGCCCGAAACCGGGTGTTCAAACCCCAGCGTCGCCGCATGAAGCGCCTGACGCGCAAACCCGGCCGTTGCTGTGACACCAGCCTCGCCCACCACCTTGGGCGACAACTTGCGTCGCCCGCCATAGACCGGATCCCCGATCAGGGCATGACCGCAATGGGCCATATGCACCCTGATCTGGTGGGTCCGCCCGGTTTCCAGCCAGCATTCGATCAATGCGGCACAGGGCGGATGACCCAAAGGGTCCAAAATCCGGCTACGCGTCACGGCATGGCGTCCGTTTGTGAATGATACCGCTTGCCGCTGCCGGTCCGTCTTGTGCCGCCCCAACAGGGTCTGCACCTTCAGAATATTGCCCGATTCGAATGATGTGCCCTTGATCCCCCTCAATCGGGGGTCATTGGCATCCGGCACACCATAGCAAATCGCCAGATAGCGCCGTTCGACGGTATGGGCCGCAAACTGGTCTGCCAGATGATGATGCGCACGGTCGGTTTTCGCGGCGACCAGCAAGCCGGTCGTTTCCTTGTCGATCCGGTGCACGATGCCGGGGCGTTTCATCCCGCCCACGCCAGACAGCGTGTCACCGCAATGATGGATCAATGCATTCACCAATGTGCCACCCGGCGTGCCGGGGGCCGGATGCACCACCATGCCTGCGGGTTTGTTCACAACGATCAGATCGTCATCTTCGAAAACCACCTCCAGCGGAATGTCTTCACCGCCGATGTGGCTTTCCTCTGCTTCATGCAGGGTCACGACAACCCGCGCACCTGCGGCAATGCGAAAACGGGGGTCGGTCACAACAGTGCCATCGACCGTCACAGCGCCATCAGCAATCAACCGCGCCAGTCGCGATCGGCTGAGTGCGGCATCTTCGGGCACATCACGTCCTAGCGCCTTGTCCAGACGCGGCGGCGGGCTTGTATCAATCTCGAATGCGATATGTGAAATCATGATCGGGTCCCGCTTCATCATCTTGCCTGAAATACTCCCGCCGGAGGCTCCTGACAGAACACGCAGGCGACCGGCACGCAATGCTGAACAAAGGGTGCCCCATACGCTTTCAAATTCCGCAAAAATTTGAAAGTGGTACCACCTCCTGGTCTCGAACCAGGGACCTCTTGATCCACAATCAAGCGCTCTAACCAACTGAGCTAAGGCGGCACTGGTGGGGGACTTAGCGGGCCCGTCGTTTGATTGCAAGACCTCATCCGTCATTTGGGCCCGCTACGAGCCTTGCAAGTCCACACAACCTCGGGCTAGGGAAAACAGCAGATATCAAGGGGACCGTCATGGGGATCAACAACGAACGCGACATCGAGGCGAATATGCAGATCGGGCCAACCGATCTTGGCATGGTGCGGATATTTGTCGAAGCCGGGGATGTTGAAATCCCAATGGATTTCGAACCCGAAGAAGCCGAGGAAATCGCCGAAGAAATAAAGGCTGCCGCCATGGCCGCCCGCGCTGTCAAAAAGCGCTGACAAACCCCGGATCGCGCGCCGCCTGCGCCCTTATTGCCGCATGACGCGCGAATTTCTGCACCATGACCTTGCGGCGGGCCGGTGACAGGCGCATCTCGCGGCCCATCCGAATGATTTCGGCGTCATAGCCGTCGGCCAGCATCAGACCGGTTTCGGCAGGCAATAATTCGGACGGAAAATCATTGCCCACGGCCCAGAAAAACCGGTCACACCATTCCAGATAACCCTGCCATTTCTGATCGGCTTGAAAATCGGCACGGCTTGATTTGCATTCCACGATCCAGATTTCGCCTTTCGGGCCCAGTGCCATCACATCGACGCGCAGTCCGCTGGCAGGCACCAGCTCCTCGACACTAACAAAATCATGGCCGCGCAGATGCCGGCTGACGCCACGGGCCAGTAACTGGCCCGGCATCAACGGCTGAAAGACAGGATCGTGGGACATGATCCAAATATGAACAAAACGGAAACATCGTCAAGCATGATGTGATCTGCAATGATTCTGTCCAGACATAATCATTCTCGCTGCGGGGTCCGGCAACGGTTGCGCCACATTTGCGCGGCCGCTCGTAATTTGAAATTTACCATTTTATATCAATGCTTAAGGTTCACAAAGCCCGTGAAACGCCTCGGAAATTATCGGATAATGTGACCCGATTAAGGCGCGGGCACAGGCAAAGCTTTATCGAAAAACACCTAAACGTCACGATTTCGTCGGGTTTAACGTCAAGAAAGATACCCAACGTTAACGAGGAGCCGCCACATGTCATTTTTGGTCAACATCACCTTTTTCGAAGTTTGCATGGCACTTGTCACCATAGCTGTGGCCGAACGGGCGCTTCTTGCTTTTGCGCCGATCGACATGGTCGGGCCGAACGGCTGGCTTTTTCGGGGCGACGTGGAAGAATAAACTCTCCTGACCACTTGCTCTGCCGCACGTCGCGGCCTACCTGATGGGGTGGCGGGTTTCTGCGCTTCTCGTAGCTATAAGGTACAAATCCAGTGGCCTTAAGCAAATCCGAGGGAGCTGGCTCTGTTCAGGCCCTGGTCTGATTACCTGGCGCCCACCTGTATAAACAGGTCCTCGGGGTTAGTTACCTTTACGGTCGCCGTGGTTCCCGCCACCTTACCATGATACCCTTGGCAGGCAGCCGCACCTTGCAGCACAGCGGCTATCATATGCGGCCAGAGCCAGCCCGCACGGCGGCGGGCACAAGCGTTCCCTGATCGGTGTCATCGTTGTCTTTGTCAGTCTTGAGCATGACCATCACGGCGAATTGGACACTGCCAAATACCGTTCCGTGGAAAAACCACAACAAAAAGACCGCCAGAAGGCCAATATCTGATCCTGCGATCAGCCGCCCCAGATGGCCGATATCGAACCATAACAGCAGCCCGACAAACAACGCAGAAAGCCCGAAACCAACCACGCAATGGCGTAGGTAAAGCCGCATCAGGTTTGGTTCAGTTAATGTCGCCATAGGAAGATAATACACCCGACAGTCCGTCAAGCAAAGGTGCTAGAATGCCTCAGGCTGGGCTGCGCGCGCCATATGGTCCAGAACGGCGTTCACGAACTTGGGTTCCTTGCCATCATGTGAAAACGCCTCGGCCACGGCAACGAATTCGCTGATGACCACCTTGGGCGGGGTCTGTTTGTGGATCAGTTCGGCCCCGGCGGCCCGGAACAACGCGCGCCATGTGGGATCAATGCGCCCGATTGGCCATTTGGCAACCAGTGCACGGTCGGTCATCTGGTCGATCGCGGCCTGGTTATCAACAGCCTTTTCCATCAACAGACGAAAGGTCTCGATATCGCCTTCGACCATTTCGCCGTCTTCGAAAACCTCACCGAACCGGTGATTCTCGAATTCGGAAATGATCGCATCAACGGTCTGGTTTGATGCTTCCATCTGAAACAGCGCCTGCACGGCATAAAGCCGGGCAGCGGATTTCATCTTGCGGCGTTGGTTGTTTGAAATTGTCATGCTTTTTGTGCGCTGTCCGGTTTTCCGGCCAGCAGGATTTCCCGTGTGAAACCGACCCCTTTGTCA
Organism: Yoonia sp.; assembly: GCF_965660735.1. Classification (GTDB taxonomy): domain Bacteria; phylum Pseudomonadota; class Alphaproteobacteria; order Rhodobacterales; family Rhodobacteraceae; genus Yoonia. The sequence continues at coordinate 46,668 of NZ_CBFIBD010000021.1, forward strand.
GCGTTGCCCCACTTACGGGCCAGCGCGATCAGGTGCAAGGCCGCAGCCGCCGCGCCGCCACCTTTGTTCATCTGGTCAGGATCGGCGCGCACCGCGGCCTGTTCGTAATTTTCGACCGTCAGAATCCCGTTGCCAATGCATAGCCCCTGCAAGCCCAGCAGCTGGACCGCGCGGGAACTGTCGTTGCAGACCGTGTCGTAATGCGTCGTCTCGCCCCGGATCACACAGCCAAGCGCGACATAACCGTCAAAATTACCCATCCGTTCGGCGATGCCGATGGCGGTGGGGATTTCCAGCGCGCCGGGCACATGCACCATGTCGTGCGTCGCCCCTGCCTTTTCGATTTCCGCCTTCGCGCCCGCGACCTGATGGTCGCTGATGTCCTTGTAATAGGGCGATGCCACAATCAGCAGTTTCACCGGCTTGTCGAATTCCGGCAGCGACATGATGTGGTGCGAGGGTCCGGCCATTATCCGATCTCCGAGATTTTGCGCGTGCCGACGATTTCCAGACCGTAAGCATCAAGGCCCACGACCTTTGGGCGGGGCGAATTGGTCAGCAGTTCGATTTCATGCAGGCCCAGCGACGACAGGATTTGCGCGCCCAGCCCGTATTGCCGCAGCGTCTGGGGCGAGGCACCTTCACTGGTGTGCAGTTCCATATGCACATCGCGCAGCAGCACCAGCGCGCCGCGTCCTTCGGCGGCGATCAGTTTCATCGCGTCGCCGAATTCGTCGCGCCGCCCGCGCGGGCCAACGCCAACCACATCCAGCATCGGGTCCAGCGCGTGCATCCGCACCAGCACCGGTTCCGGCGTCGTGATGTCGCCCTTGATCAGGGCGATATGTTCGGCCCCTTGTGTTTCATCGGTATAAATCCGCAGTTCCCATTCACCGCCGAATTCGGACTGGATCGTGCTGGTCTCGCGGACGCGCACCAGATTGTCGTGGCGGCGGCGATAGGCGATGAGGTCGCTGATCGTGCCGATTTTCAGCCCGTGCAACTGTGCAAAGGCGATCAGGTCCGGCAGGCGGGCCATTTCGCCGTCTTCCTTCATGATCTCGCAGATCACACCTGACGGGTTCAAACCTGCCAGCCGGGCAATATCGACTGCCGCTTCTGTATGGCCGGCCCGCACCAGCACGCCACCGTCGCGTGCGCGCAGCGGGAACACATGGCCCGGGGTCGCGATATCAACTGCGCCCTTGGAACTATCAATCGCGGTCGCCACGGTCAGCGCACGGTCGGCGGCGGAAATGCCTGTGCTGACACCTTCGCGGGCTTCAATGCTGACGGTGAACGCCGTTTCGTGTCGGGACGAGTTGTGCGAGGCCATGAGTGGCAACCCCAGCGCGTCGATCCGCACACCGGTCAGCGACAGACAAATCAGCCCGCGCCCATACTTGGCCATGAAATTGATCGCATCCGGCGTGGCCATCTGCGCAGGGATCACCAGATCGCCTTCGTTTTCGCGGTCCTCGTGATCGACAAGGATGAACATCCGCCCGTTCCGGGCGTCTTCGATGATGTCTTCGGTCTTGCTGATGGCGTCGGACCAATCCAGCTCGACCGGTCCCGGTGTTTCGAATGTCTGGTTCATGGCAGCCCCCGATCAGATGTTGCACGCCAGATAGCCCAGCGCCCGCGATTTGGAAAGGGTGCGCGCACGTCAGCCATAGTCGCGCAGCCGGGCGACATAGCGGGCCATCGTGTCAATCTCGAGGTTGATCAGATCGCCGACCGCCACGTCGCCCCATGTGGTCGCCGTTTTGGTGTGGGGAATGAAATTGATCCCGAAATCGCGCCCGTCCACCTCGTTCACGGTCAGCGATGTGCCGTTGAGCGCGACAGACCCCTTGGGCGCAATGAATTTTGCCAGTTCCGGGGGCGCGCGAAAGGTCACACGGGTGCTGTCGCCCTGATCTGTCACCGCGATCACCCGGGCCACGCCATCCACATGGCCCGACACGATATGCCCGCCCAGTTCGTCGCCGACCTTCAAAGCGCGTTCAAGGTTCAGCCGCTTGCCAACGGCCCAGCCGCCTACGTTGGTGGCCCCAACCGTTTCAGCGGAAATTTCCACATCAAACCAGTTCTGCGGGTCGCGCCCCAGCGCCACCACTGTCAGGCAGACCCCGTCACACGCGATCGACGCGCCAATGTCGATTCCGCCCACATCATACCCGGTGCCGATCCGTGCGCGCAGATCGCCGCGCTGCTCCAGTTCCAGCACATGGCCGATATCCGTGACAATTCCTGTGAACATTGCGGCTTCCTTTCGCTTTCACCCTGACCTAGTCGCTTGCACCCGCCCCGGCAAGACATCAGGCTTGCAGCCCCGCCGCAATCACGCCACAGATAAGCGTTAATGGATCATGAATACATATCAGCGACACAGGCGCCATGACCTCCGGCACGACACGACACTTCCTGTTTCTGCAAGGCCCGCACGGACCGTTCCTGCGCCAATTGGGACGTATGCTGCGCAAGACGGGGGCCACGGTCTGTCGGGTCGGGTTCAACGCCGGCGATGCGGCCTTTTGGTGGGGCGATCCTGGCTATATCCCTTTTGCCGGGCCACTGGCCGACTGGCCCCGCACATTAGCGAACCTGCTGCGGGACCAGAATATCACTGATATCGTGCTTTATGGCGACACCCGCCCGATCCATGCAGAGGCGGTGCGCCAGGCACGTGCGGCGGGGTTGCGGGTGCATGTGTTCGAGGAAGGCTATATGCGCCCCTATTGGGTCACATACGAACATGGCGGCAGCAACGGACATTCGCAATTGATGGATTTATCCATCACGGATATGGCCAATCGGCTGGCACGGTCAGCCAGTGACATACCGACGCCGCCCTCGCATTGGGGCGACATGCGACAACATATTTTTTATGGCGCGCTATATCATTGGTTCGTGATGTTCCGAAACCAGCGATATCCCTATTTTCAAAGACACCGGGCCCTGCCCGTCCGACAAGAAGCAGGGCTTTACACCAAGCGACTGCTGCTGATGCCGTTTCAGGCGCTTGGCCGTCGCCTGGCCACCTGGCGGATCAGGCGGGGTGGTTATCCCTATCATCTGGCGCTTCTCCAGCTAGAGCATGACGCCAGCTTTCAGGTGCATTCGCCTTTTACCAGTATGGCCGCGTTTCTGGAAATCGTGATCGACGGATTTGCCAAGGGCGCCCCGCGTCATCACCATCTGGTGTTCAAAGGGCATCCGCTGGATAACGGTCAGTCACCCCTGCGCCAGATCATCGCGAAAAAGGCAAAGGCGTATGGCGTTTCCGACCGGGTTCACTATCTGCGCGGCGGCAAGCTGGCGCAGGTTCTTGGCGATGCGCGCAGCGCCGTCACCGTCAATTCCACCGCCGGTCAACAGGTGTTATGGCGTGGCATTCCGCTGAAAACATTTGGCACTGCTGTCTATGACAAGCCTGAACTTGTGTCGGATCAACCCCTGCCGGCCTTTTT
>NZ_CBFIBD010000021.1:50153-50405 GCF_965660735.1 Yoonia sp.
CGCCAACCCCAAACGCCCCGATATGACCGCCTATCGCATCTATCGCCGGTTCCTGCTGGACACCAGCCAAATGCCCGGCGGTTATTATGCCGCCAAAGGCCGCCGGCAGCTCTTGCGGCATCTGGTCGATGCGATGCTGTCGCAGGCAGACCCCTACAAGGCGCTTTGTCCGACACCAAAGACGGACCCGCCAAAGTTGATGGCGGTCCGGTGACCGTGGGCATGCGTCAAAACCTGTTTGTCTATAACGGC
>NZ_CBFIBD010000022.1:0-49079 GCF_965660735.1 Yoonia sp.
TGTTCCTGACGGTCACCTTGATCCTGTTCGGCGCTGCGGTTGTTCTGGCCTGCGTCGAACGGTCTGTGCTGTCGCTGGTCATTGCCATCGCCGGGCCTTGGGCGATGGGCTGGCACCTGACATGGCAACTGACGCGTTTCGATGCTGATGACAATGACACGCTGCTGCGGCTATTCAGATCGAACAGAAACGCGGGGCTGATCCCTCTGCCATTTTTCGCCATCGCGCTTTTGGTATGATTGAACACAACGGCAGCGCGGCCTATGGGTAAGGCCCGCGTGACTTTAACAAACGGATGACCATGCGCCTGTCTGCCATTTTCTTGCGTCTCGGGGCCTTTGCATGCGCAGGCTACGCCGCCTTTGCCGCCGCCCAGACCACTGTCGCCGTCGTCGAGGGTCGATCCGTGCAAGCCGTGCAAGAAAGCCTTTTAGAACAAGGCTATAGCTGGGCAGCGGTGCAGGGTGACGGGCTACAGGTGATCCTCGAAGGACAGGCCCCGACAGAGGTGCTGCGCTTTCGCGCGATTTCGGCTGCAGGGGCGATGGTGGATGCCAGTCGTATTATCGACAACCTGAGCGTGGCCGATTCGGCAGAGATCACTCCGCCGCAATTTGCCATCGAAATTCTCCGCAATGACAGTGGCGTCTCCTTGATCGGGTTGATCCCTGCCAGCTCTGACCGGGATCGGCTCGCAGGTCAGATTACCGATATCGCTGACGGGCAACCGGTCACTGACCTGCTGGAGTCAGGCGATTATCCGACACCCGAAACATGGCGCGATGCAATGCGATATGCACTGCGCGCGTTGGAAATGCTGCCGCGCTCGAAAATCTCGGTCGGCGCGGATCATGTGACCGTCAATGCGATTGCCGACAGCCCGGCAGAAAAGCGGCAACTGGAAACCGCGCTGTCGCGCAACATGCCCGAAGGCGTGCGCATCGCGATCAGCATCAACGCGCCACGACCCGTGATTTCCCCCTTTACCACGCGATTCATTCTGGACGAAACAGGCGCAAAATTCGACGCTTGCGCGGCCGATACCGAAACGGCCCGCGATATGATCCTGGCAGCAGCCAGCGCGGCGGGGTTTTCCGACAAGGCCAACTGCACCCTTGCGCTTGGCGCGCCCAGCCGCACCTGGGGCGATGCCGTCGCAATGTCGATCGAGGCGATCAGCGCGCTAAAAGGCGGCACTGTGACCATTTCGGATACCGACATTACGCTGGTCGCGCCAATGGGAACCGATCAAAGCATCTTTGACGATGTCGTCGGCGCGCTTGACAACGCCCTGCCAGATACGTTCGCGCTGGCGGCCGAGTTGCCCCAGCCCCCCGAAACCACACCTGACGGCGTGCCGCAATTCACCGCGACACGCAGCCCCGAAGGCGAAGTGCAATTACGCGGGCGCATCCCGGACGAGGTCACCAATATGGTCACCGAAAATTATGCCATTGCGAAATTCGGCCAAAGCAGCATCACAATGCGCACAAGGATCGTTCCCGGTCTGCCTCAGGGATGGTCCGTGCGGGTGCTGGCTGCAATCGAAGCACTGTCGAAATTGTCAAACGGGGCCGTCATTGTCGAACCCACGCGCATGCTGGTGCGCGGCAATACCGGCAACACCGAAGCAAGCGCCGAAATTTCCCGATTGCTGATCGAAAAGCTGGGCCAATCTTCGGATTTTGAAATCGACGTGACCTACGTCGAACAGCTTGATCCGATCGCCGCCTTGCCCACACCCGAAGAATGCATCGACCAGATCAAGGCGATCACCGACGACCGCAAGATCACCTTTGATCCCAGTTCAGCGCAGCTGACGGCCGATACGCAACTGGTTGTCGATGACATCGCCGATATCCTGAAGGCCTGTGGCGACCTGCGAATCCGCGTGGCAGGCTATACCGACAGCCAGGGCCGCGAGGTGATGAACCAGCAATTGTCACAGGATCGGGCCGATGCGATCCTGACAGCGCTGCGCGCACGCCGCGTCCCCGTCAGCACGTTCGAGGCGGTCGGATTTGGTGAAGAGAACCCCATCGCCGACAACGACACCGAAGAAGGCCGCGAAGCGAACCGGCGGATCGAATTCAACTTGATAGTGCCGGAACCCGCGCCGGACGAAATTAACGCGCTTGACGAGATTGCGCAGGAAACGCCGCTTGAAATACCGCCAAGCGAATAGACAAGGTCAACACCGTGAACAGAACCGAATTCATCATCGCCACCGCGATCATCCTGTTTGTGGCCTTTGCGCTTGGCTGGTTTGCCAGTTGGCTGGTCAATCGCTTTACCCGCGTCACAAAGGCCGAGATCGGCGAGCTGGATAAGATGGCGCAAGACCTGCACGAGGCCGAGGAAACGCGCGATCAGGCGATCACATACCTGCAACAGCGCGAGGCGGAAATGACCAACCAGCTGTCCCAGACAGAGGCAGAGTTGCGCGCGGCGATGGATGGCCTGCGCGAGGCCCGTCGCGAGGCCGAAGAACTGCGCGGCTATATCGAACGCCACAAGACAGGTTGATGTGTCAAATAAGCACACCTTTTCAGACATTTAATTCCACAAAAGAACATCCAACGCATAATTTTTGAAGGAATCGCCCGCCGTGACGGGGAACATTCCGTCAGGGCAGAGCGCAGACTGGAAAATATTCAGCCGCGCATGTTCAGAGCGGAGCGCATCATCGACCGCCGCGCAACCCGCTGCTTCGCCCAGATAAGGAACCTCTCCGCTGCGATCGGGCAAGCAGCGCGAGGTGACGGTTCTGGTCACGGTGATGGCCCCTGCCCAAGCCTGAATCCAGACCGTCCGACACGATTCAGATGGATCGCTGATTGACCCGCGCCGACAGCTGGGCCGCGTTTTCCTTACGCTCGGAATACCGATCAACAAGATAATCCGCCCGGCCCCGCGTCAAAAGTGTGAACTTCACCAATTCCTCCATCACGTCCACGATGCGGTCGTAATAGGGCGATGGTTTCATGCGTCCTGACTCATCGAATTCCAGGTACGCTTTTGCCACGGAAGACTGGTTGGGGATTGTGATCATACGCATCCAGCGCCCGAGAATTCGCATCTGGTTGACCGCGTTAAAACTTTGCGACCCACCGGAAACCTGCATGACCGCCAGCGTTTTACCCTGCGTAGGCCGCACTGCCCCCTCGGACAGGGGTATCCAATCGATCTGTGTCTTCATGACCCCTGTCATCGCGCCATGGCGCTCCGGGCTGGACCAGACCATGCCTTCGGACCAGGCCGCCAGATCGCGCAACGCCCGCACCTTGGCGTGACTGGCGTCCACCCCATCGTCCACAAGAGGTAAACCAGAGGGATTGAACACCCTGACGTCAGCCCCGAGGCGCGTCAGGATACGCCCCGCTTCTTCGGCTGATAGCCGGCTGAAAGACCGTTCTCGCAACGATCCGTAGAGGATGAGGATGCGCGGCGGGTGGTTGGTCGCCGGTGTGGCTAACAAGCGATCGCGGTCTACGGCAGCAAAGCATATCTCGTCGATTTGTGGCGTGGTCGGGTCAGTCAGCGTTTCAGCCAAGGCGAACTCCTCAAAAATCTATTAAAAACGTATTTCCCAGTTGGCCGGCGACACTGCGGCAACTTTTCCGGCGGGTCCGGCACCACTGCAACCGACCGGCCCATCGCCTGATGTGCCAAGGTTTGGATCGTGATGAATGGCCACCGTCACGCCGGAAAGCGGTGCCGGGTGCGGTTGGCGAACCAGACCAGCGACAGCATGACAGGGACCTCGACCAATACGCCTACGACAGTGACCAACGCCGCGCCAGAATTCAAACCGAACAGGCCGATAGCGACGGCCACTGCCAGTTCAAAGAAATTCGACGTGCCGATCAGCGCGCAGGGTGCCGCAACCTTGTGCGGGACATGCCACCGCCATGCCCAGAAATAGGCGACTGCAAAAATCCCGTAGGATTGAATCAGGATCGGCGTGGCCAGCAAAACAATCAGAAAGGGATTATCAAGGATCACATTGCCCTGGAAACCGAATAAAAGCACAACCGTGAGCAGCAGGCCCAGAACAGATGCGGGCTTGATCCATGCTGTAAAGACCGCGACAGCCGCTGTACCCCCTCGCGCAAGCAGGCGCGCGCGCGTGAACAGCCCCGCCGCCAGCGGCAGCACGACATACAGAACCACTGACAAGACAAGTGTTTCCCAAGGCACCGCAATGTCGGTCACGCCGAGCAGAAAGGCGACGATAGGCGCAAAGGCAAAAACCATGATCACGTCGTTCAGCGACACCTGCACCAGCGTGTAGTTTGGATCGCCTTTCGTCAGCTGCGACCAGACGAAAACCATCGCCGTGCAGGGCGCGGCGCCCAGCAGGATCAAACCGGCGATGTATTGCCCCGCATTGACCGGGTCAATCATGCCCGCGAAGACGTAGTTGAAGAACAGCACCCCCAGGGCCGCCATGGTGAAGGGCTTGATCAGCCAGTTCACGACGACCGTGATCACCAGCCCCTTGGGGCGCTGACCGACATCTTTCAGCGCACCAAGGTCCACCGCAACCATCATCGGATAGACCATAGCCCAGATCAGCACTGCCACCACCAGATTGACCGACGCATATTCAAGGGCGGCCAGTAACCCGAACAGACCGGGAAACAGGTTCGCCAGCACAATCCCCGCGAAAATGCACGCGGCAACCCAGAGCGAAAGATAGCGTTCAAATAGTGACATGGTTCATCCCTTGACGGGGTCGGGGGAGACACAACAGCCCGTCTTTTGCCCAGCGGCATCAAGGTGGCCAACCAGCGCGGACAGGGGCAGCAATGCGCCGGGGTTCAGCGAATAGCAGACGCGCGGCGGATCAATCTGGCCTTTGATTACCCCTGCCTCTTTCAGGATGCGCAGATGTTCGGAAACCGTGGACTGCGCAAGGCCGACGGCATCAACAATCTCGCCACCGATGCAGCCCGGCGTGCCCGCCAAAAGGCGCAGGATCCGCAACCGGGCCGGGTGCCCAAGCGCTCTGGCCGTTGCCGCAATCCCGATATCAGCATGCTCTTGTTCGGTGTCACGCATTGGAATATCCCGTCTGTTTATCGTCAATCGTCGTTTTACGATATAAATTCACTTGCCGATGTGCAAGCCGAATAGATCGCGTTACCGACCGCCTGCGACAGGTGGCCGACGATCGGGCTTTTGGCACGAACACCACCGCAACGTCAGCTGTCTGCAAGCACGCCGAAGGCGCTCTGCGGTTGGCTATCGCGGCGCGGCGGCGCGGCGCAGCCGGTCATTTATGGCGCGGCCCAGCCCCCGATCAGGGATCGGCGACACGGCGATACGTGTCGCACCCATTAAATCAAGCCGATGCAGGTAATCAAACAGCTTGGCCGCCGCCTCGGTCAGATCACCCGTAGGCGACAGATTCAGATCGGCCGAAACAGGGCCAAAACCCAGCAGGACCTCGCCTGACTGGGCCTCTGTCGCATTTAACCGCACTGTGCCCAAAGGCGCATAATGCGACGCCAGTTGGCCTGGCGATTGCGGGGTTTCAGGATCGTCGGGCAAGGCAAGCGGTGCGCCCAGACAGGTCTCCAGTGCCTCGGTCGGGATGCCGCCAGCGCGCAACAGCGCAGGCCGGCCCACACAAGACACAATGGTAGATTCCAGCCCCACGCTACACGGCCCGCCATCGACCAGCGCATTGATCTTGTTGCCAAGTCCAGCACTCACATGGGCCGCTGTTGTCGGACTGATCCGGCCTGACGGATTGGCTGACGGCGCGGCCACCGGCCCGCCAAAGGCGCGCAGCAACCTCTGCGCCACCGGATGGTCCGGCACACGCACCGCCAGCGTATCCAGCCCCGCCGTCACCAGCCGCGAAATCCCCGCGTCAGGCCGCAATGGCAGCACTAGCGTCAGCGCGCCAGGCCAGAACGCATCGGCCAGCCTTGTCGCATCATCATTGAAGACACAGTATTTTTCTGCCGCCGCCATGTCAGGCAAATGCACGATCAGCGGGTTGAAACTCGGCCGCCCCTTGGCAGCAAAGATGCCAGCCACGGCGCGATCTTTGCGGGCGTCGGCGCCCAGCCCATAGACCGTTTCCGTCGGGAACGACACAAGCCCGCCGTCGCGCAAAACCGCAGCCGCTCGCGCAACCCCGTCAACATCGGGTGGCAAAATCAGCAAAGGCGCATGTGTCATGACGTGGCGTTTCGGTTGATGGGCAAAGGGTGTGCGGTAGATTAGGTCAGTATCCATAGATGCCTGCCCTGCCTTTGCCAAGGACGACATGAAACCGGAGATGAAACAATGCCTTATCGCGCACCCGTCAACGATTTTCGATTCCTGATGGATCACGTCACGGGCTTTTCGCAGGTCGCCGCAACCGACCGCTATTGCGAAGCGACACCGGACATGACAGATGCCATCCTGACCGAAGCTGCCAAAATGTGCGAAGATATCCTTGCCCCTCTGCAACGTGCGGGCGATCTGCATCCGGCGCATCTGGACAACGGTGTCGTCCGCACGCCCCCCGGGTTTGCCGATGGCTACAAGGCCATCGCGACCGGTGGCTGGATCGGCATGTCGGCCAACCCCGAAAACGGCGGTCTTGGGCTGCCGATGACGCTGACTACCGCCGTCAATGAAATGATGTCAGGGGCGTGCCTTGCGCTGCAACTGAACCCGCTGATGTCGCAGGGCCAGATCGAGGCGCTGGAACATCATGCATCCGACGCGATCAAGAAACTTTACCTGCCGAAACTGATTTCGGGGGAATGGTGCGGCACAATGAACCTGACCGAACCGCAGGCCGGGTCGGACGTGGGCGCGCTGCGGTCCAAGGCCGAACCGAATGGCGACGGCACCTACGCGATCAGCGGGCAAAAGATCTATATCAGCTGGGGCGACAATGATTTCACTGGAAATGTTTGCCACCTTGTTCTGGCCCGCCTGCCCGATGGCGTGCCAGGGACCAAGGGGATCAGCCTGTTCATGGTCCCCAAATTCATCCCCGACGCAGACGGCACCCCCGGCAAGAAGAACGATCTGCGGGTCGTCAGCCTTGAGCATAAAATGGGGCTGCATGGATCGCCCACTGCCGTGATGGAATATTCGGGTGCAACCGGATGGCTGGTTGGCCCGGAACACGGCGGTATGGCGGCGATGTTCACCATGATGAACAACGCGCGCGTTGGTGTTGGCGTGCAAGGGATCGGCGTCGCCGAAGGCGCATTGCAGCACGCGCTGGCATATGCACAGGACCGCAAACAGGGCAAGGCACCCGGCACGGGCGCAATCATCGAACACGCTGACGTGCGCAGGATGCTGACCACGATGAAGGCCGATACCTACGCCGCGCGCGCCATCGCACTGATGAATGCCGTGGCGATTGATATGACCAGCGCTACAGGCGATGCAGGCTGGAAGGCGCGCGCAGCGTTCCTGACCCCGATCACTAAGGCATTCGGCACGGATGTGGGCATCGACGTGGCCAACACCGGCGTGCAGGTGCATGGCGGCATGGGTTATATCGAGGAAACGGGGGCGGCCCAATATGCCCGCGATGTGCGGGTGACGGCCATCTACGAAGGCACCAACGGCATTCAGGCGATGGACCTTGTGGCGCGCAAACTGATGGACGGCGGCGAGGCGGCATTCCGCCTGCTGGAAGAAATCGAGCAAGGTGCCGAGGCGGCAAAAGCCGACCATCCCGAACTGTCAAACGCTGTTTGGCAGGCTGCCGAAACCCTGCGCGAGACGACGGAATGGCTGGTGGATCAAAATGACCTGAACGAACGGTTTGCAGGTGCAGTCCCCTACCTGCGGGCCTTTGCGCGGGTGCTGGGCGGTCATGCGCATCTGGCATCTGCCGTAGCAGGCGACCCGTCCCGACAACGGCTGGCCGCGTTTTATATCAAGCGGTTGCTGCCGGAACATGCGGGGCTTCTGGCGCATGTGCGCGAAGGCGCCGATGACCTGATGGCCATTACCAACGACGATCTGGCCGCTTGATGCCTGACGGGGTCACCGGCATCCGCTATCCCTTTGCGGACCCTCCAGCCGAAGGACAAGCGATTGAAGTGGCCGATGGCGTGCTTTGGATGCGGTTGCCGCTGCCGATGGCGCTGGATCATGTGAATGTCTATGCGCTGGACGATGGTGACAGCTGGACGGTGATCGACACCGGGTTTGCCAGCAAACGCAGCCGTGCGATCTGGACTGCGCTGCTGGATGGGCCGCTGGCGGGCAAGCCTGTCAGCCGTTTGATCGTGACGCACCACCACCCTGACCATGTCGGGCTTGCCGGATGGTTCATCGCCAATGGGGCGACATTGCACATGCCACGCACCGGCTGGCTGATGGCCCGGATGCTGACCCTGGACGAACAGGCAACGCCGCCGCACGAAACACTGGAATTCTATCGCCGCGCGGGCATGAACGCCGATGAACTGGCGCTGCGACGATCAGAACGGCCCTTCAACTTTGCCGATTGCGTCGTGCCGCTGCCGCAGGGCTATCAACGGCTGCTGGATAGCGGGACGATCAAGATGGGCGGGCGCACCTGGGATATCCGGATGGGTGACGGCCACGCCCCGGAACACGCCACCTTCTGGAGCAGGGATGACAATCTGATCATTGGCGGTGACCAGTTGCTGCCGTCAATCAGCGCCAATCTGGGCGTCTATGCGACCGAGCCAGAGGCCGATCCCGTCACGGACTGGCTGACGTCCTGCGAAAGGCTGGCCCCTTTTGCACGTGATGACCAACTGGTGTTGGGCGGGCACAAACTGCCGTTCACCGGATTGCCGCTGCGGCTGACCCAGATGATTGACAACCATCATGGCGCACTGTCCCGGCTGCTGGTTCATCTGACCGAACCACGGACCGCCGGTGACTGTTTTCCCGCGCTTTTCAAGCGCAACATTGGCCGGTCCGAATACGGGCTTGCCCTGGTAGAATCGGTGGCCCATCTGAACCATCTGCACCAGTCCGGCAAAGCCAGCCGCATTATGCGCGACGACGGCGCGTGGCTGTTTCAATCGCTTTGATTAAGCCGCGACTGGCAGACTGATACTTTCTGTCTGTAGCCCGTCAGCGGATATCCTGCACAAGACATTGCACGGCAAGGCGGTCCAGCGTTCCGTAACGCCGCACAATGGCTCTGATGCGACCGCGCGACCGCCATTGTCCAGCACACCCGACAAATAAAGCGTCGGGCTGTTGCCGCTGGATGCATGGCGGAATGCATAGAGCGTGTCACCGTCAGAAAAGACGCAAGTCAACTTGACCGGGCCGCTGGCGCCCTCTGGCCCGATGTCGTTCAACGTCGTGGCGATCGCGCCCGCCACGTCGCGGTCCAGCCCATGTGCCTGCATACTGAGAAAAATCAATTCGCTGTCTGCCGTCCCTCGACGGGCATCGAACAAATCATCCGGCAGGGCCGCCATCATCCGTCGCTTGATTTGGCCGAAATGCGGGATCTGGCCGTTATGGCAGAACGACCAGCGGTCATAGGCAAAGGGATGGCAATTTGCCCGGCTTGTCTCGCCCACGGTCGAGGCGCGGATATGGGCAATGAAGAGTTGCGACCGAACCATGCGACACAGGTGGGTCAGGTTGTCATCCGCCCAGGCCGGCAGCACATCACGGTAAAGTCCCGGTGCCTGACCTTCGCCATACCAGCTGATCCCGAAGCCATCACCGTTGACGGCCAGTTTGGCCTCGTTCGCATGCTGGCTTTGGGTCAGCAAGGAATGCCGGGGGCGCACGATGATGTTTTCCAGCGGAATCGCCGGCCCGGCATACGCGGCAATGCGGCACATCAGTGGCGTGCCATGATCCGGCCATGCAGCCGCATGAGAATCCGGCTTGCCGTCGTTTCGCAAAGCGCGGGCACGATGGCATGCACCAGTGCCGCCACAGCCGCGACCGCCAGCCAGAAACTGAACCCGAACGCAAACCGCATATGGCCAAGGTAGGTTTCATTCACGGTCGCGGGATGGTCAAGGAACAGGGCCGCAATCGGGCGTCGCAGGGTGTTTGTAGTATCTGACATTGGAAACCTCTGATCTGATTGCGATCAAGATAGCCCCTGGCGCATGATATTTGATCCCAATTATGACTACTAAAACAGATTATTTTAGGATATTATCCCCACTATGAACCATAGAATCGACGAAATAGACCGCGCCATCCTGCGCATCCTTCAAAAGGATGCAACGCTCGCTGTCGATGATATCGGTGTGCAGGTGCATTTGTCCCGCAATGCTTGCTGGCGGCGGATCAAGGCGATGGAACTGGCAGGCATCATCACAGGGCGCGTCGCACTTGTCGATCCGGCCAGGGTCGGCGCCCCGCTGACCGTCATGGTCCTGATCCGCACAAACGCCCATGAAGCGGCCTGGATGACGCAGTTTCAGACCATTCTACGCACCATGCCAGAGGTCGTGGGCGCCTACCGGATGACCGGTGATCTGGATTACGTCCTGCGTGTCAGGGTCGCCGATGTGCCTGCCTATGATGCCTTTTATAAACGGCTGACGGCGCAAATCTCGGTCTCGGACATTTCGGCCAGTTTTGTGATGCAAGAGATCAAGGAAACTACTGCGGTGCCGTTATGACCGCCCCATTCTGCCGCCAGCATGTCAAAAAACGGCAGCCACGCATGAATGTCTGATGTGACCACCTGACCGGGTGACAGCCCCGCATGAATCGTCTATGCGATGGGCGAATGTTTTTGTGAAGGACGACAAAGATGGCTGACTACAAACCTGGCGAAATGGATATCTCGGTTCAGGAAAAGACCTTTGACACATTTGTCAGCTGGGTCACAAAGGCGGCGATTGCGATCATCGTGCTGTTGATTTTTCTAGCTCTGGTCAACGGCTGAACCGCCTCTTGGACCGTCGGAAATTCCTGATCGGCCTCCCGCTGGCGCTGTCTGCTTGCGCGGTCGAGGAAATCTGGGCACCTGACGATGTCGTGGCGCGTGCGATCTATCGCGGCGACGGGCCAAAGCATCTGACGCTTTATACAATGCTGAATGTGGGCTCTGATAACGGGGCCCACACGTCACTTCTGATAGATGCCAGCCACCGTGTGATCTTTGATCCGGCCGGATCGTTCAAACAGTCACGCATCCCCGAACGCAATGACGTGCTGTTCGGGATCAGCCCGCAGTTGGAACAATATTACGTCAGCTACCACGCAAGATCGACCTATTACGTTGTGGGCCAACGGATTGAAGTTGCGCCAGAGGTGGCCGAACGCGCACTGATCCTTGCCTTGGCAAATGGCGCCGTGCCCAAGGCGGGCTGCACCCGATCAACATCGCGGCTGCTGCGGCAGCTGCCCGGCTTTGGCGGGCTGCGGCAAACCATGTTTCCCGACAAATTGATGAAAGACTTTGCCACCCTTCCCGACATCGCGACGCGCGAATACCGCGAAAACGATGCCGACGACAAATCTGTGGCCGCAGCGCGCATCAACGCGGCGCTTACAGAAACGCCGTGATCCCCAGCCCGGTATAAAGTGCGACCGCGCCGGCCCCCATGGCCCACAGCACATTGCGCACCCATAGCCCGACGGCAATCGTCACCATCGCCGCGATCATGCGCACCGGATCAGGTTGGCCATCTGTCGCCGCCGGCCACAGCACCAACGGGGCCACCATCCCCGGCAGCACTGCCACAGGCGTGAACCGCAACAGGCGCAAGACGACGGGCGGCATGGCCCGGTCGCCAATCAAGCCCAGAAATGAAAACCGGATCAGAAACGTGCCCGCCCCCAACACCGCGATGATCAACCAGATTTCTGCTGTGCTGTAATTCATTTCCGCCGCTCCATCATGGTTTCGACGACAGCACCTGTCACCATCGCGGCCGCCGCCGCAATCAATAGCCCCGTGCCCGATGGCAAGTCGATCAGCAGCAACGCCACAACAATTGACACCGCAGCCGCCGCCACATGCGCGCGTTATTTCAGCATCGGCGCGACCATCGCCAGAAACATGATCGGAATGGCAAAATCCAGCGCCCATGCTTCGGGGATTGCGGCACCTGCCACGATGCCCACCAAGGTCATGATCATCCAGACCGGGGTGATCGGGGTTGCCAGCCCCAGAAAATACTTCACGCGGGCACTGACTGTCATATCCGGCTGCATTTCATACCGGGCCACCGACCCGATATAGGTCTGGTCAAACATCAGATAGGCCACAAAGGCCCGCCGCCACAGCGGGGCGGACCCCAAGTAAGGCACCAGCGATGCCGAATACATCGCCATCCGCAAATTCACCGCCAATGCCGCCAGCAGAACGAAAGCGATGCCTGCGTTTTCAACCATCAATTGCACGGCTGCAAATTGCGACGCACCTGCAATGACCAGCACCGAAAACCCCATCGCCTGCGCCATGGTCAGCCCCGCATCCGTCGCTACCACGCCAAAGACCGTGGCAAAGGGCGCGGCCATCAAAATGAACGGCAAACCGTCCCGCACACCCGTCAGATAGGGTGAGGGCGCAATCGTTTTGGTGGTGGAAGTCGTCATGCATATGCCCTAGCTTTGGCGCGTTACAAGGGCAGGCTTAGACCCGCTGGACAGGAAAGACAATTGGCACGCATCGACGACATATCCGACTATCTGATCGCCCCCGATCCGCAGTCCGCCCGACTGACACGCGCCGTCACCGGGACAGACCAGAACGGCCAGCCTATGGACCTGCGCGTCGTCGAAGAGCGCCCGCTGACAATCTATCTGAACGCACAGGAAATCGTGACTGCGATGACCATTGGCGATTATCCCGAATATCTCGCGCTTGGCTTCCTGCGCAATCAAGGAATGCTGCGCAAGGGCGAGGTGATCAAGGGCGTTGACTATGACGAAGAGCTTGAGGTCGTGGTCGTCCGCACCGACGGGCAAACCACCTATGAAGACAAGCTGAAAAAGAAAACCCGCACCAGCGGTTGCGCGGTCGGCACCGTGTTCGGTGACATGATGGAGGGTCTGGAAAATGTGACCCTGCCCGCCACACAGGTCAGGACATCAGACCTCTATACACTGGCCGCCAAGATCAACCGCACCCCGTCGCTGTATCTGGAGGCGGGCGCGATTCACGGCACGATTCTGTGTCAGGGCAACCGCCCGCTGGTCTACATGGAGGACGTCGGGCGGCATAACGCCGTCGATAAAATCGCTGGCTGGATGCTGTCGGAAAACGTCCACCCGCATGACAAGATCCTGTATACAACCGGGCGGCTGACCTCTGAAATGGTGATCAAGACGGCGCTGATGGGCATCCCCGTGCTGGCGTCGCGTTCAGGCTTTACCGCTTGGGGCGTGGAAATCGCGGGCCAGATCGGCTTGACCCTTATTGGCCGGATGAAAGGGCAGCGTTTTGTGTGCCTTGCAGGCGAAACCCGCCTGATACGCGATGCCGACCCGACCCAAGTCGCAGATGAGCCGCGCAAGATGGGCCGAAAGGGCAGCAGCACATGACCTTCCCATCATCTTGCCAAAAATACTCCAGCCGGAGGCTCCTGCGCGCGAAACCCGCACAGGTGTCATCATGAAAGCGCCCTTTGGCGTGATCCTTGCAGGTGGGCTGGCGACCCGCATGGGCGGCGGTGACAAGGGGCTGCTGCCGCTTGGCGAAACCACCATCCTTGCACATGTGATTGACCGGCTGGAACCGCAGGTGGCGACGCTCGCATTGAACGCCAACGGCGATCCAGAACGCTTTGCCGCACTCGGCTTGCCGGTGATCCCCGACAGTATCAGCGGTTTTGCCGGACCTCTTTCAGGTGTGCTGGCAGGGCTGGACTGGGCCGCGACACAAGGGGCGACGCATATCGTGACCGCCGCCGCGGATACGCCGTTTTTCCCCTGCGATCTGGTGCCACGGTTGCAGCTGGCCGCAGACACAGCAGGCACACAAATCGCACTTGCCGCGACACCGGGGGGGCGGCATCCCACCTTCGGGCTTTGGCCCGTGGCCCTGCGCGACGATCTGCGAACAGCGTTGCACGACGGGCTGCGCAAGGTCGTGATCTGGACGGACAAACACGGCTGCGCAATGGCGGAATTTCCCGATGATGCGGCATTTTTCAACGTGAACACACCAGACGACCTGGAACAGGCAAAGGCGATGATATGAATATCTATGGCGTCGTCGGCTACAAGAACGCCGGCAAGACCGGCCTGATGGAACGGCTGGTGACAGACATCACCGGGCGCGGGTTCACCGTATCGACCCTGAAACACGCCCATCATACGTTTGACGTCGACCAACCCGGCAAGGACAGCCACCGCCACCGCGTCGCGGGCGCGCAGCAGGTGCTGCTGGCATCTGGCACCCGTTGGGCGCTGATGACCGAGTTGCGCGATGCACCTGAACCGCCACTGACCGATCTGCTGGCGCAACTCGACCCCGTCGAACTGGTGTTGGTCGAAGGATACAAACGCGACAGCCATGCCAAGATCGAAGCGTTTCGCGGCGAAACCGGCAACCCGCTGATCGCCCGCGATGACGACACCGTGCGTGCCGTCGCCAGCGATTGCCCGCTGGACCTCGATCGGCCAGTCTTTGATCTGAACGACACCAAGGCCATCGCCGATTTCATCCTGTCAGAGGTGGGCCTTTGATTTTCGACCGCGTCATCATGGTGGATTGGTCCGGCGGCAACGACCGTGGCCCAAAACCCACAAAAGACGCGATCTGGGCCTGTGTCGCAGCAAATGGCTATGCCGAAGACCCGGTCTATCTGCGTAACCGGCAAGTGGCCGAAGACTGGATAATCGCCACGCTGACCGAAATGCGCGATGCCGGTCACCGTGTGCTGGTCGGGTTCGACCTGTGCTTTGCCTACCCCGAGGGTTTCGCCACCCAAATCGTCGGGTCAGAGGACACGCTGGCGCTATGGGACTGGTTCGCGGTGCGCGTCACTGACAGCCCTGCGGGCAATAACCGCTTCGATCTGGCTGGCGAGATCAACGCGCTTTTACCCGGCACCGGCCCGTTCTGGTTCAACGGCCTGCAGCGCGATATTGCGCATCTGCCCCGCAAGGGGACCATGCGTCAGGATCACGGCCTGCCAGAAAAACGCGCTGCTGATCTGGCTGTCAAAGGCAGCTTTTCCCCTTGGCAACTGGCGGGCGCGGGTGCGGTTGGCGGGCAGGTGATCATGGGCCTGCCCACACTGTCACGCCTGCGCCACAGATTTGGCGCCGACCTGTCTGTCTGGCCCTTCCAGCCCGCCGATGCGCAAATCGTGCTGGCTGAAACGTATTTTTCCATGCTTCCCGATCTTGTCGCCACCGACCCGCACCCGATCAGGGACGCATCACAAGTTGCGGTTTATGCACGTGCCTTTTCTGCGCTGCCCCCCGATGAACTGGCCCGCCTGATGGCGGTGGACCCTACCCCGCAAGGCTGGGTACTTGGCGCGGGCGAAGCGGAAACCTTGAAGGCCTCGCGGCCCCCCGCATTGCAACCACCGCCCTTGCGCAACGATTGTTTCGCAATGCCACAAGGCGCGCATTGGACCCCCGTGGATGCCGCGCTGACACATTTGCGCACGCAACTCACGCCAATTGCACGCACAGAGGAACTGACCACCGCGCAAGCCGCCGGGCGCATTCTGGCAGGCAATGTGACGGCGCACAGATCACACCCGCCTGCCCCCAATGCGGCGGTTGATGGCTATGGCTTTGCCGGGCCGGCCCCGGAAGGGGTCAACACGATGCCGCTGGTCACCGGGCGCGCAGCGGCAGGGCAACCCTATGCCGGGGCTGTGCCCGCCGGCCACGCGATTCGCATCCTGACCGGTGCGAACCTGCCCGACGGCGTCGATACCGTCGTGCTGCAAGAGGACGTGCGCGCCACTGATACCAAAGTCGCCTTTCACGGTCCTTTGAAAAAGGGCGCAAATGCACGCCGCGCGGGCGAGGATATGACCGCAGGCAGCGTGATCATGCCCGCACGCCACAAGCTGACCCCCGCCGATATCGCAACGATTTCCGCAACCGGCGTGGGCAGTGTGCAGGTGCATCGGCGCTTGCGGGTTGGCGTGTTGTCCACCGGGGATGAACTCCGCCCGGCTGGTGACGCGGCAAACGAGGGGCAGATCTATGACGCCAATCGCCCGATGCTTTGCGCGGTCGCCGCACGCTGGGGGTATGACGTGGTTGATCTTGGGATCGCACCCGACGACCGGCCTGCCTTGCGGCAAATACTGGATGACGCGGCACCGCGCTGTGATGTCATCCTGACATCCGGCGGCGCATCTGCGGGGGACGAGGACCATATGTCGGCCCTATTGGAGGGGACCGGATCACTCGCGCTCTGGCGGATCGCAATGAAACCGGGGCGGCCGCTGGCGCTGGGAATGTGGCAGGGCGCGCCGGTTTTTGGACTGCCTGGCAATCCCGTTGCCGCTATGGTCTGCGCACTGATCTTTGCCCGGCCTGCACTGCGCGTTATGGCCGGAGGCACATGGGCCACGCCAGAAGGGTATCTGGTGCCTGCGGGCTTTGCCAAATCCAAGAAGGCGGGCCGGCGCGAATATCTGCGCGCCCGGATCGAGGACGGGCACGCAGCGGTCTTTCCTTCCGAAGGGTCAGGGCGCGTGTCGGGGCTCGGCTGGGCTACGGGACTTGTCGAACTTGGCGATGACGCGCTAGATATCGCCACCGGCGATCCGGTGCGTTTCATCCCTTTCGGCAGTTTCGATCTATGAAAATCACGACGGGCATTCCCGCAGTAAACCGCGCCGAAGCCGCCGATCTATACTGGGAGGCCTTTGGCGAGAAACTGGGGTTCGTGCTGGGGCCAAAATACCGTGCGCTGGTTTTTATCACCAGTGTCATGCGGTCAGATCACGGAATTTGCGCCCATGACGATGATGGCCGGCTTTTGGGTGTCGCTGGCTTCAAGACAATGCATGGGGCGCTTGTCGGTGCGGAGTTTCATGAACTGCGTCAGGTGTTTGGCTGGGTCGGTGCATCAATCCGCATCTTGCTGCTGGCTACTTTGGAAAAGGATACCGACAACGAACGCTTTGTCATGGATGGTATATTCGTGGCGCAAGAGGCGCGCGGCAAGGGGGTCGGCACCGCGCTGCTGAATGCCGTCGCACAAGAGGCAAAGACACGCGGTTACCGGCAGGTCCGTCTTGATGTGGTGGACAGCAACCCGCGCGCAAGGGCGCTTTACCTGCATGAAGGGTTCAGAGAGGTCGGCACGAAATCTATCGGAATCATGCGCAACATCTTCGGCTTTAGCCGCGTGACCACGATGGTGCGGGACGTCTAGCCAGATCCGATGATCGCACCCGCCGCAAAGACCAACGCCCCACCAAGAACCACCTGAAACGTCGCCCGCAAGAACGGCGTCTGCATATAGCGGTTCTGAATCCATGCGATCGCCCAAAGTTCGACGAAAACAACCACCAATGCAATGATCGTCGCTGTCCAGAATTCCGGGATCAGATAGGGCAACGCATGGCCCAGCCCGCCGACGGTCGTCATCACGCCTGCCGCAATGCCCCGTTTTAACGGCGAGCCCCGGCCGGAAATCTGGCCGTCATCCGATGCCGCCTCGGTGAACCCCATGGAAATACCCGCACCCACAGATGCGGCAAGGCCCACCAGAAAGGTCGTCCATGTATCTTGCGTGGCAAAGGCGACCGCGAAAATCGGCGCAAGGGTCGAAACCGACCCATCCATCAGCCCCGCAAGGCCAGGTTGCACCCATGTCAGGATGAACTGGCGGTGCGCGGCGGATTCTTCTTGCGATTTTTCATCCCCCCCCAAATGCACATCTGTCAGCTCTTCTGCCATTTGCGAGTGGCCCGCTTCGGCCGCAGCCAAATCACCCAATAATTTGCGCGTGGCTGCATCAGACGTATTTGCAGCAGCCGTTTCGTAAAAACGCTGTGCGTCGCGTTCCATCTGGGCTGCTTCTTCGCGGATGCGTTCAAGGCCAAGGTTTTCAACCAGCCAGACCGGTCGGCGGGCGTAGAATCCCGACACATGTTCGCGCCGGATCAATGGGATCACATCGCCAAATCGCGTGCTGTGCAGGTCGATCAGGCGTCGCCTGTGTTCATCTTCCTCTTGGGCCATCCCATCAAACACAGCCGCAGACGCTGGGTAATCTTCGCGCAGCATTTCCGCATAGGATCTGTAAATACGCGCATCATCCTCTTCCGATGAAATCGCAAGAGCCAGGATTTCCTGCTCTGACAAATCCTTGAACCGGCGGCGGTTGGCAAATCCGGGAATCATGATGGCCTCATAACTTTAGAACAATTCTAAAATAACCGCTTTACCATCAAGGGCAAGACCAAACAGCCCGGCTTCACCGACTGTATTGCCTCTTGCGGTCCGCACCTTGCAGCGAGAGGTGCCGAAAGATGCGCGCTATCCGCTTGCCCGAACTGAACGGACCAGTTTATGATGCCGTATCACAGGGGGAACTTATGCCTGACGGCAGCATCGAGCCAAAAAAAGGACGCAAATTTGATCAGGTGCTGGAAGGCGCCAGACAAGTCTTTATGTCGGATGGGTTCGAAGGGGCGTCCGTCGATGACATCGCCCGCGCCGCAGGTGTATCCAAGGCCACACTTTACAGTTATTTTCCTGACAAGCGTTTCCTGTTCATGCAGGTCGCCAAGACGGAATGTTGCAGACAGGCAGATACTGCGCTTGATTCCATCGACATGAATGCCCCCGTCCAAAAAGTGTTGTGCGACATCGCCTGCCAGATGGTCGCGTTCATCACATCGGGATTTGGCAAACGGATTTTCCGCATCTGCGTCGGCGAAAGCGACCGCTTTCCCGAACTGGGACGGGAATTTTATGAAAGCGGCCCGCTGCTGGTGCGTGACCGGTTGGTCGCATATTTCGATCAGGCCATTGCGCGGGGCGAATTACAGATCGACGACCGTAAACTGGCCGCCGATCAGTTTCATGAATTGTGCAAGGCCGACCTGTTCCCGCGCATGGTCTTCAACATGGCCGACGAATTCACCGACGCCGAAAAGATGCGCGTTGTGAACGGTGCCGTGGATATGTTCATGGCCCGCTACGGGGTGCGCGATTAATCCAGACGGCGCGCCTCGTGGTGGTTGCCCTGACCTTTTCTGATTTCGAAACGTCCCGTCTTTTCCAGCAGGTCGCTTAACTTTGCGCTGCCGTAGGTGCGCGAATCAAAGTCGGGATTTGCGCGGGTGATATACTGCCCCAACTGTCCCAGTGAAAACCATTCGCCTTCACGGTCGATGCTTTCCATCGCCTTGATCACAAGCGGGATCGCCTTGGATGGTGGTTGCCGCGCAGTTGCCCCAGCGGCCGGAGCAGTTTTCGTACCCTTGTCCACCTTTGCTGGCGCGGTCTCTTTATCCTGTCCCACGATGTTTTCGATCAGGATGAACCGGTTGCAAACGTTGCGCAGGCTGACTGGCGCTTTGCTTTCGCCAATGCCGATCACATCAACCCCGTCTTCGCGCAGGCGATTGGCCAGCGCGGTGAAATCGCTGTCTGAACTGACCAGCACAAATCCATCGAACCGTCCGGTGTGCAGAATGTCCATCGCGTCGATCACAAGTCCGATGTCGCTGGCGTTCTTGCCCTTGGTGTTGGCGGTTTCCTGACTGGCGACCATGCCCAATTCCATCACTTCCTTTTTCCAGTTGCCCAATGCAGAGCTGGACCAGTCGCCATAAACGCGGCGGAGTGCTGGCTCGCCGTATGTCGTGATCTCGCGCAGGATGGGGGCTGCGTATTTCGCAGGGATGTTGTCCGCGTCGATCAAGACCGCCAACAGTTTTTGTTCGCGCGCCATTTGGTTTCCTTTCAAAGTAAAAAAAGCCCGGGATCAACCCGGGCCCTTGGTGTCTGCCGCGCGTTTAAAATTCCACAACAGCGCGGATCGACTTGCCTTCATGCATCAGATCAAAACCTTTGTTGATGTCGTCCAGCGTCAGCTTGTGCGTGATCATCGGGTCAATCTCGATTTTGCCCTGCATGTACCAATCGACGATCTTTGGCACATCCGTCCGGCCCCGCGCACCGCCAAAGGCCGTGCCGCGCCAGCTCCGGCCGGTGACCAATTGGAAGGGCCGCGTCGAGATTTCGGCACCCGCAGGGGCCACACCGATGATGATGCTTTCGCCCCACCCCTTGTGCGCGGATTCCAGCGCGGTGCGCATTACGCCCACATTGCCGGTCGCGTCGAATGTGTAATCGGCCCCGCCACCGGTCAGAGCAACCAGATGCGCGACCAGATCGCCCGTTACCTCGGACGGGTTGACGAAATCCGTCATGCCGAACCGCGTCGCCATTTCGATTTTGCCGGGGTTCAGATCAACACCGACGATCTGATCGGCCCCCGCAAGGCGCAACCCCTGAATGACATTCAGGCCGATGCCACCCAAACCAAAAACGATGGCGCGGCTGCCGATTTCCACCTTGGCGGTATTGATAACCGCACCAATCCCCGTGGTTACACCGCAGCCGATATAGCAAATCTTGTCGAACGGCGCGTCTTCTCGCACCTTGGCCAGCGCGATTTCCGGAAGCACGGTGTGGTTGGCGAAGGTCGAACAGCCCATATAGTGCAGGATCGGCGTGCCATCGAGCATGGAAAACCGGCTGGTCCCATCCGGCATCACACCAGCACCTTGCGTTGTGCGGATCGACTGGCACAGGTTGGTTTTCGGGTTCAGGCAATATTCGCACTCGCGACATTCCGGCGTGTAAAGCGGGATCACGTGATCACCCGGTTTCAGGCTGGTGACACCGGGGCCAACCTCGACCACGACACCGGCACCTTCGTGACCCAGAATCGCAGGGAACATCCCTTCGGGATCATCCCCGGACCGGGTGAATTCATCGGTATGACAAATGCCCGTCGCCTTGATTTCAACCAGAACCTCGCCTGCTTTTGGGCCGTCAAGGTTCACTTCCATCACTTCAAGCGGCTGGCCTGCTGCCATTGCCACTGCTGCACGTGTCCGCATGTGTCCATCTCCCTTTATTCGCCGCGAAGATCAGGCATAGCAGGTGGAAATTCAACCGCTCAGTTGTGGTTGGCTTGCAAAAACCGCCGCGATCAAGGCAATCTGCGTGTTATGAAACAGTTGATCCCATTTGCGCTTTGCGCCGCTTGCGCCGCGACACAGCCGGTGCCGCCTGCCCTGGAAGACACCTGCGGCGCGGTGGACAACGCGGCATTGATTGGCCAGGATGCAACCGCGCTGGAAAAGGTTCTGATCATTGGGATGGTGCGCGTGATCCGGCCCGGCGACATGGTGACACAGGATTACAGGCCCACCCGCATCAATTTCATGATCGGTGCTGACGAAAAGATCACGTCAATCACATGCGGTTAAGAGGAGAAGCCAACGAAATGTTTCCGGTGTCACGAACTGAGTGGGGGCTGTTTGCCGCGACACCGGAAAGCACTTCGTTATGGTATCATGGTGTTGCGAACTTGTGTTCCGAGTTAGCAATGGTTGCGGCGCAAGAAGGGTCTTTTCAAGGCAAAAAGATGGCGCCGCCTGATGACCGCTTGATTTCCGGCCGCTTTGACGCGACGCTGACGTATGACCGTTTTGCCGCCTTCCCCTTTCTCGAATGACCCGCAGGTTGCGTTCCACCGCAGTGAACTTGGCCTGATCCTTGGGCTTTATGGCCGAATGGTCGCTGCGGGTGAATGGCGCGACTATGGTATTTCCTGCCTGCGCGAAGTGGCTGTATTTTCCGTGTTCCGACGGACGGCAGAACACCCGCTATACCGGATTGAAAAACGCCCCAAGCTGCGTCTGAGGCAAGGGCAATACGCCGTGATCGGCATGGATGGTCAGGTTCTCAAACGCGGCAACGATCTGCGGCAGGTTCTGCGCGTACTGGAACGCAAGCTGATCCGGGCGGTTGATTAGGCGACCCGTCTGTGCGCGATGACCGGTCCGTCGCCCTGGGCCTCAATTCGCAGAATCGCCTGCGCCAGCGGTTCATAGGCAACGGCCATGTGATGCGCATTGGCATGGATCAGCGTTTCTGCCTCCACCATCATGGCAACATGGCCTTTCCAGAACAGCAGATCACCGCGGCGTGGCTGATCTGTGAAATCATCGCCTAGCGCCTGCTGGAGATCGCTATCGCCGGGACACGCCGTGTTGCACAACGTCAGGCTGGCGCTGACCAACCCCGAACAATCGATCCCGCGTGTAGAATTCCCACCCCAAAGATACGGCACACCAAAATGCATCTGTGCCACGGTGGCTGGATCCTGGAACGGGCGGTCAAGCGGGCGCAAATGTCGCTTGGGCACGAAACCCGCGTCGGTTTCGAAAAACTTACGCCTCTCGTCCAGCACCCTGACGCGCGCGCCGAGCGGCAGTGCCATGACTGCGGGTGATTTGAAGTCTTCGGCGGCGTAAGCATGCGTTGCCGGGCTGGCCACGAAATGGCTATGGGCAACCGGCGGCCCAAGACAGCCTGTCGGCAGATAGCCCACATATCCGTCAGCCGCCTGCACGAACGACCAGCCCGCGTGATCTTCGAAAACGGTCACCGTGGCACCGCGCAAAAGCTGACGGTCACGCGGGCCACCCGGCGCGGCACAAAGGTCAGTCACAGATTCCAGCAGGGCCATCGGCCAACCGGAGACAAATCGCGCGGCACTGACCTGCCCGGCCAGATGCATGGCGGCGACGCGGTTATTCGCCGGGGTCAACCGCCGGTCGGTCACAGTTTCAGCAGCTTTGGCAAGGCCTCCAGCACGGCCCGCGCGCCCATACCAACGCCACCTTTGGGGCGGGCCGGGGCCGGTTTCGGCTGCCATCCGTAGATGTCGAAATGCATATAGGGGCTTTTCACAAAACGCCGCAGAAAAAGCGCGGCGGTGATGCTGCCCGCCATGCCGCCCGCCGGGGCATTGTCCAGATCGGCCACGCCCGGTTCGATCATCGGCTCGTAAGGGTCGTGAAACGGCATCCGCCAAACCGGATCGGCCACCGCTCGCGCCGCCTTGGCAATTGCATCGGCATGCGCATCGTCGTCCGTATAGAATGGCGACAAGTCCGGGCCGACAGCCACCCGCGCAGCTCCTGTCAGTGTCGCCATGGAGATCACAAGATCCGGATCGTCTTCGTCCGACAGGGTCAATGCGTCAGCCAGCACCAACCGCCCTTCGGCGTCCGTGTTGTTGATCTCCACGGTCAGCCCCTTGCGCGATGTCAGAATATCCTGTGGGCGGAACGCGTTTCCGGCAATGCTGTTTTCCACCGCCGGTATCAGCAGCCGCAACCGCAGTCTGAGCCCCAGCGCCATGATCATATGCGCCAGCCCAAGCACGGTTGCAGCACCGCCCATATCCTTTTTCATCAGCCCCATCGACGAACCGGGTTTGATATTCAGCCCGCCGGTGTCGAAACACACACCCTTGCCGACCAGCGTCAGCTGCGGCCCGGCATCGCCCCAACGCAGGTCCAGCAGGCGCGGCGCGCGGGTCGAGGCGCGACCGACCGTGTGGATCAACGGAAAATTCGCCGGAATCAGATCATCGCCAGTGATGACATTGATCGCGGCACCATGTTCCGACGCAAGAACGCGGGTCGCATTTTCCAGCTCGTCAGGGCCCATATCGGATGCGGGGGTGTTGATCAGATCGCGGGTCAGCGCCTCGCCGTTGGCGATGATGGTCAGGCGGTCCGCATCAATACCGTCAGGCGCAACAAGCTGCGCGTTGGCTGACGCAGGTTTGCGATAGCGGTCAAAGGAGTATCCTGCCAGTAACCAGCCCAGTGCTGCCTCTTCCAGAGCTGCGCCAGACAGACCCTCGGTGATCCGGTATGTGTCCTTGGGCAGCTTTTGCGCCACCTCTGCCATGTGAAACCGCCCGCGCGCGCGCTTTTCGGGGGTTCCGTAGCCGACAAGCACCTGTGCGATGGCCCCGGCATCATCGGGGATCGTAATATACTCACCCAAGTCTGCGGAAAACCCCTGCACCTTGACCCAGGCCCGTGCCGATTCGGAAAGCCCGTTGAGCACCTGATCAATTTTGTCAGCGGCGACAACACGCAGCGGAATCGCAGTTTCAGTATCGGCGGCAAAGGCAAGGGGCATGATCTGTCCGTTCAGTTGTTTGCGCGGTCAGACTACAACCCCACCCATGGGCCGCAAGCCCCGTCAACCGCTATCGCGAAAATTCCAAACCTCGGACACGCCGACATCAAAACCGCGTTCTAGCCGGGCCAGCGTCGCCTCCAGCGCGACACCATCCGCCTGAGACAGGCAGGTGACTACGTGATAGGCTGCAACGGATACTTCGGTCAGACCGATCTGATCGGCGACCAGCCCAATGCGACGGGCCGGTTTCAGCATGGTCTGAAAGCTGCAGTCTTCCAGACCTTGCTGCAATGCGTCCAGCCCGTGCGCGATGTCTTCCAAAATGCGGCAAATCAGATCCTCTGCGACGGCTGGGTCTTTTTCCACAAACAGCCGTTGCATTGGCGCAGGGTCAAAATGCAGCAAGTCAGGGCAACGCAAGACAATTACCGCAGGATCAGCCGGCCAGAGCAACCCGATATGAGATATGTTATTTTCCATAACCACATATCTAGCCAATGAAAGTTCCCAGAAGGTTGAAGCCGAACTGAATTATCTCTCGAAATTCAAGAAAATGCGACGTATCTACGGTCAAAGCCAAAACAGGTCCGGCCCATGAAACATGCACGTCCCCTTCCCAGTTATCTGGTCACCCGTTACCACGGCTGGAAGGCAACAACCTATGCCGAGAACAAAAGCTGGTATCGCCATCTGGCCGAAGAAGGCCAGCACCCGCGCGCCATGGTGATTTCATGCTGTGACAGCCGTGTCCATGTCACGGCAATCTTCGGGGCCGATCAGGGCGAGTTCTTTATCCACCGGAATATCGCGAACCTTGTGCCGCCGTATAATCCCGACGGGGAATATCACGGCACCTCCGCTGCGGTCGAATATGCGGTAACGACGCTTAAGGTCGCACATCTGATCGTGTTGGGCCATTCGGGGTGTGGCGGGGTCGAGGGCTGTTATGAGATGTGCGCGGGCAACGCCCCGCAACTGGAAAAAACCAGCAGTTTCGTGGGCCGCTGGATGGATATTCTGCGCCCCGGCTATGACCAGTTGCCCGATGGCGATGACGCGACCCGCAAGCGGGCACTGGAAAAGGCATCGGTTCTGATTTCGCTGGAAAACCTGATGACTTTTCCGTTTGTCAGGCAGGCCGTCGAGGATGACCATTTGTCACTTCACGGGCTGTGGAACAGTATCAGCGACGGCGGGCTGGAGGCATACGATCCGGCCAGCCAGCGCTTTGTCGCGTTTTGATCGCCAGGGTCCGGGGGCGCCATGACCGAGATATTATCGCTTGCCGGGGCCAACCTAATATCGCCCATCATCCTGAGCTTTGCACTTGGCATGGCCGCTGCCCTTGCCCGCTCTGACCTGACCATCCCCGAGGCCGTCGCCAAGGGCATGTCGATTTATCTGCTGTTCGCCATCGGGTTCAAGGGCGGCGTGGCGGTCAGCGCACATGGGGTCGATGCCACGCTGATCCTGTCGCTGGTTGCCGGACTGGTCCTGTCATTCGGACTGCCGCTGATTGCCTTTGCACTGCTGCGCATGATGACGGGACTGAACACCACCGACGCCGCTGCGGTCGCTGCACACTACGGGTCGATCAGCATTGTGACCTTTGTCGCGGCAACCTCTATCTTACAGGGTCGGTTGATCGATGCCGAGGGGTATATGGTCGCCGTCGCCGCCGTGATGGAAGCCCCGGCGATCCTGTCCGCACTATGGCTGGTGGCACGCAGCGGCGGGTCGGGGCGGATGGAACCGGGCCTGATGCGGGAAATTCTGCTGAACGGGTCGATTGTTCTGCTGGTCGGGTCGTTTGCCATCGGGGCAATCACCGGCGAAAAGGGGCTTAAGGAAATCAGTGCCTTTATCGTATCGCCCTTCAAGGGCGTGCTATGCCTGTTTCTGCTGGATATGGGGCTGATCGCCGGGCGTGGTTTGCGCCAGTCCAAGGGTGTGCTTGGCATCGGGGCGATCGGTTTTGCCATTGCCATGCCGCTGATCGGATCGGGCATCGGGCTGGGGCTGGGCATGTTGATCGGGCTGTCGCTGGGCGGGATTGTGCTGTTGATGGTGCTTGCCGCATCGGCCAGCTACATCGCCGTGCCCGCCGCCATGCGCGTCGCCCTGCCAGAGGCGAACCCTTCGATTTATCTGACACTGTCACTGGGCGTGACATTCCCTTTCAACCTGACGCTGGGCATTCCGCTATACCTTGCCGCGGCTCAGTTCATGACCGGAGGCTGACATGGACACACATATCGCCAAACGCGTGGAAATCGTGATCGAAGCACCGCTGGAACGACGGCTGGCGCAGGTTCTGAACGACGCCGGTGTCACGGGCTACACGATCCTGCCGGTGCTGGGCGGTTCCGGACGGTCAGGGAAATGGACCCGCGAAGGACAGGTTGGTCGGGCCGGCATGGTCGCCTTTGTCTGCCTGATCAGGCCCGAGCGGCTGGACGGGTTGCTGGAAGCAGCCTTTTCGGTGGTAGAGAAACATATCGGCGTTGTCAGCATCACCGATGCCCACGTGCTGCGGGCGGAACGGTTCTAACGACCCCAGCCTTCTGACTGCATTTCGCGCAACCGGCTCGCCGTGCGTTCAAACTCGAACGTTCCTTCGCCTTCGACATAAAGCATTTCAGGCGCGGCGGCGGCGCTGCAGATCAGTTTGACCTTCGCTTCGTACAGCGCGTCGATCAGCGTAACGAAACGTTTGGATTCGTTGTAGTTCCGGCGCGACAGCTGTGGAATTTCATCCACGATCAGCACCCGCACAGCATCAGCCAACGCCAGATAATCAGCAGGCCCCAGCGGCCTGCCGCACAGGTCATAGAAAGTGGCGCGCGCAACGCCGTTGCTGAACCTTGGCAATTCCACCTGCCGGCCGTTGACGTGCAGCACCAGCGGTTCGGATTTCCCCCCGCTCAGATCGTGCCAGATTTGGGCGATAGCGGTTCGCGTTTCTGCGTTGATCGGGGTGAAATAGGTCTGTTGACCAGTCAGACGGTCCTGCCGGTAATCGGTATCGCTGGTCAGTTCATGCACCACCATGTGATGCTTGAGCAGGTCGATGAACGGCAGGAACAGCTGCCGGTTCAGCCCGTTCTTGTACAGATCATCGGGGTGCCGGTTCGACGTCGTGACAACCACAACCCCTGCGGCGAACAGCGCCTCGAACAGGCGGCCCACGATCATGGCGTCCGTGATATCGCTGATCTGCATTTCGTCAAAGGCCAGAAAACGGACATCGCCCGCCAGCTTGGCCGCGACCGGGGCGATGGCATCATCGACGCCCCGCTTGCGGGCTGCGTTCATTTCGGAATGCACCCACTGCATGAAGGCATGAAAATGGCGGCGCTGCTTGGGGGCGCTGACCTGTTCGTAAAGCAAATCCATCAGCATGGATTTGCCGCGCCCGACCCCGCCCCACATATATAATCCTGGAATTGGCGGCGGTGCCTTGCGAAAAATCCCCGCCTTTTTCACCGGTTCGGCAAGTGCAGCGCGCACACGTTCCAATTCCGGCAGAACGGCAAGCTGCGCGTCATCCGGGCAAAGCGTGCCTGCATCAACGGCGGCGGCATATACCTCTTGTATGGTCATATCAAAGGGATAGCGCGCCTGCCCTGCGTTGAAAAGCGGTGGCCGCAAACCCTCTTCATTTTGGGCTGGTCACTCGCGCAGGGCAATGCGGATCGCATCGACAACCTGTTCGCTGTGGGTGTACGGCAGCGCGTGCGTCGCGCCCTTTACAACATGCTGGCGCGCTGTCCTGTTCCATTGCACAAGCAGTTCCAGGGCCGTGAGAGGGATCACCTGATCCTGTTCGGCCCAAATTGCGACGACAGGGATGGCCTTGCGCGCCAGGCTGCGGTGTTCGTTTTCCTGAACCTCTGACAGCATTGCCCGCCTGCTGGACAAGACCGCCGGCAGGAACCCCCGACGGTTCAATTCCTGCCGCTGGGCCAACAGGATATGGCTGATGTCCGGCTGACGGGCGCGGGCGGGAATCGCCCCTCGGATCTGGCGGGCACCGGCAATGCCGTGCAGCCAATCACCCAAAATGGGCACGCTGCGGCAAAAACGGATCAATCTGCTTTCATTCAGCATGATGCCCGACCCGGCCACCATGACCACGCGTTTGATCCGCTCGGGATTTTCGGTGGCAAAGGCCGTGGCAATCGCACCGCCCATGGAATAGCCCACCAACGTGATATTCCCACCCGTTTTCTGATCCGCAAGCAGGTCGGACAGCTGCCGCAGAAAAAAGTGTCGGTCCTGCACGCCCGTCGCCGCATCGGACAAGCCGCGCCCATATAGATCGTAGATCAGCACCCGATAGCCCAAGCCACCCAGGCCGCGCGCCAACGGTTCCATCCCAATGGAAGGCGTGGTCAGCCCGTGAATGATCACCGCGACAGGCCCACGCACCGGCCCGATCCAGCGAAAATGAGTCACACCTTGTGAAAGTTGCGCAAAATCACCCTCGGTCCCTTGCCTGTCCGCCGCCCGAACAGGCGCGCGCAGCCACTCTCGGGCCCAAGGCGCGATGACCAGCGCAACCGCGCCAAACGCTATCACAAAGACATACGACACCCCTGTGAAGTCCCTCTCTGAACCATCAGCGCGCTAACACCTGATGTTCCGGCCTAGCGCGCCATCCATGTATCGAGAATGTAGCGGCTGGTCATCAAATCAAGATGTGCGCCACCGCCATTCTTGAAAAGCGTGATTTCAGCAGAATCTTGCCGCTGGAATGCATCCAGCGCATAAAAATCGGCCACAACATCATTTTCAGCAATCACACCGGCAGCGATGGGGATTTTCAGCTCGCCGATATGACCGATCGTCGTCTCTCGGCTATCCACGAAAATGCGCGCCCGTTGCAACGCGGCATCATCCGCCTCGCGCATGTCGGGACGGTAGGCGCCGATCAGGTCGATGTGCTGGCCCGGTTGCAACCAGTCGCCGTTGATGATGGGTTCCGTCGTCATCGTCGCCGCTGTCACGATGTCGGCGGCGCGCACAGCCGTTTCCAGCTCATCAGCGATGGCAACCCCCGGATGCGCGGCGGCAAAGGCCGCAGCCCCGTCAGGCGACCGGTTCCAGATGGTGAATTGCGCCCCGGAAAAGGCGGCGCCATAGGCCTGCCAAAGCGAATGGCCCACGGTGCCCGCCCCCACGATCAAAATCTTGCGACTGTCAGGCCGGGCAAGCCGGCGGGCGGCCAAAAGGCTATCACCGGCGGTCTTCCATTTCGTCACGAGATGAAAATCAAGGATCGCCTCCAGCGTGCCGTCCTGCCCCGAAAACAGGTTCACCGCGCCGCCAATGGCCGGTTTACCCTGCGCCCGGTTGCCGGGAAAAATCGTGGCGCATTTCACCGCCAGACCCATGCCCGCAATCCATGCCGAACGGTTCAGCAAGGTGTTTTCGCCTTCGTAGAGGAACACATCCGCCACTTCGGCCCGCGGCAAATCATGCCCGCCCGCCAGCGCATCGGTCAGGGCCAGCCAGTCAAGATGTGCCTCGCCTTGCTCAAACGGGATCATCACGGTCATTGTGCGGCCTCCTGTGTCAGCAGACCTGCGTCAACCAAGCGGTCTGCCCAGCCTTGCGGGCCGTCAAACAGATGCGTCTGCCAGCCTCTGTCTGCTGCGATATAGATATTGTCGATACGATCGTCCGCAAACAACAGGCTGGATGGATCAAGCCCGCAATCCTGTTCCACCATTTCATAAATGCGCGTTTCGGGTTTGATCACCCCCATATGCCCAGAGATATATCGGCGGTCGAACTCGCCCAGAAAAGGATAGACCGGTTCGGCAATCGCAAAGGTCTGGATGCCGAAATTGGTCAGGGCAAAGACCGGCACACCGTTTTCACGCAGCGCACGCAAAAGCCTGACGGAATGATCAATCGCGGGGCTTGCCATATCGATCCAGCGGTCGTGCCACATCAGCACCTCGTCGCGCCATGCCGGGTTGGCATGGGCCATCGCATGGACCGTTTGCGTAAAATGCGCGCCACGGTCCACCGCGTCGTTCATGGCATGCAGGTCAATTGCGTCAAACATCGCACGCCGGCGGTCGGGGCCGATCACACTGTCAAAAAAGCGTTCCGGCTGCCATTCTATCAGCACATTGCCGATATCGAAAATCACTGCGTTGACGTCTGGCATGGGCTTCCTCTGATATTTTCCGGATCACCTTAACGGCGCAGCGGTCGCTGTAAAGCGGGGCTGTCCAACACCCGTTCGCGCCATACCGAGAACAACCCCGCCCCAAGGATCAGCGCCATCCCCAGATAATCCAGCACAACGGGAAATTCGTTGAAAACCAGCATCCCCCAGACCACCGACATCGGCAGGGCAAGGTATTCAAAAGGCGCGACCAGCGATGCCTCGGCCACGCGGTAGGCCTGGCTGATCAGAAAGCCGCCGAACGCGATACCAACGCCGATCAGCACGAAAATCGGATAATCGGCAGGCACCGGCCACGACCACGCCCGCAGCAAGAACGCCAGCGACGGATCGCTTTGGTCGCCGAACCGCCCATCACCCACGACCAGCCCCATCAGCAGACAAACGACGATGAACACGATCTGGATATAGAACGCCATCGTCACCGCCGATTCCGTGCCACCAATCCGGCGGGTCATCGTGTGCAGGCCCGCATAGAAAAATGCCGCCGCCAGCGGAAACAGCGATGCGGGCTGAAACGCTTGTGTGCCCGGGCGCATCATGATCAGCACACCGACAAACCCCACCGCAATCGCGGCCCAGCGCCGCGGCCCCACGGTTTCGCCCAGAAAAATTACCGAAAACAGTGTGATGATCAGCGGGCTGATGAAAAAAATCGCCACCGCCTCGGCCAGTTCCATGGCGGCCAGTCCAAGGAAAAACATCATATTGGCAAAGACAACACAAAGCCCGCGCAACAGATGCATGGGCAGGCGTTTGGTGCGGGCGATCGCCCAGCCGCTGGTAAAGGGCGCAATCAGCGCCACAATGACAATCAGCCCAATCACCGACCGGATGAGCACCACCTGATGCAGCGCGTAACCACCGCTCAGGAATTTGATCGCCACGTCGTTGATCGAGAGAAAGATCACCGAAATCGCAGCGCACAGCGCGCACAGCGTGGTCGGAGAGATGTTGGACAAACGGTTCATGTCACAAGTGCTGACAGCACCGCGCACGCCTGTCTATCCCTGTCGTGCAGCGGCGCGCACCGCGCGTTCCAGCGCATCCAGAAACCGGGCGCGGTCGGCCTTGCTGAACGGTTTGCCACCGCCTTGGCGAAACGGGTCGGCGGCGCGCATATCGGCCATCAGATCGCGCGTGGCCAGCACGTTTCCGATGTTGGCCTGCGTCAACGCCTCGCCATTGTGTTTCAGCACCAGCGCACCGTTTTCGATGCAACGTGCGGCAAGGGGGATGTCGCCGGTGATGACCACATCGCCCGCCTTGACCCGATCCGCGATCCACATGTCGGCCACGTCGGGGCCGTCGGGCACCACGACCGTTTCCACCAGCGGGTTCTGGCTGGGCCGGATGCCACCGTTTGACACAACGAAGATCCGCAACTTGTGCCGCGTGCCGACGCGTTCGACCTCGGCCTTCACCGGGCAGGCATCGGCATCAACGTATATCATTTGCGCTCCTTCGGTGCGACTATCACGCGTATAGCGCTTCAGCATGAAGGGCCACGTGGTCTTCCATGAAGGTCGAGATGAAGAAATACGAATGATCATAACCCTTTTGCAGGCGGATCGTTCCTTCTTGGCGTTTTGCAGCCATGGCGGCGGCAAAGGCTTGTGTGCCCAGCAGGTCACCAAACTGATCATCCGTGCCGGTGTCGATCAGGATCGGCCCGTCGAAACCGGGCCCCTGCATCAACAGCGTCGCATCATGCGGGCCCCACTTACTTTCATCAGCGCCCCAATAGGCCGTGAATTGCTTGCGCCCCCAATCGCTTTGCGTGGGGTTGCAGATCGGGGCAAATGCCGACACCGACCGGAACCGGCCCGGCAGCGCCATCGCAAGGGTCAGCGCCCCGTGTCCGCCCATTGAATGGCCGCAGACCGACTGGCGGTCCATGTCGAGGGGGAAGTTTTCACCCAGCAACGCGGGCAATTCATCGGCGATGTAAGTCCACATCTTGTAATGTTCGGCCCAGGGTTTCTCTGTCGCGTCAATGTAGAAGCCTGCGCCCTGCCCCAGATCATAGGCGTCGTCATTGGCTACGTCTGTCCCCCGTGGCGAGGTGTCGGGAAAGATCAGCGCGATGCCCTGTTCGGCGGCCCAGGCCTGTGCACCTGCCTTGGTCATGGCGTTTTCATGGGTGCAGGTCAGGCCCGATAAAAACCACAAGACAGGGACCGGACCGTGGGCCGCTTCCTCTGGCAGGAAAACGGCAAATGTCATGTCGCAGTTGCAGGCGGTGGATGCGTGGGAATACACGCCCTGCGTACCACCAAAAGACCGGTTTTCTGAAATTGTCTGCATGATGCTCCCCTGTGGTTTGGCGCAATGGCTAACGCACCCTTAAAACGATGTCACCCATGCAATGACAAGCGACACGGTCACGATGCTGGCGGCCGTCGACAGCAGGATCGCCGCAGAAACTCGCGTGGGTGCGACCCCGTAATGCTGCGCCAGCATGAACACGTTGCCCGCCACCGGCAACGATGCCGCCGCGATCATCACGCCCGCCGGATAAGGGGCAATGCCGAACACGAACAAGGCCGCGACTGCCACGGCTGCCGGGTGCAGCACCAGCTTGCAAAAGGACAGCCAGCCTGCCACCACCACCCGTTCAGCCGATTTCGTAGCCAGCGAGGCACCAATGGCAAACAAAGCACCGGGCGTTGCGGCCGCCCCCAGCAAGGTCATAAATTCGTTTACCGGTCCCGGCATCGGAATGTTATTTGCCGATACCAGTAGCCCCAACACGATCGACACGATCATCGGGTTTTTCAACAGACCCATGCCGACGGTCAACGGCACCCGCCACAATGCGCCACCGCCGCGTGATCCGGTAATCAGAATCACGATCAGGCTGCCGAAAAAGATCAAATCGACCGCCAGCACCATCATGATCGGGCCAATCGCCGCGTCGCCCAGCAGCAGGACAAGCATCGGGATCCCCAGAAAGCCGACATTGCCGATCACGGCACATTGCGCCTCGACCGCGGCTTCGGCGACGGACAGGCGGCGATACATCGCCACCAGTGTCGCCAGCACGTAAATCACTGCGGTCCCGCCCAGATACGCCAACACGAACGGCCAATCCAGAATGTCCCCCAGCGACAGGTTTGCCGAAAACCGGAACAGCATGGCCGACAGCGCGAAGTAAAAGACGAATTTGGTCAGATAGGCCGTCGCCTCGGGCGTGAAAAACCGGGTGCGTCCCGCCCCATAACCCAATCCGATCAGCATGAAGAACGGCAAAGTCTTGAGAAAGATTTCCCACATGGCTTAGCGGAACGTGCCCGTCGCACGCCCCAGCAGCACAAATGCCCGTGCTGTGCGCGTGTCGGCCATGGCCAATATGTCGGTATCGGTCGCCTGTTCCTCGAAAATCACCAGCATCTGATCGAACCGGCGCAGGAAATGATGCACCGCGTCACGGAAAATCGTATCCTCGCGCATGCGGGCGGTCGCGACATCCAGCGTATCGCCATCACGCACTGTGCCCAGCTTGGCGACAGCGGCACCGCGTTCCCCTTGGGCAAATCGCCGCCACATGTCGGCACCCACAGGCTCGGTGCGCAGATCGTCCATATAGATACCGTCCTGTGACAGCAGTGTAAGAACATCCTGGCTGGCCTGCACCAGCTTGCGTGCGCCCCGGTCACGCAGGGCGCGACGCAGCGCTGCAAATCCTTCGGTATCGCTTTCGTCATCGGGAAAATGTAGCGCGCGGATCATGTCGGCACGCGCCAGTGCCGGGCGTTCATCCAATGCAGCCGTATCCAGTGACAGGCTGGGCTGGTCTGCGGGCATTTGCGGGGCCGGCTGCGGCACGATCAGCCGTGACACCTCGCGGCGCGAGGCAAATCGGGTCGGCGCTTGCGCGGTGTCAACAGAAAGCTCTGACGCAGGCGCTGTCACCGGCTGTTCCACGCGCGAGGTTTCCACCTTTCTGGCCGCGCGTTCAGCAAGCTGGTCTTGGCGGATCTTGTCGATAGCCTGCTGCAACCGATAGGTTTCCATCCGCGCCGCGCGCGACGACCGTGCCGCGTACACCGCGACCCAAATCAAGCCCAGAGGCATGAATGCCGCAATCAGGATCAGCAGGAAGCCCATGCTGTCAAAAGGGGCAACAACGGGTGGTGACAACCACAGCAACATCCCCAGCGCGACGACCCAGCCAATCGCCAGAGCCGCGCCTATGATGTCCGCACGAACCAGCCCGCCAGCGGATGATCCTGTTTCGCTCGTGTCATTCCGCGCCATTATATGCGCACTTTCTTACTTGAACGTGATTTTCAGAATTTCATAACTGCGGACACCGCCGGGGGTTCGCACCTCGACGCTGTCACCTTCGTCCTTGCCGATCAAGGCGCGTGACAAAGGCGATTTCATGTTCAGCTTGCCCCGTTCAATGTCGGCTTCGTATTCGCCGACGATCTGATAGGTTTTCTCTTCGTCGGTGTCTTCATCCACCAGATCGACGGTCGCGCCGAACTTGATCGTGCCCGACAGCTTGGTCGGATCAATCACGTCGGCAAGCGAAATAACGCCCTCAAGCTCTTTCACGCGCCCTTCGATAAAGGACTGTTTTTCCTTGGCGGAATGATACTCTGCGTTCTCGGACAGGTCGCCATGTTCACGCGCCTCTGAAATGGCGCGGATGATCGCCGGGCGTTCCACAGTCTTGAGATGCTTGAGTTCCGCGTCCAGTTTGTCGAAACCAGCGCGGGTCAGTGGGATTTTTTCCATCGTGCGTTCCCTTCCGGATCGAAAACTACCAATCGGACGTTCATAGCCTATTGAGGTGGATCAAAGTCAAGGCCCGCCTGCGATTTGCTGTCGCGACAGGCGTTTTTGACGTCGTGTCTTGATTGCCCCGTAATCTGCCATCAGGTAACCCTTGGTGCGACCGAATAAAAGGGGGCATAGCCCCAACCCAACAAAGGATGCGACCATGGCGCAGATTGAACGCGAAGCAATGGAATATGACGTCGTTATCGTAGGCGCAGGGCCTGCGGGGCTTTCTGCGGCGATCCGGCTGAAACAGAGAGATGCTGATCTGAATGTCGTGGTGTTGGAAAAAGGGTCCGAGGTCGGTGCGCATATCCTGTCAGGCGCAGTGCTGGATCCCGTTGGTCTGAACACGCTGATGCCGGACTGGAAAGAAAAAGGCGCGCCGTTGAACGTGCCGGTGAAGCAAGACAATTTCTATATGCTGGGTGCCGCCGGCCAGTTACGCATTCCCAATTTCACCATGCCGCCGCTGATGAACAACCACGGCAATTACATCGTGTCCATGGGCAACGTCTGCCGCTGGATGGCCGAACAGGCCGAGGCGATGGGCGTTGAAATTTTCCCCGGCATGTCCTGTTCCGAACTGGTCTATGGCGAAAACGGCGAAGTGAAAGGCGTGGTCGCCGGTGAGTTCGGCAAGAACCCCGACGGCACGCCCGGCCCGTCCTACGAACCGGGGATGGAACTGCACGGCAAATACGTCTTCCTTGGCGAAGGCGTGCGCGGGTCGCTGTCCAAGCAAGTGATCGCGAAATACGATCTCGCGGCGAAATCCGATGTCCAGAAATACGGCCTCGGCATGAAGGAAATCTGGGAAATCGACCCCGCCAAGCACCGGATCGGCACCGTCACCCACACGATGGGATGGCCGCTGGAGAGCAATGCAGGCGGAGGGTCATTCATTTATCACCTTGACAATAATCAGGTTTACGTCGGTTTCGTCGTGCATTTGAACTACAAGAACCCGCATCTGTTTCCATACATGGAATTCCAGCGGTTCAAGCATCATCCGATGGTCGCGGACCTGCTCAAGGGCGGCAAGCGCGTCGCCTATGGTGCGCGCGCCATTTCCGAGGGCGGTTACCAGTCGCTGCCGCAGCTTGAATTCCCCGGTGGCGCGCTTTTGGGTTGTGCGGCGGGCATGGTCAATGTGCCACGCATCAAGGGCAACCATAACGCCATGCTGTCAGGAATTGCGGCCGCCGATGCAGCGGCAGATGCGATCAAGGCGGGCCGCGGGGGTGATCTGCTGGACGGTTATGAGGCCGCTGTGCGCAAGGGCCCTATCGGCGAAGATTTGAAAAAGGTGCGCAATGTCAAACCGCTCTGGTCGAAATACGGGCTGACTGCATCGCTGGCCATTGGCGGGCTGGACATGTGGATGAACACCTTTGGCATCGGCGTTCTGGGCACGCTTGCGCATGGCAAATCTGACGCCGCCGCGACCGAAGAGGCCAGCAAGCACAAACCAATCGACTATCCCAAGCCAGACGGCACGCTGTCATTCGACCGACTGACCAATGTGTCCTTCAGTTTTACCAACCATGAAGAAAGCCAGCCAGCCCACTTGCATCTGATTGACCCTGATGTGCCGGTCAACGTGAACTTGGCGAAATATGCAGGCCCATCTGCGCGCTACTGTCCCGCAGGCGTCTATGAATTTGTCACCGAAGAGGGCAAGGACCCGCGTTTCGTGATCAATTTTCAGAACTGCGTGCATTGCAAGACCTGCGACATCAAAGACCCCAGCCAGAACATCAACTGGACCGTGCCACAGGGCGGTGATGGACCAAACTACCCCAATATGTAATGATAAAACGGGGCCTTGCGAGGCCCCGTTTTAAGTTTGCGCGGCAAGTGGGCCTAATGGCGCGGCATCCGCTGCAAATCATGGGCGAACAGCGACAGTATCTCGTCCCGCGTGACGTGGTCAGGGGCATCCATTGGGGCCGCATTGGTATTCGCGGCCTGCATGAATGGCAAAAGTCTGAATAGTAAAAATGCGCGTTTCATCGTGTCTCAACTCCCGTGGGTTTTGCTTCGATACCCCCAAGGCACGATGGACCTGCGCAAAGAGTTTCACACTTCCTGAAATGGGTCGTATTGGGTGGTTAGCGCAGCACGTAGCCATCAGGCCATTTCAACGTATAATCCAACCGCACCTCTTGTCTGGTTTGCGTAGGAACCGACAGGTCCCATTCCAGAATACCGCGCCGCCCGTCGGGATCCATGCGTGTCACGGGTGGCGTCGCGGTGACAGTCAGTTCCAGATCGTCCTGTTCAGTATAAGGCACTGCATCGCGTAACAGCACATCCCAGTCTTGCCCGGTCAGATTGTCCACCCCGATCAGAACAGTTTCCCGAAACTCATTCGCGCGGGAAAACACCCCGGTTTCCCCTTCAGACCTGCCAGGAATGGCGCGGGTCAAGCGGATGCCATCCAGCGGACCAAAGCCTATCTGCACGTCAGCCCCGGCGGCCAGCAATGGCAGTTGATCGAACCCGATCATCGTGCCGTCAGCATATAACAGGGCCTGACCGGGCAGCAGCACCTCTGCTGTGGTATTGGTGAACGCGGCCACGCGATAGGCAATGTTGTCACGGCTTGGCGCGGCCTCGGCCCAGACACGGGCGTCAAATTCCAGCGTATCCAGCGGCAGGCGCAGATCCTCGACCCCGTTGCGGATCGTGACGGTGCCAGGATAGCTGTAGGTCACGTTCGCACCGCTGAAATCGGCGATGGCCTTGAAAGGGGCCGCTTCGGCCAACTGCGTGGGCGCAGGCGCCACGTTGCTGCGCAGCGCGCCGGACGAATCCGCCAACGGGCGCGGGCGTTCCAGCTCGTCCTCTGGAACGATCCGGCGGGGATAGGAATAAACCTCGCTCGGGGCGGTCTGTTCGCCGGGCCGGGCGGTGGACAGGACCAGTTTCACATCCCGCCAGTCCTGTCCGGTGGATTGGCTGACGACCACCGACCGTTCAAGGGTCAGCGCCGCATTTTCGCCGGTGGTCAGACGCATATCATAGATCGGCGACCAAGTTGCGAACCCTTCGATCGCGCTGGCGGTGACAGTCACATCGCGCGCGGTGGCCGTTTCCACCGTAAAGGTCAGGACCGATCCGTCTGTTTCAGGCGAGAGCAGTGCCGCAAGCGCCTGCTTGGCCTCTTCCAACGCCTGAACGTCATCCTCGCGCGCGCGCTCTGCGGCCTTGGCCTCTTGCTCGGCGGCAAAGGCGGCTTGCCTGACACGCAGGGTTTCGGTGCCCACCATTTGCGCCAGCGCCTGAATGTCGGCAATGGTGCTGCCGGTCAGCGTTTCGCCCGCGCTGGCCTGGCTCAGGCTTTGCAGGAACGTGATCTGTTCATTGGCGGCCTGCACCCGCAGGCGGATTTCGGCAATGGCCGCTTCCCTATCGCGCAGCACCTGTTCCAGCCTGACCACATCGGCCCGCGCGGCAACAACGGCGGGCCGGTCCTGATCGGGGGTCACGGGCAACCGGCCTCGCGCCAGATTGACCGCGCCGATCTGAACACCATCGGGGGCCACAAGCCGCAGACCCTGCGGATCAAGGTTTTCCGGCAGACCCGGCACCACAATCTCATGTCGCCCCGCAGGCAAGCCAAGGCTAATGTCGCGGGCAACCGTGGCCTGACCGGGATAGATGGTCACGGTATCTACACGCGCCAGCCCGATGATCGTATCGGCATGTGCGGGGGTGGTCAGCGCAATCACGCTGATCGTCAAAAGGGGGCGGAACATGGCAATTCTCCTCGCGCAATTCAGCTGAATCCTAGCGCTTTGTACGATCTGTTGCACCTGTGCATTGAAATGTCCGGTCATTTTCCGCGCAGGGTGCAGACATAAAAAAGAGGCACCAAAAGGCGCCTCTTTCCAGAACGGTTCTGATGGGTGTCAGCCTTTTTTCAGGCACTCGCGCCCCAAAAGCTCAGCAATCTGCACCGCGTTCAACGCGGCACCCTTGCGCAGGTTGTCAGACACGCACCACAGGTTCAGACCGTTGTCGATCGTGCTGTCCTGCCGGATGCGGCTGATAAAGGTCGCAAAATCGCCCACGCATTCAATCGGCGTGACATAGCCGCCGTCTTCGCGCTTGTCGATCACCATGACGCCGGGGGCCTCGCGCAGGATGTCGCGGGCTTCATCTTCGTCCAGATGGTCCTCGAATTCGATATTGATCGCTTCGGAATGGCCGACAAAGACCGGAACCCGCACGCAGGTGGCCGTCACCTTGATCTTGGGATCAACGATCTTTTTGGTCTCGGCGACCATTTTCCACTCTTCCTTTGTCTCGCCGCTGTCCATGAACACATCGATATGCGGGATGACGTTAAAGGCGATCTGCTTGGTGAATTTCTTGGCCGGTTTATCGTCGGTGGGGTTATACATCGACTTTGTCTGGTCCCACAGTTCGTCGATGCCTTCCTTGCCGGCGCCGGACACCGATTGATAGGTGCTGACCACGACCCGCTTGATCGTCGCGCGATCGTGCAGCGGCTTGAGAGCCACGACCATCTGCGCGGTCGAACAGTTCGGGTTCGCGATGATGTTTTTCTTGGCATAGCCATGGATGGCCTGCGGGTTCACCTCTGGCACGATCAGCGGCACGTCCGCATCGTAGCGGTAAAGCGAAGAATTATCGATAACGACGCAACCCGCCTTGGCGGCCTTGGGCGCATAAATTTTGGTGGCGTCAGAACCGACCGCAAACAGCGCCATATCCCAGCCAGTGAAATCGAAGGTATCCAGATCCTT
Source organism: Yoonia sp. (assembly GCF_965660735.1). Taxonomy (GTDB): domain Bacteria; phylum Pseudomonadota; class Alphaproteobacteria; order Rhodobacterales; family Rhodobacteraceae; genus Yoonia. The sequence continues at coordinate 39,895 of NZ_CBFIBD010000022.1, forward strand.
GGTTTTAAGGGTGGCATCGCCAAAGCTGACCTCGGAACCCAGCGATTTACGGCTAGCGAGTGCGGTAATTTCGTCCACGGGGAACTGGCGTTCCGCGAGGATGTTCAGCATTTCGCGGCCCACGTTGCCCGTGGCGCCGACGACGACGATTCTGTAGCCCATTGGCTGGCTCCTTGATTGCAACTGCGCCCCTTTAACGCGGCTGTGGCGCAAGGGAAAGGGGGCGGTCGGCAGTTCATGCTGGACAGTGCCATCTGCCCCGCTAGGCTGGCGGCATGATAACTCCCCCCGACTTTCGTGAACCCGCACCGCGTGGCCTTTGCACTGATTGCGGGGTGTCGCGCATGGCCGACCCTGCGGCCTGCGGCAAGGCCTGCCAGTTCATCAAACCCGACTATCCCGCGCTGGAAACACAGGTCCATGGGCGGGTCGCCCGAACCGATGGGGATGAACGGTTCTTTGGCGTGACGGGGGCCATGTATCGCGCCGCCTTGCAGCCGCCACGCGAAGGGGCGCAATGGACCGGGCTGACCACACGGCTGGCCGAAAGGCTGTTGGAAACCGGGGCTGTGGATGCGGTGCTGACGATGGTGCCCGATGCCAAAGATCGCTGGCGCCCGCGGCCTGCGATCATCACCGCCCCCGCCGATATGGCCGAGGCACGCGGGATGCGCATGGGCTATGCCCCGCTGCTGGCGCTGCTTGAACCGGCCCGTGATGCCGGACACAAAAAGATCGCGGTGATCGGCATCCCTTGCCAGATCTACGCACTGCGCGCGCTAGAGACGAAATTGGGGTTTACCCGCATCTACGTGATCGGCACGCCGTGTTCCGACAACACCACGACCGAGAGTTTTCACGGCTTTCTGGCCCGGCTGACCGACGTGCCCGACACCGTCACCTATCTGGAATTTCGCGCTGATTATCACGTGGAACTGCGGTTCACCGATGGCACGAAACGGCTGATCCCGTTTCTCAAGCTGCCCATTTCGGATCTGCCGCGCGATTTCTTCCCACTGACTTGCCGGACCTGCGTGGATTACACCAACCGGTTGGCAGACATCACCGTGGGCTATATGGCCGGCGAAGGCGACCAATGGTTGATCGTGCGCAATGCACGTGGCCAGGCCATGCTGGATGCACTGGGAACCGAAGTGCGGACGACCGCGCCCGGATCACGCGGCAATCGCGTTGGTGCGGTCAAGGGATTTATCGAAAACACCCGGCTGGCGGCGGGCGGTCTCCCGCTACGCCGGATGCCGGATTTCATGCGCGGCATCATGGGCTGGCTGATGCCGCGGATCGGGCCGCGAGGCCTGGAATTTGCGCGCGCACGGCTGGAAATGAAAGCAGCCGAAACAGTGCTGCACCTGCAACGCGAAGAACCCGCCAAGGTCAAGAACATGGTGCCGGAACACGTGTGGAACCTTGCCGCGCCCTATGGTCTGGGGCCAGACGACAGCGCGGAAAACCCGTAGACATCCCCCCTGCGTCATACAGGCAACGCCGTTGTATTGCGCACGGTCCGCAATGCGAATGACGACTGCATCTGCGCCACCCCCGGCAGTGTCGCCAGATAGCGGCGATGGATGCGGGCAAAATCCTCGGTATCGCCCGCCACGACCTTGAGCAGGTAATCCGCCGTGCCTGCCATCAGGTGACATTCCAGCACATCCGGCACCAATGCGACGGCCCGTTCGAATGCGTCCAACACCTCGTCTGCCTGACCGCTCAGGGTGATTTCCACAAATACGGTCGTCGGCCGCCCTAGTTTGCGCGGATCGACCAGCGCGACATAGCCGCGAATATAGCCGTCCTTTTCCAACCGCTGCACGCGGCGATGACAGGCCGACGCAGACAGGTTCGCCCGCTCTGACAGGTCTGCATTCGATATCCGGCCTTCGCGCTGCAACACCTGAAGGATTCGCCGATCAATGCTGTCGATATCCATATCCTGCACAATCTTCCGACTAAACAATCATATCACGCAAGAAGCTACCGATATTTCTGCAAACAACCAAGAGAAAACCCCAAAAATTGCTCTGCCGCTCACCGATGATGAAAGACACATGAGCGGAGGAAAACCCATGCACATCGGATGCCCGAAAGAGATCAAGCCACAAGAATTTCGCGTGGGCCTGACACCTAATGCCACCCACGAGGCCGTCGTCCACGGTCACACGGTCACGGTTGAGACAGGCGCAGGCATTGGCGCAGGCTTTACTGACGAAGACTATACCGCCGCCGGGGCAAACATCGCCCGGACTGCGGCAGATGTATTCGCCACCGCCGACATGATCGTCAAGGTCAAGGAACCCCAGCCCCTCGAGCGCAAGATGCTGCGCGAGGGACAGATCCTGTTCACATACCTGCATCTGGCCCCTGATCCTGACCAAACCCGCGATCTGATGGCCTCGGGCGCGACCTGCATCGCCTATGAAACCGTCACGGATGATCGCGGCGGCCTGCCCCTGCTGGCGCCCATGTCCGAGGTCGCGGGCCGATTGGCGCCGCAGGTTGGCGCGTGGACCCTCCAAAAGGCAAACGGCGGACGCGGCGTGCTGATGGGCGGTGTTCCCGGTGTGGGGCCTGCCCAGGTCGTCGTGATCGGTGGCGGTGTCGTCGGAACCCATGCCGCCCGGATTGCCGCAGGCATGGGTGCGGATGTCACCGTTCTGGACCGGTCCCTGCCGCGTCTGCGCTATCTTGACGATGTGTTCGGCGGCACCTTCAAGACTTCGTATGCCAGTGCCGGCAACACGATCGATCTGGCGCGCACGGCGGATATGATCATCGGCGCCGTGCTGATCCCCGGTGCGGCAGCACCCAAACTGATTTCGCGCGCGCAACTGGCCGACCTGAAACCGGGTGCGGCACTGGTGGATGTTGCGATTGACCAGGGCGGCTGCTTCGAGACGTCAAAGGCAACGACTCATCAGGACCCGATTTATGAGGTTGACGGCATCATGCACTATTGCGTGGCAAACATGCCCGGCGCCGTGGCCCGGACATCGACTATTGCACTGGGCAATGCCACCATGCCGTTCATGCTGGCACTTGCCGACAAGGGCTGGCGGCAAGCCTGCAAAGATGACCCGCACCTTTTGAACGGTCTGAACGTGCACACGGGCGCCGTGACCTATGCCGCCGTCGGTAACGCCCTGGGGCTTGAGGTGATGACACCTTCCGACGCGCTCAAGGCGTAAGGCCAGACAGGCCCGCCTGGAAATGTCGGGCCTGTTAATTGATCTGCGACTGGCGCTATTTCTTCAGCGTGTCGCGGATGTCGATCAGGATATCCAGTTCGGTCGGGCCTTTGGGTGCTGCGGGCGCTGCCTCTTGCGGGGTCTCGCTCGCGGCTTTCAATCTGTTCACGCCCTTGACCAGCATGAATACCACGAAGGCGATGATCAGGAAATTGATGCAGGCTGTCAGAAACGCACCATAGGCGAAAACGGCCGCCCCAGCCTCGCGGGCGGCATCAAGGCCGACACCAGCGGGCACATCACCTGACAGCACCACATACATCGATGTGAAATCGACGCCACCAAGGATCAAGCCGATGACCGGGTTGATCAGGTCCTTTACCAGGCTCGACACGATTGCGGTAAAGGCAGCCCCGATGATAATCCCGACGGCAAGGTCCATGACGTTACCCTTGGCGATGAAGTCCTTGAATTCTTTAATCATGATTATGTTTCCGGATGGATTGTCTGAGATGTCGATTAATGGTTTTCGCGCGATTGCGCACACTCATACCTAAATCAGCCCACATGACCACGCCTTTTCTTTGCGGCCAGCGCAGAATATCCATGCCGTTGAAACCCCTGATGAGGCATCCAAGATGACCGATTTGTCACAATTTCCGATCACGGCACGCTGGCCTGCGAAAAACCCCGGCATTATCCAGCTTTATTCATTTCCGACACCTAACGGGGTCAAGGCATCCATCGCGCTGGAAGAAATGAGGCTGGATTATGAACCGCATCTGGTCACGCTCAGCGATGCAGATGTCAAAAGCGATGCGTTCCTTTCGCTGAACCCGAACAACAAGATCCCCGCCATCATTGACCCCGACGGTCCCGATGGCCCGATCGGACTATTCGAGAGCGGCGCGATCCTGCTGTATCTGGCCGAAAAGACCGGCAAATTCATTGGTGAAACGGCCAGCGACAAGGCCCGGATCACCCAATGGCTGATGTTCCAGATGGGCGGGCTGGGCCCAATGCTGGGACAGATGGGGTTCTTTTTCAAATTCGCCGGCAAGGATATTCCCGACGACCGCCCCCGCGACCGGTATCGCGCCGAGGCAATACGCCTGCTGGCCGTGGTCGAAAAACAACTGGAAGGGCGCGACTGGATCGCGGGCGACTATTCCATCGCAGACATGGCGATCGCACCCTGGATCAACGTGCTGGAACTCTATGGCACCAAGGATATCGTGGGTTATCACGACCTGAAAAACGTGCCTGCCTATGTCGACCGCTTCTTTGCGCGCCCCGCCGTGGACAAGGCACGCAACATCCCCCCGCGCCCTGCATAAAGACGGGCGGGCGCTATGGCAGCGTGCCTTCCAGCACATAGCGCAGGATATCAACAACCTGCTGCGGCTCTTTCACGACGGCAAGTGCCGCGGCATCCACCTCTTTCAAGGGGTGCTGGTGTTCGTCCTGATGCATCACGATCAATGATTTTCCCAACGCGGCGGCCATGCCCGCATCGAACGCCGCGTTCCACTGCTTGTATTTTTCGCCAAAGCGGACAACGACGATATCCGCCATCTCGATCCCGTGGCGGGTGCGGATCGCGTTCAGCTTCGCGCCTTTGTGATCGTGCCAGAACTTGTCGGGCTCTGCGCCCATGATCGCCACGCCGCAATCGTCGGATGCCGCGTGATCGGTCACCGGCCCCGTGAACTGCAGGTCCAGTCCTGCTGCCCCGGCAATGATCTGGTCGCGCCAGTCAGTATGGATTTCACCGGACAGATAGATTTGCAGTGTCATTGGTCATACTCCTTTTATTCATTCAATATTAGCGCCTGATCCCTTGCTGGCCACCCCCGGTTTACGCGCAACGATATAGCGGGCGGGCGCCGCGAAATCACCGCTTTCGACAATCTCGAACCCTGCATCGCGTACGGTCTGTTCCAACTCGGCGGCACTGAATTTTCGCAAATAGGGCGCTTTGCCCAGCATTTGCGCGACTGGAATCACAGCCCCGATCAGTGTCCACTTCAGGCCGCGCCCTTTCAGTGTCGCAGTCTTGGAAATGAAATGTCCACCGGGCGTCAACAGGTCGTATATCAGCGCCATGCGCCGTTCCATGTCCGGCACAAGATGAAACAAGCTATGCGCGAGGATCGCATCATACGCCCCGTTTTCCGGCAGATCGCCCGCGACGTCGAATGTGAGGCCGTCCCCCGCCACCGGCAGCTTGCCGCGCGCGATACGGATCATTTCGGGGGATATGTCAGTGGCAAGGTAACTTGCCACGTCAGGCGCAAGCAACACAGCGGTTGACCCCGTCCCGCAAGCGATTTCCAGCACGTGATCGGTCGGGCGCAGATAACTGCGGGTCCGGCCAAGGGTATATTCATAGGCCCCGATATCCGAAATCGGCGACTGTGCATATTTTGGCGCGGCCTTGTCCCAGAATTCGGCATCAGCCATGATCCTACCCTTCTTCTGTTCAAAAATACCTCCGCCGGAGGCCAAGGTTTTGCAAAAACCTTGAAATCTCCTCAGCCGCGCAGGACGCCGCCCGTGGCCTTGGTCACCTTATCCACGATCTTCGCGCTGACGGTTTCGATATCAGTATCCTTCAGCGTCTTGTCTGTGGGTTGAAGCCGCACCGTGACGGCCAGCGATTTCTTGCCCTCGCCCAGACTGCCGCCGATGAATTCGTCAAACACCCGCACATCCGCGATCAGCGCCTTGTCGGCTCCAGCGGCGGCATTCACCAGCGCAAGCGCCTCGACCTGCGCATCGACAACAAAGGCAAAATCGCGCTCGACTGCCTGCAAATCCGTCGCGGCCAGTGCAGGCCGGGTCGTTGTCTTGCTGCGCGGCAGCGGGACTTCATCCGGCCAGATGGTGAAAGCAACGGCAGGGCCCTTGATATCCATCTCTTGCAGCACCTTTGGGTGCAATTCGCCGAACACCGCCAGCACCTTTTTCGGACCAAGGCAGATCTTGCCATGGCGACCGGGATGCCACCAGCCCTCGGCGCCGCGCAGGATCTGCACCTTTGCCGGCGCACTGATCGCGGCCAGCACAGCCTCTGCATCGGCCTTCGCATCATAGAGATCGACAGGGCGCGATGTGCCATGCACGTTCTTTGGGCCAGTCTTGCCAATCAGAACGCCGGTGACCAGCATATGCTGTTCACCCGGTTCGCCACCGTGGAAACCGGCACCGACCTCGAACAGGGCCATATCCGTGAAACCGCGCGCCTGATTGCGGGCTGCGGCGCGCAAAAGACCGGGCAAAAGGTTGGGGCGCATATGCGACATTTCCGATGAAATCGGATTTTCCAGCATCGTCGCGTCATCGCCGCCGCCAAACAGCGTGGCCGCCTGCGCATCGACAAAACTGTATGTCACACATTCATTATACCCCAGCGCCGCCGCCGTCCGTTTCGCGGCCTGCTGGCGCACCTGCGCTGGCGTCAGGATCGGCTTGGGCACGCCCGGTTCAGTGCGCGCCAGTGGTTTGCCAACCAGCTTGGTCAGCGACGCGATGCGCGCGACCTCTTCCACCAGATCGGCCTCGCCCTGCACGTCAGGGCGCCAACTGGGAACATGGGCCATGTCGCCTTCCAGTTGAAACCCTAGCGCCGTCAGCGTTTCGCGCTGCGTCGCTTCGGGGATATCCATGCCGACCAGCGAAATCACGCGTTTGGCATCCAGCTTGTAGGCACGGGATGTGTCGGGCACCTGCCCGGCCTGGATCAGTTCCGACACTTCGCCACCGGCGTGGTCGGCGATCATGCGCACCGCATGTTCCAGACCTTCGGGGGTAAAGGCCGGATCGACGCCCCGTTCGAACCGATAACGCGCGTCGGAATTGATTTTCAGCGCACGGCCCGCATAGGCGATCTGGACGGGATCCCAATAGGCGCTTTCGACAAAGACGTTGACGGTGTCCATCGTGCAGCCGGTATCCAGCCCGCCCATGATCCCCGCGATGCTTTCGGCGCCGTTGTCATCGGAAATGACCATCTGTCCTGCTTGCAGCGTGTAGGTTTTATCATCCAGCGCGGTCAGGGTTTCGCCACCTTTGGCGCGATGCACCCGCAGGTTGCCGGCGACCTTATCCGCGTCAAACACATGCAGCGGGCGGTTCAGGTCATAGGTAAACCAGTTCGTCACATCGACAAGGAAACTGATGGGGCGCAGCCCGATGGCGCGCAACTGCTGTTGCAGCCATGCTGGGCTTGGGCCGTTCTTGACACCCCGGATCAACCGACCACAGAAAAGCGGGCAGCCATCCAGCGTATCGTCATCAATGGACACTTTCAGATCAGACGTGAAACTGGCGGGCACCGGATCGACCGTCAGTGGTTTCAGCGTGCCAAGCCCGCGTGCGGCAAGATCGCGGGCAACGCCGCGCACGCCCAGCGCGTCGGGGCGGTTCGGGGTGATCGCGATCTCGATGACCGGATCGACCGTTGCCGGATCGTTCTGTGCGAGCCAGTCGGCAAAGCTCTGTCCGACCTCGCCCGAGGGCAGTTCGATGATACCGTCATGTTCCTCGGACAGTTCCATTTCGCGTTCGGAACACATCATGCCATAGGATTCGATGCCACGGATCTTGCCCACGCCAATCGTCGTGTCGATGCCGGGCACATAGGTGCCGGGCGACGCGATCACGACGGTAATGCCTGCCCGCGCGTTGGGCGCGCCACAGATGATCTGCGTGGGGCCGTTTGCGGTCTCGACCTGACACACCTTCAACTTGTCCGCATCGGGGTGTTTTTCTGCCGACTGCACATAGCCGATGGTGAAATCCGCCAGCCGTTCGGCGGGATTTTCGATGCCTTCGACCTCTAGCCCCAGATCGGTCAGGGCGTCCGCGATATCCGTAACAGAGGCGGTCGTATCAAGGTGATGCTTGAGCCAGGAAAGGGTGAATTTCATCGAAATATCCAGCGTATGTTGTGTTGCACCTGCCTTATCGGATTACGCGGGAATGCGAAAGACCGTAGGGCCGGCTAGAGTTCGCGGCCCGACAGATCCTCGACCAGTTCGAAATGTTCGAACACCAGCATCATTTCGGGGTCGAAGCCGCCATTGCGCTTGAAATAGGCCTTGTGCGCCTTGCGCCATTTCTCAAGGCTGTCATCCTCGCCCTCGGCCAGCGCCATGGCTTCGGTCACGTCGCAGAAGCGGACTTCCTCAACCCCCGTGGTGCGGATGACCAGCGCGGGCGTGCCATCCCAGTTGGCGGCAATGTCGCAGCGGCCCACGACGGGCATCGCGTCGGGATCATCGGCAAAATCCGACGCCGCCGCACAGGTCGCACGTTTCTTGCCTTTGCGGACAAGGGCGATCAGATGCTGGCAAAGTTCCGGCCCGTCGCCAAAGCGGAAAGTACCCGCGCCGGGGTAGGTGACTTGCAGGTCTTCGATGTCGTGGGACATTTGGTTTTCCTATCGAAACAGAGGGCTGCGTACGGACCTCGGGGTGGGTGCGAAGCGCCCTCCCCATGGGGGAGGTCCGGGCGCTGCCCGGCGATGCCGGGCGGGCTTTTATTCATTGGTCTTGCTGGGCGGAAGCAACAGCTTCATCGGATGCTTCTGCACCTCTATTGAGCCTGTTCCACGCCATCCTATGCCGAAGTCTCTCATACTGAAATCTCGGTTGGGTTAAGAATAGTTCCGATTTCAACTGTTCACGTAGCGTGCCAAGCGCATCGCTCAGCTGTTTTACGAGGTGCTGTTTACCTTCTGGCGTCCAGCTGTTGCGATCCGCTTCCCGCAGAGCAAGGAAGCGTTTGTAGAACTCATCAGATATTATGATCGCGATCGGGGATGCATGCAGCAAGAAGTCAGGACTGGCTTTCTGAAACTTCTCATACGCCTCAACTATAATTTCTGAGCGTGGATCATCTAGTCGGTGCATGAGTTCCCGCCCCAACTCGTACGAGGCGGCAAAGTAGTTGCTATAGGACTTTCTCCGATGCTCC
>NZ_CBFIBD010000023.1:0-48503 GCF_965660735.1 Yoonia sp.
GCCGGAGGCACCCTAGGCATCCTGATCCCGCCCTCGATCATCATGGTTGTCTATGGAATTCTCACACAGACCAATATCGGAGACCTGTTCATCGCGGGCGTGATCCCCGGCTTGCTCGGGCTCGGGTTCTACATGCTGGTCATCCGGTTCGTCGCTGCGCGAAACCCCAGCCATGCGCCGCAGGGCGAAAGAACGCCCTGGCCCGAAAAACTGCAGGCCCTCTCGGGGATATGGCCTTTCCTGCTGCTATTTGGTCTGATTATCGGCGGACTTTATGCCAAACTGTTCACCCCGACCGAAGCCGCAGGCATGGGTGCGGGCCTTGCGATCCTGATCGCAACCTTTCACGGACGCCTGACGTGGAAAGTCCTGCGCAGGGTAATCATCGACACGGCCTATACGTCAGTCTCACTCTATACAGTTCTGTTCGGCGCGCTGATGCTGTCCAAGCTTCTGACCCTGTCAGGGCTGGCGGCGGGGGTCCTCGCTTTGGTGCAATCTACCGGACTTGAAGGCTACGCCTTGATATTCGTCATCTTGCTCGTGTTCCTCGTGCTGGGATGCGTGATGGATTCAATGGCAATTATCCTGATCTTCGTTCCGCTCTTTGCACCCATCGTGGTCGCGCAGGGGTTCGATCTGGTCTGGTTCGGTATCATTGTGATCGTCGTCACTGAAATTGCCTTGATTACACCGCCTGTCGGGATGAACGTCTTTGTTTTGAAAGCAGTGCTGCCGGATGTTCCGGTTGTACGGATATTCAAAGGGCTCATTCCCTTCATCACGGTAGATATCGTTCGCTTGGCGCTTTTGGTTGCTTTCCCGGCGATCACGCTTTGGCTTGGAACAACAGTTGGCTAGCGAAAACTGAATGTTCCGCGGTACGGATTCAATCAACGGGCGCAGGTGAATAGCGCCCGTCGATTTCATTTGTTGCACGCTTGGTCGAGCAGCCGGTCCGCGACGCGGTCAAGCACTTCCGGCACGATCACACTGGATTGAGAGCATACCTTGAATAGCAGCACTGTAGAATGTGGTTCACATCGACGGCCTCGCTTATATCGAGCACCTGCAAAAGCCTCGACACTGGGCGGGACGAGTGCTGATGCGAACTGATCGATCATCGGTTGGTGTTTAAAAGATCGTGTTCGATCGCATGGAATCTTAATATTTTGACAGACCGCCAGTTCTCCGTTTCAGGAGGACGGTGGTCCCAGACGAAATCGCCTGTGGTTAGATTCTCCAATTTATGAAACGGCGTAAAGATTCCGTTGAGCACTGCCACTGATTTTGCAAAATTTTCTCCTCTGATCTTGAGGCGAAGCGGTCGACAGGGCGACAAGAAACCTGAGAAATCAAGCGCCACGCAGTGAAACATATCACGGTGCGCAGCTATCGTGTTCACAAGTTGTCAAGGCATCTTTGTGCCTGCGTGACAGCATCAGACCAAACCTCAAAACAAGATGGTCGTGACAAGCAAGTTATCAGTGCTCTTTGATGGAGGCATCATTCCGACCATGTCTGCACGAGCGATAAACAGCCGCCGCATGTATAGGATTGCAGGAAAGAAAGCGCCCAGATAACTTGATTGACCCAGAATCGCGAGGCCATAGGATGGTTTACCTGCGCCGCGTCCCACGAGTTGCCAAACTGGGCGGCATCGCGTGCTGAAACGACCTGTGACTTTTGCCCCACGATATGTGCAGTCGAGAAGCGCTGATCCACAAGCTGATCAATGATGCGGATGCGCCGCCTGCCGGACGGCGCTGTCAAAGTCTACAAGCGCTGCAACCTAAATGCCGTTTTGCTTTGGTTGTGAGAAAACAAGTCGGGAAGTGGCGGGAAAATGGGACGTGGACGGATTGTGCCAACTTCACCAATCGTCTAAACGTCGGTGCGCGCCGCAGGCCCCTTAGCTCAACTGGATAGAGCAGTCGACTTCTAATCGACAGGTTGAGGGTTCGAGTCCTTCAGGGGTCGCGCCGTGAGCAAGAGACCAACGCTAAGGCGAAATCACGTGTTTCGTTTGCCTTGGTGTTCTGATTCTCTGGGTGGCGGAACCGGACAAATTTGTGACGGGCGTCTTGTTCCGCGCCTTCAGTAATCTGCATCTTGATCCGCATTCTGCGCTGCTACGGGTATCTATCGAAACGGATACATCCACAGCCGGTAATCATCGATCAGCACCTGCGCCTGCGCGCGTTCCTGGGCGGTGAGCTTGGGTGTGAGATCGGCCAGGCTTTGCGGTGCGTCCACATCGCCGCCTATTGCCGATAGGGCATACCACAGATAGGCTCTGACCAGATCGGGCGCTGGTAGGCCGCGACCGGTTTCATAATACCACCCGATACCGGACTGTGCCCCCGCATGCCCTTTCATCGACGCTCGCAGATACCACTCAAAGGCCCGTGCGTCATCACGCGGCACACCAAGTCCCATGGCATACATGACCCCGATCAGTTCTTCGGCATCGGCGTTGCCGGACCGCGCGTAGATCTCGAACGCGGCACGGGCCTGTTCGAATTTTCCCGCCTCCATCAGGTTGCGGGCCTGTTCCAAATCTGCGCGCGCCGGCGTGGCAAGCAGCAGGCACAGCCCACAAGCGGCGCAGATTGCCTGACGAAAGTCCGACATTTTGCTGCCCAGTGTCATACGGCGGTTTTCCTTGTTCTTGCGGGCGCAATCCCGGCCGCAGCACAGGCGATTTCACCTGATGATTACATCCCCGTTGACGCGGATCAAGCACGTATCGGGCAGCTTTTATTTTATGACAAGATACTGTCAGGCAACAGGAATATTTCCTGCGGGACCTGCCACCACCATGATTTCGCAGGTGGCGACGGCCTGTCACTGGGGATCGGCGAAGGCGGCACTGGCGTTGGCCCCGAACGCATCGCCGGCACCGGGCCTGACAGAATTCGCAAACGGATCCCCCGCAACGCGCCAGGTCTTTGGAATTTGGGCCATCAATCTATCCGGCTCTTGTTTCACGACGGGCGACTGTCACGGTCTGATCTTTACGGAAACGGCTTTGACAGCCCGGCCGAGGAATGGTTGCCGAAAGGGCTTGATAATCTGTTGGCCGCACAGGCGCTTTTCCCGATGGTCGCCCAGTTTGAAATGGCCGGAAACCCCCGTGAAAACGAAATAGCGGGGGCAATTCACGACCGGGTAGATGCTGCATGGCCGATTATCGCCAAACGGGTGCGCACGATCCCGGAATATGGCAATATGTTCGTGCAGGCCTTTGATCATATCGACGATCCCAGCGATGTGACCATTGTCGAGATCGGCAATGCGCTGGGGGCCTTCATCGCATCTGAATGGCAATCGTTTGACAGCCCTTATGACAGGTGGCTGACCGGCACGCCCCTTCCTGCGGATGCCGAACGGGGGCGTCAGCTTTTCCTGAACACGCGCTGCGCCTCTTGCCATGCAGGACCATTGTTTACCGATCAGGCATTTCACGCGCTTGGGCTGCCCGCCTTTGGCCCCGGGCGCACCCGGCGGTTTGATCCGATGCCGCGTGATGTGGGGCGAATGGGGGAAACCGACGTGGTGTCAGATGCTTACAGGTTCCGGACGCCGTCACTGCGCAATGTGGCCCTGACGGCGCCCTACGGGCATAACGGCGCCTTTCCCACACTGACGGCGATTATCCGCCACCACAGCGACCCTGCAGCATCACGCGCTGCATGGACCCCGGACCTGGCAGACCTGCCGGATGCCCCATGGCTTGCCGCAACGGATTTCGCCATTCAGGCAGACACCCGCGAAATGGCCCGCCAGCAACTGGTCATTGACCTGCGGCCACTGACGCTAAGCGATACTGATATCGGCGATCTGGTCGCGTTTCTGCATGCGCTGACGGGCGATACCGCGCTGACGCGTCCCTTGGGCCGCCCAGCGACAGTTCCCAGCGGCCTTCCCGTGGATTAGCCGTTGCGGATCAGCACACCCAGATCCGCCACATTGGTGCCCGTGGCGCCAGTGATCAACAAATCACCCGCCAGCGCCAGCGCCGCATAGCTGTCATTATTGGCCAACAGCGCGCCCAGATTTCCGCCCGCCGCCGCGATCCGGTCCAGAGTGCCCTGATCGACAAGACCGCCTGCCGCCTCTGTTGGCCCGTCACGCCCGTCAGTGCCGCCTTGCAGGCAGGTCCAGTTGGTCCAGCCGCGCGATGCGGCCTCTTGCGCGATCCACAGCGCCAATTCCTGATTGCGCCCGCCGCGCCCGGCACCGCGCAGTTGCACGGTCGTTTCCCCGCCCCAAAGGGTGATACCCGGACCCGCCGCGTCGCAGATCAGACGGGCCGCATCGCGCACGTCACCTTCGACCGGGGCACCGATCACATGGGCGCCAGATACCGCCGCCGCCATCGCCGCCACGCTCTGGCTGTTCGAGCCGATCAAGATATTGGTGGCCTTAGGCAAATCAACCGCCGGCCGGTGCGCCATCAAATGGTCGCGCACCGCCTGCGGCACCTGTTCCCACAGACCCCGCGCCTGCAATAGCGCCATCGCATCCTGTGCCGTGCCGATCGGGGCGACCGTTGGTCCGCTGGCAATCACCGAAAGATCATCGCCCACCACATCCGACAGGATCAGCGCCGTCACCGGATGTGGCGCGGCCTGCCGCAGAAAACCGCCGCCCTTGAGGTCGGACAACTGTTGCCGGATCAGGTTCATGCAGGTGATATCAAGGCCGGATGCCAGCAGCAGCGCATTGACCCGTTGTTTATCCGCCAGTGTCAGCGGCGCGGCGGGTGCAGGCAACAAGGCCGAACCGCCCCCCGATATCAGCGCCAGCACCGGGCCACCTGCGGCGCGCAAACCGGCAATCACCGCCTTTGCGGCCTGCGCGCCATTTTCATCGGGCACAGGGTGGCCAGCGGCAAATACCGTGGCCCCATCAATAGGTTCTGCATTTTCGTAGTTCGTCACGACGATACAGGGTGCGTCGGGAAACCGGGCCAACGCCGCCTGTGCCATCAGCCCTGCCGCCTTGCCTACTGCAACGATCAGCGCAGGTCGCGCGATTCCATCATCCAGTGCGGCGGACACCGCCGCAACCGGGTCTGCCGCCGCGACACCGGCTTGAAAAATTCGCAACGCCTGCCCACGGCTGTCGTTCATGATGTATTCCTGTCTTTTCGGTTCTTGGTTTTGCCGCGCAAGTCCCACTAGCGAAGTTGCGCTACGGGCAGACCGCTCGGCAGCGCGTCCGGCACACCCAGCCTGCCGGTCATGGCCGCAGGATCGGTCAGCGCATCGAGAAAGGCGACCAATGCGGTGATATCCTCCGCGCTCAGGTCTACGCGATATTGGGCCGCTGCGGCAATCGCATCGCTACCTTCCAACTCGCGTGCATCATCGACCGGCAGGTCTGGCAGGACAGCCGCCGCCAGATCATATCTTTTCAATGCAGGAACAGGGTCAGCGTGGGCTTGCACAAAGGCACGCAGATCGCGGTGCGCCCCCGCATGACCATAGGGCGCGGTCAGCGCAACATTGCGCAGCGACGGTGTGCGAAAAGCATAAAGATCATCCGCGTTGCCGGTGACGCGAAACCGGCCTTCGTCGCGGGTGTGGGTTTCAAACCGCGCGGCCTTGCCCGGACCGATCTGGGGGGCACCCATGGCGTGAAAATCATGGTCCGTCAAAAACGGGCCGCTGTGGCAAGACGCGCAGCCCGCATCGCCGTAAAACAGCATCATGCCTGTCGCGGCAGGTTCCGGCAGCCGCGCCTGTCCGCGCAAGACGGCATCGAACGGCGTCGTATCCGATCGCCATTCATACGCGACAAAAGCCGCAATCGCGTTGGAAATATCTGCGAAATCAATCTGATCGGGAATATCCAGATGATCGTAGACGGCGGTAAAAGCATCCGCATATGCGGGAATATCCGCAACGCGGCGCGCAATGATATCCCATGCGCCGCCCGGCCCGGTGATCACGCCGCGCCGCACGGCAGCGGCGACATCGTTTTCACTGTAATGTCCGGCCATTTCATCCGGGCTTAGCACGGGAAACATCGTCTGCGCCGATAAAAGCGAGGCGAATCCGCTGACCATATCGTCATCCAACGGGGTGCGCAGGCCGCCGGGGCGAGCGGGGTCCACTTCAATCCGGCCATCGTGGAACATCACAGTGAATTCATGCGCACCCAGATTAAACAAGGCTGGCGCGTTCCGCGGGATACGCTGTTCCGGCATGTTGGCGGGGTCGGCAATGCGATCAGGGCCAAGCCCAATACCCCCGTCACCGATGCCTAGCGACAGGCCATCGCCCGTGCCCAAATCGGGATGATGGCAGGTCGCGCAGGATACCTCGCGATTGCCCGACAGGATGGGATCGTAAAACAGTTTCTGGCCCAGCAATGCCTCTTCCAACCGGACAGGCGCGAAATCCGCATCGCTCAGCGGCGCGGGCAAATCCTCTGCGGCCGCAGCCCCGCCCCAGATTACCAGCACTGTCGTTTTGGTCCAGCCCGTCATCGTCTGCCTTGCATCCTGTTTGTTCGCCAAAGCCGTATCACAGCAGCAAGACATGACAAACTGCCAAAGGCTGGATGCACTATTTTTCAACCTTCTTGCGGATCCGCTCGACCATCAGCCAGACAAGCGCCAGCACGACGGGCGTGGCAATGGCAGCCATCCCCGTTTTGGAAATGTCGAAAGTCTTTTCCAGCGGACCGGTCATGTAAAGCACCAGGTTGACGGCATAGTAACTGATCGCCACAACAGATAGCCCTTCGACCGTGCGTTGCAGGCGCAATTGCAGGTCGGCGCGGCGGTCCATGCTGGTCAGTAGTTCCTGGTTCTGGGCGGATCGTTCAACATCGACCCTGGTGCGCAACAGATCACCCGCACGGATGGCACGGTCTGACATGGCTTGCAGGCGCGCCTCGGTCGATTTGACGGTGCGCATGGCGGGGTCAAAGCGGCGCATCATGAATTCGGCAAATGTCTGCCGCCCGCCGAAACGGGTTTCGCGCAGTACGCTGATACGCTGGTGTACGATTGTTTCATAGGCCCCTGTCGCACCGAACCGAAACGCCGACTGTGCCACGATGTTTTCCAGCTCTGCCGACACTTCCAGCAAGGATTGCAGGACAACGGCGGGTTCCGCGATGGGTCCGCACATGTCGCCCAAAAGCCGTGTCAGCGTAGTGTCGATCGCGGCCATCTGCGGGCCCAGCGCGCGGGCGCGTGACAGGCCCAGCATCGACATTGCCTTGTAGGTCTCGATCTCGCACAGGCGCTGGACCACGCGCCCCACCCTGCGGCGTCCCGTGCCCGGGCGGGCGAAAAGCGCAAAGCGCATGTGCCCCGTCGGATCGATACGAAAATCGCCCGCAATGACCAGGTCGTCTTCCAGCACGCGACTGATGGCCAGGCTTTCGGGCACGAACCAGTCGTTGACCTTGTCGTTGATGCCTTCGTCACCGTCTGCCACCTCGATCCGGATCAGGGCGGATGTTACGCGCGTGCCCGGGGCCGCAGCCAGCCAATCTTCGGGAAAAACGGCAAAGGTGGCAGCGTCAAAGGGCCGTTCTGCCAGCCCCTGGCCAAAGATCGTATAGGTCACGAATTCAGTGTGGCTTTCCCATTTCAGGGTGTGTTTGCCGATCTGACCGAAATAATGTGTCGCGTCGGGCTGCGGGTGCTGCGCACCGAACCTGTCCAGCAGGTCAATCAAATGGGCACGATCAGCGGCACGGTCACGGCCTGCGGCATTCTTGGCTGGCTTAATCGCGAGATAGGCCGCCCGGCTGGGTATTTCTACGATCGGAAAAGGCCGCGCGTGCAACTCGTTGGCCATCGCGTAACGCAGGGGATGATCGGCAATCGGGGGCATCTGGCCAGCCTTTGCAAAAGGGTCTGACGCATAAACTAGCGGTCTTTTTCAAAGTGTAAATAAAAAACTGCTAATTTACAAAAGGTTAGCAGCACACAGCTGTATACCATGTGCCGCTGACAAGTTCAGATTACCACCACGTCCAGTGGAGGGAAGCCATTGAAACATACCGACGAATAGGTCGAAGTATAGGCACCGGTGTTGCGGATCAGCACCCGGTCGCCGGATTTCAGGCTGTGCGGCAACTGCACCGGGCGCTTTTCATAAAGCACATCGGCGCTGTCGCAGCTTGGACCGGCGAGGATGCAAGGGCCCATGTCGTCGCCATCGCGGTCGGTTTCGAACTGATAGCGGATCGCCTCGCCCTCGGTTTCGGCCAGACCGGAAAAGCGCCCGATATCCAGATAGACCCAGCGGTGCATGTCTCGGTCGGATTTGCGGCTGACCAGCATCACCTCGGATACGATCACGCCAGCCTCGGCCACCATGCCGCGGCCGGGTTCGGCCATGATTTTTGCCACGCCGCAAAAACGGGCCTCGACCATGTCGATCACCTTGGCTGCATAGGCGGTGGGCGCATCGATCTCTTCACCGTAGAAGGCGGGAAAGCCACCGCCGATGTTGATCAGCGACAAGGCGTGACCGGCGGCAATCGCATCGTTCCAGATGATCGACATTGCGTCCAGCGTGGGTGCCCACATGGCCGCCTGACGGGTCTGGCTGCCAACGTGGAAAGAAAAGCCGACAGGGTTCAGGCCAAGTGATTTGGCATAGTCCAACAGGCGCAACGCCGTGTCGCGGTCGCACCCGAACTTGCGCGACAACGGCCAGTCGGCCTCGCTGACTTCGACGATCAGGCGGATGTAGACGGACACGCCGGGGGCGTTCGCCGCAATCTTTTCCAACTCTTCCTCGGCGTCGGCGGCGAAGAGAGTAATCCCTTCGGCGTAGGCCCACGCGATATCGGATGCGCGCTTGATGGTATTGCCAAAAGATACTTCGGAGGGGTCCGCACCTTCGTTCAGGCACAGAGCGATTTCGGCGCGCGACGCAGCGTCGAAATGCGATCCAAGATCCACCAGCCGCGCAATGATTTCGCGGGCCGGGTTCGCCTTGACGGCATAGTGGATGTCGGCACGACCCAACCCGGCGCGCAGCGCGCCGAACTGTTCGGACACGCGATCAAGGTCCATGACCAGCGTCGGCTTATCAAAGCTGCGCGACGCGACATAGCTGTCGAGGCGGGATTGTGTGGCAAAAGAAAAAGGTGCCGCGTGCGGCGCAAAGTGTACAGTCATGGGTCATCTCCTGTAGACCCGGCCATAACGGATTCATACCGCCTCAGACCGCTCAGTTCCAAAAGAGACGTTACCGTCGCTACGTAAACACGTGTGATGACTGTCACCGGCCAGAGGCGCGTGCGTTGGCGTCTATAAATGCGCATTTGGGGCAAGTCGGGATTCGATGCAAGGGGTTTTTTTCCACAAAATTCCACTGGCGGAAATCATGGCTGAGCGCGACCAAATATTAAGGGAAATACCGTTTATTTTCAACGCCCTGCATATACGTCATGTCTTGTATGAAATCGTTGCATATTCGCACGTATCCTAAGGGGCCAAAACCGCATCAGCGTGCCTGTTCGCGGTGGACCTTGGCGGCATGTATCGGATACTGCACTTCATATGGCCCGCACGATCCTGTTCAACAAACCTTTCGGCGTCCTGTCGCAATTCACCGATGCGCGCAGCCCGTCACCGCGCCCGACCTTGTCGGCCTATATTGACGTGCCCGGGGTTTACCCCGCAGGGCGGCTGGACCGCGACAGCGAAGGCCTTTTGGTGCTGACCGATGACGGGCGCCTGCAGGCACAGATCGCCGATCCGCGCCAAAAGATGGCCAAGACCTATCTGGTGCAGGTCGAGGGCACGCCGGCTGATGCCGATCTGCAACCGCTGCGTGACGGTGTGATGCTAAAGGACGGGTCGACCCGGCCTGCGCAAGTTCGCCTGATTGCCCCCCCAGACCTGTGGGAACGCGACCCACCGGTGCGGTTTCGCAAATCCGTCCCCGATACATGGCTGGAGATCACGATCCGCGAAGGCCGTAACAGGCAGGTTCGACGGATGACCGCGTACATCGGCTTTCCTACCCTGCGGCTGGTACGCTCGCAGGTCGGAGAGTGGTCGGTGAACAGTATCGCGCCCGGCCAATGGCGCGACGCCTGATTGCTGCTTTGTGATTTGCCAATACTCTTTGCCGCCATACCTTCGCTATAATGGGCCAGGAAAGTTGCCCGAACCAGCAGGAGAACGCGCTATGAACCGGATGACGGCCAAAGATTTCAATCAGGAACTTCTCGATCTTTACGACTACTACGCGCATGGCAATATCAGCAAACGCGAGTTTCTTGACAAGGCGGGCAAGTTCGCCGTTGGCGGGGTGACGGCGGCGGCGCTGCTGACCATGCTGAGCCCGAATTATGCGCTGGCCGAACAGGTGTCATTCAACGACCCCGATATCGTGCCCGAATATATCACTTATCCTTCCCCCAATGGGCATGGCGACGTGCGCGGTTATCTGGTCAAACCTGCGAATGCAACGGGCCCCCTGCCCGCCGTGTTGGTGGTGCATGAAAACCGCGGCCTGAATCCTTATATCGAGGATGTCGCGCGACGCGTGGCCAAGGCAGGGTTCATGGCGCTGGCGCCTGATGGTCTGACCTCGGTCGGGGGCTATCCGGGCAACGACGCTGAAGGGCGCGAACTGCAAAGCACCGTGGATGGTGAAAAGCTGATGAATGACTTTTTCGCGGGCTTTGAGCACCTGATGGGTCGCGCCGACAGCACCGGGCGCGTGGGCGCTGTGGGTTTTTGTTATGGCGGCGGTGTGTGCAACGCGCTGGCTGTGGCCTATCCTGAAATGGCAGCGTCGGTCCCATTCTATGGCCGTCAGGCCGCAGCCGAGGATGTTCCGAAAATTCAGGCACCGCTGCTGCTGCAATATGCCGAACTGGACGAACGGATCAACGCAGGCTGGCCCGCATACGAGGCCGCCTTGCGGGAACACGGCAAGACCTATGAGGCGCATATCTATGCGGGCGTGAACCACGGCTTCCATAACGACAGCACCCCGCGCTATGACGAAGCGGCGGCGGAACTGGCGTGGGATCGCACGATCGACTGGTTCAACCGCTATCTGACATAGGGCAAAGTAAGGTGGGTCTCGACCCACCTTACCCCTGAACAGCGTATTATTTTTCGATTTGCACTTTTCAAAGCGCTTTCAATCCCCCTTAGTCGTCACATGACATTACGACCAAGGACCGCCTGTTGATGCCGAAAGACACGTTACACCTGCCCAGCGCCGATGAATTTGGTGCGGCCATCCAGCACCACCTCAAATCTTCGCTGGGCAAAGACCCCGCCCACGCGTCCGCATATGACTGGCGCATCGCGCTGTCGCTGGCTGTCCGCGACCATGTGGTTGATCCGTGGTTCGAAAGCACCCGCGCCACCTATGCCGCCAAGGGCAAACGGGTTTATTATCTGTCGATGGAATTCCTGATCGGGCGACTGATCGAGGATGTAACCACCAATCTTGGGCTGGAAGGTATCGCCGCCGATGCCATGGCTGCACTTGGTCAGGATTACCACGCGCTGGTCGTCACTGAACCGGATGCGGCACTTGGCAACGGCGGTCTGGGTCGGTTGGCGGCCTGTTTTCTGGACAGCCTGTCCACCCTGGGCATTCCCGCTTATGGCTATGGCATCCGCTATGAACACGGCCTGTTCGAGCAGCATTTTCATGACGGGCGCCAGATTGAAACCGCCGAAGGCTGGCTAAAAGAACGGCATGTCTGGGAATTTGAACGCCCTGAAGTGCGCTATCACATCGGTTTTGGCGGCCATGTGGACGACCACGACGGCACGGCGATATGGCACCCCCATGAAACCGTGATCGCGCAAGCCTACGACACACCGGTTGTCGGCTGGCAGGCCAAATGGGTGAATACCCTGCGGCTGTGGGCCGCGCTGCCAACCGTGCATTTCGACCTCGCCGCCTTCAACAGGGGCGACTACATCGGAGCATCCGCCCCAGAGGCGCTGGCGCGGACGCTGTCACGGGTTCTGTACCCTGACGATACGACGGGTGAAGGCAAGGCGTTGCGGCTCAAACAGGAATATTTTTTTACCGCCGCGTCATTGCAAGACCTCCTGCGTCGCTTCAAGTCTGAAGGGTATACTATTGAAACCCTTGCAGATCACGTCGCGATCCAGTTGAACGACACGCACCCCGCGCTGGCCGGGCCGGAACTGATCCGCCTGCTGGTGGACGACCATGGGCTGGACATTGACGCGGCCATCCCCCTTGCCCGCGACTGCCTGGGCTACACCAACCACACCCTGCTGCCCGAGGCACTGGAACGCTGGCACGAGGATATGTTTCGCGACATCCTGCCGCGGCATCATCAGATCATCTGCCATATCCACGACCAGACCGTCGCGGCGAATGGCACGCATATCCTTGACCATGGCACAGTGAAAATGGGCGAACTGGCCTTTGTCATGGCGCATAAGGTCAACGGGGTGTCGGCGCTGCACAGTGAACTGGTCAAACAGACGGTCTTTGCCGACCTGCACCGCGCCTATCCCGACCGGATCATCAACCAGACCAACGGGATCACCCCGCGCCGCTGGCTGCATGGCGCCAATCCGGCGCTGTCGGGGCTAGTAAGTGACACCATCGGCACCGCCTGGATCAGCGATCTGGAACAACTGAAAGAGCTGGGGCCGCATATCAGCGACCCTGCGTTTCAGGCGGCCTTTGGTCAAGCCAAGCGTAACAACAAGGCGCGCCTGTCCGACTGGCTGCAAGACCGTGACGGCGCAATCCTGAACCCTGACGCGATGTTCGACATTCAGATCAAGCGCATCCATGAATACAAGCGCCAGCTTCTGAACATCCTCGAAACCATCGCGCTTTGGAACGACATGCATGATGCGCCCAACGCCGACTGGACCCCGCGGGTCAAGATATTCGGCGGCAAGGCGGCGCCGGGCTATGCGATGGCAAAATCCATCATCTACCTGATCAACTGCGTGGCGCGGACAGTGAACAACGATCCCGTCACCCGCGACTGGTTGCAGGTCGTCTATCCTGAAAACTACAACGTCTCGATGGCGGAAATGCTGATCCCGGCCTGCGATCTGTCGGAACAGATCTCGACGGCGGGCAAAGAGGCGTCAGGCACCGGCAACATGAAACTGTCACTGAACGGCGCGCTGACAATTGGCACGCTGGACGGGGCCAATGTGGAAATCCGCGACCATGTTGGGGCTGACAATTTCTATCTTTTCGGCCTGACCGCCGCTCAGGTCCGCGCCCGCCGCGAAGAACACGACCACGCCCGCCGCGCGATTGACGCCAGTCCCCGCCTGACCCGCGTGCTGGGGCAGATCGCCAACGGTGTCTTTTCAAACGGGGATGCGCCCTTTGGCGATATTCTGGGCATGCTTTATGATCACGATTATTTCCTCGTGACCGCTGATTTCGATGAATATTTTGACACGCAGCGGCAGATTGACCAAGATTACAAGGACCAGACGACATGGGTCCGCAAGGCCGCGCTGAACACCGCCCGCATGGGTTGGTTCAGTTCCGACCGTACGATTGCGGGCTATGCCAGCGATATCTGGCGCGCAAAGTCCTTGCTTTGAGCGAACGGGGGGAACAATGACCACGCTGACCAATGCAGAGATTGCGGCGATCACATCCGGCACATGCGATGACCCGTTTGCACGGCTGGGGTTGCATCAGGTCGCGGGTAAATGGGTGCTGCGCGCCCATATCCCCGGCGCTGACCGGATCGACGTGCTGGACGCAGGTACCGGTCGCAAGATCATGGTGCTTTCGCAAATTGCGGACGGGCTGTTCGAAGGCGTCGCTGCACGACGCAAGAACCGCTTTGCCTATCTTTTGCGGATCACCCGCGAGGGTCACACCTGGGATACCGAAGACCCCTATGCCTTTGGCCCCGTCATGGGTGATTTGGATGAATACCTGATCGGCGAAGGGTCGCACCACCAGTTATGGCGCGTGCTGGGTGCCCATGTGATGACCCACGAAGGCGTGGCGGGTGTGCATTTCGCTGTCTGGGCCCCAAATGCGGCCCGCGTGTCCGTCGTAGGCGGGTTCAACACATGGGACGGGCGGCGGCATGTCATGCGCAAGCGGGGCACAACCGGCGTCTGGGAAATCTTTGTCCCGCGCATCGGTGAAGGCGAACACTATAAATACGAATTGCTTGGCCCGGACGGTTCGCTGCTGCCGCAAAAGGCCGACCCGTTTGGGTTCGGGTCCGAACATCCGCCAGCGCAAGCATCTATCGTGCGCCGCCTTGACGGGTTTGATTGGGCCGATGCCGATTGGCAGGCACAGCGTGGGCGGGCGATTGCGGTCGATGCGCCCGTGTCAATCTACGAGGTACATCTGGGATCGTGGCGGCGTGTGCCCGAAGATGGCAACCGCCCCCTGTCTTATCTGGAACTTGCGCGCGACTTGGTGGGCTATGTCAAAGACCTTGGCTTTACCCATATCGAACTGATGCCGATCAGCGAATTTCCCTTTGACGGATCATGGGGCTATCAGCCCGTGGGCCTTTTCGCACCCACGATCCGGCACGGCCCCTTGCAGGAATTTCGCGCTCTGGTCGAAGCGTGTCATGCCGCCGGCATCGGTCTGATCCTGGACTGGGTGCCGGGGCATTTCCCCGAAGACGCACACGGGCTGGGCCAGTTCGATGGCACAGCACTTTATGAACATGCCGACCGACGCGAAGGCTTCCACCCCGACTGGAACACGCTGGTGTTCAACTATGGCCGGCGCGAGGTGGCGAATTACCTGACGGCCAATGCATTGTATTGGCTGGAAGAACACCACGTGGACGGGCTGCGCGTCGATGCGGTGGCGTCGATGCTTTATCGCGATTATTCCCGCAAGGATGGCGAATGGATCCCCAATCAACACGGCGGGCGCGAAAACCTTGAGGCGATCGCCTTTCTGCAATCCACAAACAGCACCGTCTATGATGAAGTGGACGGCGTGGTGATGATCGCTGAGGAATCCACCGCCTTTCCCGGTGTAAGTGGCATGGTCGATCAGGGGGGGCTGGGGTTCGGGTATAAATGGAACATGGGCTGGATGAACGACACCCTGCGCTACATGTCCGAAGACCCGATCAACCGCAAATACCACCATGACAAGATGACGTTCGGGCTGCATTACGCGTTCAGCGAAAACTTCGTGCTGCCGATCAGCCATGACGAGGTCGTGCACGGCAAAGGGTCACTACTGGACAAGATGCCGGGCAACGGGGCGGATAAGTTTGCCAACCTGCGCGCCTATCTGGGGTTCATGTGGGGGCATCCGGGCAAGAAACTGTTGTTCATGGGCTGCGAATTTGCCCAAGGGCGTGAATGGAACCACAACAGCAGCCTTGACTGGCATCTGCTGGACAATGACCTGCACCGTGGCGTGCAAACGCTGGTGCGCGACCTGAACGCCACCTACAAGGCGATCCCTGCGCTGCATGAACTGGACACAAAAGCACGGGGTTTCGACTGGGTCGAAGGCGGGGCAAACGAGGAATCGCTGTTCATCTGGCTGCGCCTTGGCAAGGAAGGCAGCAAGCCCGCGCTGGTGATCAGCAACATGACCCCCGTCACCCGCCACGGCCGCCGTGTGGGCGTCCCGGCGCCGGGGTTCTGGGCCGAGCGACTGAACACCGATGCGGCACAATACGGCGGCAGCGGCAGCGGCAATCTGGGTGGCGTGCAAAGCGAGGCGGTCGCCGCATCTGGCAGGCCCCATTCCATCGTTGTCACGGTGCCGCCGCTTTCCACGCTGATATTCACACTCGACTGAAACCGTTTGGGAGGAACGACCGACATGGACACAGAATCACAGCGCCTTGCCCAGCAATCCATGGCCTTTATTTTGGCGGGTGGACGCGGCAGCCGCCTGTATGAACTGACGGATATGCGCGCCAAACCGGCGATGTATTTTGGCGGCAAGACGCGGATCATTGACTTTCCACTGTCAAACGCCGTCAATTCCGGCATCCGGCGCATCGGCGTGGCCACACAATACAAGGCCCATTCCCTGATCCGGCACCTGCAACGCGGCTGGTCGTTCTTTCGGGCCGAACGCAACGAAAGCCTTGATATCCTGCCCGCCAGTCAGCAACTGGGCGAAGACAACTGGTATCGCGGCACCGCCGACGCGGTCACGCAAAACATTGATATCATTGCCGGATACGCGCCAAAATACATCGTCATTCTGGCGGGCGATCATATCTACAAGCAAGATTATTCGCTGATGATCAAGCACCACGTCGAAAGCGGTGCGGATGTCACCGTCGGTTGCATCGAAGTCCCCCGCATGGAAGCGCGCGCCTTTGGCGTGATGCATGTGGATGAAAACGACAACATTCTGGAATTCGTCGAAAAGCCCGCCGATCCGCCCGCCATGCCCGGCGATCCCGATCATGCGCTGGCCAGTATGGGCATTTATGTGTTCGAGACCGAATACCTGTTCGAGCGACTGCGCGAAGACGCCGAAAACCCCGGCAGCGAGAATGATTTCGGTAAGGATATCATCCCCAAGATCGTCGCCACGGGCAAGGCCATTGCACATCCCTTTAGCCGGTCCTGTGTGCGGACGGGGCTTGAGGAGAAAGCATACTGGCGCGATGTCGGCACAGTTGATGCCTTTTGGCAGGCCAATATCGACCTGACCGATTTCAAACCGGAACTGGATCTGTTCGACAATGAATGGCCGATCTGGACGTATTCGGAACTGACCCCACCCGCCAAATTCATCCACAACGAGGAAGGGCGCAAAGGCCACGCCGTGTCGTCGATGGTGTCGGGGGGCTGTATCATCTCAGGTTCTACGCTGGATCAATGCCTGTTGTTCACCGGCGTTCGAACCCATTCCTATGCAGAACTGAATGGCGTCGTGGCGATGCCTTATGTGGAAATCGGGCGCAAGGCGCGGTTGACCAATGTCGTGATCGACCGCGGGGTAAAGATCCCACCCGGCCTGATCGTGGGAGAGGATGCCGCCGTCGATGCAAAACGGTTCCGCCGCACCGAAAACGGGATCTGCCTGATTACGAAAAAGATGATCGATGCTTTGGAAACCTAGATGAATATCCTCTTTGTGGCGTCCGAATGTGCGCCCTTCATCAAGACCGGCGGTCTGGCCGATGTGATCGGCGCGGTGCCCAAGGCGCTGAAAACGCTGGGGACAAAGGTGCGTATATTGCTGCCCGCCTACCCTGCCCTGTCGGGTGAATTGGCCAGAGGCACAGAATTGATGGCCCTGCCCGATCTGCACGGCGGTCCGGCACGGGTCGTGGCGGTCACCGCGCGTGGGCTGGACCTGTTGTTGCTGGACGCGCCGCACCTGTTTGACCGTGCGGGCAACATATACCTTGGTCCTGATGGAACGGACTGGCCGGACAACGCCCTGCGCTTTGGTGCGCTGTCATACGTGGGCGCACAGATCGCCATGGGCGCGCTGGACGGATGGACACCCGATCTGGTCAACGCGCACGACTGGCAGGCCGCCCTTGTGCCTGCCTATCTGGCAGCGGCAGGCAGCACCGTGCCGACGGTGATGACGATCCATAACATCGCCTTTCAGGGGGTATTTGATGCCGGCGTGCTGGGCCCGTTGGGCCTGCCCGCGGATATGTTCAGCGTGGATAAGGGCGAATATTATGGGCGATTCAGTTTCCTGAAATGCGGGCTGATGCTGGCTGCCAAGATCACCACCGTCAGCCCCACCTATGCCCGCGAGTTGATGGACCCCGATTTCGGGATGGGGCTGGATGGCGTGATGCAGGCGCGGCGTGCGGACCTGACGGGGATCGTGAACGGCATTGATCTGGATGTCTGGAACCCCGAAACCGATCCCGGCATTCCGTCCCCTTATTCGGTGCGCAGCCTGAAGAAAAAAGCGCAGAACAAATCCGCATTGCAAGACCGGTTCGGCCTGACCCATGCCGATGGCCCGCTGTTCTGCGTGATCAGCCGCTTGACCACGCAAAAGGGTCTGGACCTGTTGCTGAAGGTTCTGCCGTCGCTGTTGGCCCACGGCGCGCAACTGGCACTTTTGGGAACCGGCGACAAGGAAATGGAACAGGCCTTTGCCAACGCCGCCCGCCGCTATAGCGGACAGGTGGGCGTGATCATCGGTTATGATGAAAACCTGTCGCATCTGATGCAGGCAGGATCAGATGCAATCCTGATCCCCTCGCGGTTCGAACCTTGCGGGCTGACCCAGCTTTACGGGCTGCGCTATGGCACGATCCCGGTGGTGGCACGCACCGGCGGGCTGGCCGATACGGTGATTGATGCAAATCTGGCCGCACTGGATGCCGGTTGCGCCACCGGTGTGCAATTCGCACCTGTCACGACGGTGGGTCTGGAGCAGGCCATTGCGCGCACATGCGATCTGTTTGGGCAGCCAAAAACCTGGGCAGGAATGCAAAGACGGGCCATGCGTCAGGCGGTCGGTTGGGATGCCTCTGCCCGCGCGTATCTATCCCTGTTCGAAACCTTGATATGAGCCGCTTTGCGATCAAAAGCGGAACGCCCAAGACAATGGGCGTCACACATGATGGCGAAGGCGCGAATTTCGCAGTGTTTTCCGAGCATGCGCGCCAGATCGATCTGTGCCTGTTTTCCCCCGATGGCAAAACCGAGATGCAGCGCCTGCCTTTGCCCGAACGCACCGGCCCGGTGTGGCACGGCTACGTATCCGGCCTGCCCCACGGCACGTTATACGGCTACCGCGCGCATGGGCTTTACGCGCCCGAACAGGGCCATCGGTTCAACCCGAACAAGCTGTTGATTGACCCCTACACCCACGAACTTCACGGGACATTTACCGATGCGCCCGAAATTTATGGCTATGACGTCAGCAGTGACGATCTCTCGTTCAGCACGAGCGACAGCGCGGCCTTCATGCCGAAATCCGTCATTTCCCACCCTGATCTGTTCCAGCCTGCATTATCGTCCCTGACCCAGCCACCCACGTCCGAACTGATCTACGAGGCGCACGCAAAGGGGCTGACCAAACTGCATCCCGGCGTCGCGGAACATTTGCGCGGCACGTATGAGGGGTTGGCGTCGGATGCGATCATCGACCATCTGCACAAGATCGGCGTCAGCACGATCGAGCTATTGCCGGTCCAAGCCTTTCCCGATGACGGTTTTTTGGTCAAAAAGGGGCTGCGCAATTACTGGGGCTATAACACCATCGGGTTCTTCGCGCCTGAACCGCGCTATTTCGGGCCCGAAGGCTTTACCGGCTTTCGCAAGATGGTGCAGAAATTCCATGACAATGGCATCAGGGTGATCCTTGATGTGGTTTATAACCACACCGCCGAGGGCGACCACCGTGGCCCGACCCTTTCGTTTCGCGGATTGGATAACGCCAGCTATTATCGGCTGATCGGCGGGCAACCCCGGTATTACGTCAATGACGCAGGCACCGGCAATACGCTGAACATGATCAACCCGCATGTATTGCGTATGGTCACCGACAGCCTGCGGTTTTGGGTGACCCAGATGGGGGTGGATGGGTTCCGGTTTGATCTGGCGACAACATTAGGGCGCGAAAGCTATGGTTTTGATCCCAATGGCGGATTTCTGGATGCATTGCGGCAAGACCCGGTGCTGTCACAGGTCCGGCTTATTGCGGAACCCTGGGATCTTGGGCCGGGGGGCTATCAGCTGGGCAATTTCCCTTACGAGTTTTCCGAATGGAACGACACGTTCCGCGACACCACCCGCCGGTTTTGGAAAGGCGACGATCACAGCACACAGGAACTGGGTTCAAAGCTGCTGGGGTCTGCGGATATGTTTGACCGGTCGGGGCGGCGCACATGGGCGTCGATCAATTTCGTGACCAGCCACGACGGCTTTACACTGGCCGACACCTGCGCCTACAACGACCGCCACAATGATCCGAACCTTGAAGACGGGCGCGACGGGCATTCGGCAAATTATTCCGACAATTGCGGGATCGAAGGGCCGACGGATGATGCAGTGATCCTTGCCCGCCGCGGACGGCGCGCGCGCAACATGCTTGCGACGATGTTCCTGTCTCAGGGCACGCCGATGCTGCTGGCCGGCGACGAGATCGGTAATTCTCAAAACGGCAACAACAACGCCTATTGTCAGGACAATGCATCAGGCTGGATCAACTGGGGGCGCCCCGACCGGGCGCTGACCGATTTCGTCGCGCGACTTGCAGCCTTTCGGCGCGATCACCCCGCAGTGCGGCAATCGCATTTCCTGCACAGCCGCACACGCGAAAGCGACGGCTTGCCTGATGTGATCTGGACGGATTTCAACGGTCAACCGCTTGAATGGCGCGATCCGGCCCTGTCACGACTGTGCCTGATCAAGCGGCCTTCGGCGGAAACAACGCTTACCGAAAACGACCGCGACGTTGTCGTGATCGGATTCAACCGTTCGGGCAAGCGCGCGCAGATGAAACTGCCCAAGGCCCCACCGGGTGCGCAATGGGTCCGCCAGATCGACACGGGTAACCCGACGGGGCACAAAAGAACGGAACATGACCAGCGCTCTGCGGTCATTCAGGCCGCCAGCGTTATCGCTATCACACTTGAATATCACGAGGGGGAGTAGAGAATGACACGCATCGCCACCGCACCCATCAGCGGTCAGAAACCCGGCACATCCGGCCTGCGCAAGAAAACCCGCATCTTCATGGAACCGGGCTTTCTGGAAAACTTCGTGCAGGCCATCTTTGACGGGATCGGTGGAGCCGGCGGAAAAACCTATGTTGTGGGCGGCGATGGGCGCTACTTTAACAAACGCGCGATCCAGACGATCCTGAAAATGGCCGCCGCCAATGGGGCGGCGCATATCATCGTGGGCCGTGACGGGCTGTTGTCCACCCCGGCGGCGTCGCATCTGATCCGACTGAACAAGACCGACGGCGGCATCATCCTGTCGGCCAGCCACAACCCCGGCGGCCCGGACGAAGATTTCGGGATCAAGTTCAACACCCCCAACGGCGGCCCCGCCCCCGAAAATGTAACCGACGCGATCTTTGCCCGGACAGAAACCATTGACGGCTATGATATTCTTGAAGCTGACGACGTGGACCTTGGCACCGAAGGCGCGCAAACCCTTGGCGACATGCAGATCACCGTGGTCAACCCGGTGACCGACTATCAGGCGCTGATGCAGTCAATCTTTGATTTCGACGCGATCCGCGCGCTGTTCGCAGGCGGCTTTACCATCAGTTTTGACGCGATGCATGCCGTCACAGGTCCCTATGCCACGGCCATCCTTGAGGGCACGTTGGGTGCCGCCCGTGGATCGGTCGTCAACGGCACGCCGTTGCCGGATTTCGGCGGCGGGCACCCCGACCCGAACCCGGTCTGGGCAAAAGATTTGATGGATCAAATGATGGGGCCGAATGCGCCCGATTTCGGGGCTGCATCGGATGGCGACGGCGACCGCAACATGATCGTGGGACGCGGGGCCTATGTCTCACCGTCAGACAGCCTTGCAGTGCTGGCAGCCAATGCGACGCTGGTGCCTGCCTACAAAAGTGGCTTGGCCGGTGTTGCCCGATCCATGCCAACCAGCGGTGCGGCCGACAGGGTGGCCAAAAGCCTTGGCATCGCGATCTATGAAACACCCACCGGCTGGAAATTCTTTGGCAACCTGCTGGACGCCGGCCGCGTCACGATCTGTGGCGAGGAGAGCGCCGGCACCGGTTCCGACCATATCCGCGAAAAGGACGGGCTTTGGGCGGTGCTTTTCTGGTTGAACATTCTGGCTGCGCGCAAGATGTCCGTCGCCGATCTGATGCAGGATCACTGGCAGACATTTGGACGCAACTATTACACCAGACTGGACTACGAGGCCGTCCAAACCGAGGCCGCGACAGCGTTGATTGATGGTGTGCGCGCCCGGCTTGGCACCCTGCCCGGTCAGACCTTCGGCGATCTGACGGTCAAGGCCTGCGATGAATTCAGCTATCACGATCCGGTTGATGGAACGGTCAGCGACCATCAGGGCCTGCGCATCTGGTACGAGGGCGGCGCGCGCGCCGTGCTGCGCACATCCGGCACCGGCACCCAAGGGGCGACAATCCGCTGTTATCTCGAAGCGTTCAGCGCGGATAATCTGAACGATCCGTCCCGACTGGAACCGGTGCGCGCCGCAACGATGGCGCTGGCGGATTTTCAGGGGCATATCGGACGGACGGAACCAGACGTAACGACCTGATCTGACAGCCCTTTATGCCCTTAACCAAAGGTTGGCATACGGTCCCAGGACCACATGTGCGCCAGCCCGTTCAGGCGGCTGCCCTGTTAGCAGATCAATCGCGCCTTCGGGCAGGTCCAATGCCACCTGCTGTATTTCTTCGGTGAAATTCGCCAAACAGGTCACCTGCCGGTCATCACCTAACCGTTGATAGCAGAATACAGCCGAATTGCCGCAATCGACGACCCGTGTGGGGATGTCAGACGCCAGCTGAAGCGCCCCCTTGCGCGTGGCCATGATATGCCGCACACCCTGATAAATCCGCCCATGCGGCGTGCTGACGTCATGGCGCGTGTCCGCCTTGGACCAGTCCATTGCGGGGCGCTGCATCCAGCGGCTGTCGTCGGCCAGTACCGGATCGTCAGCGTAGCTGTAATCATTCATCAACCCCAGTTCATCACCCATATAAATCAGCGGGATACCCCCGAACGACGCGATCAGCGCATGGCCCATCAGAATACGCCGAATGGCCAGATCGACGGCCTGCGGATCTTCCGCGTGGCCTGCGGCCTCTAACCCTGCAAGGCTTGCAAAACTGCCATTGGTGCGCCTGTCGCCTGTGGCCGGGTTCGACTGGAAATCGGCCCCGCGTGCGAAACTGCCCGGAAACCTGCCGGTATAGAACTCCGCAAGAAACCCGCGATGGCCGGGGCCGGTCATCGGTGGGATATGGGCCGCATCTTCCTCGGTTATGGCCCAGCCGATATCGTCGTGGCAGCGAATGTAGGTCGCGAAACAGGCGCGGCGGAAACTTTCGGGAAAATGCGTGCGCAAGACATGGGTCATCAGCCGCGTATCGCGGGCGGCCAGCGACGACCAGAACTGCACCATCAGATTGTTATGATAGGCCAACTGGCTTTCGCGCCCTGCATGGGAACCAGTGCCAAGGTAGGGCACCAGATCTGTGGGGCCGACGATCGCCTCTGCCTTGTGAATGACGGCGGGCGCGGCGACACGTGTGGCCTGCGTCAGCGCCTGCAAGATGTCATGCACCTCTGGCAGGTTCTGACACCCCGTTCCCATGCGTTTCCACATGAACGCGACAGCATCCAGCCGGAACACCTCGACCCCCTTGTTGGCAAGGAACAGGATCGTATCGAGCACCGCCAGAAACACCTCGGGGTTTTCCCAGTTCAGGTCCCATTGGTATTCGTTGAAGGTGGTCCAGACCCATTTGCCGATATCGTCATAATAGGTGAAATTTCCAGGCGCCTGCGTCGGAAAGATTTCGACCAGTGTTTGTTCATATTGCCTGGGCAGGCGATCGTCATCGAACATCCGATAGAACGCCTGATAGAACGGATCGCCCCCGCGGGCCTTGACCGCCCATTCATGTTCCTTGGCGGTGTGGTTCAGCACCATGTCGATGCAGGGGCTGATCCCCGACGCGCGCAGCATCAGGTTGGACTTCTGGAAATCCGCCATCGTGCCCAGCGCCGGATTGATCTGGCGATAATCCATAACGGCATAGCCGCCATCGGACGGACCGGGGCGCGGTTTCAGACATGGCATCATGTGCGCATAGGTCACGCCAAGATCTGCTAGATAATCAATATGGGATGGCAAATGATCCAATCTGCCGACAAATCGGTCAATGTAGAATACATAAGCAACCATATCCTGCCCCAAAAACCAGTCCGGGTTCAGGTCACGTTCCAGATCAAGACGACGCAGATCAGCGGGGCGCGCCGTCCAGTGTTTTGTCAACAAATCCCGCAGCCGGTCCAGAAGCTCTTCAGGGTCAATCTGCCCGCCATAAAGCCGGGTCAACGGACCGATCAGATCACGCCTGCCCCGCTGCCAACGCAAGGCAAAAAGATCCTGATTTGTGATACGCTTTGCTGCAGGCGCGCGCATGACTGTCTGTCCCTTATCCCTTTGACACAGCGATGGGCCGACCGGACGTTCGCCGGTCGGCCCATTGGCCATATGATCATCCCAGTGATCGGCAAGGTCAACTATCGTGGCGCAATCCGGTTGCCTTGTCAAACCGGTGAATACGGTCGACAGGGGCGGTAAAGCCGATCATGTCGCCTTTGGCTTGAACGGGCGCCTGTTCCATCTTGACGATGAAATCGTTGCCAGCTTCACCGATCAGATGGACCAATGCGTATTCACCCAGGTTTTCGATCAATTCAAGCCGTCCGGAAACGATCGCTGTATCCAGCGCGCATGGCTGCATATGTTCCGGCCGGATACCGATATAGGTATCTGCGTCAGGGGCATGCGCGGTGCCGTTCACAACCTCACCGACGTTGAAAAAGTTCATCTTGGGGCTGCCGATGAATTGCGCCACAAACCCGTTCGCCGGCCGTTCATAAAGGTCGATCGGCGTGCCGACCTGTTCGATCCGGCCATCGCGTAGAACGACAATCTTGTCAGCCAGCGTCATCGCCTCGACCTGATCATGTGTGACATAGATCATCGTCGCACCAAGCCGCTGATGCAGCCGCGCAATTTCCAGACGGGTTTGCACCCGCAACGCGGCATCAAGGTTTGACAGCGGTTCGTCGAACAAGAACACCTGTGGATCGCGCACGATGGCGCGGCCGATTGCGACACGCTGGCGTTGTCCGCCCGACAGGTTGCGCGGGCTGCGTTCCAGATAGTCGGTGATCTGTAAAACCTCTGCCGCTGCCTTGACCCTTCGGTCAATCTCGGCTTCGGGGGTTTTGGCCTGTTTCAGCCCGAACGACATGTTCTTGTAGACACTCATATGAGGGTAGAGCGCGTAGGTCTGGAACACCATGGCAACGCCACGCTTGGACGGCGCCACCTCGTTCACGACACTGTCGCCGATCGAAACTGTGCCACTTGTAATCTCCTCCAGCCCTGCGATCATCCGAAGCAATGTTGACTTACCGCACCCCGAAGGTCCGACAAAAACGGTAAATTCCCCGTCCTTTATATCAAGGTCAACGCCGTGCATGACCTCTGCCGAGCCATAGGATTTGCGAAGGTCGCGAATTGTTACACCGGCCATTTTGTTTCCTTTTCCTTGATCTGTGCACGCAGTGCATCCGCGAACGCGGGATAAATGACGGGCAAATCGCCCCATAACTGTCGCGAAGTCACGAAACTGTCCTTGCCGTCATCCGACAGCATCGGCATCAGCAGGTCCCAACCGGGTTCGAGATAGTCAAATCCGATCCGCCCCGCGGCTACATGTTTGGCAAAGACATACCAGCTTGCTGCGGCGGCGATGCCGCAATCGGGCATGATCCCCTGTTGCAAACATCCCTCAAGCGTGGGTCGGATGAAAATCGGGAATTTTGCCATGCCGTCGGCGCAGATCCGAGCGATGGTATCGGCGATAGCCCCGTTCTTGAAACGCGCACTGATGCTTTTGAGGTATTCCGCCTTGTCGAAGGGCAATTTGATGGTCAGCCCCGGTAGAACTTCTTGCGTTTCGTAGCGCCAGAAGTGGTCGAACAGATCGGGGTGATCCATCGCGGCATCGAAGGTTGCGACACCTTCCAGCGCAGCCATGTAAGTCAGGCTGGTGTGGCCGCCGTTCAAAATTCTGATCTTCGCTTCCTCGTAAGGGTCCACATCGGGGGTTACGGTGACACCGACCTTGGCCAGATCCGGCATCGGGCCTGCAAAGTTATCTTCCAGAACCCACTGCACGAACGCTTCTGCCATGATCGGTGTGGCGTCCTGCGGGCCAAGGGCGGCCTCGATCTCGGCCCGCATTTCGGGGGTGCTGCGCGGTGTGATGCGGTCGACCATGGAACAGGGAAAGGTCACGTTCGCATCCACCCATGCGGCCAGTACATCCTGACCGGTGCCTGCCAGATAGGCCGCCAGGTTGCGGCGCAGCATCTTGCCGTTGCTACGGATGTTGTCGCAGCACAAGATAGTCAGTGGCGTTCCGCCCGCCTGCATCCGCGCGGCCAAACCGTCACACAGACAGGCGTAGACGCTTCTGACAGCTCCGCCCGCAAACTCTGCGGCTATGACGGGTTCGGCCGGGTTCAGCGCGCCGGCCGGGTCGGTATAATAGCCACTTTCCGTGACGGTGATCGTGACAATACGCACATCAGGACCAGCCAAAAGTGCGGCAACGCCTTCGCGATCCTGCGACCAGTCGGCAAAGCCGAGATGGCTGCGCACCCGCCGCAGGGCGGTTTCGCCGTCCGGTGCTACGGATTTCAGAAGATAGCCGTTTGCCCCCTGATTGGCGACAAAACTGTCTTGTTCGGCCGCGCGCAGGTTCACAGCGATGATCCCCCACCGCAGATCGCCGGTTTCTTCCATGTAGTCATCAAGATAAGCCGCCTGATGCGCGCGGTGAAACGCCCCGTATCCCAGATGCACCACGCCCGCCGTGCAGGCGCTGCGGTCATAGTTGGTTTGCGTTATTGCTGGCCAGGCCTGATGCCGCATCATAACCGCTCCTGGGTTGTCATCAGCTCTTTGCGCGCGATGTCGCGGTAAGCGGATGGGGTCGTTCCCTTCATCTTGAGGAAATGACGGTTAAAATTTGCAAGGTTCTGAAAACCAACCTGATAGCAGATCGTCGTCACCTGTTCGTCGGTGGCATAAAGCAGGCTACAGGCCTGGCCGATCCGCACGCGGTTCACGAATTCGATAAAACGGTTGCCAGTGATTGCGTGGAAATTCCGGCTGAAGGTCGCCCCACTCATCCCCGCCATCGCAGCGGCAGCATCGACCGACAGTTCATCGGCAAAGTTCTGAACGATATGATCGACAACGGCACCGATCCGTGTGTGTTTGCCGCCATCCTTGGGCTGCACCAGCTTGGCCACGGAGAGTTCTTTTTTTTCGGCATGTTCGTTCAGCCGCACCAGAAACCGGATAAAGGCCAGAATACGTTCCGGTCCGACACTGTCGCGGATCGCCTCGAAATGACCGCGCGCAAAGGTGGCGTTGAACCCGGTGAATTCGATCCCCGACTGCGCGGCAAGCAAAGTGTGACGCACCTCGCCAAATTCGGGAAAGGCCCGTGCAAGGCGGTCGATGCTGTTTTGACTGAACTGCACCAGCATATCACGTACCGCGACAGGTTCCTTCCAGACCTCATCCGTGATCCAGTTATGCGGCAGGTTGGGCCCGGTCAGAAAAAGAGTGCCGGGCTGAAAATCACCAATATAATCTCCCACAAACGCCTTGCCCCTTGTCGCGGTGATCAGGTGTAATTCGTATTCTTCATGCGCGTGCCAGCGGCACAGGTCGCTGGGCCAGCCATGTTCCAGATAGCGGATGCTTTGGGTGCTGCGATCGACCAGTTCAATTTCGGGGTGAATGATCGACATCAGATCAACGCAGCACGTTGCCGCCATCGACGCATAGCGTCTGGGCGGTGATATAGGATGATTGTTCCGTGGCCAGAAAAACGGCAACCCGCGCGACATCGGCAGGATTGCCCATATAACCAAGGGGCACAGCCTCTCCGACTTCGCGTTTCTTCTGTCCCGGTGCCTTGCCTTCGAACTTCGCGAAAAGCGCGTCCACATGCCCCCACATCGGGGTGTCGATCACACCGGGAGAAATCGCATTGACGCGGATCTTGTGCGGTGCCAGCGCCAAGGCCGAGGATTGCGTATAGCTGATGACAGCGGCCTTGGTCGCGCAATAATGCGCAACAAGCGCTTCACCCCGGTGGCCGGCTTGGCTGGCCAGATTGATGATCGACCCAGGCTTTTCAGCAGCGACCATGGCGCGGGCGGCAGCCTGCATGACCGCATAGAACGCGCGGACATTCACCCCGAAAAGCCGGTCGTATTGCGCCAGATCAGCCTGTAACACGTCGCCCATGTCGAAAATGGCCGCGTTATTGAACAAGATGTCAGGCTGGATGCCGGCAATCCAGTCACAACACCCCGCAAGCCCTGCATCATCAAGCAGATTGAAGGGTCGGTAAGTTGCTGGTCCGTCATAGTCGGGCGCGACGTCAGTGGCGTAAATGCGCGCGCCAAGCGCCTCCAGATGGCGCACCGCCGCATCACCGATACCGCCCGCCGCGCCCGTGACGACCGCCACCTTGCCTGTCAGGTCTGTCGGTGCCGGGTTCATTTCACGGCTCCGAATGTCAGGCCCTGCACCAGCTGTTTCTGACACAGCCAGCCAAAGACCACGATAGGCGCGCAGGCCAGCGTGGATACCGCCGAAAGTTTGGCCCAGAACAGCCCCTCTGGCGATGAGAACGACGCAACAAGCGCCGGCAACGTGCCGGCATCCGCCGCCGTCAGGTTGATCGCCCAGAACGCCTCGTTCCAGCACAGCACGATGGACAAAAGCGCGGTTGAAGCGATCCCGCCCCATGCCAGCGGCATTACAATTTGCGTGATTTCGTTATACGTCGATGTGCCGTCCATGCGCGATGCTTCCAGAATTTCCTTGGGAATCTCGCGGAAATAGTTGAACAGGATCAGCATGATGATCGGCAGGTTGATCATGGCATAGATCACCACCAGCACAATCCGCGTGTCCAGCAGCCCCAGTTTCTGCGACAGCAGATAAATGGGCATCAACACGCCGACCGCAGGCAGCATTTTCGTGGACAGCATCCACATCAGAATATCTTTGGTCCAGCGTCCGGGGTTGAACGCCATCGCATAGGCCGACGGAATCGCGATCAGCATCGCAAGCAGCGTCCCACCAACCGATGTGACGATCGAGTTCAACGCGAATTTGGTGTAATCGGTCCGGTCCTGAATCAGGGTGAAGTTTTCAAGCGTCGGTTCAAAGAACAGTTTCGGTGGGACCGCAATGGCCTGCAATTCCGTCTTGAAGCTGGTCAGCACCATCCAGAAGATCGGGAAAAAGAACAGGCAGGCCACGATCCAGGCCGCCACGACGGCGATCCTGTCTTTGAGCTGGGCGATTTGCTTGTCAGTCATGGGTCACACCGTCAATGTCTTGCCGACCGCGCGGATCAGAAAGATCGCGACGATATTGGCAAGAATGATTGCAAAGACACCCCCGGCCGAGGCGACACCGATGTCGAACCCCTGAAGCGCCTGGGTGAAGATGAGGAAGGTCAGGTTGGTCGATTGCACGCCCGGACCGCCGCCCGTGGTCACATAGATTTCTGCAAAGATCGACAGATGAAAGATCATCTGGATCAGCAGGACGATGGAAATCGGGCGCGCCAGATGCGGCAGTGTGAGGTTCCAGAATTGTGCCCAAAAGCCCGCGCCGTCCAAAGTGGCCGCTTCTTTTTGTTCCTGATCCTGGCTTTGTAGCGAGGTCATGAAGATCAGGATTGCAAAAGGCGTCCATTGCCAACTGACGATAATGATGATCGACAACAGCGGAAACTGCGCCAGCCAGTCAATCGGTTCGGCGCCGACGGCCTGGGCCACAACGGCAAAAAGCCCATAAATCGGATTCATCATCATATTTTTCCAGACCAGCGCGCTGACCGTGGGCATGATGAAGAAGGGCGAAATCAGCATGACCCGGACAATGCCGCGCCCCCGAAATGGCCGGTCGATCAGCATGGCAATGGCCAGACCCAAAACGACCGAGATGGCCAGGACCGACCCCACCAGCACCAATGTGTTGAACAGTGCCGGAAAGAAAGAAGGGTCGGTCCAGAAGAATTCATAGTTGGACAAGCCGACGAACCCGGACCGCTCTGGATAGAGCAGGTTATAGCGAATGGTCGAAAAATAGACCGTCATGCTCAGCGGCACGATCATCCACAAAAACAGGACGATGATGCTGGGGGCTTGAAGCCATCTGACAAGTGTCGGGTTCATGGGGTTGTCCCTCGTTCAAGAGAATTGGCGCGTTGACGCCCCGCGCGCGGCAGTTGACGGGGCGACAATCGGGGGCCGCGCGAACGCCGCCCCCGACCGGGAAGGTCAGTAATAACCTGCCTTGCGCATTTCGCGATCGGCTGCTTCCTGCGCGTTCGCAAGTGCTTCCTCGACCGTGATGTCACCGGCAAGTGCGGCTGTCATCTGTTGACCGACAGCCGTGCCAATCGCCTGAAACTCAGGGATCGCCGCAAACTGCACACCAACATAAGGTGATGGGTTCTGCGTCGAATTTTCAGGATCAGCCGACAGGATCGCCTTCAGCTCTGCCTCTGCGAACACGGCAGCGTCAGTAAAGTTGGGGTTGTCGTAGGTGGACTGACGTGTGCCTGTCGGGACAGCGCCCCAGCCATTCGTTGCGGCAACCAGCTCGATATACTCTTTCGAGGTGGCCCATTCGATGAATGTCTTGGCTTCTTCGGCGTTGTTGGTGCCTGCGGGAATGGCGAGCGACCAGGCCCAGAGCCAGTTCGAACCGCGCGTCGTGACGGCCTGTGGCGACTGCGCGAATGCGATGACATCTGCAACCTGTGACTGTTCGGGGTTGGACACGAAGGATGCCGCGATTGTCGCGTCGATCCACATGCCGCATTTACCCTCGTTGATCAGCGCAAGGATTTCGTTGAACGAATTGCCGCTGGACCCCGGAGGACCATAGTTGTTCAGCAGATCGACATAGAATGTCACCGCGTGGTTCCATGCGGGGCTATCCAGCGCAGGCGTCCAGTCTTCGTTGAACCACTGCGCGCCAAAGCTGTTGGCCATGGTGGACAGAAACGCCATGTTGTCGCCCCACCCCGGCTTGCCGCGCAGACAGATCCCGTAAACGCCGTTGTCCTTGTCGGTCATCGCGGCGGCGGCATCGGCCACATGACCCCAGCTTGGGTTGTCGGGCATTTCCATGCCGGCAGCATCAAGCAGATCCTTGCGATACATGATCATGCTGCTTTCACCATAAAACGGCGCGGCATAAAGCGTGCCGTCGTGGCTCAGACCGTTGCGCATGGCAGGCAGGATGTCTGCCACGTCATAGGCATCGCTGAATTCCAGCGCCTCGAGCCAGCCACGCTGCCCCCAGATCGGCGCCTCGTACATGCCGATTGTCATGATGTCGAACTGGCCGCCCTTGGTGGTAACGTCGGTTGTCACGCGGCTCCGCAGCGTGCCTTCGTCCAGTGTGACCCAATTTACGGTAATGCCGGGGTTTGCGGCCTCGAATGCAGGGGTCAGTTTCTGCATTTCGATCATATGGCCGTTGTTGACGGTGGCGATCGTCAGCTCACCGGCGAAAGCCATGGATGCACCGGCGACCCCAAGGGTCAGCCCCAGCGCAGTATTGCGAAGAGATGTCATGTTTTCCTCCCAGAAATCGCGAATGAAGTTGCAACGCGTGCCTTACCCTGCCGGTTTCCCTCCGGCACGGCCTATATCATTCCGTCAACCGCAAATACATTTATGACAGCAAACCAGCGATTATGCCGATTTACTGTCATAATAGTATGTTTTTGACAAACCAAATTGCAGACCGGGACACGTCGCTGCCGCAGCGAGGCACCTTTTCGATCTTGTTTACGTCAAATTAAGTCACCGTGCCCCATACAGAAGGCTCACGTTCTGCCTGATGAAATGGATTGCCCGAAATGACTTTGGACACCGCGCGTTTTGACCTTCCGCCAATTTTGAAAGTGGAAGAGTGTCAGACTCTCCATGTCTTCCTCCAACACGCTGAAGGCAGGCCGGTCACGCTCGACTGCGCCCGTGTCACGCGGTTGGGTGGGCTTGCCGCACAACTGATACAGATGGCGGCGACAACATGGGCTGCGAAAAACCTGCCCTTCACACTTGAAGCGCCCTCTGACGATTTTCGCAACTGTCTGGCAATCCTCGGCCTGGACAGTCTTTTGTCCGAAGGTGAGGGCGTGGCATGACGGCACATATCCTTGCAATCGACGATTCACGGACAATCCGGAACTTGCTGACAATGACGCTGGAAAAGGCGGGCTATCGTGTCACAACGGCGGTTGACGGTGTGGATGGCGTGAACAAGTTTCACGCAGAATCCGCCGATCTTGTGATCACTGACGTCAACATGCCGAACAAGGATGGCTTCGGCGTGATCTCGGACATCAGGGGGGGCGACAGGAACCGTGCTGTCCCCGTGCTGGTTCTGACCACCGAAAGCGGGGATGCGTTGAAGGAACGCGCTCGCAAGGCTGGTGCGACAGGCTGGATCGTAAAGCCGTTTGATGATGAATCGCTGGTCGCCGTGATCAAGCGGCTAACGGGGGTATAGGCATGGCGCATGACCCTTCAATCCTGGATACGTTCTTTGAAGAATGCGAAGATCTTGTTGTCGCCCTGTCCGAAGGGTTGGTCGACATGCGCGACGGGCGGGCCGATGATGAGACGCTCAATGCCGTTTTTCGGGCTGTCCATTCGATCAAGGGCGCGGCTGGTGCCTTTGCGTTGGATGAACTTGTTGGTTTTGCGCATAAATTCGAAACAGTGCTTGATGAAGTGCGCGCGCACCGCTTGCGAACCGATGATAGCTTGTTGCGCACCTTACAGCGAGCAGGCGACATCCTTGCCGATCTGGTCGACGATGCGCGCAACCAGACCCCGGCCAATCGCGACGTTGTCGATCCTGTCCTTGCGGAACTGCAATCCGTCCTTGGCCCCGAGGCTGAAAACGCCGCTGATGATTTTGTTTTCGAGGCCATGCCCCTTGATTTCGATGACCCAGACACCCCGTCGCAAGATTACAAGATCACCTTTCGGCCCGGACAGGAATTTTACGCCTGCGGACATGATCCTCTGCTCTTGGTCATTGCGCTTCGGGAATTGGGTCTGACAACGGTTTCGGTCGATACCGCCGGACTGCCCGACAGCCTTGACGACTTTGAATGCAACGACGGCTATTTGATCTGGACGGTAACGCTCTCGGGTCCCACCACAGATCTGCCGATCCTTGAGGTATTCCAGTTCGTCGATGATCTTTGTGATTTTCAGATAGAAAGCAGTCATGTTGACGCAGGCACTATTGACCCCATCAATGTCGCAGTGCCGCCCCAAGTAGATGTGCCCACGCCGACACCGGATAATGCCAGCCAGCAAGATACCACAGATCGTCCCGCCAAAAAGACGGCCACGACATTACGTGTCGATCCCGAACGTGTTGACCGGTTGATCAATGCCGTTGGTGAATTGATCATCAACCAATCGGTCATCTCTCAACGACTTCAAGAAGCCAACCTTCCCAATTCGGCAGAACTTTTCGCGGATCTTGACGACTATAAACTGCTTGCCCGGGAAATTCAGGAAGGCGTGATGGCCATCCGGGCACAGCCCGTCAAACCGCTCTTCCAGCGCATGTTGCGCATCGCACGGGAAGCCTGTGACGTGACACGCAAAGACATAGAAGTGATCACCGAAGGCGAAAATACCGAGGTTGACAAGACTGTCGTCGAACGCTTGGCCGATCCGTTAACCCACATGATCCGCAATGCAATCGACCATGGCATCGAATCCCCGCAAGCGCGAATCACAGCGGGTAAGCCTCCACAGGGTATTTTGCGTCTTTCCGCCAGTCAGCGCTCAGGCAGTATCGTAATCGAAATAGCCGATGACGGGGCCGGGCTGAACCGTCCGAGGATCCGGGATATTGCCATCAAGAAGGGTCTGGTCGCAGATGACGCGCTGCTGACAGATCAGGAGATCGATCACCTGTTATTTGCGCCTGGTTTTTCTACCGCGGCCGAAATCACCAACCTATCAGGGCGCGGTGTCGGGATGGATGTGGTCAAGACCGCAATCACGGCCTTGGGGGGCCGTGTCTCCATCACCACGGTTCCCGGGCATGGAACAACTTTTTCAATCACCCTGCCCCTGACCCTGGCCGTGATGGACGGCATGATCATCAATATTAGCGGACAAACTATGGTCGTCCCGATTACCGCCATACTTGAAACGGTGCGACCGTCAGCAAGTGACCTTTCCAAGATCGGCCTGAACAGCGAACTTCTCAGGATCAGGGGCGACTACGTCCCGATCATTGATCTGGCCGCACGGCTTGGCCAGCCGCCGTCCGGCAAACCAATGACAGAGAGGGTTCTCCTGCTGATCGAAACTGAAAACATTCCGCAATGTGCCTTGGCTGTCGATGATATTTTTGACCAGCGCCAAGTCGTCGTCAAAAGCATGCAGGGCAACTATGGCGAAATTTTCGGTGTCTCCGGTGCAACAATTCTGGGCGATGGAAAAATCGCACTGATTATCGACCCAGATGCAATCACCTCTGATACCGGCACCCAATCGCACATCAATCTGAAAAATGAGAGAGGTCGGTCAAATGTCGCCGCCTGACAAAAAAAGCCAAGCCAGACAGATGGAATTCGTGACCCTTGTCGCAGGTGGCCAGAACTTCTGCATCGAAATTACACAGATCAGGGAAATTCGGCGATGGACACCGGTGACGATCCTGCCACATTCACCACAATATGTACTGGGTGTCATCAATCTACGCGGGGCAGTGATTCCGATCATCGATCTCGCCGCGAAACTCGGTTTTGAGCGGATATCACCATCTGAACGTCATGTTATCATCATTACAGCCATCGAAGATCGTATTGTCGGCTTACTGGTTGAATCGGTTTCCGAAATCCTTGGTATCGGCTCCGACATGGTCCGTGAAACGCCACGCAGCCCAGAAGATGCCACGATACGCGCGATACTTGGC
The DNA here is from genome assembly GCF_965660735.1 of Yoonia sp. Taxonomy (GTDB): domain Bacteria; phylum Pseudomonadota; class Alphaproteobacteria; order Rhodobacterales; family Rhodobacteraceae; genus Yoonia. The sequence continues at coordinate 34,769 of NZ_CBFIBD010000023.1, forward strand.
GTAATTGCTGTGGGTGACGACATGACTAAGGTCATCAACCTATCAGCACTACAGCCCGGCGCTGAGCAGGTGCCTGCATGACCCTTCATAACGCCGCATTGCGCAAAAAGGACCACCTGCAGGAATATGCGTTCTCGGATGCTGATTTCAAAATGATCGCAGATCTGGCCAGCCGCAAATACGGTCTTTTTCTTCAATCCTCGAAAAAGGCGCTGGTTTATTCACGCCTGGCCCGACGGCTGCGCGCGCTCGGTCTCGGTAGTTTTCGGGAATACTGTGCTTTGCTGGACACCCCCGGCGACACACAGGAACATATGCAGCTGCTATCTGCACTGACCACGAATGTCACACATTTCTTCCGCGAGGAACATCACTTCAAACAGTTGCGTGATGATATTCTGCCACATTTGTTGGAAAAGGCTGGCAGTGGTGACTGCCTGCGGATTTGGTCATCTGCCTGTTCCGCTGGACAAGAGGCCTATTGCCTCGCAGCAATGATTATCGATCTGTGCCCCGATGCCAATAATCGCGACATCAAGGTGCTGGGCACAGATGTGGATCCTGTCATGATCCAGAAGGCACAGGCGGGCATATACCCGAAAGATCAGCTCGGCGCGATACCGGCGGCCTATCGTGACCTGATGGTTGGCACTATCCAAGATCCTTCCGGCACCTTCAGTATGCGCTCGGAATTGCGGAACCTGATTTCATTTGGTCCACTGAACCTTATCGACCAATGGCCAATGAAGCGTGGATTCGATGTCATCTTCTGCCGTAATGCCGCGATCTATTTCGACAAAGAAACACAGGTGCGTTTGTGGCGTCGGTTCGCACAGATACTCAAGCCCGACGGGTATCTGATGATTGGACATTCGGAACGATTATCAGGCGACGCCGTGAATTATTTCAGGAATGTCGGCATCACGACCTACCAGAAATTGAACACGACAGACTGACGAGTAAATCGGACACAACAGAAAGATTTGAAATGAGCCTGAAAGACTCTTTACGCGTGATGATCGTCGATGACATGGGCGTCAGCCGCGGATTGCTGGTCCAAGCCATCGAAGAGATGGGGATCTGGAAAAACCAGGCTGAAAACGACGGGCGTGCCGCCTTGACGAAACTGGTCGCAGATCCAGTCCACCTGGTCCTGTCCGATTACAACATGCCCGGGATGGACGGACTGGAACTGCTCGCGGCACTGCGTCAAAACAAATCGACCGCGCGTATGGGCTTCATACTTGTGACCGGCAATCCAACGCCAGACATCGTTACAAAGGGCAAGTCACTTGGGTTGAACAACATCATAAAGAAACCGTTCACCACCGCCAGCTTGAAACAATGTATTGAAAGCGTGGTTGGCCGGCTATGACCGCACCGCGAGATACCGCACCACAGTTGCACGTCTCGACCTTGTTGGCGCGTTTGACATCGGCCATGCACAACCTGCACCACATGGTTTGCGAGGTCGAAACCAGTATTCTGGACGGTGTAGAAGCGAATGGACCTCAGGCGACAGTTCCTGCGTCAATCCAGCAGCTTGATCACGTTCTGCAGATAATCGAGGAGCTTGCGCAACTGATGCATCGGCTCTCGGAACACCGGATGCATGAAAATCAACTTTCTATCGCTGACGTGATCGCACCTGTGCGCCTTGAAACGTTGCGGAACCTTCTTGCGCACGAACAGACAGGGAAGGAGAATAATAAATCACAGCCGCATGATGCAGGACATGTCTCGCTTTTCTGATGGTCTTGCCGCGGACAGTCTTGTTTTGTCCTTTGAAGTTCGGCGGGCCGCGATGCCAGCCGAAACCAGACATTGCGAGCCAATTCACCCAAGACAACCGATGATGCGCGGAAAGGACCGGTCGTCATCAATGTTCATTTTACACAATAGTGACGCTGGCAGGTTGCCACCGTCACGCCTAACGGAAAGCCGCCCTGATGCAAGTCGTCATTGCCCATCGATCCTCTATACAAAAGGCCCGACTGCGTGCAAGAATACAGCGCTTTGAGGGCATCAATGTCGTCCGCATCGTCAGTGAATTGCACGACACTTACGACTATGCCGAACATCATCGCCCCGATTGCATTCTGATCTGTGCCCAACTGGCGAACCGTCCGGAATTCGAACTGCTCCATGCCCTGCTACGCATTCTCGGCATTGGATGTGTCATATTGGAGGATGCCGCCGAAATCGGCAACGTGACCATCGCGCCCATAATGGCAGGGCACGTCGCCAGGATCACCGCAGACGCCCCCGACAGTGTGCTCATCGCGGCACTGAAACAGGCCCCGGCTACAGGCAATTGGCCGCCAGCAACCAGCGGGCAAAGTCAGGCCAGACACATCATAGACCCTTATCGGATCATTCTGATCGGATCATCAACAGGCGGGGTCGATGCACTGTTGCAAATCATTTCAGAGTTTCCGGCCGATTGCCCACCAACCATGATCGTTCAGCATACGGGCAGTAGCTATGCGCGTAGCCTGATCCGGCTTCTTGACGGGGCCACTGCAGCCAGGGTTTTGCCCGCACGCAATGGGCTGCCCCTTTCCAGAGGCGAAATCTACTTGCCACCCGGCGATACGGCCCACCTGCAGTTGCGCGCGGGAAGCACCCGGGAAATGTCGCTGAAATCGGCCCCCCCAATATCGGGGCACCGGCCCTCGGTAGATGCGCTGTTTCGCTCCGCGGTGGGCCATGCCGAACATGTGACAGCGGCCCTTCTGACAGGAATGGGCCGCGACGGTGCCGCAGGAATAACGGAACTGCGCAATGCGGGTGCGCGGACCGTCGGACAGGATGCTGCCACATCCGTGGTCTACGGCATGCCGCGCGTCGCAAAGGCCATGGGCGGTATTGAAACCGAACTGCCACTGCCAAAAATTGGCGCTGCAATCCTGATGATGTCACAAGCCATGGCTGCGTCATGACGGATTGTTTTCAGACCGCCCCGGCTGAAAAGACGATCACGGTCATACAAGGCAACTATGCTGTTTCTGCAGATCCAGAAGTTGTGCTTTCGACTGTGTTGGGCTCATGCGTCGCTGTGTGCCTGTTCGATGCCACCGCAGGGGTCGGCGGGATGAACCATTTCCTGTTGGCAGACTACGGTTATACGCAAAGCGCTGATTTGAAATACGGGGTCAATGCCATGGAGTTGTTGATCAACAAGGTTCTGCAAGCCGGCGGCGAACGGCGGCAATTACAGGCCAAACTGTTTGGCGGTGCGCGCATGACGCAACATTCGCGCGATATTGGCGAAACCAACGCGACCTTTGCAATCGATTTTCTGGATCGTGAAGGGATTGCCTGCACCTCGAAAAGTCTGGGCGGAGACAAGGCCCGCAGGGTGCAGTTCAACCCACATTCCGGTGCGGCCCGACAGATGCAGATCACCGGGCCCGCACCGATCGCCGAAACCGTAAGGCGGGCGTCGCCGCCCGCCGCTGATATCACATTGTTCTAAGACCGCAGCCGGTCAACCGATGATAAGGCGGCTAGCCCATCGCCTGCAATCGTTTCAGCAATGACGACGTATCCCACCGACCGCCGCCCATTTTCTGGACATCCTTGTAGAACTGATCAACAAGCGCCGTGACCGGCAGACTGGCCCCGTTTTCATTGGCGGTATCAAGGCAAATCCCCAGATCCTTGCGCATCCAGTCTACTGCAAAGCCATGTTCAAAGTGATCATCCAGCATGGTTTCATAGCGATTCGACATTTGCCAGCTACCCGCCGCGCCCTGGCTGATCACCTCGACGACGGACCGCCCGTCAAGCCCGGCCTTCTGCGCGAAATGCAGCGCCTCGGACAGACCTTGAACCAAACCCGCGATAGCGATCTGGTTGCACATCTTGGTCATCTGCCCTGCGCCGCTGTCACCAATCCGGCGGCAAAGTTTGGCATAGCAATTCATGACAGGTTCGGCGCGGTCGTATTCGGCCTGATCACCCCCACACATGATCGACAGCTGCCCGTTCTCAGCCCCCGCCTGACCGCCCGACACAGGCGCATCGACAAAGGCGATCCCTTTTTCGGCGGCCGCAGCATAGAGTTCGCGGGTCACAGCGGCGGAAACGGTGGTGTGATCGACAAACACGCTCCCCTTGTCCATGCCGGCAAAGGCCCCGTCATCGCCCAGACAGACCGACCGCAGGTCATCGTCGTTACCGACGCAGGCCATGACCATCGCGGCACCCTGCGCGGCAGCTGCGGGCGTCGCGGCGAAATTGCCGCCGTATTGTTTCGCCCAAGCCTCGGCCTTGGCGGTGGTGCGGTTGTAGACCGTCACATCATGGCCCGCGGCCTGCAGGTGCCCCGCCATGGGGTAACCCATTACACCAAGACCCAAAAATGCCAGTTTCGTCATTAGGTTCTCCTCCCGTTTGTTCAAGTGGCGTCAGGGTTTCATACGGCCCATTCCCATGGGATGGTATAGGCCCCCAGCGCCTTGCTGACATCTTCATCCGCTACTGCGCCGGTTTTGGCAATATGCGCGACCAAACCGCGTTTTTTATCTTCGGTCACGCTGGCGACTTTCGCGTCCAGTCCGGCCTTGGTCAGGGTTGCGTCAAAAACCCGTGTGATCGCCCGTTTGCGCAGGTCGGGTTTGAAAATCTTGCCGACGGCCGTTTTCGGTAATTCGTCAAGAATTTCAAGCACTTTCGGATGTGCAGCCCGTTCGTGGATATGGTCCTTGGCATACGCCAACAGGTCATCCGACGTCACATCGGCCCCCGCGACAAGTTCCACATAGACGCAGGGGATTTCACCTGAATGGGCATCAGGTTGTCCGATGGCCCCTGCAAAGGCGACGGCCTCATGCCCGGCCAGCGCCTCTTCTATTTCGGCGGGGTCGATGTTGTGGCCGCCGCGGATGATCAGGTCTTTGGCGCGGCCCGTGATCCACAGATAGCCGTCTTCATCCTTGCGCCCCAGATCGCCGGTGCGCAGATACTGCGTATCGGACGCGGTTCCCGGGTAAAACAGCCCGTCGTTTTTTTCCGGCTCTGTGTAGGTCTTGCCGCCGTAAACGCCGGGGTTGGACACGCAGATTTCGCCGATTTCATCGACAGCACAGTCCTTGCCCGACGTGACAGAGACGATCCGGACATCTGTATACGGAAAAGGTATGCCAATAGAGCCAACCCTTTTTTCACCGTCAGGGGGGTTGATCGACACAAGGCACGTCGCTTCGGTCAGCCCGTAACCTTCGCAGATGGTGACACCGGCTGCGGCCTCGAACCGTTTGTAAAGTTCAAGCGGCAATGGTGCGGACCCGCAAAAAGCCAGCCGCAAGGTGGAAATATCGGCATCCACCTTGCGTTGCATCAGTGCCGACATGGCCGTTGGCACGGTGATCATGAAAGTCACCTTGTGCTTTTCAATCAGTTTCCAGAAATTATCGAACACCCCTTCGCCACGATACCCCTGCGGCGTGGGAAAGACGATTTCCGCGCCCGAGCCAAGCGAAGCGCCCAGCGATACGATGGTCGCAAAAACATGGAACAGCGGCAGCGGGCACATCTGCACATCTTTTTCCGTGAACAACAGCCGCGCGCCAAGCCATGCATTGTAAACGATACCGGAATATCGGTGCTGCACCACCTTGGGCATCCCCGTCGTGCCACCGGTGTGGAAATAGGCGGCAACCCGGTCTGATTCACTGTCGGCGAATGTCAGCGTGGTTGCGTGTTTGGCCAGTTCTGCGTTGAAATCCAGCACCCGGGCGTCATGGTTGACCGGGTTTTTGGGCCGGATCAGCGGCACGATCAGCCGTTTCACGCCAGTCAGATAACGGTGCAGGTCCACCTCAAGCACGGTTTTCACATTGGGGGCAAAGCGCACGGCTTCGGCCGCCTTTTGCGCCACATCAGTCTTGGGAAACGCCTTGAGTGTGACCAGAACCTTGGCGTTGGTTTCCCGTAGGATCGCGGCAATCTGCTCGGCGTCCAGCAGCGGGTTGATCGGGTTCACAATGCCCGCCACCTGCCCGCCCAGATACGTCAGCACGGTTTCGGTCGCGTTGGGCAGCAGATAGGCCACCACATCGTCTTCGCCCACACCTAGCGACCGGAAAAGGTTCGCTGCCTGCCCCGTCTTGTCGCGTAAATCATTCCAGCTCAGGGTTTCGCACTTTGACGCGGGATCCGACATCAAGCGATAACTTACCGCATTGCGTGTGCCGAATTTTTCCGCCGTCCCGCACAGCAAGCCATAGGTCGTTGCGGGCAGATCCCGCGCCTCCCACGGGGTTTCATTCTCGATCGCGTTGCGGTCGGCGAAATTCGCGTAGACCATGCCTGTCCCTCCCTGTTTTTCGCCCAGCCATATGATCGTGGCCGGGGTTCCCCTTGGGGACAGAGGTTGCGCAAACAGGCAATGCGACGCAAGTCTGACGCTACGAAACGACCGATTATTCCGCCGCCAGACCTTCAGTGAACTGCAACCGTGCCAACCGCGCATAAAGCCCGCCTTGGGCGACAAGGCTGTCATGCGTGCCCTGCGCCACGATTTGTCCGGCATCGAATACGACGATCCGGTCCGCCTTTTTCACTGTGGCCAGCCGGTGTGCCACGATCAGCGTGGTGCGGTTCTGCGCCAGAGCATCGACTGCGTGCTGCACCGCACGCTCGCTTTCGGCGTCCAGCGCGCTGGTCGCTTCGTCCAAAAGCAGGATCGGCGCATCACGCAGAATCGCGCGGGCAATGGCGATACGCTGTTTCTGCCCCCCCGAGAGCATCACACCGCGTTCACCCACATAGCTGTCATAGCCATTGGGTAATGCCGTGAGAAAATCATGCGCAGCCGCAGCCTGGGCGGCGGCCTCGACCTCGGCGTTTGTCGCGTCCGGGCGGCCAAAGCGGATATTTTCGCGGGCCGTATCGGCAAAGATCACCGGGTCTTGGGGCACCAGCGCAATATGAGCGCGGAAATCGCTGCGTTTCATATCGCGCAGATCCACCCCATCCAGCCGGATCGCACCCGATTGGGGATCATAGAACCGCAGCACCATCTGTATGATCGTCGTCTTGCCCGCACCGGATGGCCCGACCAGCGCCACCGTCTCGCCCGGTTTGATATCAAGGGTCACATGGTCCAATGCTGCGATACCAGGGCGCGATGGATAGCTGAAGCTGACGTCATCAAAACTGATTTGCCCTCGCAGCGCAGATGGCACCGGCAGCGCCTGCTGCGGATCATCGACCGTATCGACGGCCGTCAGCAGTTCAACCAACCGTTCGGTTGCCCCTGCGGCACGCTGCAATTCGCCCCAGATTTCGGTAAGTGCTGCCATCGCACCAGCGACCATGATTGTGTAAATCAGGAATTGCACCAGTTCGCCTTCGGTCAGCACGCCCGACCGCACGTCATTTGCCCCCATCCAAAGGAAACCCACGATACTGGAAAAGGCGATAAAGATCACGATCGCGGTCAATATCGCGCGGGTCGCAATTCGCTTGCGGGCGGCATCGAAACTTTTTTCGGTCACGTTGCCAAACCGATTTTGGCTGATTGCCTCGTGTGAAAAGGCCTGCACCGTCTGTGCGGCCAGCAGTTGTTCGGACGCATCGCCGCTTGATTCCGCGATCAGATCCTGATTGGCCTTGGACAAAAGCCGCACCTTGCGCCCCAATAATATGATCGGCAAAACAATCACGGGGATCGGCCACAGCACCAAAGCGGTCATCTTGACCGAGGTGAACAACATCAGGGCAATCCCGCCGATAAAAATCAGCGCGTTGCGCAAGGCAATGGACACCGAACTGCCAATCACCGAAAGAATCAAGGTTGTGTCCGTCGTGATCCGGCTCAGGACTTCGCCGGTCATGATCTTTTCGTAAAACGCCGGGCTCATCCCGATCATGCGGTTGAACACCGCCTTGCGGATATCTGCGACCACGCGTTCGCCCAGCCGCGTCACAAGGTAATAGCGCAGCGCCGTCCCAATGGCCAAAAGCCCGACAATACCAATGGCCGCCAGAAAATAAGTCTGCAGGATCTGCCCGTTTTCGACATCGAAATTATCGATGACCCGGCGCACGGCCAAAGGCATCACAAGCGAAACACAAGCCGTCAGCACCAAAGCGGCGAGAGCCGCCAGAACCATCGCCCGATATGGCGTCATGAACGGCCAAAGCGCTGCGAGCGCCCCGATTTTTTTAGAAGAGGCACGGTCGTCCAATTTTGTTTTCGGGGCTCTGGCCATAGGCGTCTCGCTCACTGTTCCACAGTGTCTTAAAACCCGGACGCAGGATTAACAAGCCGACCAGCTTGTCCTGCGCCACGCAATCCTGTCTGATAGCGTGGAGCGGGCGACGGGAATCGAACCCGTATCATCAGCTTGGAAGGCTGAGGTCTTACCATTACACAACGCCCGCGCAACGCGAACGGCTTATGGCAACGACAGCGTGCCGTCAAGGAACCCCGCAGCATCGCCGTTCAAATTTCTGGAAATTTGATCCGCGACAAGAAAAAACGCGCCGCGGTTGCCCGCAGCGCGCTTCACAACGTGCAATCTGCCTTACTTGATCGTGATGCGCCCGTCCGTATAGGGCTGATAAGGCGCGTTTTCGGCCAGATACTCTGCCGTGACATCGGCAAGGTCGGGGCCGAAGTCATAGGCGTTTTCGGCATCGCGGAACATCGCATAGCCGTCGCCGCCATTACGGACATAGTTGTTGGACACCAGACCATAAGTCGCGGCCAGATCGATGGGTGCACCGCCAACCATCACGTCCGACACCCGGCTGCCGGCCTCAGCCGCAGGATCGACGGAGAAGGTGAGCCCCGCAACCTGCGGAAAGCGGCCTGCGCCCTCTTCCATCTGGCTCACGCCATTTTCCAGCGCCGCGACGACCGTTTCACCGCTGACCTGGAACGTAGACAGCGTGTTCTGGAACGGCAGCACGGTTAGCACTTCGCCCATCGTCACATCGCCCGCATCGATGCTGGCGCGGATACCGCCAGAGTTGGCGATGGCGATCTGGATGCCCTGACTGGCCACACGCGCGAGCATGGCATCGGCGATCAGGTTCCCGCCCGAACATTCCATCGCACGGCAGATGTCGCGGTTGCCTTCGATGGCTTCTGCGGCTTCGGCGACCACCATGTTGCGTATCTCGTCCAGCGGCAGCGCCAGCTCGGAAATCCGTTCGACTGTCTCGCTGTCTTCGTCAACGGCACCGTCCATGATGATCGGTGCGCCGGATGCTTCCGTAATCACACCGGCATCGTCAAACGTCACGTTCAGTTCGCCCAGGAACTTGCCATAGGCATAGGCCTGCACAATCGCTGTGTCGCCAACCATCGTCGGATAGGAACCGGCCGCACCATCCATATCGCCCAGCAATGTGTTCGAATGGCCACCTACGATCACGTCAACACCTGTGGTATTGGCCGCAACGCGCTGGTCCACGCCATAGCCAGAGTGGGACAGCACGATGATCTTGTTCACGCCCATTTCCGTCAGCTTGTCGACCTCGCCCTGCACCGCGTCGGACGGGTCGGTAAAGATGATGTTTTCGCCAGGACTGGCCAGCTCGTCCGTGTCTTGCGGTGTCAGGCCGATCAGGCCGATCTGTTCGCCGCCCTGTTCGATGACGGTGGATTTCATCAGGACATCGGCCAGCAGCGGCTCGCCCGACACGTCGGCGTTGGACATCAGCACAGGGAATTCCACCGCATCCATGAACCCGCGCAGCACTTCGGGGCCGTCGTCGAATTCGTGGTTGCCCACTGTCATCGCGTCATAGCCCAGCTTGTTCATGAATTCGGCCGCCATTGCGCCCTTGTAATAGGTATAGAACAGCGTGCCCTGAAACTGGTCGCCACCATCCACAAGGATCGAATTGTTTGAGCGCGCGCGCGCATCGGCAATCGCCGTCACAAGGCGTGCGGTGCCGCCAAAACATTCGCCTGCGGCGTTGTCGTCAGCGGAACAGCCACTGTCAAACCGGCTGATTGGCTCGAACCGGGCGTGAAAATCATTGGTATGCAGGATCGTCAGCGAATAGTCGGCCGCCGCCGCCCCCGCTGTCAGTGCCAGCGCACAGGTTGTTGTCAGGATACGAAAATTCATTGGATTGTCCCCCAAGGTTGGAATAGCGCCAGATTGGCGGTGGGTTATGGCAGAGTCAAACCTGCATGGCATTGGCAGGCCTTATTCACCCTACGTCAGCTCGACACTGCACAGTCCTTGACCAATCAGTACGAAACATTCATGACGCAGCCATGCTGATTTACAAGATTTTCCGTGCATCCGAATGGGATGACCTTCAGGCAACGGGCGCAACCGCTGGCGCCCCCATCGACGTCATCGATGGATATGTGCATTTTTCGACCGCCGAAACGGTGGCCGAGACTGCGGCAAAGTATTTCGCAGGCGAAGAAGGGCTGGTGCTGCTGGCAGTGAAGGCCGACAGCCTTGATGCGCTAAAGTGGGAACCGGCGCGCGCCGGCGTGTTGTTTCCGCATCTTTACCGCCATCTACGGATGGACGATGTGCTGTGGCACAAACCCCTGCCGCTGGTGGGCGGGGCGCATGTGTTTCCCACGCTGACATGAAGGCACTGGAAAAGATCGGGCTGGTCGCCCTGCGCCGGATTGACCCTGAACACGCCCACGGGCTGGCATTGGCGGCACTTAACGCGGGCCTTGGTCCGCGCGGCGGGCCGGTGAAGAGCGACCGTTTGCGCACGCAGATTGCCGGGCTCGATCTGCCCAATCCGGTGGGTCTTGCCGCCGGGTTTGACAAGAACGCCACTGCACTGCACGCGTTGGCGAAAACCGGCTTCGGATTTATCGAGGTCGGCGCGGCCACGCCACGGCCACAAGCGGGCAACCCCAAACCGCGCCTGTTCCGGCTGGCGCAGGATCGCGCCGCTATCAACCGGTTCGGCTTCAACAACGATGGCATGGATACGATTGCGGGGCGACTTGCCAAACGCCCCGCAGACCGCATCATCGGGTTGAACCTTGGCGCCAACAAAGACAGTACCGATAAATCCGCCGACTTCGCCACCGTGCTGGCCCGTTGCGGGCCGCATGTGGATTTCGCAACGGTCAATGTGTCCTCGCCCAATACTGAAAAACTGCGCGATTTGCAGGGCAAGGCCGCACTTTCGGCCCTGCTGTCCGGTGTGATGGATACCCGTGCGGGGTTGGCCAGACCAATCCCCATTTTTTTGAAAATTGCACCCGATCTGACCGAGAACGAGATTGCAGAGGTCGCGGAAGTCGCCAATGCATCCGGCATCGCCGCCATCATAGCCACGAATACGACATTGGGCCGGATCGGCCTGCACGGGCCGCACAAGGATCAGGCGGGCGGGCTCTCGGGCCAGCCGCTGTTTGAAAAATCCACCCGCGTGCTGGCGCGGCTTTCCACCATGACCGACCTGCCGCTGATCGGTGTGGGCGGCGTGGCCAGCGCCGAGCAGGCCTACCAGAAAATCTGCGCCGGTGCGTCTGCGGTGCAGCTTTACACCGCGCTGGTTTATGGCGGGCTGTCACTGGTGGACGACATCGCGCGGGGCCTTGATGCGCTGCTGGCGCGCGATGGTTTTGCATCGGTCGCCGATGCCGTGGGTTCAGGCCGCGCGGACTGGCTTTGACGCCTGACGTTCGAGCGCGGGGTATTTCCAGCCCAGCGTCGCCCCCCGCACGACGAAGCTAAAGAGCAGCCCCAGCCACAGCCCATGGTTGCCAAATGCCGCCATCAGCGGGATGACGGCGGCGAAATAGGCGATGGCGGACACGATCATCATGTTGCGCATGTCCCTGGTGCGGGTCGCCCCGATGAAAATACCATCCAGCATCCATGCCGCCACGCCGACAACGGGGGCCGCGACCATATAAGGCAGGTAGATGCGGGCCGCATCGCGCACCGCGTCGGATTTGGCCATGATGTCGACGATCATGCCGCCAAAGGCCGCGAAACACACCGCCAGACCGATGCAAATGCCAACCGCCCAACCGGAACTGAGGATCGCGCTGCGCCGCAGGCTGTCGCGGGCGCGTGCGCCCAGCGCGCGGCCGACGAGCGCTTCGGCGGCAAAGGCGAAACCGTCCAGCGCATAGGCGGTGACATGCAGAAATTGCAGCAGGATCTGGTTGGCAGCCAGTTGCACATCACCGAAATCTGCCCCGAAGAACAGAAAACTGACAAAGATCGCCTGCAACAGGACCGACCGGATCAGGATATCTGTGTTCACCACAGCCATGCGCGCCAGTCGCACCTTGTCAAACACCCGGTCAACCGACCGCCACGCCGTTCCGGCAAATGCATCGCGACACAGCCACAGCCCCAGCGCCAGTCCGGCCCATTCGGCCAGGAACGTGGCCCAGGCCACACCGGCAACGCCCCAGTCAAAGCCAAGCACGAACAGCAGATCCAAACCGATATTTGCGCCGTTCATCAGCACTTGAATGGCCAGCACCGCCCGCGTGCGTTCCTGCCCGATCAGCCAGCCGGTGACGCCATAAAGCGCGATGGTTGCGGGGGCCGACCAGACCCGGATCGCCATGTATTCCCGCGCAAGGCTTTCGACCTCTGTGCTGGCAGGCGACACGATGAATGCACCGGCGAACAGCCAGACCTGTGCGGCAATCATGACCGCCCCTGCCCCCAGCCCGATCAGCAACGCCCGCGACAACAGCGCCTGCACCTCGTCCGTGTTCAGCGCGCCTGCCGCCTGTGCCGTCAGGCCTGTGGTGCCCATGCGCAGGAAACCGAATATCCAATAAACCGCCGACAGGATGACCGCGCCGATGCCCACCGCGCCAATCGGGGCCGCCTGCCCCAACTGACCCACCACGCCGGTATCGACGATCCCAAGGATCGGCACCGTGGCGTTCGACAGAACGATGGGCAATGCAATGGTCAGAACCCGCCTGTGGGTCAGCGGGCCGGCGTCAGCCATCGCGGCCCGGCATCAGAAAATGGCCCGTCGCCTGCGCGAATAGGCGGGTACGATTGTCCTGCCAAGCCTCGACATGGACGCTCGCATAGCGCCGCCCGGACCGGTTCACTCTTGCGCGCGCATAGGCATCGCGCGGCAGGCCGGACCGCAGGTAATCGACGGTGAAATCAATCGTCTTGGGCAGATGGATGCGCGGGGCGTCGTCACTGACGCGCCCTGCCTCCATATCTTCCCAGATCATCGCCCAGCTGAGTTCCATGATCGCAGTGACCTCTAGAAAGGCGGCGGTGACACCGCCATGCAGGGCGGGCAGCATCGGGTTGCCGATCAGTTTTTCATCGAACGGCAAGATCGCCGTCAGCTCGTCCCCGCGCCGGTCGATCTGGATGCCCAGAAACTGGATATAAGGCACGCCTGCGACAAGTTTTTGCAGGGTCGCATCACGGCGTTGCTTGATCACCTGAACGGGTTCGGGGCGTTTCATGGCTTCCCTCCTTCGATGGTGAATGCCCCGGTTGCCGTGGCCACGGGGCGGCTGGGGTCGCCATCGACCGCCGTGGCGCGCACGAATGCGACCGAACGGGTCATGTGATAGCATTCGGCGGTGGCGGTAATCCGGTCGCCGGGCTTGGCCGGGCGCATATAGTCGATCCGCAGGTCCAGCGTCGCCGTGCCGCCGGGTGCCGAGGGATGCGACATCACAGCCGCACCGCCGCAGGTATCCATCAGCGCAGACACTGCGCCCCCGTGAATCACACCGGTTTCAGGATCACCGACCAGACGGGTCGCATAGTTCATC
>NZ_CBFIBD010000024.1:0-48162 GCF_965660735.1 Yoonia sp.
GGGGTGGACAGGTCGCGCGACACGCTGATGGCAAATACCTTGCAATTCGCGCGCGGTTTACCTGCAAATAACGCCCTGCTATGGGGCGCGCGCGGCATGGGAAAATCAAGCCTTGTCAAGGCGGTGCATGGCGCTTTGCAGGTTGATCACCCCGATCTGAAGATGGTCGAGGTCCAGCGCGAGGATTTGCCGACGATCGGGCGTTGCCTGAATGTGCTGCGCGGTGCGCCGGAACGGTTCATCCTATTCTGCGATGACCTGTCGTTTGGCCATGACGATGCGCATTACAAGTCGCTCAAGGCCGTTCTGGATGGCGGGATCGAGGGGCGGCCGGATAATGTGGTCCTATATGCGACATCCAACCGCCGCCATCTGATGCCCCGCGACATGATCGAAAACGAACGTTCCAGCGCCATTTCCCCCGCCGAGGCGGTCGAGGAAAAAGTGTCGCTTTCGGATCGGTTCGGGCTGTGGCTGGGCTTTCATCCCTGTGATCAGGATCAGTATCTCGCGATGATCCGCGGGTATTGCGATGCCCACGGTGTGGATATCGACGATGCCACCCTGAGAGCCGAGGCGATTGAATGGCAAGCGACCCGCGGCAGCCGGTCGGGCCGCGTAGCCTGGCAGTATTTTACCGATCTTGCGGGCCGGCGTGGTGTGATCCTGCCGTAAGCTGGATCACGCTCTACCCTACGTCACGGCAGGAAATCGGTTGGATCGACACTCTGCAGCCCGCGGCGCACTTCGAAATGCAGGAATGAAGGGTCGCTTGCGCGGATCTTGCCGATGGTTTGTCCGCGCGAAACCGTATCACCCTTGTTCACGGTCAGGCGGTCGATATTGGTATATACCGTCAGCAAGCCGTCATCATGCTTGATCACCACGATGGCCACACCGCTGGTGTTGGTGGTCACTGCGGCAACACTTCCGGCGTCGGCTGCTTTGACATCGGTGCCTGCGGGGGCCGCGATATCAATGCCTTCATTCGTGCCGGGGTTGTAGCCACGAAAAATGCTGCCTTGCACGGGCTGCGCAAGCCGGGCCGACGAAGTTGTGGTCGGCGATCCCAGATCGGGGGCCGCTGGCGTTGCGCTGGCGGGCAGGGGGGCCGACGGCCTCTCGTCGGGCAGCGGCGTTGCCGCGCTTGGCGGCACTGGCGTGGCAGACCCTGCGCCGGGGGCTTCGATCACGCGTGTCGTGGGGGCGGGGGATGACTGGCCTTGGGGGATCAGCAGAAACTGCCCGGAGCGCACCGTAAATTCACTGTCCAGTCCGTTCCATTCGGCAATCGTGCGCACCGGCACATTGTAAAGCCGCGACAACGCAAATACCGTTTCCCCACGTTGCACCTGGTGCCGGATCGGTTCGGGCTGTGCCGGAACCGCTGGTGCAGGATTTGCAACCGGTGTGACCGGATCAAGCGGCGTGGCTGTCACGGCCGTACTGCCTGCGCCTGCACGATCAAGCGCGCCCGTCGCCACGGCTGCCACGTCAAGCGGCTGACCGGCCACTGGCCCACCGGCGGTCATTGGGTCCGGTACACGGGACGGCAGCGCAACAATTTCGTCACGACGCAAGATCACATCCGGTGCGATTCCGTTATACGTCGCCAGTTCGTCCACATCCAACCCCAGACGGATGGCGATGCCGCGGATTGTATCGTCGCGCTGCGCCACCACAACCTGATAGGTCGGATAGGAAATCACACCACGCGCATCGGGCCTTGGTCGATCAGCCCGTGTCTGCACTGCATTGGTGGTGTCGAACCCATTG
This sequence comes from Yoonia sp., assembly GCF_965660735.1. Classification (GTDB taxonomy): domain Bacteria; phylum Pseudomonadota; class Alphaproteobacteria; order Rhodobacterales; family Rhodobacteraceae; genus Yoonia. Next base: position 1,777 of record NZ_CBFIBD010000024.1, read on the forward strand.
CCAAGATTGCGCATGTCGGGATCAAAATCCGCGCATGCCGACAGTGCCACCAATGCTGCACCTGCCATCAGCAGCGTCTTTTTGGGGGTCTTTTGCCCTTGGGCCATCTTACCGCTCCTCTTTGTCAGCCGCCCCTTGTTGTCCGGGGTCGTGCTTTTGCCTGTCTAGTCCTGTCCCAGCCCTTCAAGCAAGGGAACAAAGCGCACGGGGCGCAATTCGTCATAGTCATAGCCACTCTCGTGCCGGGTGACGCGGATCAGGCTTTGCACTGTATCCGACTGGCCGACCGGCAACACCATGATACCCCCAATGCGCAATTGCGCCAAGAGGGGGCCGGGCGGGTCTTCGGCGGCGGCCGTCAGCAATATCCGATCAAACGGGGCCTGTTCGGCCAGACCGAAACTGCCATCGGCGGTAAAAGCGGTGATGTTTGTAATGTCGCGTGCCTCGAATACGGCGCGGGCGGCCTGTACCAGCCGCCGGTAACGGTCCACCGTATAGACCCGGCGCGACAGTTTGCTTAGGATTGCGGCCTGATAGCCCGATCCGGTGCCGATTTCCAGAACCTTGTCGCGCGGCGTGATCCGCAAGGCCTGCGTCATGATTCCCACGATTGACGGCTGGCTGATCGTCTGACCGCAGGCGATAGGCAGCGGCATGTCGTCATATGCACGGTCGGCAAACGTGCCGCGCATGTAGTCGGCACGGTCCACTTGTTCCATCGCGGTCAGCACGCGGGCATCCGTAACCCCCTTGCTGCGCAGGGCGTAAAGGAATTGCATCTTGGTGGCCGCGTCGAACGTCACTTGAGCGCATCCCGCAGTGTCGCGACCATATCGTAATCGGTCAGGTCTACGCGCATCGGCGTGATCGAGATAAAGCCATCCAGATTGGCCGCCGCATCGGTGCCGGGGGCGGTGGGTTCGTGTTGCGGGCCACCGCGCAGCCACAGGAACTTGCGCCCGGTGGGCGATGTCTGGGCCTCGGCCCGGAACCGTGTGTTCAGACGGAACCCCTGGGTGGTGGCGGCCATGCCCTTGACGGCGGCCGCGGGCACGGGGGGGAAATTGACATTATAGAAAATCTGATAGTCCGCATCGTCCCATAGATTGTCGTTCAACAAGGCCCGCACAGTGGCCGCGCCATGGGCTGCCGCCGCTTCGAACGGGTTATCCAGATCCTTGTTGCCGTCGCCATAAAACTGCGACAAGGCGATTGAACGCACCCCTTGCAGCGCGCCTTCGATACAGGCACCGACCGTGCCGGAATAAAGCGTGTTTTCAGCCGCGTTATTGCCCCTGTTCACGCCAGACAGGATCAGGTCGGGCAGGCCTTCTTTCATCACGTCATAGATGCCGGCCATGACGCAATCGGCGGGCGAGCCTTCGGCGGCAAAGCGACGCTCGGACAGTTCTGCTATCATCGTCGGGTGGGTGTAGCTTATGCAATGACCGACGCCGGATTGCTCGAATGCGGGCGCAACGGTCCAGACCTCGCCGCCCGCGCCTGCGACATCATGGGCGATGGCAGTCAGCACCTTCAGCCCCGGTGCGTTGATCCCGTCGTCATTGGTGATGAGAATGCGCATTGTTCACCCCTGTTTCCCATTGTTCCTATGGCAGCGGGCAGGGGGCGGCAAGCCGGGTGGCACGCTGCAAGTTGCGCTTTTCGGGAATGTGGCGCAAAGGACTCAGAACCGGCCTAAGCGGGCAGGATTTGAGGCAACAGGCGCGCGGCCTCGGTGGCGGGGTCGGTCAGGGTGCTGCGATCCTCTCCGGGGTGGAACCGGGCGCGTGTGGCCGTGGGCATGGGCGCGGGTTCGAGGATCGTCACCTTCGGCCCGGTCCGCAAGCTTTCGGCCTGCCAACTGCGCGCGAGTGCGATCTGTGCGGCCTTGCTTGCACCATATGCGCCGAAAAACTGCGCCCCGCCGCGCGGGTCATCGAAAAACACCGCCTGTCCTGTTTCCCCCAACAAGGGGCCCACATAGGCGATCAGGCGCGCCGTGGCCTCAACGTTGATGGACATGGATTTCGCCAGATCCTTGGGGCCGATATGTCCGGCAGGCGCCAGGGGGGCCGCATGAACAGCAGCATGCAGCCACAGATCCAGTTTGCCCCAGCGGTCAAAGATTCCGCGGCACAGCTGCTGCATGGCCGCATCGACGGTAATGTCCATCGGTGCCAGCGTCGCCTGCCCACCCAGCGCCTGAATTGCGTCATCCAGGTCTTCCAGTGCGCCGACGGTCTTGCCAACGGCGATGATGTGATGCGTTGGCGCCAGCGCCTTGGCCAGTGCCGCGCCCAAGCCCCGAGAGGCACCCGTGATCAATGCTATCTGTGTCATGCGCGCGGTGATGTGCCGAACCGGCGGCAAGGTCAAGAGGTCAGGATCACGAACCGGGCACGGCCAGCGCATGCGTGGAGCCTGCAACATCCAACAGCATCACGGATGTATCGCCGATGGCGGTGACGGTGACGCCCAGCACCTGCGCCCCCGGCGTGGCCCGTGCGATTTGTCCGCGAGACGACCGCAACAGCGCCGCAGGCCCATCATGTGAATTGAAGATGCCGATCAGGGTCAGACCGTTCAACGGCAGAATGCCCGCGAGGGTCGCGTGATCGGCCGCAAGGGCCGGTGTTGTTTCTGACATGTGAACACCGCTTGTTTTTCTTCTGCGCACCTATGCCAGAGCCAAGGGGCAGGCAAAAGCCCGTCACAGGCGCCGCAGTGGTCTGATGGGCGTTATTCCGCCGCCGTTTTCGCCTGAAACCCCTGTTCGATCATATCGCTGGGCGCGATGGGGTATTCGCCAGAGAAACAGGCGTCGCAATAGGCGGGGTTCTTCTTGTCGCGCCCCTCTGCCACGCCGACGGCGCGGTAAAGCCCGTCAAGAGAAATGAATTTCAGGCTGTCCACTTGCAGATGGTCGCGCATTTCTTCTTCGGTCATTGTCGCGGCAAGCAGCTTTTCGCGCTGCGGTGTGTCCACGCCGTAAAAACAGGGCCATGCGGTGGGGGGGCTTGCGATGCGAAAATGCACTTCTGCCGCGCCGGCATCAAGGATCATTTCCTTGATCTTGCGGCTGGTGGTGCCGCGCACCACGCTGTCGTCCACCAGAATGACGCGCTTGCCCTTGATCAGGGCGCGGTTGACGTTCAGTTTCAGACGCACACCCATGTTGCGGATGCTTTCGGATGGTTCGATGAACGTCCGCCCCATATATTGGTTGCGGATGATTCCCATTGCATAGGGAATACCCGATTGCAGCGAATAGCCGATCGCCGCAGGCGTGCCGCTGTCGGGCACCGGGCAGACCAGATCGGCATCGACCGGGGCCTCTTTTGCCAGTTCGCGGCCGATGCTTTCGCGGGTTTCATAGACCGACCGGCCACCCAGAATACTATCGGGGCGGCTGAAATAGACGTGTTCGAAGATGCAGAAACGCGACTTGGCGCGGCGAAACGGGAAATGGCTTTCGACGCCATCGGTGTTGATCACGACCATTTCACCGGCTTCGATTTCGCGAACGAACTCGGCACCGATGATATCCAGCGCACAGGTTTCCGACGCCAGCACCCAAGCGTCGCCAACCCGGCCCAGCACCAGCGGGCGTACGCCTAACGGGTCGCGGCATCCAATCAGTTTTGTGCGGGTCATGGCGACGATGGAAAACGCGCCTTCGACCTTGCGCAGCGCCTCTTCCATACGGTCAACGATGGTGCGACCCATGGACCGGGCCATCAGGTGGATGATGCATTCACTGTCGGATGACGACTGAAAGATCGACCCGCGTTCGATCAATTCGCGCCGCAGGCGCAGGGCGTTGGTGATATTGCCGTTATGGGCAATTGCCGCACCGCCCATCGCAAATTCGCCAAAGAAAGGCTGCACATCGCGGATCGCGGTTTGCTGGCTTTTGTCACCGGCGGTGGAATAGCGCACATGCCCGATGCCAATGGGGCCGGGCAGGCGGGCCATCATGCTGGCAGAGGTAAAGTTATCGCGCACCAGACCCATCCGGCGGGCTTGATGAAACCCGCTCTGCGGGTCGTGGGTGACGATGCCGCCGGCCTCTTGGCCGCGGTGTTGCAGGGCGTGCAGGCCCAGGGCGATGAAATTCGATGCATCAGTGACACCGACCACACCAAAGACGCCACATTCCTCGCGCAGCTTGTCGTCGTCAAAGGGATGGGCGGGGGGCATGTCGTGGGACAAGAGGGCAGCTCCGAATCCAAGGGGGTTGACTTGGGCCCGTCTTAATAGGTCAGACGGGCCATGTCACGAAACGATCATCAGATGCCCGGCTGCAAAAGGCGCAGCTGCACATTTGTTGCACACCTGCTTATTGCGCAGCAGGCGGTGCGGCGGGTTCACCACAGGAACCGACCAATTGCTCATATTGTTGTGTGATCCATCCCAACGCCTGTTCGGGGTTCTGCGCCTCGATCCGGCCGGTCAACTGGGCAAATGCCCCGGCGGACCTGCTATCGTCAATCATTGCAATGGCTTGGCCGGAAAACACCGTCTCGTAGACAAAAAAGGCAACCGCAATCAACAGCACGCCGCGCAGCGCGCCGAACAGGAAACCGGCGGCCTGATCAACCCCACCCAAGGCCGACCGTTGCACCACTGTCGAAAACAGGGGTGTAAAGACGGACACCACGACAAGTGCGACGGCAAAAACTGCGGCAAATGCGGCGATGATGGCCAGTTCACAACTGTCTCCGATGAAATCGCCGACAACAGGCACCTGGCGGACCAACGGTTCCACCTGATCGGCAAAAATAAAGGCAACGACAGTGGCCCCGATCCATCCCAGGATCGCCATGGTCTCGCGGACGAAACCCCGGCTATAGGCCAGAACGGCCGATAAAAGGATGATGATGGCGACACCTGCGTCTACCAATGTGAAACCGTCCATGATCCGTCTCCTGCGTGGGCGCTACCTTGCGCCGAATAACTCTTCTACAAATCCGGCCAGATCCTGCGTCTGGCGCAGGCTTATTCCGGCAACCGCGGCTTTCTTGACCTGTTGCGGCATGATCGCGGATGTAAAACCAAGTTTCTGGGCTTCTTTCAATCTATTTTCGGTCTGGACCACCGGACGCAGCGCGCCCGACAGGCTGATTTCCCCGAATATGACGGCCTCTGACGGCAAAGCAGCATCTTCGCGCGCGGACACAAGGGCAGCAGCAACAGCCAGATCCGCAGCCGGTTCGGTGATGCGCAAACCCCCTGCTACGTTGAGATAAACATCCAACCCCGTAAAGGGCACGCCGCAGCGCGATTCAAGCACGGCAAGGATCATCGCCAGCCGCCCGCCGTCCCATCCGACGACGGATCGCCGGGGTTGGCTGTGTGGCGAAGGTGCCACAAGTGCCTGTATCTCGCACAGCATGGGGCGGGTGCCTTCGATGCCAGCAAAGACCACCGACCCGGGGGCAGGGGTACTGCGTTCGGACAAAAACAGCGCCGAGGGATTCTTGACCTCTGCCAGCCCCTTGCCGGTCATTTCAAAGACGCCGATTTCATCTGCGGGGCCAAAACGGTTCTTGACCGACCGCAGGATGCGGAACTGATGCCCACGTTCGCCTTCGAAATAAAGCACGGTATCGACCATATGTTCGACAACGCGGGGGCCTGCGATCGTGCCGTCCTTGGTGACGTGACCGACCATGATGACAGACATGCCATTGCGTTTTGCAAAGGTGGTCAATTCATGCGCCGAAGACCGGACCTGCGACACGCTGCCCGGCGCGCTGTCTACATTGTCGGCCCACATCGTCTGGATCGAATCGATGATTGCCAGATCGGGCTTTTCAGCCTCCAGCGTGGTCAGGATATCGCGCAGGTTGGTTTCGGATGCCAGCATCACAGGGCTTTTTTCCAACCCCAGCCGCCGTCCGCGCATTTGCACCTGCGCATTCGATTCCTCGCCGGAAATATAGATGACTTTCAGCCCGTTGCGGGCAAATCGTGCGGCCGCCTGCAACAGCAGAGTGGACTTGCCGATGCCGGGATCGCCACCCACCAGCAGGGCCGATGCCTTGACCAGCCCGCCGCCCAGCACGCGGTCCAATTCGCCCACACCGGCCTGCGTGCGCGGTGGTTCTGCCTCTTGCGTATCAAGATCGGTCAAGGGGATCGATCGGCCCCGCAATCCGCCCAGCGTCTTGCCCTTGGGGCCGGACGACAACGCCTTGTCCTCGGTAATGGAATTCCAAGCACCGCAAGCGTCGCAGCGACCCGACCATTTGCCGAAGGATGCGCCGCATTCATTGCAGGAAAAGGAAAGATCTTTCGCCATGTTCACCTTTTGGACCAATATGAAACGGTCGGCAATCTACTTTGTCTGTTTCGCGGTCAGGGTTGATATGATGACAGAGGCAAGAATACATGCCGTGAACAGGTAAAGCCCCCATGCCGTTTCCACCTTGCCCACGCCAATCCCCTTGATCACCACGATGTATAGCGCGACCAGAAACACATCGGCCATCGCGAGTTTTCCCAGCCACGACAGCACCGGCAATACCTTGCGCCGCATCATGTTGAAATGGATCAGCGCCAGCCCGATGGTTTTCAGATAGGGCGCGAACAGCGCAAAGAATGTGACCAGCAACGCCAGCGCCACATCGCTGTCCCACAGCGCCTGCATTCCCGAAATCACGCTGATTTCGCTTAGCCCGAACAGCGGCAGCAGGCCCGCGCGCATCAGTGGCGCGAACCACGCGATCGGAAACAGGACCAGCAGCAACAGGTTGGCGATCCTCAGGGCATTCAGCATCTATTTGCCGTAGGTCTTGCGGTTATAGCGCGCGCCAAGCTGGGTCAGTACTTCGTAACCGATTGTTTTTGCATCCGCAGCCAGATCGTCCACGCTTTGCTGCGGGCCGATAAGTGTCAGCTTGTCGGGCGTTTCATCAAGGTCGGTGATATCGATGGTCAGCAGATCCATCGACACGCGCCCCACCAGCGGGCAAGCCGTGTTGCCATGATAAAGCGTGGCCTTGTCAGACAGGATGCGGAAAATCCCATCGGCATACCCGCCCGAGACAGTGGCCAGCCGCGTCGCACGTTCAGCCTGCCAGCTATTGCCATACCCCACGACCTCGCCTGCGGCGACATCGCGGACCTGCACGACAGGCAGGTCCAGTTCGACCACCGGGGTCGCATCTGCAAACGGAAGCCCCCCATAAAGCCCGATACCCGGGCGGGTGAGGTCAAAGTGATATTCCGGCCCGAGCAGGATACCGCCCGTGGCCGCCAGTGACCGTGGCACATTGATGCCGTCCGTCAGCTGTTTGAAAATATCCAGCTGATGCGGGTTCATCGGGTGGTCGGGTTCATCGGAACAGGCCAGATGCGACATCACCAGCGTCGGGTTTTGCGACAGCACCAGTTCAGCCACCGCGGCCCATTCCTGCGGCTCCATCCCCAGTCGGTTCATGCCGGTGTCAAGCTGGATGCCAAAGGCGTGGCCGGGCAGGGTTTCGAAATGCTGTGTCATCTGCGCGACCGAATTCAGCAGGGGCGTCAGTCGCAATTCGCGGATCAGGTCGGTATCGCCCTTCATATGTCCTGAAAACACGTTGATTTCAGGCTTGTCACCCAGTTCGGCACGGATGGGTGCCGCCTCTTCCGCGACGGCGACAAAGAATTGCCGCACACCCGCGCGAAACAGCGCCTTGGCCACATTGGCGGCGCCAAGGCCATAGCCGTTTGCCTTGACCACGGCAGCGGTCTTGGCGTTGGTCATGTCGTCCAGTGCACGCCAGTTGGCGACAACGGCATCAAGGTCGATTGTAAGGCGTCCTGTACTCATGTCGCATCTTTTGGCAGGGGGAGGACCGCGCGGCAAGAGCTTACCGCATCACCGGCAGATTCTGCTCTGCCGAACCGTGACAGGCTTGCAATGATACATGCAACAACAGACGATCTCAGAACTGCTGATCTTCGCCTTGCTGCCATGGTTTGATCAGATTGCCGAACCGCGTGAATTCGGATGTGAACGACAGCTCGACCGTGCCGATTGGTCCGTGCCGCTGCTTGCCGATGATCACCTCTGCCTTGCCATGCAGGTTCGACATCTTGTCCTGCCAGGCGGCGATGGCTTCCATGTTGGCATCATCGGGCTTTTCACGTTCCACGTAATATTCGCCGCGATAGACGAACATGACGACATCGGCGTCCTGCTCGATCGACCCTGATTCGCGCAGGTCAGACAGTTGGGGGCGCTTGTCTTCGCGGCTTTCCACCTGGCGCGACAGCTGTGACAAGGCCACGACGGGAATGTTCAATTCCTTGGCAATCGCCTTGAGCCCCATCGAAATCTCGCCGATTTCCTGCACGCGGTTGTCAGAAGTGCCGCGCACCAGCTGCAAATAATCCACGATCAACAAATCCAGCCCATGCGTTCGTTTCAACCGGCGCGCGCGAGCCGCCAGTTGTGAAATCGGGATCGCGGCGGTGTCATCAATGAACAGTGGACACGATTCCAGCTTTTTCGCCGCATCGACAAAGCGGCGGAATTCGCTCTCGGTCATTTCACCCTGCCGGATCTTGTGGGACGAAATTTCCGACGCCTCCGCCAGGATACGTCCAGCCAGTTGTTCGGCGCTCATCTCAAGCGAAAAGAAACCGACGACCCCGCCGTCCATGGCCCCTTCCGACCCATCGGACAGCCGCCCCCGCTGATAGGCCTTGGCGACATTATAAGCGATATTCGTGGCCAGCGATGTCTTGCCCATCGACGGGCGCCCGGCAAGGATCAGCAGGTCCGATTTATGCAGCCCGCCCAGCTTCTTGTCCATATCGACAAGACCCGTGGAAATTCCCGCCAGCCCGCCCTCGCGCTGATAGGCAGAGTTGGCGACATTCACAGCTGTGGTCACCGCGCGCAAGAAACTTTGAAACCCCTGTTCGGCTGTGCCCTGTTCGGCCAGCGAATAAAGTGCCTGTTCGGCTTCGACGATCTGTTCCTTGGGCTCGCTTTCCACATCGACCTTGGCGGCTTTATCAGCAATGTTACGCCCCAGCTGGATCAGCTCGCGCCGTGTGGCCAGATCATAGATCATCTGGGCATAGTCGCGCGCCGCAAAAGCCGAGATCGCAGCCCCCGCCAGACGCGCCAGATAGGGCGGCCCGCCCAACTCCTTCAGGCCCTCGTCGTCCTCCATGAAGGTTTTCAGCGTTACAGGGCTTGCCAGCATGTTCTTGCCGATGCGGCTCGCGGCTGTTTCAAAAATACGCGCATGGACCGGATCATAGAAATGCTTGGGCCCGATCACCGAAGCTACCCGGTCAAAAATATCGTTGTTGGTCAGGATCGCGCCCAGAAGCTGTTGTTCGGCCTCGATGGAATGCGGCATCAGGTCAGGCGTGGTGTCATCAGACCCGGTTGCATTGAATGTCGTGATCTCGTTCATTTTATTGCCCCGCCTGCTCCAGACTGCTCCTAGCAGTAATGCAGATGCGCCTGCCACACCTGTTCCTGTGGATACCCGGGGATAACTCTTGCCGAGCCCCCCAAAAAAGGCAGGCGCCGTCAACATCGGGTAGCCATCGCTGTTCAGGCTACCCTATGCGGCAATATCCATCCACAGCCTGTGGAAAAGATTTTAACGGTTTATGCAGGCGTCCAATCGGCCGGATCGCGCAGATAGGCCTCGACTGTGGCCAATGTGGCCGGATCGAACGCGCCGCGCGCCTTGGCTTCGGTCAGGACATCCCACCATGTGCAAAGATGGATCAACTGCACGCCGTGATCGGCCAGTGTCTGTTCCACACCGTCAAAGATGCCATAGAAAAAGATCACGGCAGTGGCCGAACAGGTGGCACCCGTGTCGCGGATCGCATCCACAAAAGACAATTTCGAGCCGCCGTCGGTGGTCAGATCCTCGACCAGCAGCACCCGCTGACCTTCGGTCATCACGCCTTCGATGCGGGCGTTGCGGCCATAACCCTTGGGTTTCTTACGCACATAGGTCATTGGCAAGGCCAGACGTTCAGCGACCAGTGCTGCAAAGGGAATACCCGCCGTTTCGCCACCTGCAACATTGTCGAAGGCCTCGAAACCGGCCTCGCGCATGATTGAAACTGCCATGAAATCCATCAGCGTGGCGCGAATGCGCGGATAGGAAATCAGCTTGCGGCAATCAACATAGGTCGGCGCCTGCTTGCCGGATGCATGGGTGAACGGTTCAAAGGCGTTGAAATCAATCGCTCCGATCTCGATCAGCATGCCGGCGGTCAACTGCGCCATTTCTTCTTTGGTGGGAAAAGAGGTCGGGATCATCACGTCTACCTATTGCTTCTTCAGAGTATAAATATCCCCGCCGGAGGCATCCGCCGGTTCAATCAACGACACGCCAGTGCAGATCGAAACCGGGGTCAAAGACCGTCAGAGGGCCGTCATCTGTCGGGATCGTGGCGGGATAGGTGACAGGCGCCCCTTTTTCCAGCGTGATTGTCGCGTCATTGGGGGGCAGGCCATAAAATTGCGGTCCGTTCAGCGATGCGAAGGCTTCCAGCTTTTTCAGTTTGCCGGCGACTTCGAACACTTCGGTCAGACAGGACATGGTGTTTGGCGCCGTGAATATTCCGGCACAGCCACAGGGTTGCAGCTTGGCGGGGTCTGTGTGCGGCGCACTGTCGGTGCCAAGGAAAAACCGCTTGTCCCCCGAAATGGCCGCCTGCACCAGCGCGATGCGATGTGCCTCGCGTTTGGCGACGGGCAGGCAGTAATAATGCGGTTTGATGCCACCTGCGAGGATATGATTGCGGTTGATGATCAGGTGATGGGTCGTGATCGTCGCGGCCAGGTTCTTGTGGCTGTCGCGCACGTAATCCACCGCGTTCTGCGTGGTCACATGTTCCATCACGATCTTCAGATCAGGCACCTTCTTGCGCAGCGGTTTCAGTACCTTGTCGATAAACACCGCTTCGCGGTCGAAAATGTCGATGGCGCTGTCTGTCACCTCGCCATGCACGCAAAGCGGCATCCCGATTTCCGCCATGACTTCCAGCACCGGTCGGACCTTATCGAAATCGCGCACGCCTGATGCCGAATTTGTCGTGGCACCTGCCGGATACAGCTTGACCGCCGTGGCGATGCCGTCGGCATGGGCGCGGCGCACATCGGTGGGGTCGGTTTCTTCGGTCAGGTACAGCGTCATCAAGGGCGTAAAGTTCGCCCCCGCTGGTAACGCGGCCAGGATCCGGTCGCGATAGGCAACGGCTTGTGCCCCCGACACCACGGGCGGGACAAGATTGGGCATGATGATTGCCCGACCGAAATGGCGTGTCGTTTCTGGCAAGACAGCCCGCAACATGGCCCCGTCGCGCAGGTGCAGGTGCCAATCATCAGGGCGGCGGATCGTCAGGCGTGTGATATCAGTTTCAGTCATGCGCGACGGATTACACCTTTGCGCCCGTCGTGACCATAGGTTCTTGTCTTTGACCTTGCGCATCGCGGGGTTGATCCCGATATGTAACGCGTTGCCCACCATAGCCGGAGCCACAAGATGCTTGGATTTCTCATCGCCGCCGCCGCAGGATATTTGACGCCGCAGATTACCGAAAGTCTTGCTGATCCGGTGATCAAGGCGGTGTCGCGTCATATAACAATTAAACCGGCCGAAAGACCCGTCGTCGGCTTCCTGATTGCGATGCTGGCGGCAGGCGTAGCGGCGGATCTGCTACACAGCGGTTCACCATTTTGGGTGATCGCGGGCGGTGCGCTGGGCTATTTCGGCACGCGCCTTGCAAATCGCATCCAAAAACTGATCAATCGCGCCCCAGACGACCGCTAGCCATGCGGATGCTGCATTGCGGCAATGCGGCTTTGACGGTTTTGGGTTCATCGCAATGTCATATGTTCGGGTCAACGCACACCTAGCAGGAGTTGACCCATGGCTTTTTTCAATGAACCACTTGCCACGATCACGCACAGCGGCCTGATGTCCCGCATCGCGGCAAGGATGGTGCATTGGCTTGATCAGTTGATGGAGGCCCGAAGCCGGTCCGATGTCGTTGCCCGCCTCGAGAACTGCAGTGACGCCGATCTCAAACGGATGGGCGTTGCCCGTTCCGACATCGTCCGGCATGTCTATCGCGACGTCTATTACCTTTAATCTTCCGGCATCTCTGACAGATCGCGCAGCTTTTCGGCAAAAAATGCATTGCGCCCGCGCTGAAGCATGTAGCGGCAGATGACCCGTGCAAGGCCGCGATGATCGATGCTGATCAGCCGCAAGACCAGCGCCCGCACATAGGTCTGGTCATAACGCCTTGCACGCAACAACTGGATGAAACGCTCGCGGTCAAGCGTGCCATCCATGGCCAGTTTGATCATGACATCATGGATCCCAAGACGGTCCAGCGCCTGATCAAGATGCGTCCCCAAAAGCGGACAAGGCAACATCGTGACATGGGATTGCCTGAACAATGCCGCATGCACCGCGTCCAGTCGCTGCAGGGGATCAAAGGCGACAAAAACCTCATCTGCCGCGTCGATCATCTCGGGCGCATACCCAAAGCGATCATTGAAGTTGTTGATCCGTTGCGCCTTGTAACGCGGATCCCAGCCAGCTGTCTGCGCGTCAAGCGTCGCCTGTGGGCGTAGCGCGATGACTGTCGCACCGGGGGCCGCCACGCTAAAGGCCGCAGCGGCATAGGCACCACCATGGGCCCCGTGAAAGACGATTCGTTCGAAATCATCGAAAAATCCGTCATCAATCATACGGTCGAAGAAATCATAAATCGCCTGATCGCGAAACCAGCTTGCCTCGAACGACATTAGTGACAGATGTGACCAGCCATCCTGACGGGCAAATGCAAAACCGCGCGGCTCTGCATCCGCGTTATGGGCCCGAATTTCTTGCGCGTTTTCAAAAGTCACCAGCAGCTTGTTGCAGCCTTCAAGAAAGCCGACACAATGCGTGCTGCCTAATTGCTCAAAAAAACCATGGTCTTCGCAAATATCGTCGATTTCGGCGAACCAGTCGTTTGGTTCGAGGTCGGTCAAATTGGTAATAATCGTTAACTGTGGGTCTTGCATCGTTACGCTCCAACTGGGGAAAACACCCCCATCTGTCGGCTTACTATCTAACTAGGCTTTGCGGCAATAGTGGGCGCATTTTGGTGCCCAATTGTCAGCGTAAACGCCTAAAAGAACGCCTGAAGGCCCGTTTGTGCACGTCCGAGAATTAGTGCGTGCACATCATGCGTCCCTTCATAGGTATTCACCGTTTCAAGGTTAACCATATGCCGCATGATCTGGAAATCCTCGCTGATTCCATTGCCGCCATGCATGTCGCGCGACGCCCGCGCGATATCCAGCGCCTTGCCGCAGTTGTTCCGTTTCAACAGACTGATCATTTCAGGGGCTGCGCGGCCTGCCTCCATCAGGCGGCCAAGTTGCAGCACGCTTTGGGTGCCCAATGCGATCTCGGTCTGCATATCGGCCAGTTTTTTCTGGAAAAGCTGGGTTTGCGCCAATGGCTTGCCGAACTGCTTGCGGTCCAGGCCATAATTGCGCGCCGCGTGCCAACAGGCCTCTGCCGCGCCCATGACACCCCAGGCAATGCCATAACGCGCACGGTTCAAACAGCCAAATGGCCCTTTCAGGCCCTGCACGCCGGGCAACAGCGCCTCCTCGCCCACTGCGACACCGTCCATAACGATTTCGCCGGTAACCGAGGCGCGCAACGACAGCTTGCCGCCGATTTTCGGCGCGCTCAATCCCGCCATGCCCTTTTCAAGGACAAAGCCTCTGATCTTGCCGCCATGTGCGTCGGATTTGGCCCAGACCACAAACACATCCGCGATGGGGGCGTTGCTGATCCACATCTTTGACCCGTTCAAAACATACCCGTCAGCGGTCTTTTTCGCGGTCGTTTTCATGCCCGCCGGGTCGCTGCCCGCATCCGGTTCAGTCAACCCGAAACAGCCGATCAGCGTGCCTGCCGCCAATCCGGGGAGGTATTTGGCGCGCTGCGCGTCGGACCCATAGGCGTTGATGGGATACATCACGAGGGACGATTGCACCGACATCATCGACCGGTACCCGCTGTCCACCCGCTCGATCTCGCGCGCGACAAGCCCGTAGGTGACATAACCCGCGCCCAGCCCGCCGAATTCTTCGGGTATGGTGACGCCCAGCAACCCGGCTTCGCCCATCTGGGCAAAAATCGCAGGATCCACGATTGCGTCGCGGTAGGCGTCCTTGATCTTGGGCTGCAAAACACCCTGCGCGAATGTCTGCGCTGCATCGCGCAGCATCCGTTCGTCCTCGGTCAACTGATCCTCAAGCCGCAGTGGGTCGGCCCAGTCGAACGGGCCCAGATCAGGGCCAAAGCCAGTTGTTTTGATAGGGGTGGAATCATTCATGTGGCAGCCTCCGCAGTTGCCGGCAAGGCTAGGACTTTGGGGGCATCGTGGCAATGCACGGCTTGACGACGCGCGCACAGGATGCAGCTATAGCCGGTGAGGGAGTGAAAAAATGGCATTTGCAGATATCGAAGAGGTGCAGGCAGCGCTTGCCGGGCAGGACTATGTCTGCGGGCGGGCATTGGCGACGGTGGTGTTTCTCAGCCTGCGTCTGGGGCGGCCACTGTTTCTTGAAGGTGAAGCCGGCACCGGGAAGACCGAAATCGCCAAGGCGATCGCAGCGGCGCTGGGCCGGCGGCTGATCCGGCTGCAATGCTACGAAGGGCTTGATGCCGCTTCGGCCGTTTATGAATGGAACTTTGCCGAACAGATGATTGCCATCCGCGCGGCAGAGGCCGCAGGCGGGGCGGATCGCGATACGCTCAAGACAGAGCTCTTCACCGAAGACTACCTGATCGAACGCCCGCTGCTACAGGCCATGCGCCCCCAATCTGGTGGACCGCCCGTGCTTTTGATCGACGAGCTTGACCGCACCGACGCCCCGTTCGAGGCGTTCCTGCTCGAGGCGCTGTCGGATTTTCAGGTGACGATCCCGGAACTGGGAACCATCAAGGCCCCCGCACCGCCTATCGTGATCATTACATCCAACCGCACCCGCGAAGTGCACGACGCGCTGAAACGGCGCTGTCTTTATCACTGGGTCGACTACCCTGATTTCGATCGGGAAATGGAAATTCTGCACGCACGCGCGCCCGAAGCATCCGAGGCCTTGTCGCGTGAAATCGTGGCTTTTGTGCAAAAACTGCGCGGCGAGGATCTGTTCAAGAAACCGGGCGTGGCCGAAACCATCGACTGGGCAAAATGTCTGCTGGCACTGGATGTGATCAACCTGTCGCCCGCGACAATCGCCGATACGCTGGGTGCCATCCTGAAATATCAGGACGATATCCAAAAACTCCAGGGTTCCGAAGCGAAACGGATCCTGGATGCGGCAAAGGCCGAACTGGACATGCATTGATGCTTCTTCTGTTCAAAAATACCTCACAGGGGTCCGGGGATGTGAAATCCCCGGTCCGACGCGCGCAACATGGTTGATCTGCCTGATCTGGCGTTGCCGGACGACCCCAAACTGGCACAGAATATCGTGCATTTCGCACGCGCCCTGCGGCGTGCGGGCTTGCCGGCCGGGCCGGGCCGGGTAATCGATGCGATCCGGGCGGTGCATGCGGCCGGTTTCACGCGCCGGAATGATTTTTACTGGACCCTGCACGCCTGCTTCGTGTCGAAACCAGAAGAACGACTTGTCTTCGCTCAGCTCTTTCGGCTTTACTGGCGCGACCCGCAATATCTGGAACAGATGATGTCGTTGCTGTCGCCCATGGTGCGGGGCGCCCAAGACGAACGGTTGGCGCAAGCGGCTGAGAAACGCGCGGCACAGGCGCTTCTTGACGATCAGCTGCCCGACTTGCCCGCAACCGAACAAACAGGTGAAGAAACCGAGGTCGAGATCGACGCATCGCGCACCATATCGACCACCGAACGCTTGCGCAGTCTGGATTTCGAACAGATGAGCACCGCCGAAATGGCCGCCGCACAACGGATGCTGGCCAAACTGCGTCTGCCGGTTCCCCCGATCCACAGTCGCCGCACGCAACCCTTGCCGGGGCATCTGCCCGACTGGCGCGGCACCATGCGGACTGCCATGCGCCGCGGCGGCGAGGTGACTGATTTCGCGACCAGACGTCGGCGCTTGCGCTATCCAAATCTTGTCGTTCTGTGCGATATTTCGGGGTCGATGTCGCAGTATTCGCGGGCTGTCCTGCATTTCCTGCATTCCGTCGCCAATCGCGAGGGGCAAGGCTGGGCGCAGGTTCACGCCTTTACCTTTGGCACGCGGTTGACCAACATCACCCGGCATCTGCGCACCCGTGACGTGGATGCTGCCCTTGCCGCAGCCGGGGCCGAGGCGCAAGACTGGGAAGGCGGCACGAGAATCGCCGCCTGTCTGCACGCGTTCAACCGCGACTGGTCGCGCCGGGTCATGGGGCAGGGGGCCGTCGTCTTGTTGATCACCGATGGCCTTGACCGTGACAGCGATGCCAATCTGGGCCGTGAGATGGAACGGCTAAAACTATCGGCACGGCAGGTCATCTGGCTGAACCCGCTGTTGCGGTGGGATGGCTTTACCCCCAAGGCGCGCGGGATCATCCAGATGCTGCCCCATTGCACAAGCTTTCGGGCGGGGCATAATATCGCGTCATTGGAAGGGCTGACACAGGCGCTGGCCCATCCTGATGACGGCGGCCAAAAGGTGCGGCTGATGGCGATGATGGGGCAGGAGGGGGCATGACCCGTATAGCCAGACAAGAGGAACCGGCCATGATGGATATTCCAGAATTGGCTCTGCAATGGTATCGGGCCGGGCGCGACGTGGCCCTTGCGACCGTGGTGCAAACATGGGGGTCCGCACCGCGCCCCATCGGCAGCCAGTTGGTCATCGACGCAGACGGCATGATCCAAGGGTCGGTATCGGGGGGCTGCGTCGAAGGCGCGGTCATCTTGGAAGCGATCGACGCGCTGGCCGATGGCAAGCCGCGGCTGCTGGATTTCGGCGTCAGCGATGACGAAGCCTTTGCCGTGGGTCTGGCGTGCGGCGGACAGATCAGGGTGCTGGTTGAACCGGTCGGCAGTGCCCTACCGGTGCCCATCCTGGAACAGCTTGTTGCGGCACGCGCCCGGGCAGAGCCTGTGGCCTACGTGACCGATCTGGAAAGCGGGCCCGCGCGCCTGGCACCGGCTGGTGCCTACCCCGACCGGTTCCGCATGGATCGGTCCGGCATTGAGGATGACGGGCGGACGTTCGTGGGTGTGCACAACCCGCCCTTGCGCATGATCATCGTCGGGGCGGTGCATATCGCGCAGCCGCTGGTCGTCATGGCCCGCGCATGTGGTTATGCGCCGACGCTGATCGACCCGCGCGCCGCCTTTGGCGCGCAAGGCCGTTTTCCCGGCGAAACCATTCTGGACGACTGGCCGGATGCAGCCTTGGCTGCATTGCGGCCCGATGCGCGCACGGCGGTGGTGACGCTAACCCACGATCCAAAGCTGGATGATCCTGCGATCAAGGCTGTCTTGCGGTCCGACATCTTTTACCTAGGCTGTCTGGGATCGACCCGCACCCATGCCAAGCGCGTGGAGCGTTTGCAGGATGCAGGGTTCACGCCAGCAGAGATCGCGCGCATTCATGCCCCTGTCGGCCTTGATATCGGTGGGCGGAACCCGGGCGAGATTGCTGTCAGCATCATGGCGCAGGTGACGCAGACCCTGCGCAAGCGGTCGTGAAATTCGGCCCTGTCCCCGTCACCGATGCGCTGGGCGCGGTGCTGGCGCATTCGGTCGTTGTGGCGGATGGGCGCTTACGCAAGGGCCTGACGTTGGGGCCAGCGGAATTGGCCAGGCTGCTCGCAAGCGGACATGATACTGTTGTCGTGGCGCGGCTCGCACCGGACGACATGGATGAGGACACAGCCGCAGCACATCTGGCAAGGGCGATTACCGGCCCGGGGCTGCGGTTGACGCAGGCCGCCACCGGTCGGGTGAACGTCATTGCAACAGCCATCGGTATCGCCCGGATAGCGGTGGATGGGATCAACGCAGTGAACGCGGTGAACCCGATGATCACCGTGGCGACTGTTCCGCCACTGCACCGGGTCGCGCCCGGCAGCATGGTTGCCACGATCAAAATCATTTCCTACGCGGTCCCGCGGCCGCATCTGCAAACCGCCGCCGCGGCCGGAAGCGATCTGCTTGCGGTTGCGCAGCCGGCCTATCGCGACGCCACATTGATCGAAACCCGGCTGACGGATGTACCTGCGGCCAAGGGACGCGATGCGATCCGGGGGCGGCTGGACCGACTGGGGCTTGACCTGACGCCGCGGATCATCGTCAAACACGATACCGCCGAATTGGCGCAGGCCATTGCCCAAAGTCCCGGCGAGGTGATTTTCGTGCTGACGGCCTCGGCCACGTCTGACCCGGATGATGTGGGCCCTGCGGCCCTGCGTGCGGCGGGCGGGCGGCTCGTTCAGTTTGGCATGCCCGTAGACCCCGGGAACCTTCTTTTCCTGGGGTATCTGGACAAACGTCCGGTGATCGGATTGCCGGGGTGTGCCCGGTCGCCCGCGCTGAACGGGGCGGATTGGGTGATGGAGAGGGTGATTTGCGGCGTCGATCTGACGCCTGCGGATTTTGCCGCGATGGGGGTCGGAGGGTTGCTCAAGGAAATCCCGACACGACCCCAGCCGCGCGCGCAGATTGGCGCAGCCAAAAGAACCAGATAGCCTTTTGTCAGCTTGGGTATTGTGGCACGCCTGCCCGCCAAACCGGCATGATGCTGCAACTGCAGCGAAAGTTTGCTGTTCTCATGTCTGAAAAGCCGTGTTTAACTCTTACGAAAGAAAACACCATTTCGGGAGGGATTCATGACCAAGGTGACGATGCAGGTGAACGGGCGATCGGTGTCCGGGGACGTCGAAGGCCGGACACTGCTGGTGGATTTTCTGCGGGACGACCTGCGGCTGACAGGGACGCATGTGGGATGTGACACCAGCCAATGCGGCGCTTGTGTGGTGCATGTTGATGGGAACGCAGTGAAATCCTGCACGATGTTTGCGCTTGAGGCGGACGGGGCCGATGTGGCCACGATCGAAGGTCAGGCGAACCCCGATGGATCGCTGAATGTCATTCAGCAGGCGTTTCAGGACCATCATGGTCTGCAATGCGGATTTTGCACGCCGGGCATGGTGATGTCGGCAGCGGCGCTGCTGAAAGAGAATCCTACCCCGACAGAGGCCGAAATCAGAGAGTATCTGGAAGGAAATATCTGCCGCTGCACGGGCTATCACAACATTGTCAAGGCGATCATGGCCGCATCGGGCCAGGATGTAGGGGCGATCGCAGCCGAGTGATTTTGCGGGGCAGGGACAGGCAAGGCCTACCTGACGCACCCCGATTTACTTAGGGTGGAGCTTGGCCACCCGACGAGGGAGGAAATTCAATGCCAAAAGACACTGGAATAGGTGCAAGCACCAAACGCCGCGAGGATGTCCGGTTTCTGACCGGTCGTGGCCGATACACCGATGATATCTATACCCATGGCGAATGCGCGGCCGTCTTTGCCCGCTCTACCGTGGCAAACGGGGTCATCAAATCCATCGACACCAGAGCGGCCGCATCCATGCCGGGCGTGCTGGCGATTTTTACCGGCGAGGATTTTGCCGAGGTGGGTGGCAACCCCGCTGGCTGGCTGATCAACAGCCGCGACGGCGAGCCGATGAAAGAACCCAAGCGTCCGGTGCTGGCCCATGGCAAGGTCCGCCACGTGGGCGACGCCTATGCCGCCGTCATCGCAGAAACGGTCCAGCAGGCCCGCGATGCGGTCGAGGCGATCGAAGCCGATATCGAAGAGCTGCCCGCCATCGTGAACATGAAGGACGCGCTGTCAGGCACCAACTATGTCCATGATGAAATCGGCACAAACCAGTGTTTCGACTGGGGCTGGATCGAAGATAACCGCGCTGCGACGGACGAGGCGATCAAGAACGCGCATCACGTCACCACGCTGGAACTGGTCAATAACCGGCTTGTGCCCAACGCAATGGAACCGCGCTGTTCCATCGGGCATTACAATCCCGGTACAGATGAATACACGCTGCACACCACCAGCCAGAACCCGCATCTGACGCGGTTGTTGATCAGCGCCTTTGTCATGGGGATTCCCGAAAACAAGCTGACCGTGATCGCACCCGACGTGGGTGGCGGTTTTGGGTCCAAGATCTATCACTACGGCGAAGAAGCACTTGTTCTGGCGGCTGCCAAGAAACTGGGCCGGACCGTCAAATGGACTGCCGACCGGACAGAATCGTTTTTGACAGACGCCCATGGTCGCGATCACGTCACCAAGATCGAACTGGCGATGGACGCCGAGGGCAATTTCCTTGCCTTCCGGACCGAGACCATGGCCAACGTCGGCGCCTATCTGTCGAATTTTTCCACCGCAACGCCGACGTTCCTGCATGGCACGCTGATGGCGGGCAACTACACCGTGCCGCTGGTCTATGTGAACGTGAAGGCCGTGTTTACCAACACTGCCCCCGTTGACGCCTATCGCGGCGCGGGCCGCCCCGAGGCGACCTTTTCACTGGAACGCGTGATCGACAAAGCCGCCCGTGAGATCGGGCGTGACCCGATTGAACTGCGTCGGCAGAACTTCATCAAGCCGGACCAGTACCCTTTCGCCTCTGCGGCAGGTCTGGAATACGACAGCGGCAACTACGACGCACTGATGGACCAGATGGAAAAGGTCGCCGATGTGGCGGGCTTTGCCGGACGGCGCAAGGCGTCCGAGGCCAAGGGACTGCTGCGCGGCTTTGGCGTGAACGCCTATATCGAGGCTTGCGGCATCGCGCCGTCGAACCTTGTGGGTGTGCTGGGGGCGCGTGTCGGTCTTTATGATGCAGCAACGGTCCGGGTGAACGCCACCGGCAACCTGTCGGTCATGGTCGGCGCGCACAGCCACGGGCAAGGGCATGAAACAGTGTTCCCACAGGTCGTGGCCGAAATGCTTGGCATTGATCCGCAAAACATCGATATCGTGCATGGCGACACGTCGAAAATCCCCTTCGGGATGGGCACCTATGGATCGCGGTCCCTGGCGGTGTGCGGGTCGGCCGTGGTGCGTGCGACCGAAAAGATCATCAGCAAAGCCAAGAAAATCGCAGCGCATATGCTAGAGGCTTCTGAGGCGGATATCGAGCTGACGGACGGCGTGTTCAGCGTTGCAGGGACCGATAAATCCGTGAGCTTTGGTGAGGTCGCGCTGAAAGCCTACATCCCCCACAATTTCCCGATCGAGGATATCGAACCGGGGCTGGAGGAAACAGCATTCTACGATCCGGCGAACTTTACCTATCCGTCGGGTGCCTATTGCTGCGAGGTCGAAGTCGATCCTGAAACCGGCAAGGTGCGTGTGGACCGGATGACGGCGGTTGATGACTTTGGTAATGTTATCAACCCGATGGTTGTGACCGGGCAGGTGCACGGCGGTCTGGGACAGGGGATCGGTCAGGCCTTGGTCGAAAACACCACCTACGACGAGAACGGCCAGCTTCTGTCAGCCAGCTATATGGATTATACCATGCCGCGCGCCGATGACCTGCCGTTCTATACGGTCGATCACAGCAAGGGAAATGCCTGCACGCATAACCCCTTGGGTGTCAAAGGCTGCGGCGAGGCGGGGGCCATCGGATCACCGCCAACGGTCGTCAATGCGGTTGTCGACGCCCTGCAATCGGGCGGCAAGAACGTCACCCATATCGACATGCCAATGACCCCGCACCGGGTTTGGTCCGCGATGCAGGGGGCATGAAGAGAGAGGGCAGGACCGGGGGCCAGCCCCCGGACCCCCGAGGTATTTTTGAACAAAAGAAGGGCCATGGGCCACTTTTGTCGCACGAAAGGACGAACGATGTATGCTTTTGAGATAGAACGGCCCGCCACGATCGCCGATGCGGTCGCGGCGTTGCAGGCAGAGGATGCGCAGGCTTTGGGTGGCGGGCAGACCCTGATCCCGACGTTGAAGGCGCGGCTGGCGATGCCCGGCAGCTTGATCAGCCTGAGCGGAATTGGCGAGATGCAGGGTGTATGTCAAGACGATGACGGGTCAGTCTGTATCGGGGGGGCGACCACCCATGCCGCGGTTGCCGGGCAGGCCGCAGCGCATTATCCCGCGCTGGCCGCACTTGCCAGCCATATCGGTGATCCGGCCGTGCGTAACCGCGGCACGATTGGCGGATCGCTGGCCAATAACGATCCCTCGGCATGTTATCCTGCGGCCGCCCTTGGATCGGGAGCCACGATCATGACCAACGCGCGCAAGATTGCGGCCGACGATTACTTTCAAGGCATGTTCACAACAGCCTTGGACGCAGGCGAGGTTATCACCGAGGTGCGGTTTCCCGTGCCAGTGGTGGCGAATTATCAAAAGTTTGTCCAGCCTGCGTCCCGTTTCGCATTGGTCGGTGTTTTTGTCGCGAAATATGCGGATGGCGTGCGCGTGGCCGTTACCGGCGCGTCCGAGGAAGGCGTGTTTCGCTGGACCGAGGCAGAGGCAGCATTAACCGCGAATTTCACCGGCGACGCGCTGGAAGGGCTGAACGTTCCCGAAGAGGGTATGATTGCCGATCTGCATGGCTCTGCTGCATATCGTGCCCATCTTGTCGGCGTGATGACGAAAAGGGCTGTTGCAGCCGCAAGCTGAGCGACAATACCGGGTGATCGGGTCAGCCAAGGGGTTTTTGGGGCCCGTTCCTCGTGACGGAAGAAGCATTTGCGCGGCATTACCCGCCAGGACGTTCCGTTGGGCTGCTGAAAGAATCGATCACGAATCGAAAACGCCCTGACGAAAAGTCAGGGCGTTTGCGCAGCACATGCCGAGAGCGGCCAGCCAAAAGTGCTATTTCGGCAGTGGCCCGATCAGCATAACCATTTGGCGACCTTCCATCTTGGGAAAGTTTTCGACCCGTCCTGTCTCTTTGGTATCCTCAGCCACGCGTTCCAGCAACTGCCGCCCGAGTTCCTGGTGGGCCATTTCACGGCCACGGAAACGCAGGGTGATTTTCACCTTGTCGCCGTTTTCCAGAAACTTGAACACATTGCGCATTTTCACTTCGTAATCATGCTGGTCAGTGTTCGGACGAAACTTGACCTCCTTGATCTCGATGATCTTCTGCTTCTTGCGCGCCTCGGCTTCTTTTTTCTGGGTCTCGTATTTGAATTTGCCGTAGTCCATGATCTTGCACACCGGCGGCGTCGCATTGGGTGAGATTTCGACCAGATCCAACCCCGCCTCCTCGGCCATGACCATGGCACGTTCAGGCGTGACGACGCCGACGTTTTCACCATCGGCCCCGATGAGTCTGATTTCGCTGCTACGGATACGGTCATTGATCCGTGGGCCGGTATCGCGCTGCGGTGGCGCGTTATGTGGTCTGCGTCCTATGGTCTTTATCCTTTGATTGTTCCAATTGCGTAGCCTGCACGCTAGACTCAGTCTGCGCCCGCTTCAACCGGAAAAGGGGCGGTTTATCGCCAATCGTTCCGTTGATCCGGCTTTCCTGCGTCCCCATATGCTAAGACATCAACAACGGTCCTTTGGGCCAACAGGAAGGATCAGATCAATGAGAGCGATTATCATCATCGTCATTGCAGCCGTGCTTGGTTTTTTTGGGTATCAGTATGCCGTTAATGGACGTGCCCCGGCAGAGGCGGTATCCGTTCTGACCGGAGAGGCCGCAAGACAACAGGCCGAAGCCGAGGCTGCCGCAGCGCAAGCTGCCGCCGAAGCAGAGGCTGCCGCTGCCGAAGCCGAGGCCGCCGCCGAAGCCGCACAACAAGCGGCCCTGCAAGAGGCTGAGGAAGCCGCCGCTGCTGCAGAGCAAGCCGCCGCCACCGCTGCTGCCGAAGCCGAGGCTGCAGCACAGGCTGCTGCAGAAGAGGCCGCTGCTGCGGCAGAGGCTGTGATGGAGGGTACATCTGGCGCCGCAGAAGAGGCCGTTGAAGCCGCGACAGAAGCTGCATCCGAAGCGGCAGAGGCTGTTGCCGAAGCCGCAGATGCTGCCGAAGAGGCAATGACCGACGGCACCCAGGCCGCGACCACGAATGACATCATGGAACAGTCGGACGAGCTACTGACGGTTGAAGGGTTCAATGCGGACCGGGTGCTGATCCTGATCGAAAATGCTGACATCCCTGAAGAACAGAAAGCCACGCTGACCAACGCGGTCAATACGGCCAAGGAAAACCCTGTCCTTTTGCAGCCCGTGCTGGACCAGATCAGGCAATTCATCGGCCAGTAAGTGCGACATCAAGAACAGGCCCGCATCGTGAGTGATGCGGGCCTTTCGCTGTCACGACAGTGGTTTATCCAACAAAAGCCTTTTCAATGACGAACTGGCCGGGGTCTGAATTGGCACCTTCGTGCAGGCCCGCTTTTTCCAGCAGTGCCTTGATATCATGGTTGAACGCCAGCGATCCGCAGACCATTGCCCGATCCGTGGCGGGGTCCAGTGGCGGCACACCCAGATCGACAAAAAGTTCGCCGTTTTCGATCAGTGTGGTGATCCGCCCCATCTTGGGGCTTTGTTCGCGTGTCGTCGTGGGATAATAACGTATCTTGTCCAGGTTTTCCTGTCCCAGAAGTTCCAGCATCATCTCGTCTGACTTCAGATTTTCGATCAGCTCGCGGCTATAGGTCAGTTCGTCCACGTCGCGGCAGGTGTGGGTGATGATGACTTCGTCATAGTTTTCATATGTTTCAGGTTCGCGCAGCAGTGATGCGAAAGGGGCAAAGCCGGTACCGGTGGCAAAGAAGTAAAGACGCTTGCCGGGCAGCAGCGCGTCATGGACCAGCGTGCCGACGGGCTTGGGCCGCAGGATGATCTCGTCTCCCGGCTGGATATGCTGCAAACGCGACGTCAGCGGGCCGTCGGGAACCTTGATCGAATAGAACTCCAGCTCTTCATCCCAGGATGGTGAGGCGATGGAATAAGCGCGCAGCAGCGGCTTTTGCTTACCGGTTTCAGGGTGCGGGTCGCCCATCAGGCCGATCATGACGAATTCGCCGGACCGAAAGCGCAGGCTGGCGGGCCGTGTCACCCGAAAGGAGAAAAGCCGGTCGGTGTAATGTTTCACCTGCGTCACTGTCTGCGCGTCGGGCAGGGTGGGCACGGGCTTGGCGGTGTCTAGGGTCACGGGTGTCTGCTCTGTCATATGTCTACTGGCGACCCTGATGGGGCCGCCCTCCGTCTTAGTCATTGATATGGATCAGGGAAAGGGTGCGTCTTAATTTTGGGTGCGCAAACGGGCCTGGTAGTCGTGATTTTTCCAGTCCGCACGGGCCAGCCATTGGTTTTCAGGCTGCCGCGCGGCAAGGTCGGGGTCGATTTCGACCTCGTCAAAGCCGGACCGGCGGGCCATGGCGTATTGATCGGCAAGCACATGCCCGCGCGCGCGCAGACGGCCCTTGAACCCCGCCCGCCGCAACATCGCCGCCAATGTAAACCCGCGTCCGTCCGCGAAGGACGGGAAATCGATGCGGATCATCGGTGCATTGGCATAGCGCGGCAAGGTCGCGGGGGCGGCGTCTGAAGGGATGTCCACCGCGCAGTCGCAGTTGTTGGCCGCACAATTCGCAGCGTCGCGGAATGCGCCTGTCCAGTCGTCGTTGGCAAAGCCGGTATCGGTGACGATCACGTTCATGCTGCTTTCCCTTCCCGCACCATGCGGCCGTTTTCAAAATGAATCCCGCATTCCGATTTGTCGCTGTCACGCCAGCGGCCCGCGCGTGGGTCTTCGTGGGCACCGACGCGGGTGGTGCAGGGCATGCAGCCGATTGACGGGAACCCGCGCGCGACCAGCGGATGCCGCGGCAGGCCGTGATCGGTGATATAGGTGCGCAGATCCCCGGCCGTCCAGTTGGCCAGCGGATTGACCTTGATCCTGCGCCCTTCTTTTTCGAAAAGCGGCAGTTCCGCCCGTTGCCCGCCCTGATAGCGTTTGCGCCCGGTTATCCAGCCGCCGAACCCTTGCAGGGCGTCTTCGAGTGGCCGGGTTTTACGCAGATCGCAGCAGGCGTCCGTGTCGGCCTGATGCAACAGACCGTCCACGTCTTCTGTCAGAACCGCGTCGCGGTTCGGCGTGCTGACGCGGACGTCGGTCAGGCCCAGCGTTTGCGCAACCCGGCGCTGATAGTCCAGTGTTTCGGGGAACAGCATTTCGGTATCCAGAAAGATCACCGACACGTCCTTGCGGATATGCGCGGCCATATGCAGCAACACGACGCTTTCGGCCCCGAAAGAAGACACAATCGCGATCTTGCCGATTTCCCCATCCGTCAGCGCATGGCGCAGCACAGTCTGGGTGTCGGATTTACGGTGCAGGATGTTGCGGCGCTCGGCCAGTTCCTTAAGCGGCATCTGCTTTGTCCTCGGCTGGGTAGAGAAGGGTTTTGAAAGGGGCCATGCCAAGCCGGCGATAGGCCTGCAGGAAGGTTTCATCGGCATCGTGACGCAGGTCGAGATAACCGGTCACGAGCCGTTCGATGGCTGGCACGATTTGGTCAGCGCTGAACCCCGGTCCGGCGCGTTCGCCGATACTTGTCGTCTGTGTACCGTCGCCGCCCAGCGTGATCTGGTAGTTTTCCACGCCTGCGCGATCCAGACCAAGAATCCCGATATGGCCGACATGGTGATGCCCGCAGGCGTTGATGCAGCCGGATATCTTGATCTTGAGTTGGCCAATGTCGTGCTCGATCTTCAATTCATCAAAGCGGGTCGCGATTTCCTGCGCGATTGGAATCGAACGGGCCGTGGCCAGCGCGCAGTAGTCCATGCCGGGGCAGGCGATGATGTCAGAGGCAAGCCCGATGTTGGCGGTGGCCAGATCGGCGGCGCGCAGGGCGGCATAGACCGCCGGCAGGTCCGACTGATGCACATGCGGCAGGATCACGTTCTGCTCGTGGCTGATCCGCAGTTCGTTGTGCCCAAAGCGTTCGGCGATATCGGCCATGGCGCGCATCTGGTCAGATGTGGCATCGCCGGGCGTTGCCCCGTGTTTCTTGATGCTGATCGACACAATCGCATATCCGTCTGCCTTGTGCGCCGCCAGATTGGTGTCGGTCCACGACCGAAACGCGGGATTGGCAAGGCGTGCGGCCTCGTACCCGTCCGTGGATTTGGTCGCGAAAGCAGGCGGAGCAAAGGCAGTTTCGATTTCGGTCAGCAGGGCCTGATCATGACCGGTAAAACCGGGACGGATCGCGTCAAAGCGGTCTTCGACCAGTTGTTGTATCTTCTCCAGCCCGTTTTCATGGACGGTGATCTTGATCCGCGCCTTGTACTTGTTGTCGCGGCGGCCCAGCAGGTTGTACACGCTGACGATTGCTTCGCAGTAGGCCAGCAAATCAGCCTTGGGCAGGAAGTCGCGCAGGACCTTGCCGACCATTGGCGTCCGGCCAAGGCCACCACCGACGATCACTTCGAAGCCAGGTTCGCCATCGGCATTGCGCACCATGCGCAGGCCAATGTCATGGGCTTTCGTGACTGCGCGATCTTCGGCAGCACCAGTGACGGCGATCTTGAACTTGCGCGGCAGGAACTGGAATTCGGGATGGTCGGTGGACCACTGGCGCAGCAATTCGGCAATCGCGCGCGGGTCTTCGATTTCGTCAGCGGCAGCACCGGCGAAATGGTCGGCTGTCACGTTGCGGATCGTGTTGCCGCTGGTCTGGATCGCGTGCATGCCGACATCGGCCAACGCGTCCAGCATATCCGGCACATCGCGCAGGGCGGGCCAGTTGTACTGGATGTTCTGGCGCGTGGTGAAATGGCCATAGCCCTTGTCCCAGCGGTCGGCGATCATCGCCAGTTGCCGCATCTGGGCGGGGTTCAACGTGCCATAAGGTACGGCGACCCGCAGCATATAGGCGTGCAGTTGCAAATAGAGCCCGTTCATCAGGCGCAGCGGCTTGAATTCATCCTCTGTCAGGGAACCGTCAATACGGCGTTCCACCTGCCCACGAAACTGGGCCACGCGGCTGCGCACAAATGCGTCGTCGAAGTCATTGTATACGTACATTTTAAAGCTCTGCCTGATTGCCGTGCCGATAGTTGGATGGCCCGCGCGTGCGGAAATCCTCTCGGAAGTGGGTAGGTTCAGGGCCTGCGGCACCGGGTTTTGCCTCGGCCAGATAGGCCCCGGCGATTTCGGCCTGCCGTGATCGTGCCTCCAGCAGGCGCAGGTCGGCGTGGGCCTCGTCTGTCATCAGCTCGGCCTTGGCAATGTCGCGGGTCCATGTGTCATCTTCGGTCAGCCAAACGGCGTCGCCTTCGAGCAGGGCATTGGCGGTCACGACCTTGGGGGTGAAAGCGCGGGGCATTACGCGAACTCCTTGCGTTGATTGGCGTAGGCTGCGGCGTCGCGCGGGGCGAGGCCAAGAAATGTGATCGCGGGGCCTGTCAGGTTGGCCTGTGTCATGGTCGGTTCCATGTCGGCCAGCGTGGTGGCGATGATGCGCTGGTCTGCGCGGCTGACGTTTTCGATGATCGTGACGGGCGTGCAGGGATCCGCCCCATGCATCAGCAGACGGCCCTGAATGAAGCGGGCGGATTTCTTGCCCATGTAGATCGCCGCGACCTCGCCTGATTGCGCCAGTGCGCGCCAGTCGTGGTCTGCGTAGCCCTTGGTGTCATGCCCGGTAATCAGCCGCACGGCGGAATTGCGGCCGCGTTTGGTCAGGCTTTGGCCGATGTTGGCCACGGCAGCAGAGGCGGCAGTGATGCCGGGAATGACCTGATAAGAGATGTCAGCGGATTCCAATGCTGCGATCTCTTCGTCCAGCCGCCCGAACACGGTCGGATCACCCGCTTTCAAGCGCACGACATGGTGCCCGTCCTGCGCGTGGGCAACGATCAGCGCGTCGATGTCGGACTGCGCCATGGATGCGCCGAAACCTTCTTTGCCCGCGTCGATGATGATTGCTTCGCGGCGGGCAAGCTCCAGGATTTCTGGCGTGACCAGGCGGTCGTGAATAACCACGTCAGCCTTGTCGAGCGCGTTGCGCGCCTTGAGCGTCAAGAGTTCCGGGTCGCCCGGACCTGCGCCGACAAGGTCGACATGACCGGCCTTTTGAGTGGCCGCAATGTGGGCATCAAGAAGGGTTTCGAGCGTCGGGATCACGCCTGCCGCGCCTTTGTCGCCAAATGCCTTGGGGCCTGCGTTGAAATAGAAGTCGGCCCAGAAATCGCGGCGCCTGCGCCCCATTGGCAGCACCTCGACCGCGTGGCGGAAGGTCTTGCCGATGCGGGCCAGAATGCCAAGCGATTGCGGCAGGCGTGCTTCGATGTCGGCCTTGATCGCACGGGCCAGGACAGGGGCGGCGCCTTCGGTGCCGATGGCCACTGTCACCGGATCGCGGTCGACGATTGCGGGGGTGATGAACTGGCTGTCGTGCAGGTTATCCACGATATTGACCAGCGCACCTTCGGCATGGGCAATGGCCGCGACGCGGGCGTCTTCGGCGGCATCTTCGTTTGCGGCATAGAACAATGCCGCGCAAATCGTATCACCCTTGTCCATTGCGCGGCGGATCACACGCAGCTTGCCTTGCGCGGCCCAGCGTTCGATTTCTGGGGTGATGTCGGCGGCAACGACCGTCAGGCGTGCTTCGGTCTTCATCAGCAGGCGCAGTTTGGCCATGGCAGCATCGCCACCGCCTGAAAGAACGATGCGGCGGCCTGCGACGGCCATGAAGATCGGGAAGTGTTGCATGATGCGCCTCTGATTTCCTGTCTTCAATATAGAACAATGTTCTGCTATTTGCCTCCCCCAGAGGTCAGTTAAGGATGTTTGTTCCAGTTGATCCTGAATTTGGACGGGTTGTCCTGTAAAGGTGGAGAAAAGAGAATGTCAGTGCGGATAGACGCTGTGGATCGGAAAATCTTGGCGGCGCTGCAGGCGGACGCGGCGCAATCGCTGGACGAAATTGCCAAGAGTGTGGGGTCATCCAAGACCCCTGTCTGGAATCGCATTCGCAAGATGCGCGAAGCCGGGATCATCGGCCAGCAAACCGTCTTGCTTGACGCAGAAGCGCTGGGGTTCGAGGCATGCTTCTTTGTCCTGATCCGCACGTCGGAACATGATGCGGAATGGCAGGCGAAGTTTCTGCATGCGTTGAAATCCCGCGCAGAGGTGCAAGAGGCGCACCGCCTTGCGGGGGACATCGATTATATCCTGAAGGTGCGGGTGAAAAATGCGCGGGCCTATGACACGTTTTATCAGGCGCTGATTTCAGAAGTGAAAGTGCACAACGTCACGGCACTTTTGTCGATGGAGGAAATCAAATCGACAGTGGCGCTGCCACTTTAGATCGGGTCAAATGAGGCGTCCCGGTTTGAGGTTCTGACATGATATTCATCACGATCTGGCCGCTGTTCGCGCTGATCTGTCTGGGCTACGTCATGGCGCGCGGCGGCTTTCCGGAACCGGGGTTCTGGCCTGCGGCCGAGAGGGTGAACTATTTCATCCTGTTCCCGGCGCTGCTGGTATCAAGCCTGTCGGACGCGCCAGTACGCGACCCGGCGATCCTGCGGCTGGGGTTGGCGGTGATCGTCACGATTTGCCTTGCCGCAGGGACGCTTGCGGTGGTGCGCCGGCTTACCCCGATGCCAGCAGCGCGCTTTGGTCCCTCTTTGCAGGGGGTCGTGCGGTTCAACACCTATCTGGGTCTTGCGATCACGGCGAGCCTTGGCGGACCTGCGGGGCTGGAACGGGCGGCGGTGTTGTTGGCCGTGGCAGTGCCGCTCGTCAATGTGCTTTCGATCATCGCGCTGACCGATGCCGGGGCCGCGCGGCGTCCTGTGGCGCTGCTGCGCATGGTGCTGCGCAATCCGCTGATTTTGGCGTGCCTTGCCGGGATCGTCATTGCGTTGACCGGGATTGGTTTGCCATTTGGTATCGGACAGTTCTTTGCGTTGCTGGGACAGGGCAGCCTGCCTTTGGGCCTGTTGTGTGTTGGTGCCGCACTGCGGCCGGGGGCGTTGCGGCAGGATATGGGCGCGCTGGCGGGGAATGGTGCGGTTCGCCTGTTGGGAATGCCGCTGCTGGCCGCGGTCATCGGGCGAGCCATGGGGCTGGAAGGGGTCGAGGCGCTGGTACTGGTCGTTTTCTGCGCCATTCCGACGGCACCTACGGCCTATGTGCTGACGCGGCAGTTTGGTGGCGATGGGACCTATATGGCGGGGCTGGTCACGGCGCAGACCATGGCGGCGGTTGTCACGATCCCGCTGGTCTTGCTGGTCATCGGCTACGGCTGACCATCAACCGTTCCAGCCCGTGAAAGTGGTAGACATCGCCATATCGTGGCGGCGCGCTCAACGTCAGATCAAGGCAGCGGCTGAACAATACTTGCAGGGCGATCCGCAATTCCAGCCGGGCCAGTGGCGCGCCAACGCAGAAATGGATCCCGCCGCCAAAGCTGGTGTTCTGCGGGCCCCTGCGCGCCGGATCGAACGTATCCGGCGCGGCATAGGCTGCCGGATCACGGTTCGCGGCCCCTAGCAGGCAGGCGATCTGATCACCGCGTTTGAAGCTGTGACTACCGATCTGCGCATCCTCGTAAACCCAGCGTGTGAACATATGCAGAGGCGGATCAAACCGGATGATTTCCTCAACACAAAGATCTGTAATCGTTGATATATTACGTTCCAGCAGGGTCTTGGTGCCGTTGCCCAGCGTGTGCACTGTGGCCTCGTGCCCGGCATTCAGCAGCAGGATGCAGGTCGTGATCAATTCGTCCGTCGTCAGTTTTTCGCCGTCCTGTCCAGCGGCAATCAGGGTCGAGATCAGATCATCGGTCGGCGTGGCGCGGCGCTTCGAGACATAGCTGCGCATGAACGCCACGAAGTCATTGGTGGCGGCGATGGCTGCGGCTTCGATTTCCGGTGTCCGCCGGGCCTGATACATCGCGACCATCGCGTTGGACCAGCGCAGCAGATCATCGGCGCGGTCTTCGGGCACGCCCAGCAGGCGCGAGATGATGACGACCGGCACCGGCTGTGCATAGGCCGCCAGCAGGTCGAACGGCCCGGACGGGAACCTGTCGATCAGATCGTGACAAAGCCGGGTAATCTCGGGTTCAAGTGCGGCAATCGTGCGGCTGGTAAATGCCCGCAGCACCAAAGACCGCAACCGCGTGTGGCGCGGCGGTTCCAGCTCCAGCATCGAATGGGCTTCGACGTCAAAGAAGGGTTGCAGCGCGGCGGGGGTTGCGGGGACCAGTTCAGGTGGACATTCGCGCCCCATCCGCCGGTCACGCAGCACGGCATGGACCGCCTTGTGACTGACCGCGCAGGCCATTTCATAGTCGGACCACCAAAAGAAATCACCCATTGCCCGCGCACGGTCGTAGAACGGGTAGGGGTCTTGCACAAAGGAGGGATCGGTCGGCGATTGCTGCAATTTTTTCATGGCTTTCGTTTGCCTTGCCTGTCTGGTCA
Source organism: Yoonia sp. (assembly GCF_965660735.1). Classification (GTDB taxonomy): domain Bacteria; phylum Pseudomonadota; class Alphaproteobacteria; order Rhodobacterales; family Rhodobacteraceae; genus Yoonia. The sequence continues at coordinate 34,278 of NZ_CBFIBD010000024.1, forward strand.
ACGCAAGAGGCGCTGGATATGCTGATGCACATGGAGAGATTTTTGCGCCCTCGGCTTTTTGTGATTGCCGCCTTCTTGGCGGCGGTGACAGCCTTTTCTGCGGGCGTGTGGTGGTATGGTTATGTTTCTGCATTGGGGCAGCTGGAACAGCGGGCGCGGTCTGATCTGGCGCTGGCATCGGACCGGTTGACGGGAGAATTGCGCCGGTTTCGCGAATTGGCGGTGCTGACTGCTGATCATCCGCAATTGCAGCCGGTGATGGCCGGGCTGACGCCGGCGGAAATGATCCGACCTGTGCTGCAACGGATTGCGGACAAGACCGGCGCACTGGACATCATGCTGGTGGATGCGCGGGGCAACAGCGTGCTGACAACGGCCGGTGCGCCAAAGATCGATCATGTGGGGCGGCCCTATTTCGAAAGGGCGCTGGATGGTGCATTGGGCTTTTCGCATCTTTATGGCGGGGCTTACCCTGACAGGGCGTTCGCCTTTGCTGCGCCGATTTTTTCAGCCCGGGGGCCGGTCGCGGGGGCGCTGGTTGTTTATGCCGATGTCGAAATCGTGGAAGCCGCCTGGCGCGGTGCGCGACCTGCGGTGTTTTTCACGGATGATCAGGGGGTAATTTTCCTGTCGAACAGGTCCGAACTGTTGCTCCGGTCGCGGCTGGACGGGGCCCGTGATGCAACGTTGGGGGCCATTCCATTCGTACGCTACACCGAAGGAATGGTCAGTGGTTATGAAGTTTGGGATGTGGATGGGGGGCGTTACCTGCCAGCGCGGGCGCTGCATTTGACGCTGGATCTGCCGGTCATCAATCTGGTTGGCGAGGTTTTGGTCGATGTGACACCGGCGCTGCAGCTGGCCAGTTTGCAGGCTGCGGTCGTGGCGGCTGTATGTCTGGCTTTCGGTTTGTTGCTATTCATGGCGACACAACGGCGGCGGACGCTGACGGCCTTGAATCAACGGCTGGAGCGGCGGGTCCGCGACCGCACGGCGGAATTGTCTGCCTTGAATACCGATCTTCGCCGCGAAGTTGCCGAACGCACTGCCGCCGAGGCGCGTCTGCAAAAGGCGCAGGATGATCTGGTGCAAGCGGGCAAACTATCGGCATTGGGCCAGATGTCGGCAGGGATCAGCCATGAATTGAACCAGCCGCTGACTGCGATACGGTCATTTGCCGAAAACGCCCAAGGGTTTCTGGACAGGGGCAAGCCCGACATTGCGGCACAAAACCTTGGCCGTATTTCGGAGCTGGCCCGCCGCATGGGGCGGATTATCCGCAACCTCCGCGCCTTTGCCCGACAAGAGGACGAACCGCCCAAGGATGTCGATATCGTCACCGTGATTGACGCGGTGCTGGAAATCGTTGCCCCCCGGGCCGCACAGGATCAAGTCTTGCTGGAATGGGACCGCCCGGCGGAACCCGTGATCGTGCGCGGCGGCGAGGTGCGCTTGCAGCAGGTGATCCTTAATCTGGTGACAAACGGGATGGATGCCATGGAAGACAGCGCGACAAGGATCGTTCATATCGCGGTCACCCGGAACGGTGCGCGCACCCGTGTCACCGTGCGCGATACCGGTCCGGGCATTGCAGAGCCTGAAAAAATCTTTGATCCTTTCTATTCGACAAAGGCGGTGGGTGCTGCCGAGGGCATGGGGCTGGGCCTGTCGATCTCATACGGGCTGGTCCAGAGTTTTGGTGGTGCAATCCGGGGGCGCAATCACCCCGATGGCGGTGCGGTCTTTACCGTGGAACTCGATAGCGTCCTGCGACAGGCCGCAGCATGACCCGGCTTGTTTTGCTTGTTGATGATGACCGTGACATCCGCGAGGCGCTGGGCCAGACGCTGGAACTGGCAAATCTCGACGCACGGGTGGCGGGGTCTTTTGTCGAGGCCAAGGATCAGCTGAAGGCTGATTTCGCCGGTGTGGTCATCACCGACATCCGGATGCCGGGCCGTGACGGGTTCTATCTGCTGGATTACATGCGCGATCTGGACCCGGAATTGCCGGTAATCCTGCTGACGGGCGAGGCGGATATCCCGATGGCCGTGCGTGCCATGTCGGCAGGTGCCTATGATTTTCTGGAAAAACCCTGTGCGCCGCAGGATTTGGTAGCGGTCGTTGAAAGGGCGCTGAAGGCCCGCGCGCTGGTGTTGGAGAACCGACGTCTCAAGCATGAACTGGAGGTCGGCGATGCCGCTTCGCGGATGTTGTCGGGGCAGTCCAGGTTGGCCGAGGACCTGCGTAATCAGGCACGCGCGGTGGCCCGTGCCGGTACCGAGGCGCTGATTGTCGGCGAACAGGGGTCCGGCACGTCCAAGATAGCCGAAGTGATCCACCTTTTGTCCCCAGCCGCTTCACGCCCCTTTATCAAGCGGGCGGCGGCGTCGCTGGACGCGGCGGGGCTACGGGCGGCCTTTGCCGACGTGCTGGATGGCACGCTTTATATTGATGAAATCACGACGCTGGATCCGGCGGTGCAACTGTTGCTGCTGGACCAGCTGGAAGATCGCGGGGCCGCGCGGGTGCTGGCAGGCACCACGCGCGACATTCAGGCTGCTGTCAGCAGCGGTGATGTGAATGCCGAATTGTTCTATCGGCTGGATCTGATGCGCGTGCGCATTCCGGCCCTGCGCGAACGCCCCGAAGACATCCCGGTGTTGTTCCAGCATTACGTCGCGCAGGCCTGCGAGCAGGCAAACCTGACGCCGCAGCCAATTACGGCCGATCTTACGGCCAGGCTTATGGCTCAGGATTGGCCGGGCAATGCGCGTGCGCTGATGAATGTCGCGATGCGGTTCGCGCTGGGGTTGGATGAAAGCGACAGCAAGGGCGGCGCGGGGTTGGCTGCGCAGATGAACCAGGTGGAACGGTCACTGTTGATCGCGGCACTTCGCCGCCACGCGGGTCGCGCCACACAGGTTGCCCGTGAACTGCAACTGCCGCGCAAGACCTTTTACGACAAATTGAAAAAGCATGGTCTGCGCGCAGAGGATTTTCGAACCTAGGTTCAGTAGGCGCGACATTCTGACACATCTGGTGTCATATGAACTGTGCTAGCTTGTATGCGGTTGTGCACGGTCACCCAGCCATCAAAGTGTCGGGAGCCGCGTTTGGAAGGCCACAGGGGAGGGACGTCCGTGTCAAATGCGCCGATGAGCGAAGAGATATTTGATCGTTCGGAATACGAGCGGACCGGTAAACATCTGCGGTACGTCGAACGGGCGTTACCGAAAGAGTCGGTCTCCGTTCTGGCGCAAGAGGTTGTAAAGCGCCTGGCGTTTCGAATGCCCAAATCCCCTAAATCCAAACACCTTCCGACATCCCTGGAAATTGATGATTTCTGCGCGGCCTTGCGGTCGCCTGATGAAAGTGCGGGCGAAAAGATCGTCCTTGCGGCTCAGCGTGAAGGGGCTGAGACGCGTGATATCTATCTTGGCTATGTAGTGGGTGCGGCCCGCCGCCTGGGCGAGATGTGGGAAGACGACAGCGCGTCGTTCATGGAAGTTACGCTGGCCAGTGGCCGGCTTTACCGGATTATTCGTGGCCTGCGTCACGTGCTGGCATCCGACATCGGAAAAGACCGTGACGAATGCCCCGTGTTCTTTACCTTGGTTCCCAATGAAACGCACACATTGGGCATCGAGATCGTGACTGACATGTTCCGCCGCGAAGGCTGGGACATTGATCTGGCGTTGGACATGTCACATGACGAAGTTGTCGCGCGCAGCGAGAGTCGCAATTACAAGGTTATCCTTTTGGTTGCTAATTCAGACCAGATGCTGGGCACGCTAAGCCGCCTGATCGTTGCACTGCGGATCACGCAACCTTTGGCACATGTCGTCGTTGCCGGTAAAATCCTGACCCACTTTCCAAGGATCGCCGAAATCACCGGCGTCGATGCTGTCATTCACCGGTTGGACAGCGCGGTGCCGACGATCAAAGGCTTGCTGGAAGCCGGGTAGGTGTGTGTGAAAACCCGCACTGACCGGGGTGTTAGATGTGTGGATTTTCGCCCAATATGATGTTTGCGCATCTACAAAGCTAAATAAACGCAAATAAAACCAACAATTTATCCGGATTCTTGCGCATTCCGCGAAAACGCTTGCGGTCGTGCTTGGGCGGCTATCTTTTGGCACCGTCCGCCTGAACAGGGCGACGTTCCATTCTCTAGGGAGGAGATATAATGACCTTTTTGAAAACTGCTGCTGCATTGGCTGCAATCTCGATCACGGCGACGATGGCGCAGGCCGATGCCCACGCCGCTGGCTGCGATGACGGTGAAATCGTTGTCAAGTTCAGCCACGTCACCAACACTGACCGTCACCCCAAGGGGATCGCCGCGTCCCTGCTGATGGAACGGATCAACACCGAGATGGACGGCACCATGTGCATGGAGGTGTTCCCGAACTCGACGCTTTACACCGACGAGCAGGTAATCGAGGCGATGTTGCGCGGCGACGTGCAATTGGCGGCGCCTTCGTTGTCGCTGTTTGAATCCATCACCAAGGCATACCGCCTTTTCGACCTGCCGTTCATGTTCAAGAACGTTGATGCGGTAGACGCCTTTCAAAGCTCGGAAGCGGGTCAGGCGATGAAGGATGCCATGCAGCGTCGTGGTCTTCAGGGCTTGCAGTTCTGGCACAACGGCATGAAGCAGATCAGCGCCAACGTGCCGTTGGAAACGCCATCCGATGCGAACGGCCTGAAATTCCGCGTTCAGCCGTCCGACGTGCTTGTCGCCCAGATGGAAGCGCTGGGCGCATCCCCACAGCCAATGGCATTTTCCGAAGTCTACGGCGCGCTACAGACCGGCGTTGTGGATGGCCAAGAGAACACATGGTCCAATATTTATGGCCAGAAATTCTTTGAGGTGCAGGACGGGATTACCGAAACCAACCACGGGATCATCGACTATCTTGTCGTGGCCTCGGTTGACTGGCTCGATAGCCTGGATGCAGATACCCGCGATCAGTTTCTGACGATCCTTCAGGAAGTGACCGAGACGCGCAATGGCGAATCCAGCCGCGTCAACGCAGAGGCCAAGCAAGCCATTCTGGATGCTGGTGGCACCGTGCGTCAGCTGACACCTGAACAGCGTGCAGTCTGGGTCGAAACGATGAAACCCGTCTGGGAACAGTTCGCTGACGAAGTCGGTCAGGAAAACATCGATGCGGCACAGGCGATCAACGCCGCCATGTAAGCTGAAAGACCGACGGCCCGGGGACTGACCCCGGGCCGTCTTTCTGCAACCCCGGGGAGGGCATGATGAGCAGCAAATACGCACCAAAGGGGCCGGTGGGCCGCGCGGTTCACGGGTTAGAGGAAAACGTGATCGCGATCCTGATTGGCCTGATGACCATGCTGACGTTTGTAAATGTGATCATGCGCTACGGGTTCAACAGTTCGATCATCTGGAGCCTCGAAGTCGTGCTTGTGCTATTTGCATGGCTTGTGTTGTTTGGCGTCTCTTATGGCTTCAAGGTGACTGCCCATCTGGGCGTCGACGCCATTACCAACCTGCTGGCACCGGGACCGCGCAAGGTGGTTGCACTGATTGCCGGCGCTGTGACAATTTTTTACGCGATGCTGTTACTGAAAGGGGCCTGGGATCAATGGGCACCCTTTGCCGATCTGCCACCCACGACCGGCACCTGGTTTCCAACCGGTTTCGATACCGGTGCGCGGGGCCGCAGTTTTTTTGAGACTGACCAGATCCCGATGCCCGAAGCACTGCGGTTTCTGGAGGATTGGATCAATTATGGCGAGCGTTATTCCAAGATGCCCCGCATGATCCCCTATACCATCCTGCCGATTGCCGCCGTCCTGATCCTGTTCCGGGTCTGTCAGGCCGTCTGGCGCATCTGGACCGATGAAGCCGAAAGCCTGATCGTCAGCCACGAAGCCGAAGATGCGGTGAAAGAAGCCGCCAAGCTGAACAAGGAATCATGAGCCAATGGAAGTCGCACTGCTTTTTCTGATGATTATTGGCCTTTTGCTGATCGGTGTGCCGATAGCCGTGGCCCTTGGTGTCAGCTCGATCATTTTTCAGCTGGCTTTTTCCGATACCTCGCTCGCCGCTGTGGCCCAGTCGTTGTATCTGGCGATGGCCGGGCATTACACGCTGCTGGCCATTCCGTTTTTCGTGCTGGCGTCATCGTTCATGTCCACCGGCGGCGTGGCGAAACGGATCATCCGCTTTGCCATTGCCTGTGTGGGCCATTTACAAGGCGGTCTGGCGATCGCGGGCGTGTTCGCCTGCATGATGTTCGCGGCTCTTTCGGGCTCGTCGCCCGCCACTGTGGTCGCGATCGGGTCGATCGTGATCGCGGCCATGACGCAAGTGGGCTACACCAAGGAATTCGCCGCCGGTGTGATCTGTAACGCAGGCACTCTGGGCATCCTGATCCCGCCATCCATCGTTATGGTCGTTTACGCTTCGGCCACGGATGTGTCTGTCGGCAGGATGTTCCTGGCCGGTGTGATCCCCGGTATCATGGCCGGCGTTATGCTGATGGTGACGATTTATGTCATCGCCCGGATCAAGAATATGCCCAAGGGGGATTGGGCCGGCTGGGGCGAGATTTTCGACAGCTTTCGGGATGCTCTTTGGGGCCTGTTGCTGATCGTGATCATCATGGGCGGCATCTATGGCCACCCCTGGATCCGGTTCGAGGAAGGACTGAGCCCGATTTACTGGCAGGGTGGGGCGTTTACCCCAACCGAGGCCGCCGCCGTCGCGGCAGTCTATGCCTTTGTCGTGGCCACGTTCATCTATCGTGACATGGGTCCGCTGGCCGCGCGGGATGCCGACGGCAATCTTTATCAGGGTATGGCGGTAAGCCTGTCCGCCGCCGCCGTGCCGCAGAAATCAAGCCTGCTGCAAAAGCCATGGGCGCTGATCACGGCGTTCTTTCACAAGGACACCCGCGAAACATTGTTCGAGGGTGCAAAACTGACCATCACGCTGATGTTCATCATCGCAAATGCGCTGCTACTCAAGCATGTCCTTACGGACGAGCAGATCCCGCAGCATATCGCGGGTGCGATGCTTGATGCCGGTTTCGGGCCGATCATGTTCCTGGTGATGGTCAACGTCATCTTGTTGATTGGCGGACAGTTCATGGAACCGTCAGGGCTGATCGTGATTGTCGCGCCGCTGGTGTTTCCGATTGCTATTCAGCTTGGGATCGACCCGATCCATCTGGGTATCATCATGGTCGTGAACATGGAAATCGGGATGATCACGCCACCTGTCGGGCTGAACCTGTTTGTCACATCCGGCGTCGCAGGTATGCCGATGATGGCCGTGGTGCGTGCCGCGCTGCCATTTTTGGCCGTGCTTTTCGTGTTCCTGATCATGATCACCTATATCCCGGCCATCTCGACCTGGTTGCCGACTACCTTTATGGGGCCGGAGATTGTGGTCAAATAACAAGGCCGCACAAATTTCGCGAAATTTGTGCGGCAATCCCGTCAGCTTGCCTCAAGTGCGGTGATGATCGGCGAAAAGTCATCGGCGGTCAGGCTGGCCCCTCCGACGAGCGCGCCATCGACGTCAGGCACGGCAAAGATATCAGCCGCATTGCTGGCCTTGACCGATCCGCCATAAAGAATGCGCATCTCGGCAGCATCATCGAAACGGGCCCGCATCCGCGCGCGGATATGGCCGTGAACCTGCCTGATCTGGTCAAGCGTTGGCACCTTGCCGGTGCCGATGGCCCATACCGGTTCATAGGCGATCACGGTGTTATAGGCACCCGCACCATCCGGAACAGACCCCGCAAGCTGGCTGTCGATCACATCCAGCGTCGTTCCCGCCTCGCGTTGGTCGCGCGTTTCGCCGATGCAGATCACCGCAACCAGCCCTGCGGCATGGGCGGCCTGTGATTTCGCCGCGACGATAGCATCGGTTTCGCCATGATCCATGCGCCGTTCAGAATGGCCGGTGATCACATGGCTGGCCCCGGCATCGGCCAGCATCTTCGCGCTGATATCGCCGGTATGCGCACCCGCCATCAACGTGTGGCAATCCTGCCCGCCGATGTCGAACAGCAGATCCTTGCACTGGCTGATCAAGGTGGCCGGAGGGCAGATCAGGATATCAACCGATGCATCGGAGTGCCGCGCGGCGAGTGTTTCAAGCTGGGTCAGATCGGCGCGCAGCCCGTTCATCTTCCAGTTTCCGGCGGCAAGTTTGCGGGGCATGGTGGTTCCTTTGATGCATGTCATTGCCTATGTGGTAGCAAGCAAGGCGCAACAGGGAAAGAGCCTTGCCCATCAGGAGAGGATGACAATGATCCCCAGAGTCGATGCAATGGCCTTGTTGGCTGGCGCACCCGAGGCCCGCGCGGCAGCCCGGCTAGGCGCAACAGAGGTCGGGTTTCTGACCGTCCATAACACACCGATTTCCGCCGACGATGTCAGCCGGGTGATTGATGCCTACCGGGCTTTCTATGCCTTGCCTGCCGCGAAAAAGGCCGCGATCGATATGGCCCGCACCGGGGCGAACCGTGGCTGGGGGGCTGCCGGGTCTGAACGTGTCGATCCCGATGCAAACCCTGACTACAAACAGGTTTTCGATTGCGGCCTGGAATTACCCGAAGATGACCCGCTGCGTGACATGCCGTGCTATGCGCCAAATTTGTGGCCCGACGAACCTGCCGGTTTTGCCGATACCCTGCGGGCCTATTTTGCCGCGACAACTGCGTTTTCGCGGGACTTGCTCTGTAGCATTGCCGATGCTGCGGGCGAGGACGGCGCGTATTTCGCCGATAAATTCGACAAGCCCATGGCGCTGTTGCGGGGCAATTATTATCCGGAACGCCCCGTCTGGGCCGGGGACAAGGATTTCGGGATTGCCACCCACACAGACTATGGCTGCCTGACGCTGCTGGCCACCGACGGGTCGCCGGGCCTGGAGGTGCGCCAGCGTGGTGGTGGCTGGATACCTGTGCAGGCCCCGCAGGGTGAATTCATCATCAATTTCGGCGAAATGCTGGAAATGTGGACCAATCGGCGGATCAGGGCGACACCGCATCGGGTCAAGGGGACAAAGCAGGCGCGTATTTCCGTGCCGCTGTTTTTCAACCCCGACTATGATACTGATGTGTCACCGGCAGGCGCCCCGCCCATCATGGCCGTGGATCATCTGCAAAAACGGTTCGATGAGACATACATCCACATGGGTTCAGGCGTTTGACCCCAGTTTTTCATCAAACTTTATCGATTCACCACAGCCGCAGGCATCGACCACATTTGGGTTGCGGAACTTGAACCCGGATTCCAGCAGTGACGTTTCATAGTCGATTTCGGTGCCGAACAAGAACATCTGCGCCATGGGGGCAATCATCACCCGCGCGCCGTCTTGCTCTACGACTTCGTCAAGGGGATCGACTTCGGTGACATAGTCCATCGTGTATTCCATGCCCGCACAGCCGCCTTTCTTGACGCCAATGCGCAATCCCTGATGCCCGTCCTTGGTCATCAGTTTCGCGATTTGGGCTGCGGCCTTGGGTGTGATCGTCACAGCTTGTTTGCCGGGGATACCGAACATGGGATGCTCCTTGCGTGTCTTCTACACACTTAGGATACTTGCGCCACAATTCCAAGCGGGCAGGACATTATCGGCACAGTTGTGATCTGCACCAAAGACAAAAAGGGGCGCCTGTCGCGCCCCTTTGCCGTGTCATGCGTCCGCTGATGGCGTCAAAGCCCCACGCAGTTCGCATAATATGTGGTTGTCGCCGGCCAATCGCTGAACATGCCCACGATGCCGACATCCTGCGCCAGCACGTCAAGCACTTCGTAGTAGTCGCCATCGTTGTCGATCGCATCGGTCACGGATTGATAATACCAGCCACCGCCGGACGCCAGCGGGCCGGACCGTTCCAGCGTCCATGTGATGATGTTCAGCCCCGCGGCGGTGGCCTCTTGTGCATAGGCGGATGGCACCATGGCGCCGTTTTCCAGCGTCAGCAGCATCCACAGCGGAGGCGCGATATAGTTCACGCCCATATCGGCCAGGTCCTTCATCGTCGGCTTGAAGGTCGCAGGATTATTGGGGTCGATTGCACCTTCGTCTTCGTCAAAAGCTTCGTAGCGGTCATCAAGATAAACCGCCTGCGCGCCAAATTCAGGTTCGTTTTCGATCCAGTACAGCACGTCATCAAGGTTGAACGACTGCGCCCAGACATCCGATGCAGGCACGCCTGCGGCCTTGTATGCGTCGATCATCTTTTGGGCGTAATCGGCCTGGGTAAATCCGTTATAAGGCATCTCCACCGCGGCTGATTTCAGCTCGGGGGTGAATTTCGCACCCAGATCACGGAACAGGGCGATGGATTCGGCGTGGGTCATCAGCGTGGCGTTGCCAGAATACAGGTCTGTGCGGAAATCGGCGGTGCCGCCCAGATAGGCCTCTGGTGTGGTTGCGCTGTTGTCGGCGGCGTCCATCTTGGGCGACAGGGTCTTGAATTCAGCCAGTGTCAGGTCGGATGTGCGGCATTCGGCGCTGGCGGGCGTGTCGCCGCTGGCGGGGCTGAAAGGCGTGGTGCAGTTGTCAGCCAGATCGCTTGCGACGATGTTGGTTGTCGTGTGCAGGTCGTTTTGCGCGTGTCGGCAGACCAGTTCCAGATCTGAAGTAAAGGTCACGTCGCATTCCAGAATACCCGCGCCCATCTGGGCGGCAGCCACATTCGATTCGACCGTGTGTTCGGGGAACATCAGCGGCGCGCCGCGGTGACCGATGGAAAAGCCGGTCCGCGCAGGTGTCTGGGCGGCACAGGATTCCAGCTTGGTTTTCAGGGGGCTGTCATCCATCTGTGCGATCAGATAGGCGGGGCGCGGTCCATAGGACAGATGCGCGTCGGCGATTGCCGTGGTGCCTGCAAGGGCCGCCAGAAGTGTCAGGGAAAGCCGTGTCATGGGATGCTCCATCAAAGATCAATGGATGTCTCATGCCGTGTTCTTGTAACGCGGGGCTGACAGAATGGTAACGCTGGCGCGACAAGACGGATCAGCGCGGGCGGGCGGGGTTTCCGACCACCGTTGCGCCTGCCGCGACATCGCGTGTGACAACGGCGCCTGCACCAATCACGGCATCATCGCCGACGGTGACGCCGGGCAACACCAAGGCGCCGCCGCCGATCCAGACATTTGTCCCGATTTTGACGGGCTTGCCCATCTCAAGTCCTTGCGCCCGCACGGCCGGGTCACGCGGATGGTCTGCGGTCAGGATCTGCGTGCCGGGGCCGATTTGGGTGTCGGTTCCAATGTCGATAGGGCAGACGTCCAGCAGAACACAGCCATAGTTCAGGAACACCCCTGCGCTCAGATGTATATTGCTGCCGTAATCCACGTAAAATGGCGGGCGGATGACGGCGCCTTCGTCGCGACCCAGAAGTTCAGCCAGCAACTTGGCGCGTTCGGCGTCATCGCCATACAAGGTCGCGTTATAATCACGCATCAGTAGCTGTGCACGTTTGCGCGCGGCCACCAGTTCGGGATCGCCGGGGCGGTAAAGTTTACCCGCAATCATCAGGGATTTTTGGTCAGGGACAGGCAAGACGCCTACATGAACCCCAGTTCCAGCCGCGCTTCGTCAGACATCATGTCCATGCCCCATTGCGGCTCGAACGTCATTTCCACATCCACTTGCTTGACGCCGGGCAGGGGTTCGATGGCATCTGCAACCCAGCCGGGCATTTCACCGGCAACGGGACAGCCAGGTGCTGTCAGTGTCATGATCACGTTGACGGCGTTGTCGTCCTTGATGTCGATGGTATAGATCAAACCAAGGTCATAGATATTGACAGGGATTTCAGGATCATAGACAGACCGACAGGCCTGCACGATGTCCTCGTAAAGAGGGTGGTCGGTTGTCGATGGCGCAATCAGCGGCGCGCCTTCAAGGTGGCTGTTGGTATCGGTCATACGCCTGTTCCCTTATTCCTGACCAAACATATAGGATTTGTCCCCGGTGCCGTAAAGCCCCGGCGTCGCATCCGGTCAGTGTGCGTGCTTCATTTCTTTGACCGGAGCGGCGCGCGTAGCTGCACACGGTTTTCGATTTCCGCAAAAAGATCGGCGGCGATGTTGCGCCCTGTCGCCTTTTCAATCCCTTCAAGGCCGGGGGATGAATTGACCTCTAGCACCTTTGGTCCATCCTCCCCGCGCAGCATATCCACTCCGGCAAAGTTCAAATGCAAGGCTTTTGCAGCCCGCAGGGCGGTTTCGCGTTCCTCTTTCGTGATCCGCACCTTGGTGGCCGCGCCGCCCTGATGCAGGTTGGACCTGAATTCGCCTTCGGCGGCCTTGCGTTTGATTGCCCCCACGACTTTGCCGCCGATAACCATGCAGCGGATGTCTTCGCCATTGGCCTCTTTCACGAATTGCTGCACGAGGAAATTGGCTTGCAGGTTGCGAAAGGCGGAAATCACACTGTCGGCGGCTTTCTTGGTTTCGGCCAGCACAACGCCTTTGCCCTGGGTGCTTTCCAGCAGTTTCACGATCAATGGCGCACCACCGACCAGCCCGATCAGGTTGCCGGTGTCCTTGGGTGATGACGCAAAGGCGGTGGCAGGCATCCCGATGCGGTTGCGTGCCAGCACCTGATGCGCGGCCAGCTTGTCGCGCGAGGTGCCGATGCCGTCGCTGGCATTCACGCAATAGGTGCCGATGGTTTCGAACTGCCGCACGACCGCAGTGCCGTAAGACGTGATCGAGGCACCGATGCGCGGGATGACCGCATCGAACCGGGGCAGGCGCTTGCCATCGTAATAGACCGCCGGCGCATTTTTGTTGATCGCCATGTAGCAGCGCGTGGTGTCGATCACCTCGACGACGTGATCGCGCGCGTGGCCTTCTTCGATCAGGCGGCGCGTGGAGTAGTTGTTCTCGCGCGACAGCACGGCAATGCGCAGGCTCCGCTTGGGCACCTTGCGCCGCCGTCCGCGCAGGTAGACGTCATAGTCCAGTTCCGGCTGAAAGAACCTCTCGTTGGGATGCACGCTCACCTCTGGTCCCAGCGCCTGCCGGCCCAGCAACATGCGCGAACTCATCGTGCGGCGATCGGTCAGCGTGACCTCGATCGGCCATGACCGGCCTGCAACCTCGATCCTTGTTTCGATCACATAGCGGTTTTCCACCTCGCCGTTCGAACTGGTCACATCGCGCTGTTCCAGCAAGGGTGCGGAACACGACACCTCGACATCGTCGCGTCCGGCGATGGGGTGCACGCTGAAACGGACCAGCGGTTTGTCGGCGGGTCCAAAGGGTTCGATCTCGAACGCATGCAGCGCGGAGGTGCGCGCGCCGGTGTCCACCTTGGCCTTCAGCGCGGGCAGGCCCAGCATTGGCAGGGACACCCATTCTTCCCAGCCAAATGTCATGTCGTCTGTGCTCTGGTTGTCGTCGTCTTGCATGGTATATATCCAAAGGTTCTGCCATCACGGCTAGAACATGGAGCGCGCGCAGATGACAACCAAAAGATTTTCCTTTTCGCTGAATGCCACCGATGGCAAGGCCCGCACCGGCGTCATCAGCACCCCGCGCGGGGACATCCGCACGCCGGCCTTCATGCCCGTGGGCACCGCAGCCACCGTCAAGGCGATGCTGCCCGAAAGTGTCGCCGCCACGGGGGCGGATATTTTGCTTGGCAACACCTATCACCTGATGCTGCGGCCGACGGCAGAACGCATCGACCGGCTGGGTGGGTTGCACAAGTTTATGAACTGGCACAAGCCGATCCTGACGGACAGCGGCGGGTTTCAGGTGATGTCACTGGCCGATCTGCGCAAACTGACCGAGAAAGGCGTGACCTTCAAATCGCATATCGACGGGTCGAAGCACGAGCTGACACCAGAACGGTCGATGGAGATTC
>NZ_CBFIBD010000025.1:0-47426 GCF_965660735.1 Yoonia sp.
CAGCATCCGGGTCGATACGAAGGGCCGCGAAGTCATGCGCTTTCTGCCGCGCAACCATGACGGCGTGAACGATGAATGGATTTCCGACAAGACACGCTTTGTCTGGGATGGCCTGCGCCGCCAGCGGCTTGATACCCCCTATATCCGCGAAAACGGCAAGCTGCGCAAAGCCAGCTGGCCCGAAGCCCTGAGCGCTGCGGCGACTGCGATGAAAGGCAAGAAACTGGCCGGTCTGGTCGGTGATCTGGCCCCTGTCGAAGCTGCATTCGCGCTGAAACAACTGATCGAAGGGCAGGGCGGTGTCGTCGAATGCCGCACCGATGGGGCGAAATTGCCTGCCGATAACAGGTCGGCATATGTCGGTACCGCCACGATCGAGGATATCGATACGTCAGAGGCGATCCTGATCGTGGGGTCGAACCCGCGTGACGAAGCCCCTGTATTGAACGCGCGTATCCGCAAAGCCTGGAGCAAGGGCGCTTTTGTCGGGTTGATCGGCCCTGCCGTCGATCTGACCTATGCTTATGAACATATGGGCACCGACCGTGCCGCACTGTCCGCCGCACAAGACGCAGGCAAAGCGATGACTGCTGCTAACCCCATCGTGATCGTCGGGCAGGGTGCCTTGCAAGAGGCGGATGGCGCTGCGGTTCTGAGCCAAGTCATGCAGATGTGCGAGGCGACCGGTGCGAAACTGCTGGTGCTGCACACTGCCGCCGGCCGCGTCGGTGCGATGGATGTCGGTGCCGTGGCCGACGGTGGCATGGACGCGATCAAGGATGCCGAGGTGATCTATAACCTTGGCGCCGACGAGGTTGAAATCGACGCCGGCGCATTCGTGATTTATCAGGGCAGCCATGGCGACCGCGGCGCGCATCGTGCCGATATCATCCTGCCCGGTGCCGCGTATACCGAAGAAAACGGCCTGTTCGTGAATACCGAAGGCCGGCCGCAACTGGCGCTGCGGGCCAGTTTCCCACCGGGCGAGGCCAAGGAAAACTGGGCCATCCTGCGGGCGCTGTCGGCGGAACTGAACGCGACGCTGCCATTCGACAGCATGGCGCAACTGCGCCAGACGCTGGTCAAGGCGCATCCGCATCTGGGTCGGATCGATGAAGTTGCCGAAAACGACTGGCAGCCGATCCCGGTCAAGAAACCCGGCAAAGCCGATTTCCGCAATGCGATCAGTGACTTCTACCTGACGAACCCCATCGCGCGGGCGTCAAGCCTGATGGCCGAACTCAGCGCCAATGCAAAGGCACGCAAGACCGCCCCGATGGCTGCGGAATAAGTGACGGGGTTTGCCCGCAAATTTGCCAGTCAAGGGCTGGCATCCAAGGCGCAGATTGGTTACGCGCTGGTTTATAAATGCGCCGCTCGACCGGTGTGAGGGACAAAGATGATTGAATTCTTCACCAATACCAACCTGGGCATTGTTCTGGTGATCCTTGCGCAGTGTCTGCTTGTGCTGGTTCCCCTGCTTTTGGCGCTGGCCTTTCTGATGTATGCCGACCGCAAGGTCTGGGCGGCCGTGCAGATGCGCAAGGGGCCAAACGTGGTGGGGGCCTTTGGCCTGCTGCAATCCTTTGCCGACTTCCTGAAATATATCGTCAAGGAAATCGTCGTGCCGGCGGGGGCCGACAAATTCGTCTTTTTCCTTGCGCCAATGATCGCCTTTGTGCTGGCCGTGATCGCATGGGCCGTGATCCCGTTCAACGATGGCTGGGTTCTGGCCGATATCAACGTGGCGATCCTTTACGTCTTCGCGATCTCCAGCTTGGAGGTCTACGGCGTCATCATGGGCGGGTGGGCGTCGAACTCCAAATATCCGTTCCTTGGGTCGTTGCGGTCTGCCGCGCAGATGATTTCCTATGAGGTGTCGATCGGCCTGATTATTGTCGGCGTCATCATTTCGACCGGGTCGCTTAATTTTGGCGACATCGTCGCGGCCCAAGACGGGGCTGGTGGCATCTTTAGCTGGTATTGGGTCGCGCATTTCCCGATGCTGTTCCTGTTCTTTATCAGTGCGCTGGCGGAAACCAACCGCCCGCCGTTCGATCTGCCAGAGGCGGAATCGGAACTGGTGGCCGGCTATCAGGTTGAATATTCATCGACACCGTTCCTGCTGTTCATGATCGGCGAACTGATGGCCGTGGTGCTGATGTGTGCGCTGGTGTCGCTGTTGTTCCTTGGCGGTTGGCTGTCGCCCATTCCAGGCCTGCCGGACGGCATCCTCTGGATGGTGCTGAAAATGGGCTTTTGTTTCTTCATCTTCGCGATGGTCAAGGCGATCACCCCCCGCTACCGCTATGACCAGTTGATGCGGATCGGCTGGAAGGTGTTCCTGCCGATGTCGCTGGCATGGGTGGTGATCGTGTCTTTTCTTGCAAAATACGAGGTTCTGGGGGGCTTTTGGGCCCGCTGGACAATGGGAGGGTAAGCAATGACCCAGATGGACTATACGCGCGCTGCGAAATATTTCCTCCTGCAGGATGTGTGGCAGGGTTTCAAACTGGGGATGAAGTATTTTTTCGCCCCCAAGGCGACGCTGAACTATCCGCATGAAAAAGGGCCGCTGTCGCCCCGTTTTCGCGGCGAACATGCGCTGCGCCGTTATCCAAATGGCGAAGAACGCTGCATTGCCTGCAAATTGTGCGAGGCGGTGTGCCCGGCGCAGGCCATCACGATTGATGCCGAACCGCGTGACGACGGCAGCCGCCGCACGACCCGCTATGACATCGACATGACCAAATGCATCTATTGCGGTTTCTGCCAGGAGGCGTGCCCTGTTGATGCCATTGTCGAAGGGCCGAATTTCGAATTCAGCACCGAAACACGCGAAGAACTGTATTACGACAAGGCCAAACTGTTGGAAAACGGCGACCGCTGGGAAGCCGAGATTGCGCGCAACCTCGAATTGGATGCGCCCTACAGATGACCGATCAGAACAATCCCTTTGATGCCATGATGAAGATGGGCCAGGACTGGGCCAAGTCGATGAACATTGACATGGATGCCTTTACGCCCAAGGGGTTTGAAAACCTCTGGCCCACCATGTCCAAGGACATGATGGAGAATTTTTTCGGCAAGGGGATCAATCCGGACGGGCTGGATGCGAAAACGCGGCTGCTGTTGACGCTGGCCGGGCTGACTGTGCTGGGCGCGCAGGCCGAGGCGCAGATCAGGCTGACCGTGCGGCACCTGATCGAAGCGGGGGCGACGAAACAGGAAATTGCCGAGGCAATCGCGCAGATGGGCCTGTTTGCCGGAATGCCCGCCATGACCAAGGCCATGACGCTGGCCAATGAAGTGCTGGAAAAGGACGAAACCGAATGACTGTTTTCGCGTTCACCTTCTATCTTTTTGCGATCACCACCGTGGTCGGCGGACTGCTCACTGTGCTCAGCCGCAACCCTGTCCATTCGGTGCTGTGGCTTATTCTTGCGTTTCTGTCGTCGGCGGGGCTGTTCGTGACGCTTGGCGCGGAATTCGTCGCGATGCTGCTGATCATTGTTTACGTGGGCGCTGTCGCGGTCTTGTTCCTGTTCGTCGTTATGATGCTGGATGTAGATTTCGCGGAACTGAAGGCCGAGATGGCGAAATACATGCCTCTGGCGCTGCTGATCGGCGTGGTGATCATCATGCAACTGGCGATTGCCTTTGGCGCATGGGAATTTTCCGATGGGTTCGAAATGCGCGTCGCCAGCCCGACGGGGGATATGACAAACACCGCCGCGTTGGGGATGTTGATTTACGACAAATATATCATGCTGTTCCAACTTGCGGGTCTGATCCTGCTGGTGGCGATGATCGGCGCGATTGTGCTGACGCTGCGCCACCGCGTCGATATCAAGCGCCAGAATGTGCTGGAACAGATGTATCGCGATCCCGCCAAGGCGATGGAATTGCGCGACGTGAAGCCGGGGCAGGGGTTGTGATGGCGAATTCTTCTGTAATTTTCTTCGCTGCGGACAAGACTGAGGGACGCACCAATGATCGGACTTGAACATTATCTCGCAGTGGCTGCGGCCTTGTTTGTCATTGGCATTTTCGGCCTGTTCCTGAACCGCAAGAATGTGATCATCCTGCTGATGAGCATCGAGTTGATGCTGCTGGCCGTGAATATCAACCTTGTCGCATTTTCCAGCTATCTGGGCGATCTTGTCGGGCAGGTGTTCACGCTGTTCGTGCTGACCGTTGCCGCCGCCGAGGCCGCGATCGGCCTTGCCATTCTGGTTTGTTTCTTCCGCAACCGCGGGACCATCGACGTTGAAGACGTCAACGTGATGAAGGGCTGAAGACCATGGAAACCATCATCCTTTTCGCTCCGCTTGTCGGTGCCATCCTGTGCGGGTTCGGCTGGAAGCTGATGGGCGAGAAAGCCGCCCAGTGGACGGCGACCGGCCTGTTGTTCCTGTCGGCCTTGCTGTCGTGGATCGTTTTCCTGTCATTCGATGGCACCACCGAAAACATTCAGATCATGCGCTGGATCGAAAGCGGCACATTGTCCACCGATTGGGCGATCCGGATGGACCGGCTGACGGCGATCATGCTGATCGTGATCACCACGGTGTCCGCGCTGGTCCACCTGTATTCTTTTGGCTACATGGCCCACGACGATAATTTCAAGGAAGGCGAGAGCTATCGCCCGCGTTTCTTTGCCTATCTGTCGTTCTTTACCTTTGCGATGTTGATGCTGGTGACAGCTGACAACCTTGTGCAGATGTTCTTTGGCTGGGAAGGGGTCGGGGTCGCGTCCTACCTTTTGATCGGCTTCTATTATCGCAAACCCACCGCCAACGCCGCCGCGATCAAGGCTTTTGTGGTGAACCGTGTGGGGGATTTCGGTTTCGCCCTCGGTATCTTTGCGCTGTATATGGTGACCGACAGCATCCGCTTCAGCGACATCTTTGCCGCGATCCCGGATTTACAGGATCACACGATCACTTTCCTCTGGGCTGACTGGAACACGCTGAACCTGATCGCCGTGCTGCTGTTCATCGGGGCGATGGGCAAATCGGCGCAATTGGTCCTGCACACATGGTTGCCTGATGCGATGGAAGGCCCGACGCCCGTGTCGGCGCTGATCCACGCCGCGACCATGGTAACGGCGGGTGTGTTCCTTGTCTGCCGCATGTCGCCGCTGATGGAATACGCGCCACAGGCAACAGCATTCATCGTATTCCTTGGGGCGACGACGGCGTTTTTTGCCGCGACCGTGGGTCTTGTGCAGAACGACATCAAGCGCGTCATCGCCTATTCCACCTGTTCGCAGCTGGGCTATATGTTCGTGGCTGCCGGGCTTGGTGTATATTCTGTCGCCATGTTCCACCTGCTGACGCACGCGTTTTTCAAGGCGATGCTGTTTCTGGGGGCCGGTTCGGTCATTCACGCGATGCACCATGAACAGGACATGCGCAATTATGGCGGGCTGCGTCACAAGATCCCCAAGACGTTCTGGATGATGATGATCGGCACGCTGGCCATCACCGGTGTTGGCATTCCGCTGCTTTACGTGGGTTTTCCCATTGGCTTTGCCGGCTTCGTATCCAAGGATGCCATCATCGAGAGCGCCTATGCGGGCACCCATGGCGGCTATGCGTTCTGGATGCTGGTGATTGCCGCGCTGATGACCAGTTTCTACAGCTGGCGGCTGATGTTCATGACATTCTACGGCACCCCGCGCGGTGACAAGCATACCCATGATCACGCCCATGAAAGCCCAAATTCGATGTTGGTGCCGCTTTATGTGCTGGCGATCGGGGCCGTGTTCAGCGGGATGGTCTGGTATGGGCCGTTCTTTGGATCGAACGACAAGGTCGGCAAATTCTTTGGCGTGCCCTATGCCGAAGCCGAGGTTGAGGCCGCGGCAGAGGGTGATCACGGTGCCGAGGAAGACCATGGCAAGGCCCATTACAATCTGGTCGGCGCACCGGGGGAAGGGGCCATTCACAACAGCCCTGACAACCACGTGCTGAACGACGCACACGCGGTGCCGATCTGGGTCAAACTGTCCCCCTTTGTGGCGATGCTGGCCGGGCTGGCACTGGCCTATCAGATGTATATCCGGCGTCCCGATTTGCCCGGAAAGCTGGCCGCGCAGCAGGCACCGCTTTACAACTTTCTGCTCAACAAGTGGTATTTTGACGAGCTTTACACCTTCATCATCATCAAGCCCCTGATGGCGCTTGGCCGCATCCTGTGGAAACAGGGCGATACGAATACAATCGACGGGGGGATCAACGGGTTGGCCATGGGGATCATTCCATTCTTTACACGGCTCGCGGGCCGCGCGCAGTCGGGGTATTTGTTCACCTACGCCTTTGCGATGGTGCTGGGGATTGCGGTGCTGCTGACCTGGGTCACGCTGACCGGGGGGGCAAACTGATGGGTAATATCCTTTCGCTGACGACGTTCATCCCGCTTTTGGGGGCCGTCATTCTGGCGTTGTTCCTGCGTGGCGATGACGCGGACGCACAGCGCAATGCAAAATGGGTCGCGCTGGTCACCACTGCGGTCACGTTCATCTGTTCGTTGTTCATCCTGTCCAACTTTGACCCGGCCAATACTGGGTTCCAGATGGTGGAAACCCGGCCTTGGCTGCTGGGACTGCAATACAAGATGGGTGTGGACGGGATCAGTATTCTGTTCGTGATGCTGACGACCTTCCTGATGCCGCTCGTGATCGCGTCCTGCTGGAACGTGACCACGCGCGTCAAGGAATACATGATCGCCTTCCTGATCCTTGAAACGCTGATGCTGGGCGTGTTCCTCGCGCTGGATCTGGTGCTGTTCTACCTGTTCTTCGAGGCAGGGTTGATCCCGATGTTCCTGATCATCGGCATCTGGGGCGGCAAGAACCGGATTTACGCATCCTTCAAGTTCTTCCTTTACACCTTCCTTGGGTCTGTCCTGATGCTGGTCGCCATGGTGGCGATGTTCGCCGATGCGGGCACGACCGATATTCCGACGCTGATGACCCATACGTTCGGCACCGAAACCGTCAGCGTGCTGGGTGTGCAGATCATGGGCGGCATGCAGACGCTGCTGTGGCTGGCGTTCTTTGCCAGCTTTGCGGTGAAGATGCCGATGTGGCCGGTGCATACCTGGCTGCCCGACGCGCACGTGCAGGCCCCGACGGCAGGGTCGGTCGTGCTGGCCGCGATCCTGCTAAAAATGGGCGGCTACGGCTTTCTGCGGTTCAGCCTGCCGATGTTCCCCGTCGGGTCAGAGGTGATGGGACCGCTGGTGTTGTGGCTGTCGGCAATTGCCATCGTCTACACCTCGCTGGTGGCCCTGGTGCAGGAAGACATGAAAAAGCTGATCGCCTATTCGTCCGTTGCCCACATGGGTTACGTCACGATGGGGATATTTGCGGTCAACCAGCAGGGGATCGACGGCGCGATTTTCCAGATGATCAGCCACGGCTTTATCTCTGGTGCGCTGTTTCTGTGCGTCGGTGTGATCTACGACCGGATGCATACGCGCGATATTGACGCCTATGGCGGTCTGGTGAACCGGATGCCAGCCTATGCGCTGATCTTCATGTTTTTCACCATGGCCAACGTGGGCCTGCCGGGGACGTCGGGGTTCATCGGTGAATTCCTGACGCTGGTGGGGATTTTCCAGGCGAACACGTGGGTGGCCGTGGTCGCCACCTCGGGTGTGATCCTCTCGGCGGCCTATGCGTTGTGGCTGTATCGTCGGGTGGTGTTGGGTGACCTGATCAAGGAAAGCCTGAAAACCATTCAGGACATGACCACCCGCGAGCGGGCGATCTTTGCGCCGCTGGTTGTGATGACGCTGCTGTTGGGCGTCTATCCTGCGTTGGTCCTCGACATGATCGGCCCCAGTGTAACGGCGCTGGTCGGCAATTATGAAACCGCGCTCGCGACCTTTGAGGCCGCTACGCAGTTCGCATTGAATTAAGGAACGGACGACATGATCGCCTCTGATATCCAAATCGTCATGCCGGAAATCCTGCTGGCCGTTTATGCCATGCTGGCACTGCTGGGGGCCGTTTACACAACCAAGGACGGTGCCGCACCGTTGCTGACATGGGTCACATCCGGTCTGTTTGTGGTGCTGGCGTTCTGGATCGGGATCAACGGTCAAGGTGCGCAATCCGCCTTTGGTGGGATGTTCATCGACGATGGCTTTGCCCGTTTCGCCAAGGTCACGATCCTGTTGTCGGCCGCCGCCGTCCTGCTGATGAGCGAGGCGTATATGCAGCGCCGCGGCCTGTTGCGGTTCGAATATCCGCTGCTGGTTGCACTGGCTGTCGTCGGCATGATGGTCATGGTCAGCGCGGGCGACCTGATGGCACTTTACATGGGGTTGGAACTGCAATCGCTGGCGCTTTATGTCGTTGCCGCCCTGCGCCGCGACAGCGTGAAATCCACCGAGGCCGGTTTGAAATCTTTCGTCCTTGGCGCGCTATCCTCGGGCCTGCTGCTGTATGGCGCGTCGCTGACATATGGCTTTGCGGGCACCACGTTGTTTTCCGGCATCATCGAAGCAACGGCAGATGACCCGTCGCTTGGGTTGCTGTTCGGGCTGGTTTTCCTGATCGCGGGCTTTGCGTTCAAGGTATCGGCGGCGCCGTTCCACATGTGGACGCCGGACGTCTACGAAGGGTCGCCCACGCCGGTCACGGCGTTCTTTGCCACCGCCCCCAAGGTTGCCGCGATGGCCCTGTTTGCCCGCGTCGTGCATGACGCCTTTGGCGGTATCGTGGGCGACTGGCAGCAGATCGTTGCGTTCTTGTCGGTGGTGTCCATGTTCCTTGGCGCGATTGCTGCCATCGGACAGACCGATATCAAACGGCTGATGGCCTATTCATCCATCGCGCACATGGGCTTTGCGTTGATGGGGCTGGCCGCGGGAACCGCCTTTGGCGTCCAGGCGATGCTGATTTACATGGCAATCTATGTGACAATGAATATCGGCACTTTTGCCTTTATCCTTGGCATGGAACGTGACGGGCGGCCCGTGACCCATATCGAAAGCCTGCGGATGTATTCCAAGCGCCAGCCGCTGCGCGCGCTGGCCATGTTGGTGCTGCTGTTCAGCCTTGCAGGTGTGCCGCCGATGGTCGGGTTCTTTGGTAAGTTCTATGTGCTGCGCGCCGCCTACGATGGCGGGCTGGCCTGGTTGGCCATTGCGGGCGTGATCGCATCGGTGATCGGCGCGTTCTATTACCTGCGTATCGTCTATTACATGTATTTCGGGGAAGAGGGCGACGTTCTGGATGGCAAGCTGAACCCCGTTCTGTGGACGTTCCTGATGGGGTCGGCGCTGATCATGGTCGTGGGCGTGGTGAACCTGTTCGGGATCGAACCGATGGCCGCCGCCGCGGCAGCGACGCTTGTCAACTAACGACACCGGCCAGGGGCATTGGCCCGAAGGTTATGCGCGCGTCGTGCTGGACAGCGTCGACAGCACCATGGCCGAGGCCGCGCGCCGGGCCGGCGCATTGGACCGCCCCACATGGATCATGGCCCACAGCCAGACAGCGGGGCGGGGACGCCGCGGGCGCGCTTGGGTCGCGCCCAAGGGCAACCTGAACGCCACGTTGATTTTCAAGCCAGAGGCCACGGCCGCAGAGGCAGCGCGCCGGTCCTTTCTGGCGGCCAACGCGCTT
The DNA here is from genome assembly GCF_965660735.1 of Yoonia sp. Lineage (GTDB taxonomy): Bacteria > Pseudomonadota > Alphaproteobacteria > Rhodobacterales > Rhodobacteraceae > Yoonia. The sequence goes on from NZ_CBFIBD010000025.1 coordinate 9,644, forward strand.
TATGCGGCACTGGCGATTTACGTGCCTGCGGTCAAGCTTTCGCTGAAATGGCCCAATGACGTGCTGTTGTCGGGCGGCAAGGTTGCGGGGATCCTGCTGGAAAGCAGCGGACAGGGGCGGTTCGTGGACTGGCTGTCCATCGGTTTCGGGGTCAATCTGGCCCAGGTGCCCGATGGCGTAACCGGTGCCAGCTTCCCCCCCATCAGCCTGAAGTCCGCAGGCGGTTGGGATGTGGACCCGGCGGATTTTCTGGCCACCCTTGCCGACGCTTATGCCACGCAGGAGGACAAGCTGGCGCATTTCGGTTTCACGCGCATCCGGCAGGATTGGCTGCGCCACGCCGCGCGGCTGGGCGAGGTCATTACCGCACGCACCGGCCGACAGGATATCACGGGCATTTTTGACACCATCGACGACGACGGAAACCTGGTGCTGATCACGGGCACCGGCCCTTGCGCTGTTTCCGCCGCCGACGTGTTTTTCTAAGGAGGGGCGGGGGATGCTTCTGGCCATCGATGTCGGCAATACCAACACCGTGTTTTCCATCTGGGACGGCACGCGTTTTATCGCCACATGGCGCACCGCGACCGAATGGCAGCGCACGGCGGACCAGTATTACGTCTGGCTGTCCAGCCTGATGCATTTCCAGAAACTGCATGTGGATATAGACGAGGTGATCGTCAGTTCCACCGTGCCGCGCGTTGTGTTCAACCTGCGGGTCTTTGCCGACCGATATTTCAACTGTCGCCCGCTTGTGGTGGGCAAGCCCGATTGCCTTTTGCCCACGCAACCGCGTGTCGACGAAGGCACGCAGGTTGGCCCTGACCGGCTGGTCAATGCGGCAGGCGCCTTTGACCGGCATGGTGGGAACCTGATTGTCGTGGACTTTGGCACTGCGACAACCTTTGACGTGGTGGATGTTGACGGCGCCTATGTCGGCGGGGTGATCGCGCCGGGCGTCAACCTGAGCCTGGAGGCATTGCACAATGCCGCTGCCGCCCTGCCGCACGTCGATATCACCAAGCCCCAGCAAGTCGTGGGCACCAACACGGTTGCCTGCATGCAATCGGGGATTTTTTGGGGTTACATCGGTCTGGTCCGTGAGATATGCGACCGGATCAAGGCTGAACGTGGCATGCCGATGCTGGTCGTATCGACCGGCGGGTTGGCGCCGCTGTTCCAGCAAAGCGAACCGCTGTTTGACGCGTTCGAGGATGATTTGACGATCCACGGCCTGACCGTGATCCATAAATATAACAAGGAAAATACATGACTGACCGCCTGATCTATCTGCCACTTGGGGGCGCCGGCGAGATCGGCATGAACGCCTATGTCTATGGCTATGGCGCACCCGGCAAGGAACGGCTGATCGTGGTCGATCTGGGTGTGACATTCCCCGACATGGACGGCACGCCCGGTGTTGACCTGATTCTGCCTGATATTGCCTGGTTAGAGGCGCGCCGCGCGCAGATCGAGGGGATTTTCATCACCCACGCCCACGAAGACCATGTGGGTGCTATCGGCCATTATTGGGACCGGCTTGGCGCGCCTGTTTATGCGCGCAAGTTCACCGCCAATATCGCCCGGCGCAAGCTGGAAGAGCAGGGCCATTCCCCCAACGTCGTCAAGGTCGTGGATGTCTATCCGCAGGTCATCGACTGTGGCCCGTTCAAAGTATCTTATCTGCCAATCAGTCATTCGATTCCCGAAAGTGCGGGCCTGTTGATCGATACGCCCGACGGCCGCGTCCTGCATTCGGGGGATTTCAAGATCGATGAAACCCCTGTTGTGGGTGATCCGTGGAATGCGGCGATCTGGGAAGAGGTGTCAAAGGACGGGGTCAAGGCGCTGATCTGTGACAGCACGAACGTGTTTTCACATTCCCCCGGACGGTCGGAAACAACCATCGGTCCCGCAATCACGGAAATGATGAAAGATGCCACCGGCATGGTCGTCGCGACGACTTTCGCCTCCAACATCGCGCGGCTGAAAACACTGGCAATGGCCGCACGCGACGCGGGCCGGTCGGTTGTGCTGTTGGGGCGCGCGATGCAACGCATGGTGCAGGCCGCAACGGATGAGGGCATTCTGGAAGGGTTTCCATCCGTCGTATCCCCCGAGGATGCGCTGAATATGCCGCGTGAAAACGTGATGCTGCTGGTCACCGGATCGCAGGGCGAACGGCGCGCGGCATCTGCGCAACTGGCGCAGGGGTCTTATCTGGGGCTGAAGCTGAAGGAAGGGGATACGTTCCTGTTCAGTTCAAAGACCATTCCTGGCAATGAACGCGGCGTGATCCGGATCATGAACCAGCTGTCGGAAATGGGTGTTGACGTGATCGACGATGCAGGTGGCAAATACCACGTGTCCGGCCATGCCAACCGTCCCGACCTTGAAACGCTGCACAAAATCGTCAAACCGCAGGTTCTGATCCCGATGCACGGCGAACACCGTCACCTGCGCGAACATGTCAAACTGGGGAATGCAGGTGGGCTGACCGGGATTGTTGCGGTCAACGGCATGATGATTGACCTGTCAGGCAATGCACCGAAGGTCGCGGAATATATCGAAACGGGGCGCACCTATCTGGATGGATCGGTGCAGATCGGGGCGATGGACGGGATTGTGCGTGACCGTATCCGCATGGCGTTGAATGGTCATATGATCGTGACGTTGATCATCGACGAAAATGACGAACCGCTGGGTGACCCATGGGTCGAAATCGCGGGGCTGGCTGAAACGGGCCGCAACAACGCGTCACTGGTCGAGGTTGTCGAGGAAGACCTGAGCCAGTTCGTAAATCGCGCAAATGCCAAGACCCTGCGGGACGATGTGAAACTGGAAAAAGAGCTGAAAATCATCGCACGCCGGTCGGCGCAAAGTGAAATCGGCAAAAAGCCAGAAGTGACAGTGATCGTGTCGCGGCTAAGCTGACGCAAAAGGCCGGGGTGAACCCCGGCCTGAATCTGTCTTCATCGGGGCGGGGATTTCCCCGCCCTTTTCATGTCTTGGCGCGTTCTTCGAAACTTTTTGCAATAAACGCTGGCGTGTCGTCGCCCATGCCGACAATCTTTTGATCACCCCGGTCGTGGGTCCGCCCCTTGCCACCGCGCGCACGTTCCTCGCGTTGCGGCTGCTTGCGTGGGCTGGGTTGTTCAGAGGGGGTGGCCTCTGGCTGCGCCTTGGCACTGGGTTCTGCTGCAACCTCGGGTTTTGCCACAGGTGCCGGTTTTTCGTCCGGCGTCGCCTCTGGCTTGGGCTCGGTCCGGCGGGTGCGTGTCCGCGTGCGCTTGGGCTTTTCATCCGGTGTGGCGGCCTGGGGTGCCGATTGTGGTGTTGCTTGTGTCTGGCCAAGCGGGTTTTCCAACCGCGGAATTTCATTCTGGACCAGACGTTCCACGTCTTCGAGGTTCTTTTCATCGCGCGGCCCGCAGATCATGATCGCCGTGCCGGTGCGGCCTGCGCGACCTGTGCGGCCGATGCGGTGCACGTAATCTTCGGCATGGCTGGGCACGTCAAAGTTGAACACATGCGTCACGGCAGGAATATCCAGACCCCGTGCCGCCACGTCAGAGGCGACAAGGAACCGCAGCTTGTTATCGCGGAACCCCTCCAGCGTGCGTGTACGGTGGCTTTGATCCAGATCGCCATGGATCGGGGCCGCGTCATAGCCATATTTGTTCAGCGATTTTGAAACGATATCAACGTCAGACTTGCGATTGCAAAAGATGATGGCGTTTGTGCAGGCATCACCTTCGGCGTCGATCAGGGCACGCAGCAGGGCGCGTTTTTCGGCGGGTTCCTTGGGCTTGGATGACCCTTTGAATATCACGACACCCTGTTTGATGTTCACGTTCGTCGTCGCAGCGCGCGCAACTTCGATCTTGGCGGGGTTCGACAGGAAAGTATTGGTGATCCGTTCGATCTCGGGGGCCATGGTGGCGCTGAAAAACAGAGTCTGGCGCGTGAACGGCGTGCGTTTGAAGATTTCCTCGATGTCGGGAATGAACCCCATGTCAAGCATGCGGTCCGCCTCGTCCACCACCATGATCTTGACGTCGGTCAGGATCAGCTTGCCGCGTTCCAGATGGTCCAGCAGGCGACCGGGGGTTGCGATCAGCACATCGACGCCCTTGTCGATCAGCTTGTCCTGGTCCTTGAAACTGGTGCCGCCGATCAGCAGCGCCTTGGTCAGTTTCGTGTATTTGGCATAGGCGTCAAAGTTTTCCGCCACCTGTGCCGCCAGTTCGCGCGTCGGCGCCAGCACCAGTGACCGTGGCATGCGCGCACGGGCGCGCCCGCGGCCCAGCAGGGTGATCATCGGCAGGGTAAATGCGGCTGTCTTGCCGGTTCCGGTCTGCGCGATACCCAGCACGTCGCGGCCTTCCAGCGCGGGGGGAATGGCACCGTCCTGAATGGGCGTGGGAGTGTCGTAGCCGGTTTCGGCCACAGCCTTCAGAACCTTGGCGTCAAGGTTCATATCGGAAAATTTCGTCATGAGCATCCTAAGTATGCGGTTACGGACCGCAATGGTGAAAGGACGCATTTATCCGAGCGTCCCGGCGTCGTCGGCCATTTCCGGCCATGACTGCGCATAGCCGAAACGGCCCAAAGGGTCAAGAAGCTGCCCTGCGGAACACAGTTTTCGCCCTGTCCTAGCGGTCTGACATGCGATCACTGGCATCCAGCACCTGTTGCAGCAGCGTGGCAGGGACGACACCGTGGTATCGCCCACGCCGCCCTTGCACGCGCAACGGCAGACCAGTGCGTGCAGCAGCGCGAAAGGCGGATTCGGTCAAAGGGATCACACCCACCTCGGCGCGCTGGCAGCCGTCGATGCAATGTGACCAGATCCGGTCGTGCATCTGATAGGGCAGGCGGATATCGCCCGCATAGACGGTTTCCACGACAGGCCCGTTGGGCACCCTGCGGCGGATATTTGTCAGAATGGCAAACTGGCGCCGCCCGTCACGCATGACCATCACCGGGCGCACTGTCATGATCGCCTTGTTGTCACGGAAAATCTCATGCTCTGGCGTGATGATTTCATTGAACCCGGTCCAGTCGTCATAGCGGATGACGATATCGGACTGCGGGGTGCAGGCGGCGATCAAAAAGCCCGAGAAAAGGATGCGCAACAACATGCTGCATCCTACGTGGTCGTGGTTAATGAAAGCTTACCAGCGGGCGCGCGGTCTCATCCGTCTATGATCTGGGCATTCACCATGATTGCAGACTGCCAAGTCTGATCGTCGGTCACGGGTTCAAGCGATCCGCGCAACGTCAGGCGCATCCCTTCCGTGATCACTGGCAAGGGGGCTGACAGGCTGACCTGAAGGGATGTCCCATGTTCAGGGCTGCCGCAAAACGGACAAAAGCCCATGTCGGATACCAACATCAGATCGCGGACGTTCGTTGTGCCGCCCAATGGCACGACAAAACCCGTGATGTCGAATTGTGCCACGCCATCCTTGATGGCCGAGGGGAAAACCTTGCGCACCTGATAGCTGTCATTGGTGATGATTTCCTGCACGTCAATCGCAGCGAGTGTATCCCATGCCGCGCTCTCGATCCGCTCTGCATAGGATGGTGAGGCGGCTGCAATCGCTGCGGCCAGGGACGCGGTTCGCGGTGTCATTCAAGGCTCCTTTTCGTTGCTGTGATCTGACATCGAAACCGGCCTTCTGTCCAGTTTTCGCGATTGATATGGGCGTGATACTGCCTAGACCATCATTTCCTTGGTCGCGGTCAGTGTCACATCAGGGTAGTCGCGGCCGACGCGGTCGATATCCCACTGCAGGCGGGTCAGATACACGGTATCGCCGTCGTTATCGGTGGCGATATGCTGTTTGTTCGCGGCCCCGAATTTCTCGACAGCGTCCTTGCTGCCTGATACCCAGCGGGCAGAGGTGAACTGCGATGGTTCAAACCGGACCGGCAGGCCGTATTCCAGTTCGATCCGGCTGGCCAGAACCTCGAATTGCAGCGCACCGACGACACCGACGATAAAACCGGACCCATAGGTCGGTTTGAACACCTTGGCGGCACCTTCTTCGGAAAATTGCATCAGCGCCTTTTCTAGGTGCTTGGCCTTCATCGGATCGCCCGCGCGCACGGTCTGCAGCAGTTCCGGCGCAAACGATGGAATACCTGACACGCGAATCGCCTCGCCTTCGGTCAGTGTGTCGCCGATGCGCAACTGGCCGTGGTTGGGGATGCCGATGATATCGCCCGCCCATGCTTCCTCGGCCAGTTCGCGGTCGGCGGCAAGGAACAGCACGGGGTTGGTGATCGCCATCTGCTTTTTACTGCGCACATGGGTCAGTTTCATTCCGCGTTCGAAATGCCCCGACGCAAGGCGCACGAATGCCACCCTGTCGCGGTGTTTGGGGTCCATGTTCGCCTGCACCTTGAACACGAAACCTGTCACTTTCGTCTCTTCTGGGGCGATGTTGCGCGGTTGCGCTGTTTGCACCTGCGGTTCGGGGCCATACGTGGCCAGTCCGTCCATCAGTTCGCGCACGCCGAATGAATTCATCGCCGACCCGAACCAGATCGGCGTCATTGACCCGTTCAGCACGCTTTCAGGGTCCAGTCGCGGCAGCAGTTCGCGGGCCATTTCGATTTCTTCAAGGAATTTTTCCAGCAGATGTGGAGGCACATGGGCGGCCAGTTTGGGGTCATCCAGCCCGCTGATCTGAATACTGTCCGCCACTTTGTTGCGGTCGGCACGGTCCATCAGTTCCAGCTTGTCGCGCAACAGATCGTAGCAACCGATAAAGTCGCGGCCGACGCCGATGGGCCAACTCGCCGGCGTGACGTCAATCGCAAGGTTTTCTTGAATTTCATCAATAATATCGAATGTATCGCGGCTTTCACGGTCCATTTTGTTGCAAAATGTCAAGATGGGCAGGTCGCGCAGGCGGCACACCTCGAACAGTTTGCGGGTCTGGCTTTCCACGCCCTTGGCCCCGTCGATGACCATGACCGCCGCATCGACTGCTGTTAGCGTGCGATAGGTGTCTTCGGAGAAATCCGAGTGGCCGGGCGTGTCGACAAGATTGAACCGGTATTTTTCAAAATCGAACGACATCGCCGATGCGGACACCGAAATGCCGCGGTCCTTTTCCATCTGCATGAAATCCGACCGGGTGCGCCGCGCCTCGCCTTTGGCGCGCACCTGACCCGCCATCTGGATGGCACCGCCATACAACAGGAATTTTTCGGTCAGGGTCGTCTTGCCCGCGTCGGGGTGCGAAATGATCGCAAAGGTCCGGCGGCGGGCGATTTCGGCAGGAAGGGCAGGGCGGTTTGTCATGCGGACGATCTAAGCATTCGTTGCGCAAAGGGCAATCGGGCAACTGTGCAATTTAACCAATGCTTTCCGGTTCGCGGGTTAGACCCATGTGATGAGATGGCGTATCGGATGGTTCCTGGCTGCGACCTTTGCCCTGGTGGGGTGTGGCGGTGGTGACGGCGGCGGCAGCGGGATCAACCCGCAGCTTTCCCGGCTGGACATCTACGAGGCGCAGAAACTGCGTGTGTTGGGTGACACCGGCACGGGGGTCATGGGCGTCGCAGTGACCGATGCAGGTGCAATGCCCCCGACGGGCACAGCGGATTTTGCCGGTTTTGCCACCCTGCGGGTCGAGGCTGAGACTCCGCTTGTCCTGTTTGGTGATGCGCAGGTCAATGTCGGCTTTGACGCAGGGCTGGCCAGCGGGCAGATTGATGCGGTTTTTGGCACAGATCGCAGCGGCCGAGTTGTTGATTACACCGGGGCGATCGTTCTGGATGCCGGTGTGGTTGGCGGTGACGTTCCCAGCGATCTCCAGCTTGATTATGGCGGTGTTCTGACTGCTGCTGGCGAAACACTGATCCTTGATGGTGCCGTGACGGGTGATTTCCGGGGCACCCCCGTCGCAGCGATCAGCCTTTCCGCGCTCGAGGCTGTGGTAGCTCATAACGGCCTTCCGACGCATGCGACGCTGGTGGTCGTGGCTGAAGTAACGCCATAGCAAATTTACCCTTTGTTAACGGTGGCGCAGCAAGATGATCGTCGAACATGCGGTGGATTATTCTTATTTTTGGCCTGCCTCTTGTGGGGTGCGGCGGGGCGGACGGCGGTGATATTGGCGGCGGGGATCGCCTTGCCGCATTTGACCGGCTTGCGGCCGATGCCGCGGCGCTGGATGTGACGGCCACTGCACAGTTCCCCATGAGCGGGCAGGTTGGATACACAGGTGCGGCGGTGCTCGACCTGCCGATTGACGGGGCCAGGGTCGCCTTCATCGCAGATCTTGTGATCAGGGTCAGCTTTGGTGCGGGCGATGCAGTTGTCGATGGTTCACTGGGGGCATTCACGGCAGACAACGGCGGCACGTTGGCCGGAGCACTGGCCATCAGCGACGGTGAAATTTTCGAGAATGCGGACCCCGACCTGGACTATCAATTCACCGCAAGCGTGGCGGGAACCCTTTCAGATCAAGCGGTGGCGCATGGTATCAGCGGCACATTGGCAGGTGATTTTCGCGGTCGCGATGCCGGTGCAATGGCTGGCGTCATCTTTGGTGATATCACCAGTGAGGGGATGGTCGATATCTTTGACGGGGTCTTTGCCGGCATGCGCCAGCCCTAGGGTGCCGAGTCTAACGCATGGATGCCTTGCGCAACAATGCGGCGGCTTGTGACGGCGGGATCAGATTGGCCGCGACTTCGTATTCTGTCAGACGGTTGGGCGGGTGATCGGGGAGCGGCGCACCCTCTGGCATGCCCGGCCGCGAGACGGAATCGATGCGCTGCGTTTCTGCACAAATCCCTTCTGCATAGACCAGATCATGGGCGTCCAGCACCAGTTGGTAGTAATCAATGAACCCCCCCGTGCGCCGATAGACGGTCACATCGTCAATCAACTGGCGCGCGCGGATCAGCACCTCTGCCCGTCCCGCGCCCAGATGATCTGCGCGCTGATAGACAAAAATCTTGTGATCGGCACGCACAACCAGATCGGCGTCATTGTGCAAGGTGCCTTTGCTGATCACCACGGGGGCAAAACTGCCGGTCGCCCGCAGGGTCGTCTTGGCGGTCCAGCGCAGGGGCTGTGGGCCATGATCGCGGGTCAGCACCAGATCACCGCGGTTCAGCAATTCAACCGGACACAGCCGCCCGTCGCCCAATGTGATCCGCGTGCCGCTGGCAAAGGCCCCACAACCGGCCAGAGCCAGGCGACGGGTCGCGGTCTTTCGTTCAATGCCCACCAGACGGTAATCTGTCTGGGCTTCAAGCAAACCGAGAGGCAGCAGATAGACACCTTCGGCCATCCCGTCGGCGACCTCGACAAGGATCAGCGCCTCGACGGTGGCCCCCGTCGGCGTCATCAGGGTCAGGCAACAATCCATATGCACCGTGTTGCCAGGCCGGTCGGGGCGCGCAAATACGGTGCTGTCATCCTGTGGCCGTAATTCCAGATGCAGCGGCTGGCTGTGCGGGGTCAGCTGGTACACATCGTCCAGAACCAGTTCGTCGGCAAAAGTTATCGGCTCGCCCAAGGCAACGCCATCTGTTGCGATCAAGTCTGTGGCTTTGTAGGGCGCTATGACCATTGGGTTTTCTGTCATGCCCATGCTTTATACCGCCGCTTGCGATCCGCCAAGATGCAAAGCTGATCACAGACAGCACGTTGCCGACAGGTTGGTGCAGTGCTAAGTCCTTTTGCGGAACATCGCATCACGAAAAGGAAAATGGTTATGGATCTGGGTATCGCCGGAAAGCGCGCATTGGTCTGCGCATCGTCAAAGGGTTTGGGGCGTGGCTGTGCCGAGGCATTGGCCGCAGCGGGCGTCAACCTTGTGCTGAACGCCCGTGGCGCCGACGCGCTGGAGGCGACAGCCGCAGCGATCCGTGACGCACATGGGGTCGAGGTGATCACCGTTGCCGCCGATGTCGCAACCGAAGAAGGGCGTGCCGCATTGCTGGCGGCCGCCGGTGATGTGGATATTCTGGTCAATAACGCCGGTGGCCCGCCTCCCGGCATGTGGTCTGACTGGGACCGTGATGATTTCATCGCCGCCCTTGACGCCAACATGCTGGCGCCCATCGCGCTGATGAAGGCGCTGATGCCCGGCATGATCGATCGCGGCTGGGGCCGTGTCGTCAATATCACATCCGGTTCGGTCAAGGCGCCGATCCCGCAGCTGGGGCTGTCAAATTCCGCGCGCGCCGGGTTGACGGGTTACGTGGCCGGCACCTCGCGGCAGGTGGCGCAATATGGTGTGAACATCAACAACATGCTGCCCGGTATTCATGCCACCGACCGGGCCGACAGCCTTGATGCGGGTGTGGCCAAGGCGCAAGGGATCGATATTGCTGCCGCAACGGCCCAGCGGCAGGCGACGATTCCCGCACGCCGCTACGGGACCGCTGCGGAATTCGGTGCGATGTGCGCGTTTCTGTGTTCACAGCACGCGGGCTTTATCGTCGGGCAGAATGTCGTGCTGGATGGCGGCGCGATCAACGCAACGATCTGATCTTTGGCCGGGCGCACCAACGCGCCCGGCCATCTTGCCGACGGGCGTTTCAGTTGTTAAGTGCGCCATACCTAATTGTTTTACTCAGGGATAAACCCCTTCATGGCGACCCCGCGGCTTGAGATCAGGAACATCGTCAAGGATTTTGGCGGCCGCCGGGTGGTGGATGACGTCAGCCTGACGGTCATGCCGGGGCAGGTGACCTGCCTGCTGGGGCCGTCGGGCTGCGGCAAATCCACGACCTTGCGGATCATTGCAGGCGTCGAAATACAGGACAGCGGCACCATCCATGTCGATGGCAATCTGGTCTGCGATACCGTGTTCCGCGTGCCCCCCGAAGGCCGGTCGATCGGGCTGATGTTTCAGGATTTTGCCCTGTTTCCGCATCTGACAGTGGGGCAGAACGTGGCCTTTGGCCTAAAGGGGCGCGATGCCGCTGCGCGTGTGAAAACCCTTCTCGATAAGGTGGGCATGGCGCGCTATACCGACGAATATCCGCACCAGTTGTCAGGGGGCGAGCAACAGCGCGTTGCCCTTGCCCGGGCACTGGCCCCCAAACCCCGCATCATGCTGATGGACGAGCCGTTTTCCGGCCTTGATGACCGCCTGCGCGACGATATCCGCGACGAAACGCTTGAAGTGCTCAAGAGCGAAGGGGCGGCCGTGCTGCTGGTCACCCACGAACCGGGCGAGGCGATGCGCATGGCCGATGAAATTGCGCTGATGCGCGACGGCAAGATCGTGCAGCGCGGCGCGCCCTATAACATCTACAACGCGCCAAAGGATTTGCAGGCGGCGGCGTTTTTCAGCGATATCAATGTGATCCGGGGCAAGGTTCAGGGGGCGCTGACCGATACCCCCTTTGGTCAGTTTCTAGCCCCCGGCGTGCCAGATGGCACAGAGGTTGATATCGTGATCCGGCCCCAGCACCTGAAAATCGACTTTGACCGGGGCGGGCGCGGCCCCAACCCCACGCCAGAGGACGGCACAGCGGCACGCGGCATCGTGCAGCGGTCGCGGTTCATGGGGGCGTCCAGTCTTGTTGAATTTCGCATGGATTTTGACGGCTCGATCCTGCGCGCCTCTGTTCCGACGGTCTTTTTGCCGAAACCCGGCACGCCTCTCTGGATCATGATCCGGCGCGACAGGTGTTTCGTATTTCCGCGTGGCTAGCTGCGAAACCTGAATGACATTTGACCTTTCTCAGGCCCCCGACCGTCAGATACCGCACCCCTGTGATCAGCGTTGGCTTTGCCGGAATTTGGGAAGGTCATTCTTGCGTTGGGGCGCTTGACTTCGATCAATCCGAGCAGGTCACTATTATGTGATACCCGGTGCAGGAGAAGGAGATTTGACGTGAAAAGTACCATTATTCTGCTTGCACTGATGGGCGCACTCGCCGCATGCGAAGATTTCGCGGCGCAAGATCAAATGATGACGGAAAGCGACAGCGCCGCAACCAGCGCCGATGACGATACTGCCGTTTCGGGAACCCATGAACAAGACCGCGACCGGGACCAGACAGGCACGCACAGCGGCGGCTAGGTCAGTAGCAATCAGTCTATTTGAAAGAATGAGCCGACTGTCCTGTCGGCGTCGTGCGGCAGGTTGTCCCGCAGTCGCCGGCATCCGTCGGCTTGCACTGAAAATTACTTCAGCCGCGCCGCCCGTCCGCCGCGTCGCTTTGTGATCTTGGCGGCCCGGTCGGGCAGTTCTGCCATGACCGCCTTGCGCGCCTCCGGGGACATGCGGGACCATGCGCCGATTTCGTCGATGCTGCGCAGGCAGCCGGTACAAAGCCGTGATTTGGGTTCGATCACGCAGATCTTGATGCAGGGGCTTTCGATTTCCGCCCTTGCCCAGATGTGATCGGTGTTTTCAGTTTTGGTCACGCGTGATTCCCCAGATGTCGCAGCCGGTCTAGCATACCTTGCAGGATATAGCTTGCCGCGACATGGTCGATCACTTCGGCGCGACGTTTGCGTGACGTATCCGCCTCTAGCAGGGCGCGTTCGGCGGCAACGGTGGACAGGCGCTCATCCCAGAATGTGATCGGCAGGTCGGTCAGTTTTTCCAGATTGCGGGCAAAGGCACGCGTCGCCTGACAGCGCGGCCCCTCGGACCCGTCCATATTGCGCGGCAGGCCCAGCACCAGCCCCCTGATCTGGCGGGCGTCCGTGATCTCCAGCAGGCGGGCGGCATCGAGGCCGAATTTGCGGCGCCTGATCGTCTCAAGCGGGGTGGCAACCGACCGCATCCCGTCAGACACGGCCACGCCGATGGTCACAGTGCCCAAGTCAAGCCCGGCAATCGCGCCGTGGGCGGGGATCGCTGCGGCAAAGTCCTGTGGTGTGTCGCAGATCATTCCAGCACGCCAGCCGATTGCGCGGCCTCGGTCAGAACCTCCATTGCGGATGTGCTGGTGCCGAACACTTCGCGCGCTTCGACCCAGACGGTGCGGGCGGCCTCTGTGTCACCCATGACGCCATAGGCGGTGATCAGCCGCGCCCAATCGGATGCGGTGCCGCCTTCGTTGGCCAGACGGTCGGCAAGACCGGCCACCATGTTGCCAATCATCGCCTGGCGTTCTTCGGGCGTCATGTCCTGCGCATTGTCGATATCGGCGGCAGACGGCCCGCGCACGGCGGGCAGCGTATATTCGACACCGGCACGAAACGCCGCATCCTCGATCTGGTCACGGGCCGCCGCGACATGAAATACAGCCGGATCGCCGGTTTCGACGATCCCGCGCCACAGCCGGTAGGCGATGTCGGCACGGTCGGTCTGGTTGTATAGCGCGCCAAGATAATAAAGCGCCGCGATATTTTCAGGATCGCGATCCAGAATTGTCCTGATCACCTGTTCCGCTTCGGGCGAGACAAGCCCCCCAGCGGCCGTCACCATCATATCGAGAAGCCGCCGCAGGTCTTCTGTTTCTGCCGCCTCACCCTTGAGGTCGATCACGCGTGACTGCGCCTGTGCTGCTGCGGCGTAGTTGCGCAACTCTGCCTCGTGATAGGCCAGCAGTTCCCATGCCTGAAGATCATCGGGGCGCGTGGGGGCAATGGCGCGCAGCTGTTCGATCGCCGTGCGGTATTCATCGGGGGCGTCCACGGGCGGCGGGGCGGGTGCAACCGCCTCGAGCGCCGCTTGTGCGGGGCGGTTTTCGCGCATGTCGTCACTTGCGGCAATCCGCGCCTGAAGCGGTAGATCACCGTAACCGGGTGCGCCCAGCGACTGATAAAGCCCAAACGCCACACCCACGACGACCACAACCAGAATGATCGAGGTCGTGGCCTTGGGCCGGCCCGTTGCCATCGACTGTTCGGTTGCCTTGCTGGCGGCCAGCAAGCGGCGGGCGACCTCTGTGCGGGCGCGGTCGGCCTCTTCCGGGGCCAGCACGCCGCGTTCCACATCGCGGTCCAGTTCATCCAATTGGGCACGGTAGATGGCCACATCGGGGCTTTCGTTTGAAACCCGGGCAGGGCGCAGAAGGGGGGCGACGACGACGGCCCCTACGGCAAGTGCCAGAACAATACAGATCAGCCAGAAAATCATCGTATACCCTCAGTGGTTTCCAAAGGGACATAACCGCGCTGTCACAGGGTTGAAAGCCCCCTGCGACGACCTGCCGTTTCCATCCCCGTTGCCCATGTCGTAAAATACGATAAAGACGCCGCTGGCAGTATCCTATTTGGACCGCGCAAGGTCCAGACAGGGCGCAGCCGTGCCAAGACCAATCAGGGAATCGGGGACCGATGAAACGTTATTCTGCCTTTGCCATCGCCCGCGAGGCCATGCGCCAGCACACCGGCTGGGATCGTGCATGGGCCGCGCGCACGCCACGCCGCAAATATGATGTGGTGATCGTGGGGGGCGGGGGGCACGGCTTGGCCACGGCCTATCATCTGGGCAAGAATTTCGGGATCACGAATGTAGCGATCCTTGAAAAGGGGTGGCTGGGTGGCGGCAACACGGGCCGGAACACGACGATCATCCGTTCCAACTATCTGCAAGACCCGTCGGCGGCGATCTATGAAAAATCCCGCAGCCTGTATGAAACCATGTCGCAGGATCTGAACTATAACGTCATGTTCAGCCCGCGTGGTGTCATCATGCTGGCGCAAACCCAGCACGAGGTGCGTGGGTATAAACGCACCGCCCACGCCAATGCGCTGCAAGGGGTGACGACCGAATGGATCGGCCCTGACCGCGTCAAGGAACTGTGTCCGATCATGAATATAGACGGGCCGCGTTACCCTGTCCTTGGCGGGCTGTGGCAGGCGCGCGGCGGCACGGCGCGCCACGATGCGGTGGCATGGGGCTATGCGCGGGCCTGTTCGGATATGGGCATGGACGTGATCCAGCAATGCGAGGTGACGGGCGTGCGCCAGCAGGGCGGCAAGGTCGTGGGCGTCGATACCTCAAAGGGGCCCATCGACTGTGACAAGCTGGGGATGGTCGTGGCAGGACATTCCGGTGTGTTGGCGCAGATGGCGGGTTTCCGTTTGCCGATTGAATCGGTGGCCTTGCAGGCGCTGGTGTCCGAACCGATTAAACCCTGTATGGATGTCGTGGTGATGGCGAACACCGTGCACGGCTACATGTCGCAGTCCGACAAGGGCGAGATGGTCATCGGCGGCGGCACGGATGGCTATAACAACTACACCCAGCGCGGATCGTTCCACCATATCGAGGAAACGGTGCGCGCGCTGGTCGAAACCTTCCCGATGATTTCACGCCTGAAAATGCTGCGCCAGTGGGGCGGGATCGTGGATGTGACGGGCGACCGCTCGCCCATCCTGTCGAAAACCCCGGTCGAGGGCGTGTTCGTCAACTGCGGCTGGGGCACGGGCGGGTTCAAGGCGACGCCGGGGTCAGGCTGGGCCATGGCCGAACTGATGGCCAAGGGGCAATCACCGCTGACCGAGGAATTCAGCATGTTCCGTTTCCGCGAAGGCAAATTCATCGACGAAAGCGTCGCGGCAGGGGTGGCGCATTGATGAAACCGAATAACAACCGTTCTGCAAAGGTGTTGCCATGCTGACCCTTCATTGCCCCTATTGCGGCGTCGACGCCGATGAAACCGATCTGCACGCGGGCGGGCAGGCGCATCTGAAACGCGAGGGGCCGGAATCGTCGGATGATGATTTCGAGGATTATCTGTTCATGCGCGAAAACCCCAAGGGGGTGCATTTCGAACGCTGGCGGCATGTCTATGGCTGCGGCAAGTGGTTTCACGCCGCCCGCTGCACCGCCACGCTGGAGGTGTTTGGCACCTATTCCGCGCAGACGCTGGAGCCACCAAAAGACATCCGCGACAAGATTACCGCAAAACGCCCGGGCTGGGTGTGGGGGGCGTTTAAATGAGCACACGTCTGGCAAACAAGGGCCGCCTGATCGACACGACACAGGCCGTTTCCTTTACCTTCAACGGCAAGCATCTGCGCGGTTTCAAAGGCGATACGCTGGCCTCTGCCCTTTTGGCCAATGACCAGATGCTGGTGGGCCGGTCGTTCAAATACCACCGCCCGCGCGGGGTTGTCGCCAGCGGCGCCGAAGAACCCAACGGGCTGGTCAACCTTGGCACAGGCGCGCGGTTCGAACCGAACCAGCGCATCACCACGACGCATGTGTTCGACGGGCTGACCGCGACCAGCCAGAACCACTGGCCCAGCCTCGAATTCGACGTGGGCGCGATCAACACGCGTTTGTCGCGGTTCCTGCCTGCGGGTTTCTATTACAAGATGTTCATGTATCCGCAGTCGTTCTGGAAACATGTCTATGAACCGATCATCCGCAAATCCGCGGGTCTGGGCCGTGCGCCCAAGGATCGCGACGCCGACACCTACGAACATTTCCACGCCCATGTGGATGTGTTGGTCGTCGGTGGCGGGATCGCCGGGCTGTCTGCTGCACAGGCCGCCGGTGATCGTGGCGCGCGGGTGCTGCTGGTCGAGCAGACTGAGCATTGGGGTGGCCGCGCCGGTGTCGATGCCCCCGAAATTGAAGGGCAGCCCGCGCAGGACTGGATCAAGGCCACTGTGCAAGCCCTTGAAAATATGCCAAATGTCGATCTGCGCCTGCGCTGCATGGGCGCGGGCGTGTACGACCACGGCTATGTGTTGGCCTATGAACAGCTGACCGATCACGCGCCTGATGCGGGCGGCCCGCGCCATCGGTTGTGGCGGATCAGGGCGCAACAGATCGTCACCGCGACAGGGGCGATCGAACGCCCGCTGTCGTTTGCGGGCAATGATATTCCCGGTGTCTTGCTGGCGGCGGCAGTCCGCGATTACGTCGTGAACTGGGGTGTGTCGCTGGGCGATCGCACGGTCGTCGTGACCAACAACGATGATGCCTATCGCACCGCCATTACCCTGAAAGAGACAGGGCTGGAAGTGCCGGTGATCGTCGATGCACGCACCGATGCCAAAGGGCCGCTGATTGATCAGGCCCGCGCCCTGGGGATCCGGGTGGAAATGGGCAAGGGTATCGCCAAGGTCAAAGGCGGCAAGCGTGTGACCGGTGTGGCCCTGTGCGCGCAGGCCGGCGAAGGCGCCGTTCTGGAAGAAATCGCCTGCGATTGCGTTGCCATGTCGGGCGGCTGGTCGCCGGTCGTGCACCTGTGGTCGCATTGCGGCGGCAAGCTGTGCTGGGATACGGCCCAGGCGATGTTCCGCCCCGATCATGACCGCGCGCCAACGGGTGCGGATGGCAAGCCTTTCGTGACGGTCGCAGGCACGGCAAACGGGCACCTGTTCACCGCCGAAGCGATTGGCGACGGTTGGGCCGCCGGTCGGTCGGCGGCCAAGGCGGCGGGTCATCTGAAACGCGGCGGGCAGGCCCCCCTGGGCGACGATCTGGAAGAAGGCCCGCTCGCGCCGGTCTGGCTGATGCCGCAGGGTGCCAGCTATGCGCTGCGGTCCAAGGCGTGGCTGGATTTTCAGAACGACGTCAAGGTCAGCGATGTGCAACTGGCTGCGCAGGAAGGGTTCGAAAGCGTCGAACACGCGAAACGCTATACCACGCTGGGCATGGCGACAGATCAGGGCAAGCTGAGCAATATCAACGGCCTGGCGATCCTGTCGCAGTCACTGAATGCGGAAATCCCCAATGTGGGCACCACGACATTCCGCCCGCCCTATACGCCGATTTCCATGGGGGCGATCACCGGCGTGGCGCGGGATGAATTGTTTCAGCCGATCCGCAAGACGCCGATGTCGGACTGGCACAATGCCAATGGGGCCGACAACGAACCCGTGGGCCAATGGCGCCGCCCCTATGCTTATGTGCGCAGCGGCGAAACTGTCCATGATGCCGTCAACCGCGAGGTCAGCAATACCCGTGAAAAGCTGGGGCTGCTTGATGCCTCGACCCTTGGCAAGCTGATCGTCAAGGGGCCGGACGCGGGCAAGTTTCTGGACATGATGTATACCAACATGATGTCCACCCTGCCGGTTGGCAAATGCCGCTACGGGCTGATGTGTTCGGAAAACGGGTTTCTGATGGATGACGGTGTCGTCGCGCGGATGGATGACGACACATGGCTGTGTCACACCACCACTGGCGGGGCCGAACGTATTCACGCCCACATGGAAGACTGGCTACAGTGCGAATGGTGGGATTGGCAGGTGTATGTCGCCAATGTCACCGAACAATACGCACAGATGGCCGTGGTCGGCCCCAATGCCCGCAAGATGCTGGAAACGCTGGGCGGCATGGACCTGTCAGCGGAAACGCTGCCCTTCATGCAATGGGCCGAAGGCAGGATCGGGGATTTCGACGCGCGGGTGTTCCGCATCAGTTTCTCTGGCGAGCTTTCGTATGAAATCGCCGTACCTGCGGGGCAGGGTGCTGCGTTCTGGGATGCCCTGCTGGCGGCGGGTCAACCGTTTGGCGTGATGCCCTACGGGACCGAGGCCTTGCACATCATGCGCGCCGAAAAAGGGTTCATCATGATCGGTGACGAAACCGACGGCACGGTCATCCCGCAGGATCTGAACCTGCAATGGGCGCTGTCGAAAAAGAAAGAGGATTATCTGGGCAAACGCGCCCATTTGCGCAGCCATATGGCCGACCCGGACCGCTGGAAACTGGTGGGGCTGGAAACGGTTGATGGCTCGGTCCTGCCTGACGGTGCTTATGCGATTGCGGATGGCACCAATGAGAACGGCCAACGCAACACGCAGGGCCGCGTCACCTCGACCTATCATTCGCCCACATTGGGGCGCGGAATCGCCATGGGGCTGGTCCTGCATGGGCCCGACCGCATGGGCGAGGTGATAGACTTCAACACCGTCGATGGCACCACGGTGGCGGCGAAAATCGTCGATCCGGTATTCTATGACAAGGCAGGGGAAAAGCAGAATGTCTAACGCTGTCAGTGCCTTGAATGGCAAAACCGCCGTCGGTGACGTGACTGTAAGTGACGCAGGTTTGCAGGGTATGATCACCCTGCGCGGCGATCTGGGCGCGAAAAAGCTGCGCACGGTTTGCACCGATCTGACCGGGGTGGCATTTTGCGAACAGGGCAAGGCCAATACCGCAGGCGACAAAGGCCTGTGCTGGATGTCACCCGATGAATTGCTGGTGCTTGTGCCTTATGCGGATGTTGGCGCAGCGATTGCACAGATCGACAAGGCCATGAAAGGCACGCATTATCTGGCGGAAAACCTCTCGGACGCCCGCGCGCTGATCACGGTCAGCGGCCCCTATGCGCGTGAGGTGGTGGCAAAACTGGCCCCTGTCGATTTGCACCCGGCTACGTTCCAGCCCGGCACCTTTCGCCGGACCCACCTGGGACAGGTCGCCGCGGCTTTCTGGATGGAAGATACGGACACGGTGCAGGTCATTTGTTTCCGGTCGGTGGCTGACTATGCATTTGATCTGCTGGCAGAAAGTGCCAAGGCAGGGCCGGTGGGGCATCTGTAAGCCCTGTAATTCCATCATGATTGTGTGACAGGACCGTGTTTTTCATCCGGTACTGCGACACAAATATTGTCACCTTCCATATTATTGACATTGTAGCATGGTGATCGGTAGGTCAGTTTACAAAGACAAATTGGTCGTGCGTACGGCCCGATCTAAAGAGTCTCGACCGTATCATGAGAAAACCGCCTGTCACTGACCTGTCTGTATCTGTCAAACTGGTCATTTGGGATCTTGATGAGACGTTCTGGAATGGCACCTTGTCAGAAGGTGGCATAGTGGCAATCGAACAGCATGTGCAAATGGTGCGTACTTTGGTAGATCGCGGGATCATGTGCGCGGTCTGTTCCAAGAACGACTGGGCAACCGCCAAGTCCGAATTGGAAAAGATGGGCATTTGGGATTTGTTTGTTTTTTCCCACATTGATTGGACCCCGAAAGGTCAGGCAATCCAGAATATGTTGCAGCGGATGGGCCTACGGGCTGAAAATGCGCTATTTCTGGATGACAATCATCTGAACCTCGAAGAGGCGAGGTTTTTCAACGAGAAGCTGATGGTCGTCGATGCTGAAAAACATGACCTGATCAGCCTACTCGATCTACCCCAATTACAGGGAAAAGATGACAGCGCCAACAAACGGCTTGCCCAATACAAGGTCATGGAAGGCAAGCTGCAGGAGCAGGCTGAAACCGGGCTTTCCAATGTGGAATTCCTGCGTCAGTCGGCAATCAGGGTCAAGATTATTACGGATATCGAAAATCACATGGACCGGGTCTACGAGATTTTGAACCGGACCAATCAACTGAACTACACTAAGGTCAGGGCCAATACCCCAAAAGAGCGCGCGGATTTCGAGGCGCTTTTGGCGACTTCGGGGATGCATGCGGGGCTGATCCACGCGCATGACCGCTATGGTGACTACGGGGTTGTCGGCTTCTTTTGTGTCCGCACCAAGTTTTCAGGGACCACCGTGCATCATTTCGCGTTTTCTTGCCGAACGTTGAATATGGGTGTCGAGCAATGGGTTTGGGATTATCTGGGTCAGCCCGACGTGAATGTAGTCAACCCAGTCGCAAATCCGATCAGAACCTTCGATGCGGTCGATTGGATTACAGAAGTGGCCGATTTCGACGAAGGTGAGAATGGGCAGGAGCAGAAGCGCCTGTGCCTTGTGGGTGGCTGCGATCTTTTGCAGGTGTCGTTTTACTGCGGCACAAACCGTGACGAGTTTGTCAACAAGCAGGACGAAATGGGGATGCTTGTGCGGTATGATGACGTTGGCTTTTTCCTTAACCCGCGTGAGATGGAGCTCAAGCACTCCAAACCGCTCAAGAATTTTCTAGGCTGGTCGCTTGATGACATGAAGGCGTTGGACCAAAGCCTTAAAGTGTCCGACCTGATCTTGTTGTCGTTATATTTTTCAGTGCCTTCCGACAACCTGTTCACGTTTGGTGGAACAGAATTTGGCGGCAAGTTTTGGGGAACGGTGCCGCCGCGCCGCCTGAAACGACTGATGAAGGACCCCGATCACGCGATCCGCTTTGCCAAGCAGATGTTTCACCGGCGCCTGCCACTTGAAGAGCGGCTGGAATTGACCCGGATGTGCTTTGCCCATGCGTACCGACTGAAACGCCGCGAGGTTCCGCTGTTTATTCTGGGAGCGGCGATGCATCACGGCGATCAGGCCAAGCGAACACATGCTATCCGTGGGGCCTATAACGAAATGTGTCAGGCCTTTTGCGAAGAACATAGAGGCGCAATCTTTATCGATGTCGATCAACTGCTCGATGCCGAAGAATTCGCCGACAGCGACCACTATACACGGACAGGGTATTTCAAGATCGCGGAGTTCGTGAATGCGAATGCGAATGCTGGACAGAAGGCCTTGGCAAACGCGGAAAAATCAACTTTGGGGACTGTGCAGTGAGTGGAAGCGAGCCAAATATCGCGTTTGACGCGCAACAAAGAATCAAATCCGATGATGTGACGGCCCCCAGCAAAATGGAACGCTATATGGGGTTCCTGGTTCAAGAATGGCGTAAACTGTCGAGCACATCGCTGATCGATCCTAATGATGCGCCAGCTTCACGGACCAAGGTGCTGGATTACACTGTCGAGCAACTCGGTGAGAAGCCCGGTCTTCGGTTGGAATTCGGCGTCTGGCGCGGGAATTCAATCAAGCGCTGCGCGGCCAGCTTTCCAGATCATCATTGGTATGGCTTTGATAGCTTTGAGGGTTTCCCCGACGATGGGCGGGTGGACTGGCAAAAACCCTTCAAGGTCATCGAATTGCCGGACACGCCTGAAAATGTTACCTTGGTCAAAGGATACTTTTCGGACACGCTTGACCCGTTTCTGGGTGAGGTGCCTGGCGAATTGGCTTTCATCAATGTCGACTGCGACATTTATTCGTCTACCGTTGATATTTTCACAGCACTTGAGAAACATGATCGCCTGCGGCCTGGCTTGACGATCTATTTCGACGAGCTGATCAACTACGTTGATTTCATGTGGAACGAGGTGCTTGCCTTGTTTGAAATGTGTGAGCGGACAGGTTACGGGGTGGAGTGGGTTGCACATGACCACAGGCTGAGAACGCCCAAAGAGACTGTCCAGTATTTTCACCAAGGCGATCATCCCACATGGATGGATGATATGCGATCAGGATACTGGATGCAGGCAAGCTGTCGGTTGACGGACGCAGGCATTGATTGCGGTCCGATGGACGACCCTGCGTACCGTGAAGAACTGAAATGGATGATCGCGGGTTTTGAACGGCAAGAAGAGCGGCGCCAGCAGGCGCTCGACGAACGCAACATACGCTTGCAGGAGATGGAGCGCGAACGCGAAAGGCGTTACGCGGAGCGTAAAAAGCTGGAAAAACAGCGGCAGAAAGAGAACCTTGAACGGCGCAAACGTGAGCGCGAGCAGGCGAAGCAAGATGGGCGTGATCGTGATGTCTGATGACGCGACGAAACAAGCTCGGGATACTGTATTGGACCGTGCCGAAGTGCTCATCGCCGAGGTGCGAGCAGTGGCGCGTGAAATGCATTTGGCAGCTTCCCTCGCTGGCGTGTCGGATGATGGCACATGTCCGATTTTTTTCAAGGATGAGGTGGTCCACATTGCCCTGCCTTGGGCGTCGGTGGATCAGCTGCAGATGACCTATGTATCACGCCGCATGCCCGCCGACCCGGTATTCATGGAACAGATCCTGGACCTAGTGCCTACGCTTGAGGGCAAGGCTTTTCTAGATGTAGGTTCCTACACCGGGACGTTCGCCATGTTTGTCCGGCGTTTTCTGAAGCCCACCAGCGTGCATCTGTTTGAGCCACAAAATGTGATGAAAGACGCGCTGCTAAAGACTATTTCGGCCAATGATGGTGCGAGCGATGTGCGATATCATCAAGTGATCATCGATGAAGACGACGCTTCTCATGTAATCGGTGCCTACAGTCCTACGAAGCTGTCAGAGGCGAAATATCTACGGCGGGAGGGTGGCACGCTGCGCGCGCGGTCGATCGACAGTATGGCCATCGCCGATGTCGGCTATATCAATCTTGACTTCCCGAATGCCAAGGTCAATGCGATCCGGGGAGCCATGGCCACGATAGAAAAGGATCGTCCGGTTCTGAGCGTTGATCTGGGCGCGCGCGATATCAAGGAAATACGAGCAATTATCGAACCGCTGGACTATGAAGCTGTCCGGGCAGGGCGAAATAGCATTATCTTTGTGCCCAAGTAACCGGTCGTTATGTCCACAGTCTTTGTCACGATGGTTTATAACGACGACGTGTTTCTTGATATCTGGGTCAGATATTATGAAAAATATACGGATCGGGCGAACCTTCATGTTATCACCCATGGCCCGCAACCGTCTGCGCATGAACTGGCTAAAGCGTGCAAGATCATCGAAATTGATCGCGATCCTCGCAATCCAAGGCTGGATCAGGACCGATTTGCGTTCATCAATCAATATTGCTCTGAACTGACGAAACAAAACGACCGCGTCATCTACAACGACGTGGATGAGATTGTGGTGCTCGATCCTGCTTTCGGCACAGACCTCGTTGGCTATATCGAAACCCTGCCCAAAGCGCAGCAGGTCGTGACCCCGCTTGGTCTTGAAATTGTTCACCGCCAGGAACACGAAAACGACTATGACTATACGCGGCAGATGTTCGCGCAACGGCGTTTTGTGCGGGTGAATGGCTGGTATACCAAGCCTTGCATCACCAATACCGACATCATTTGGGGGCCGGATGGCCACGGTGCATCGCACGATCAGCTACATCTGGATGATAATCTTTTCCTATTTCATCTCAAATGGTTCGACACCGAATTCCATTTGAACCGCCACCGCGAACGGCTGAAGCTGCGGTTCAAGGATGATGCGGGCGAAGAGGTGATCGTCGGGGCTGGCAGTTGGAGCTGGTCGGAAATGACGTACCGGATCGTGACGAATAGTTTTCTGCGCACGTCCATCGATAAACATGAACTTGGTTTTGATTTTTCGGCGCACAGAAGCCGTATTCGGCAAAGCTTTCGCGGCAACGAAAAAGGCATGTACAAGATCGACTGGTTCGTCGACGGTGACCTTCGGATTTTGCCAGATCGCTTCATTGGGCTGGTCTGAAAACAAGGCCCCCTAAAGGCACTGAGAATGACAAAGGCGAAATAATGAGCGAACTGAAAAAAGAGACAGACGAAACAACGTTGGTTGACCTGATTGCATCCAACAAGGCGTTGGCTAACCGTCTTGACGAATTGATCCATCTTCAGCGCGTTGCCATGCTTGAAGATGGACACATCCTGAGATTTCTTTTTGACGATGAAGAGATTGCACTTTCCATACCACTGGCCGAGCGGGATTTTATCCAGCGTAATATTCTGAAATCTGGCAGCTTTTACGAAATTCGTTTGCTGGATCTCTTGCGTCAGAGGGCGGGAATAAAGGCCAATGGGATATTCTATGATGTCGGTGCAAACATCGGCAATCATACCGTCTACTTTTCCAAGGTTTTCAAGCCGCGGCAGATCGTATCCATCGAACCGCAAAAATCCGCAGCAAAATTGCTTGAACGGAATGTCGCGCTGAACGACATCACCCAGTGCACAGTCGTGAAATGCCTTCTGGGTCGCGGCACAGGGCGCGGTGCCATTTCCACGTTTGGTGCGACGAACCTTGGTGGAACATCCTTTAGGGAAGACGCTGAGGGTGCTGTCGAAATGCGCAGCCTTGACAGCATTGTCGATGAACACTCTGATGGAGCGGTCGATTTTATCAAGATTGACGTGGAAGGGATGCACCTTGCGGTTCTGGAAGGCGCCGACAACGTCTTGCAGGTGGCCAGACCAATGATCTGGATTGAACTGCGTACGTTCAAAGGTGAATTTGATGAAGCGGCAAAGGTCTTCGATCGGCACGGCTATCGCCAGACACTTAAGCTGGGGCCGCACGACTTTGTGTTTTCTCCGGTGCAAAAGAAATAGTGGCATTGCAGGTTCAAGGAAGCGTAGCCATTGAAACTTTCGAGTAGTCAGATAGGTAGGGTGACAACAGAAACACAAAAGGAGCTCAGACATGGCCTTCACACTTCCCGATCTTCCCTATGCTCATGACGCCCTTGCCCCCAAGGGCATGTCGGCGGAAACGCTCGAATATCACCACGACCTGCACCACAATGCCTATGTCACCAATGGCAACAAGGCGATTGAGGGCACTGAGTGGGAGGGCAAGTCCCTTGAGGATATCATCAAGGGCACCTATGACCCCAGCGCCGTGGCGCAGAACGGGATCTTCAACAACATCAGCCAGTTGTGGAACCACAACCAGTTCTGGGAAATGATGACGCCGAACGACAGCAAGATGCCGTCCGAGCTGGAAAGTGCCCTGAACGTCAGCTTTGGATCGGTTGACAAGTTCAAGGAAGCCTTTGCCGCCGCAGGTGCCGGGCAGTTCGGGTCCGGCTGGGCCTGGCTGGTGCGCGACACAGACGGCAGCCTGAAGGTCACGAAAACCGAAAACGGCGTGAACCCGATCTGCTTTGGCCAGACCACACTGTTGGGCTGTGATGTGTGGGAACATTCCTATTATATCGACTACCGCAACAAGCGTCCTGCTTATCTGACCAACTTCCTGGACAATCTGGTCAACTGGGAAAATGTCGCATCGCGCATGTAAGCCTTTCGCGATGGACAAGACACAAGGCCCGTGGGACATCCTGCGGGCCTTTTGTTTTGGGGAAAGACATGACCGGACCGGAATTATCGGAAATCACTGCCGCTGTTGATGCGCTGGAGGGGGTTGCGCTGCGCACACCGGTTTTGCCGCTGACATCCGCGCGGTGGGACGGGGTGCTGCCCGATTGCGCAAGCGTCACCGTCAAGCTGGAACTGTTTCAGCAGGCGGGGTCGTTCAAGGCGCGTGGGGCATACCTTGGGATCAGCCAACTGACACCGCAGCAGCGCGCGCCCGGTGTGGTGGCCGCCAGCGGCGGCAATCATGCGCTGGCCGTGTCCTGGGCCGCGCGGGCGGCAGGTGTCAATGCGCTGATCTGCATGCCGCGCGCGACCGATCCGTCACGTATTGCCGGTTGCCAAGCGCTGGGGGCTGTCGTCGATCTGTTTGATGACATGGCCGCCGCATTTGCCGCGATGGCAGATGCCGCCGCTGCGGGCCGCACCCTGATGCATCCCTACGAGGCGGAACATATGACATTGGGCGCGGCAACCTGCGGGTTTGAATACGCCGCACAGTCCCCGCATGTGGATACATACGTGGTGCCTATCGGTGGCGGCGGCCTGATCAGCGGAATGGCCTGCGCGATCAAGCAGCTGGCCCCCGATGCGCAGGTAATCGGGGTCGAACCCTTTGGCGCGGACAGTATGTCGCAGAGTTTCCAGGCAGGCCGGCCGATGCGACTGGACAGCGTGGATACCATCGCTGACAGCCTTGGGGCACCCTTTGCGATGCCCTATTCTTTCGGTGTGGCCAAGGCCCATGTGGACAGGATTGTGCGGATCAGCGATGCCGAGATGCTGCGCGCGATGGACCACTATCAGAATATCCTGCGGATCACCGCAGAGCCCGCCTGCGCGGCATCACTTGCCGCGATCCTTGGGCCGCTAGCCGCTGATCTGGCCGGTAGGCACGTGGGGA
Source organism: Yoonia sp. (assembly GCF_965660735.1). GTDB lineage: Bacteria > Pseudomonadota > Alphaproteobacteria > Rhodobacterales > Rhodobacteraceae > Yoonia. The sequence goes on from NZ_CBFIBD010000025.1 coordinate 36,264, forward strand.
TCATCGCCTGCGGGTCGAACATCGGCCTGGCCCGGCATCAAACGCTGATGCAGGGGCTGCGCTGATCAGGCGAAAGCGGCGTTTAGCGCGCTTTCGAGGGATGCGACGTCATCGGCTGTCACAACAAAGGACAGCAGCGTCGGATCGGCAAAGCCGCTGGCGACCACGTGATCCAGCAGGGATTTCAGCGGGTCCCAGAACCCGTCGATATTCAGCAGGATGATCGGCTTGGCATGCAGGCCCAGCTGCCGCCATGTCAGCGCCTCAAAGAATTCGTCCAGCGATCCGGCACCACCCGGCATCACGACCACCGCATCGGCATTCATGAACATGACCTTTTTGCGTTCATGCATGGTTTCGGTGATGACGAAACTGTCCAGATCGCGTTTGCCGACTTCGCGGGCCATCAAATGCGTCGGGATCACGCCAAACGTGTTGCCGCCAGCAGCCTGAACCGCCGATGCGACCCGCCCCATCAGCCCCACATCGCCCGCGCCGTAAACCAGCCGCCAGCCATTTGCGGCCAACATCTGCCCTGTGGTGGTGGCTGCGTCTGCATAGGCTGGGTTGCCACCGGCGCGGGACCCGCAATATACGCAGACCGATTTGGGAAATGTCGTCATTATCAGGTCCTTGTCACATAGGTTCGCTTTGACCGGTGATAGCCATGTTGCTATCAATGCTCAACAAGATGTGGTTGGCTGGCCGCATGCGCTGCTTGCAAGAGGACATAACGTGACAGACAAGACGCCATCGCAGGCCGGGCGGATTGCCTTGGGTGCCTTATGCGCGATTGCCATCGGATTGATCGTTTTCTTTTTCCTGCCTGACCCTGCGCCTGACCCCGCTACCGGGGCTGGCCCTGTTTCCGTCGCTGTGCCGCAGGTATCACCCGAAACGGTGTCCACCGCGGCCCCTGCGCCGGTTGTTTCCACCGTCCCGCCAAGTCCGTCAGGGCCGGAGCCCTCGATGGCCCCGCGGTTCGACACTTTCCGGGTCGAGCCCGACGGTGCAATGCTGATCGCGGGGCGCACAAGGCCCGATCAGCAGGTTGCCCTGGTTCTTGGCGGCAAGGTGATCGAAAGTGTAGCGGCTGATGCGGTGGGAAGTTTCGTGATTTTTGCGCAGGCAGGGCCGTCGGATGTGCCGCGTCGTCTATCGCTTTTGGGCGACCCAGAGGGTGCAGCGATCCCGTCACAGACAAGCTATATGGTGGCCCCGATCCGGACAGCCCGCGTGGTTGAAACGCCAGCGGCGCCGCGACCTGTCGCACCGCCTGTCGTGCCGGACATCGCCTTGGATATACCTGTTGATGCGCCAGATGTGGACGCTGCCGTGCCTGCCTTGTCGGATGTGGCCGAACCGCCGGCAGCACCGACTGTCTTGCAGGCCGATGCAGAGGGGATCCGTGTGGTGCAGTCCGCGCGCGAGTCGATCCCGAATGTGGCACTGGATGCGATCACCTATGACCCGGACGGGGACATCCGGCTGTCCGGTCGGGCGACGGGCGTGGGCGCGGTCCAGGTCTATCTGGACAATCGGCCTGTCACGTCGTCACCTGTGAATATTGATGGTGACTGGCGCATTGATCTGCCGCCGGTCGATACCGGGATCTACACGCTGCGCATTGATGAAGTGAACAACCAAGGCGCCGTGGTGTCGCGGATCGAGACACCGTTCAAACGCGAGGAAGCCAGCGACGTGGCGGCCGTTCTGGCCGAACAAACGGCGCGCGACGGGTTCGAGGTGGCAGTGCGCACAGTGCAGCCGGGTGCGACGCTTTGGGCGATCGCCGAGGAAAACCTTGGCAAGGGCATCTACTATGTCGCGGTGTTCGAGGCCAATCGCGATCTGATCAAGGACCCCGACCTAATCTATCCCGGTCAGATATTCCGGATCCCCGCACATTCAGAGTGATCCCGGCAGGGTCTGGTCTTTGTCGGCGTGACGCCCTATCTGAAGGGGCCGTCAGCTGGAGAAACACATGCGCCGCCTGCCCAAGACCGCTGCCAACCTTGACAACGCCACCGTGCAAGGTTGGGCCGTCATACGGCGCGTCATTCCCTACCTTTGGCCCGAAGGGCAGGGGTGGGTGAAACGCCGGGTCATTGCGGCCATGGCGATTTTGCTGCTGGCCAAGGTGATCGCTGTTGGCACGCCGATTTTTTACAAACAGGCCGTGGATGCGCTTGCCCCTGAAACCGCATCGGCGGCGACGTTTCTGGGGTTCGGTGCCGTGGGGCTGACAATGGCTTATGGCCTTGCGCGGCTGATGAACGTGGGCTTTCAGCAGTTGCGCGACGTGATCTTTACACGCGTCGGCCAGCGGGCGCTGCGGCAACTGGCGCTGGAAACATTCACCCACATTCACCGCCTGTCCATGCGGTATCACATCACGCGCAAAACCGGCGGGTTAAGCCGTGTGATCGAACGCGGGGTCAAGGGGGTGGATTTCCTGTTGCGGTTCCTGTTGTTCAGCATGGGGCCGCTGTTGCTGGAACTGATCATGATTTCCGTGGTTTTGTTCTTTCTTTTCGATGTCTGGTATCTGGCCGTCGTGGTGGCGACCATCGCGCTTTATGTGATGTTCACCTTCAAGGTGACGGAATGGCGCGTGAAAATCCGCAAGGAGATGAACGATCAGGATACCGATGCCAACCAAAAGGCCATCGACAGCCTGTTGAACTTTGAAACGGTCAAATACTTCGGTGCCGAACAGTGGGAGGCGAACCGTTACGACCGCGCGATGGCCCAGTATGAGAACGCGGCGATCCGCACCAACTACTCGCTGGCCTTTCTGAATTTCGGGCAGTCGCTGTTGATCACCGGCGGGTTGGTCGCGGTGATGATCATGGCGGCCATCGGCGTGCAGCGCGGCGATCTGACGGTGGGCGATTTCGTCATGGTGAACGCCTATATGATCCAGATCACCATGCCGTTGAATTTTCTGGGCACGGTTTACCGTGAAATCCGGCAGGCGCTGATCGACATGGGCGATATGTTCGACCTGTTGGGCCAGCCCGCAGAAGTGACCGACGCGCCCGATGCCAAACCGTTGGTGGTGACGGGGGGGCGCGTCACCCTGCGCGATGTGACCTTTGGCTATGATGCGGCGCGCGGGATATTGAAGGGCATCAACCTTGATGTCGCGCCGGGTCAGACCGTGGCGATTGTCGGCTCGTCCGGGTCGGGCAAATCCACCATCGGGCGGTTGTTGTTCCGGTTTTACGATGTGACGGGCGGGGCGCTGTTGATCGACGGACAGGACGTGCGGGACGTGACGCAGGACAGTCTGCATGCCCAGATCGGCGTCGTGCCGCAGGATACGGTGCTGTTCAACGATACGGTGCATTACAACATCGCCTATGGCCGCCCCGACGCGCAGGAGGACGAGATTATCGCCGCCGCCAAGGCCGCAAAGATCCATGATTTCGTCGTCGGCCTGCCGGATGGCTATCAGACCACCGTGGGCGAACGCGGGCTGAAACTGTCGGGGGGTGAAAAGCAACGGGTTGGCATCGCGCGGACCTTGCTGAAAAATCCGCCCATCCTGCTGCTGGACGAGGCGACAAGCGCGCTTGATACCGAGACCGAACGCGAGATTCAGGCCGAACTGAAAGCCATGGGCGAAGGCCGCACGGTGATCACGATCGCGCACCGTTTGTCCACCATCGCCGATGCCGACCGCATCGTGGTGCTGGAGGACGGCGTGATCGTAGAGGAAGGGCGGCACGAGGAATTGCTGGCGCAGGACGGACGCTATGCGCATCTGTGGAACCGGCAGTCAGAGGAAGAGGTGCCCCCCACGATTCCGGCCTAGCAGGTCGGCGCGGCACGCCCGGGCAGATCGCAAAGGCACGCAAGATGTGATTAAGCGTCTGGTCAAGGCATGGGGCCGGGCGTATAGCAACGCCCATGACTGACATATTGCCCCCATGCCCCGAATGTGGTGCCGCCTTTACCTATCAGGTGGACGCCTTGTTGAATTGCCCATCGTGTGGCCATGAATGGTCTGCCGCTGACACCGCAGAAGTCACGCAGGAGGTGCGCGACAGTGTGGGAAATATCCTGCGCGATGGCGATACCGTGACTGTGATCAAGGATCTCAAGGTCAAGGGGTCGTCAACGCCGCTGAAGGTTGGCACCAAAGTGTCGGGCATCCGTCTGGTTGACGGGGATCACGACATTGACTGCAAGGTTCCGGGATTTGGCCAGATGGGGCTGAAATCGATTTTTGTGAAAAAGGTCACGGGCTAGACCCACTCCCAAGCCGCACATGCTACAGCCGGACCCGTGACAGGTCCGGCTTTTGTTATTCGGCGGCTTGCAGCGGTGATTTCAACGGAAGCGGTGCTGGCGGTTCATCCTCGGTCCAGATGAACTCCGGTGCCTTTATCCGGCGGGCCTGACGCGACAGGGCCCAATCGCGTGCCGCGCGGCTGCTGCGGCCCATCGACAGTTTCGCCAGTAGTTGTGCCGCCCATTGCGCATAGGTCACGATCCAGACGCGCAGCGCCAGCATCGACGGGGTGAACACCAGCGTCAGCACCGTGGCGATGCCAAGACCGAACACCACTGCGGTGGCCAGTTGTTTCCACCACATCGCCGTTGGACTGTCGATGGAATAGCCGCCGTTGATGAAATCAAGGCTAAGTCCGAACATCATCGGTGCAAGGCCCGCCATCGTGGTGATCGTGGTCAGCAGGACGGGGCGGATCCGATCCTCGGCGGTGCGGGTAATGGCCTCGGTCCTTGGCATGTATTGGCTGTATTCCTGGTAGGTGTCGATCAGGATGATGTTGTTGTTCACCACGATCCCGGCAAGCGCCACGATCCCGGTGCCGGTCATGATGATGGAAAACGGCTGATCCATCACCAGCATCCCCACCAGCGACCCGGCGGTGGACATGACGACGGCCATCAGTACCAGAACCGAATTGTAGAAACTGTTGAACTGCGCCAGCAGGATGATGAACATCAGCCCAAGGGCTGCAACCCCGGCAACGGCAAGAAATTGCTGGCTTTCGGCCTGATCTTCCTGATCGCCGGTCCATTCCCAGTCGACGGCGTCTGGCAGGGGGTTCGTTTCCAGCCATTCGGTCAGCACCGCGATCCGGTCATTGGGTGTTACCGGCGTAATGGTTCCGGACGGGGCAGCGGTTTTCAGTTCGTCCATGCTGGACGCGCCGGTGACCGCAACGACGGTATAGCTTGTGTCGTTTCTGGTCAGATCTGCCGGGGTGTTGGGGTCGGTCACTTCGCGCAACACGCCAAGCGGTGTGCCGCTGTCGCTGGTCAGTGTCGCCAGCCCTGCGCCGACACCGGCCTTGACGTCGAAATAACGTTTCTGGTCCACCCGGTCGATCTGGGCCAGCTTTTGCACGGGCGTCCGGGTGATAAAGTTTGACAAGGGGATCAGACCGTCCGAGGTGCGCACCCGCAAGCTGTCAAGGGTGGACAGGACGCGATCCTTTTCGGGCAAGCGGACACGGATATCGATTTCCTCGTCCGATGTCTCGACCCGCATGGTATCAAGCAAGATACCGCGTGTGACCATCTGGACCATCGCCCCCACGGTGGCCACGTCCGCGCCATAGCGCCCGGCTTTTTCGACATCGACGTCGATTTGCCAGTCGATCCCGGGAAGGGGCAGGGTGTCTTCGATCGTGATCAGCCCCGGCGTCGCCTCGAACCGGGCGCGTGCCGTGTCGGTTGCTGCGACCAAAGCGGGCCAGTTATCGCTTTTGAGGCGCAGGTGCACAGGCTTGGCCGACGCAGGGCCACGCGACAGGTTCAGGATTTCAAACCGCACACCGGGGATGCCGGCCAGTTGCGATTCCAGATTTGCCAGCACGGTGTCGCCGTCATAGGCCGGGTCTACCTGCGTACTGGTCCAAGGGATAAAGCCGAGCAGATGGGTTTTCTCGGACATGGTGGGGCGGTCTTCCCACGGAATCAATTCCAGCTGCATCTGGCCGATGGCGTCTGACGGGCCTTCGGCGCCGCCGGTATTCGAATTCAGACCACCATCGCCGGCAAAGGAAAACACGCTTTGAACCCCGCGCGTATTCAGGGCGACTTCCTCTGCCTGCTGCAAGATCGCGTCTTTTTCTGGCAGCGACAGGTTGCCCCGTGCCTGCACATAGACAATCGCCTGTTCGGGCTCTGATTCGACAAAGAATTCAACACCGTTGTTGTTGGCGCCGAAGTAGCCAAAGATCGACACGACAAAGAAGATCACCGCGCCGACGGAAACCAGCGGCATGATCGGGTTGCCGGTGATGAAATGCATCACATGGCCAAAGGGGCTGCGTTTATAGCCCGCCTTGATCCGCGTGGCGCCGCGTTCGATCCGCGCAGCGCCCATCGTGATGGACAGCATGACCGCACCACCAAGAAACAGGATGATCCCGGGCAGGGACGCGATCAGCCCATCGGTCTGCACCGCGTTTCCCGACAGATAGCCGGGGTTCAACGTCAGCATTGCCCCGGTAAACACCACCATGATGGCAGGCACGACAAGTGCTGCGTTGACGATCCACGGAAGCCGCGCGCGCAAGCCGTCCGATGCATTGCCGAAAAGGCGGCTCATCCGGCCGGTAACGCCGCCCATGACCGGCAGGTAGATCAGCGCCACCACAAGTGATGCGCACAGCACGAAAATCAGCGTGACAGGCAACATGCCCATGAACTGCCCCGCCACGCCGGGCCAGAACAGCATCGGCAGGAACGCGCAAAGCGTCGTCGCCGTGGAAGAGATGATTGGCCAGAACATCCGTTTGGCGGCCTCGGTATAGGCATGCATCGGGCCGGACCCTTCGCTGATCCGCTTGTCGGCATATTCCACCACCACGATGGCCCCATCGACCAGCATCCCCACCGCAAGGATGAGGCCAAACATCACGATGTTGGAAATCGTGATGTCCATGATCGCAAGCAGCGCAAAGCAAAGCAGGAACGATGTGGGAATCGCAAAGCCGACAAGCAGGGCAGGGCGGGTGCCTAGGGCGGCCAGCACCACGATCATGACCAGTGCGATGGCGGTCAGCACCGACCCTTCCAGCTGGCTGACCATAGAGGCCACGTTGCGCGACTGGTCATTGGATGTGCCGACGTCGATCGCGCTGCGCAGCTCCGGCGACCAGCTGGCGCGTTCCTGATCGACGACGTCCTTGACCAGTGCGGCGGTGTCGATCAGGTTGTATCCCTTGCGTTTGACGACTTGCAGGGCGACCGTGTTGACCCCGTTGAAACGCGCCGTGCCAATCCTGTCCTCGAACGTCAGGCGGATCGTGGCCAGATCGCCCAGCGTGATCACGCGATCGCCGTTGGTTTTGACCGGCAGCGCATAGATATCCTGCGGATCATCAAACGAAGACGGGATCTTGACCGCAAAGCTGCCCTGCGCAGAGTCGACTTCGCCCGCTGCGATCAACAGGTTGTTGTTGGTGACGACGCCAATCAATTCACCCGCCGTCACGTTATATGCCTCAAGCCGGAGCGGGTCGATCACGACTTCCAGCATCTCGTCCCGCTGGCCGGCCAGACCGGCCTCCAGCACGGCATCAAGGCCCTCGATCCGGTCCTGCAAGCCTTTTGCCACACGGATCAGCGTTCGTTCGGGGACGTCACCTGTCAGGTTGACGATGATGATCGGGAATTCGGAAAAGTTGATTTCATTGATGGAATACTGGTCCGCCCCGGACGGAAACCGGCCCTCGGCGTTGTTCATCGCGGACCGGATATCGGCCAGTGTCTTGGTTTTGTCCCAGCCGAATTCGAATTCCAGTGCCACGCCCGCGTAACCTTCGGCGGCGGTCGCGGACATGGTTTTCAGCCCGTCCAGATCGGACAGTTCGGTTTCCATCGGTTTGACCAAAAGCGTTTCCGCGTCTTCGGCGGAAATGCCGGGAAACGGGACCGATACGAAAATCGCGGGGATTTCGATGTCAGGCTCGCCTTCTTTGGGCAGGCTGACATAGGCCGCACCGCCCGCCAGCAGCGACAGCGCGATAAAGGCAAGAACCATGCGGGCCCGCGTTGCGGCCCAGTCAACTAATCCGGTCATCCCTTGGCCTCGCGAAATGTGGGTGTGACGCGCACGCCGTCAATGACAAATTCCTGACCGACGGTGATGATATCTACAGTCTCGGGCAGGTCAGTCACCCAGACGCCCTGCGCAGTGTCGCGCAGCAGGGTGACGGGCATGAATTTCACCAGGTTGTCCGCGTCGATCGTGCGCACGCCCAGCACCCCGTCGTCATCCAGCGTCAACGCCGATTGTGCGATCAGGTGCGCGGTGCGCCCATCAGCGGCCACGATGATTTCGGCCGTCTGGCCATCGCTGATGGCCTGATCGGCATTCGGCACCGTCACCTCAACCCGGAAGGTGCGGGTCAGTTCATCGGCGCTTCGCGACAGGAACGTGACTTGCCCGCGCACCTGCTGGCCGGTCGTAAGGCGGGCACCGGCGGTGGCACCTGTGGCGATTTTTGTGACATCGGTCTCGGGCACGAACCCAACCAGTTTGATTGGGTCAAGCTGGATGATCGTGGCGCAGGGGCTGCCGGTCTGCATCAGGGCACCCAGTTCGGTCGTGTCCGTTTCCAGCAACCCGGAAAATGGCGCTGCGATACTCAGTCGTTCTATCTCGCGCTGTGCGGCGGCAACGGCAGCCTGGGCCGCCTGGATGCCGGCCTGCGCTGACGCGACGGCGGAATTTGCGCGCTGCACGCCGGCTTGCGCGGATTCCATGGTCGCCTGCGCACTGATCAATCGGGTTTCTGATGCAAACCCGTCCTCTGACAGACGTCTGGCCGCATTCAGGTTGATTTCGGCCTCGCGGACACGGGCCGTCGCCTCGGTCACGCCGGCAAGCGCCTCGGGCACGCGTTCTCTTGCCTCGGCAAGGCGCGCGCGCGCCTCGTCCAGTGACGCCTGCCGCGTGCCGGCGTCAAGCCTGCAAAGCTGGTCGCCCGCTTGCACGAATGTCCCCTTGCGCAGCGGTTCCGAGATGACCAGGCCCGATGTCTCGGCGGCAACAGTGACCTGACGGGCGGCTTCTGTCCGGCCGCGCAGAATCACTGCGCTGTCGATCGTCTGCGCGACAGAATGTATTGCCACGACATTCACGCCTGCGTTACTGTCGGCAACCACCGCTGCTGTGTCCTGTGCGGCATCCCCGGCTTGGGTATCGGCCGTCTGTTCACCGGCAAAGTTGAACAGGGTGTCGCGTTCGAACACCACAAAATATAGGGCAATACAAACCACGATCGCGGTGATGACGGGGAAAACTTTCATAACGCGGCCTTTTTTAGCGTCATATAAATATGTGACGACATTTTACATGTAGTATTCACGATACGCTGACGCCGGCTTGCCGGATCACAAATCATACTAAACCATTCAGTTCAAAATATACAAAACACGACAGTGTCGCAAGGTTAGTTTTCTGCGGTGCCGCATGATGCTGGCCGCAAAGCGCGGCTCAGCCCTTGTCCCTTGGCCTTTCTTCGCGATATGTAGCCGCAAACAGCGTAGCGCAACAGCGTGAACATTGGGGGCGTGAGTGAGTAACTCGGACAGTTTCATTGATGAAGTCACCGAAGAGGTGCGCCGCGAAAAGCTGTATGGCTATCTGCGTCGCTATGGGTGGATTGCGGTCGTCTGCGTGCTGGCGTTGGTTGGCGGCGCTGCATGGATCGAATATAGCAACGCACAGGATCGCGCCGCCGCCGAAGCCCGCGGTGACGCTCTTCTTGCGGCCCTGAACCAGCAAGACGCCGCTGCGCGCGCCGCTGCGATCGCGCAGGTGGAAACGGATGGTCAGGCGGCTGCCGTCGCCGCTCTCTTGACGGCCGCCATGCAGCAGGAGGCCGGTGATCTGGCAGCGGCGGCACAAACATTGCAGACGCTTGCCAACAGCACCGACGCACCGCAGATGTATCGCGATCTTGCGGCGTTCAAGGCAGCGCTGTTGCCTGCGGATGACGCAGACAACCGCCTGGCTGCATTGCAGGATCTGGCGGCACCAGGCCAGCCCTATCGCCTGTTGGCGCTTGAACAACTGGCCTATCTGTCATTGGAAGCTGGCGATAAAGAGGCCGCGATTTCGACACTGCGGCAGATCGAAGAAGATGCATCCGTTTCACGGGGCTTGCGAGAGCGTGTTCAAACGGTGATGGTGGCGCTGGGTGAACCACTTCCGGCTGCGCCCACCGAGTAATCTTTGAATTGGACCGGCACTTGATACCAAAGACACGCATCTGCGCCATTATTGCGCTTGTCCTGTTGGGGGCTTGTGCCGAGGATGACGTCATTCTGCCCGGCGCGCGTTTCGATTTGCGTCCGGCTCCTCCGACGGTGAATCAAATTCGCCCGGTCAGTTTGCCAGCACAGGTGGCCAATCCTGACTGGACGCATCGCAACGGGGGACCAACGCACAAGATCACACATCCCGCCCTTGGTGCGACGCTTGCCCCGGCCTTTGTGACCGGGATCGGCGAGGGCGACAGCCGTCGGGCGCGGATCACGGCCGATCCGGTTGTGGCAGGCGGCGTGATCTACACGCTGGATGCCAGGGCGCGCGTGTCGGCAACGACAACGGCAGGGCAGCAGATATGGACCGCTGATCTGACACCGGGCCGCGATAACCCGACCGATGCCTCCGGTGGTGGTCTGTCGGTTGCGGACACAAAGGTTTATGTGACCACTGGCTTTGGTGAACTGACGGTTCTTGATGCGGCGACGGGTAACACGGTCTGGGTGCAGGACCTTGACGCGCCCGCCATCGCCGCGCCGACCGTCGTGGGGGATCTTGTTTATGTGGTGGCCCGCGACAGCACCGCCTGGGCGTTGGATGTGACCACGGGCCGGATCAGGTGGCAACAGACAGGCACCCCGTCTACAGCGAATTTCGCAACCGGTGCGGCGCCTGCGGTCAACGACCGCATCGCCATTTTCCCCTTTCCCTCGGGCGAGGTTCTGGCGACCTTTCCGGGTGGTGGATTGCAGCGCTGGTCCAGCGTCATTTCGGGTGACCGGCTGGGGCGGGCGATATCGCTTGTCACCGATATCGGCGGTGATCCTGTCATTGACGGCAGCCGGGTCTACGTTGGTAATTTCGGCGGCCGTGTCGTGGCGCTTGATATCATCGACGGCACG
>NZ_CBFIBD010000026.1:0-45976 GCF_965660735.1 Yoonia sp.
TGACCAGCGGATCGCGCCCGTCAATGCGCATCACGACGCGGGTTGTGGGGAACACACCGCCGTTTCCTGCCTCGAGCTGTGTCAGGTCAGTTGGCTGCACGACCAGCGAAGGCGACATCGGCCCGTTGCCTTCGGCTGAAACCCCGTGGCAGGTCGCGCAGTAGAACCGATAGATCGCTTCGCCCCTGACCGCATCCTGCGCCGCGACCGGCCCGGCAAGGCCCAGCAGCATAATAAGACCAAGCAAACGCATCCGATCCTCCTTTGTGATGACAAGCAGAGGTTATGACCTGCCCGACCGGACCGCGTTGATGCAGATCAAACCAGCCTAGCGCAGGACAAGCCTGCCAAGTGCTGCCCGTATTGCGCTATCGGTATCGTCGCTGTCTGCCGACACGGCCAGCCCGACAAGTGCGCCCGGCGTTCCGCCAAAGGCGGCTGTATAGTCGCGGGTCAGGTCAACGTCTTCTGTGTACGCGCCGGTGCCGGCCTGCCGCAGCGCCACCGTCGCCCCCTGCCCCGCCGGGCCATAAGGTGACGGGATCACCTGACCGGGGTCATGGTTGCCGCCCCAGACATATTGCAGCACCCGCACCTGATCATTGCCCAGCAGGCTGCGGATACCCGCCCCTGCCGATGCCTCTGCCTGATCTTCGGGCAGAAAAACGAAATAAAGCGATATGTTCCGGTCATCCCCGCCCTTGCGCGCCAGATCGGTGGGTGGCACGGATTGTTCGACGCTCCAAACCCATGTCGCGGCGCGCGTGCCCCATTCGCTCTGCGCAAGCCGTGTCCAGGCCAGGGACACAGACCCATCCGACCGGATCCCCAGGTTGTCCCCGAAACTGTAATCGTTCGAGCTGAACAGTTTCAGCCGCTGTTCCGACCAGCCGTTACCAAAGGACACGGGGCCGGACAGGGCGGGGAAGGCGATCGAAACGGCAAGCAGGACGGGCAGGATCAGGCGCATGGGGGTTCCTATTTTGACACTCGGGCAGGACATAGCACCCCAGCAGCCCCGGCACATATGCCGCGGCCTTCGTTCACGTCATTGTCAGGTCGGGTTATCGCTGGATGCTTTCCAGATAATCCGTCAGTGCCAGCAGCCGTTCCGGCACAGGCGTGCCCAATCCATCCTGTTCAAAGATCACGGTTTCACCCATGTCCCCCGCCCCGAATTCCGGCATCGCCGGATTGAAATGGGCGGCCCGGTTCAGCCCGTCGATCGTGCTCATCACACGGGTGCGGGGGAACGTCCCGCCATTGCGTGCCGCGATTTGCGTCAGGTCGGGGGATACGACCGCAAGGTCACGTGCATCAGGCCCGTCCCCGCGCCCGTCCGCACCATGGCATCCGGCGCAGTCCGCCAGATACGCCGTGCGCCCGTCCACGGGGTCCTCGACACAGGCAGCCAGCCCCAAAGCGCCCAAAATGATCAAATACCGCATCAATGCCTCCTCTTGTTTTGCACTCACCCTAGCAAAGGCCGACCGGGGCCGCCATGATCCAGATTAAAAGCCGCGCAATCATTCCCAAAGGATCATCCATGCCGCATCATATCATCATCATGCTGGCCGCCGGGATCGGCGTGCCGGTGCTGGCTGCCTTGAACGCGGCACTGGGTCGCCAGATCGGATCGCCGGCAGTGGCGGCGGCGGTTCTGTTCATCGTGGCCTTTGCCGTGGCCGCTGGCACGGCCGTTGCCACCAACCCGTCGGCGGCCGCCAAACTGGCCGGCGCGCCGCGCCATCTGTTTCTGGCAGGGGTCCTGGTGGCATTCTATGTGCTGTCGATCACTTGGATCGCCCCGACGATGGGGGTGGGAAACGCAGTGTTTGTGGTGTTGCTGGGGCAGTTGATTTCGGCTGCCGCGATTGATCATTTCGGGCTGTTCACGGCGCAAGCGTCACCGCTGACCCTGACGCGCGCAGCAGGTATTGCATTGATGGCCGCAGGTGTTTTCGTCACACAGAAAGTCTGACCGCCGGATCAACCGCATCATCGGCCTGACGGTATCCCTATAGCGGCGCCAACACGCCGCCGGTCAGACGCAGCTGACGGTCCATCCTTGCGGCAAGTTCAAGATTGTGGGTCGCGATGACAGCGGCAAGCCCGGTGTCGCGCACCAGCGCCATCAGTGCGCCAAACACCCGGTCGGATGTGTCGGGGTCAAGGTTGCCGGTGGGTTCATCGGCCAGCAATAGCGTGGGTTCATTGGCCAGCGCGCGGCAAAAGGCAACGCGCTGTTGTTCGCCCCCGGACAAGGCCGCAGGCCGGTGCGATGCGCGTTCGGCGATCCCGACACGGTCCAGCAATGCCAGCGCGCGCGCCTCTGCCGCCTTTTGGCTGGCGCCATTGGCCAGTTGCGGCAGGACGATGTTTTCCAGCGCGGTAAATTCGGGCAGCAGATGATGAAACTGGTAGATAAACCCGACGGTGGCCCGCCGCACCGCAGTGCGCCTGCGGTCCGGCAGGTGGCTCATGTCTTGCCCCGCGATCCTCACCGCGCCGCTGTCGGGCGTATCCAGCAGCCCCGCGATATGCAGCAGCGTCGATTTGCCGGCACCTGATGGCGCAACCAGTGCGACAACCTCGCCCGGGGCCACGGACAGGGATGCGCCTTGCAGCACGCGGACCTCGTTGGGTTTGCCATGGTTGTAGGTTTTGGTCAGATCGCTGACCTGCAGCGTGGGGTTATTCATAGCGCAACGCCTCGACCGGGTTCATGCGGGCCGCGCGGCGGGCCGGAAATATGGTGATAATCCACGACAGGCCCAGAGACAGCGACATTGCCTTGACCACATCGACCAGCCGTAATTCGGCGGGCACGTTGTAGATACCCCTGATGGACGGGTCCCAGACGCCGCCACCGGCGACATAATTCACAAGGCTGAAAATCTGGTCGATATAAATGGCAAACAAACACCCCAGCACCACGCCCAGCGCCGTGCCCAGCGTGCCGATCCCTGCCCCGCAGATAAAGAAGATGCGCAGGATCGACCCTTCGGTCAGGCCCATGGTGCGCAGGATGCCGACATCGCGACCCTTGTTTTTCACCAGCATGATCAGCCCACTGATGATGTTCATTGACGCCACCAGCACCAGTATCGACAGGATGATGAACATCACGTTATCTTCGATCGTCAGCGCACGCAGGTAGCGGCCCACGCGGTCCTGCCAGCTATAGGCCCAAATCCCCGCCCCGGCAGCATTGGCGATATCCTGCTTCAGCTCTTCAGACCGGTTGATGTCATCCAGCCGCACCTCAAGTTCGTCCACGGCGCCATCGCGGTTAAAGATCAGCTGCGCCTGATCAAAGGGCAGATAGGCGCGGACTTCGTCGATCTGGTAACGGCCGGTGGAAAAGATGAACACGACCTCATACGCGTTGACCCGCGTGCTGCGGCCCATCGGCGTGATCGCACCCGACCGGATCGTGAATTCCACGCGGTCGCCGATCCCGACCCCCAGGTTGGCCGCCAGCGCGGACCCCAGCGCGATGCCTTCGGGTAACCTGTCGATATCGCCTATGGTGCGTTCGCTTTGCACGATGGCGTCGGATTTCTTCAGATCCTCCAGCCGTATGCCATGGATATCAGCCAGCGTATTGGTGCCAAAGGCGCTGGCCATGGATTGCCCCCGCACCAGGGGTGCAACCGATTGCACGCCTTCAATCGCCATGATCCGTTCAGCCATTGCATCGTAATCGGTGATCACCTCGCGCGGACGCATGACGGTAACATGGGCGTTCGCCCCCACGATCGTATCGATGAATTCCGCGCGAAACCCCGACCGCACCGCCAGCGTGGCAATCAGGGCGAAAACAGCCAGTGTTACGCCGACCAGACTGATCCATGTCATGACACTGACACCGCCCTCGGCGCGTTTGGCGCGGATATAGCGCCAGGCGATCATCCATTCGAATTTCGCAAAGGGGGCGGTGGTTTTCACCTCGGCCATGGCGGCTCCTGTATCAGTTTCGCGGCAAGGTGATCTGTGCGCTGGCAATGGTCAAGACGTGTGCGCACCAATTAGCGCCGGGCGCCCGCCAATCTTGGTTTGTGATCCCCGGGCGTCGCCAACAGCGTCGGTTTGTTCAAAGGTGGTTCAGGCCGCACGGCAAGTGCACGGCGGTCCTGCTTGCGGGCGCGTTTCGGGGACTTGCGAAACGGCACCCCGAGGGCCGCAAACAAGGCCGCGAACAGTCCCCACCCGCTGACAAATCCCGCCCCGGCGGTGGTGGCCCCCGCCACGCTGACCGGAACCGCAGGCGTGAAATCCGCCCAGGTCGCGCGCAAGGTCGCGGCATCGCCCATGCGGTGCGGCAGCGTCAGCCGCGCCAGCGGCCCCGCATCACGCAGCATGATCAGGCTTTCGGCCAGCCGCGCATGGCGGGCAAAGGTGCGGCGCATATCGGCCTGGCGGCTTTCCAGAAATGGTGTGCCGGTCATCTGCTCCAGCGCCTGTTCCCGCCCCAGACCGGCCGCAAGGGCAGAGGCGTCGAAGTCCTTGACGACCTCGGTCAGCGCATCGACCTGCCCCGCCAGCCGTTGCAGGTATTGCTGCGAAAATTCAGGATACTGCGACAGGCCCGCCGCACCGGACAAGCCAGCAACAAGGCAAAGCATCCGGATCATCGCAGGGCCCTTGGGCGGATCATCATCTGCGGCCTCTTCGTTTCTTTTCGGGCAGCATAACAAGGCAGATCGCAGGTGCGAACGAAAAATTGGCCAATGGGCGCCAATCCGCGCGGATCAGCGACCAGTCAAATGTTCAAAAGGGCGGGCGCGTCACGCAATCCCGTCATAGATCTGCGTGATGCGGGCGATGGCATCCTCGGGCGACATTTCCTGGCTTTCGCCGGTGCGGCGGCTGGTCAGTTCGACCACCCCGTTTTTCAAGCCGCGCGGGCCAACGGTGATGCGCCATGGCAGGCCGATCATGTCCATCGTACCGAATTTCGCCCCGGCGCGTTCGTCGCGATCATCATAAAGCGGTTCCAGCCCAAGCGCTGTCAGCGACGCATAAAGCGCCTCGCAGGCGGCATCGGTTTCGGCATCACCCTGACGCATGTTCAGGATACCACAATGGAACGGGGTCACGCCTTCGGGCCAGATGATGCCCTTGTCGTCGTGGCTTGCCTCGATGATCGCACCGACAAGACGCGACACGCCAATGCCGTGGCTGCCCATATGCACAGGCACCTTGCCGCCCTGGCCATCATCGACCAGCGCGCCCATCGCCTCGGAGTACTTGGTGCCGAAGTAGAATATCTGGCCCACCTCGATCCCGCGCGCGGTGCGGCGACGGTCAGCGGGCACATCGTTGAACACGGCCTCATCATGGGTTTCATCCGTGCGGGCATAGCGGCTGGTGAATTCATCCAGCACGGCGGCACAGGCAGAGTGATCGTCATAATCAATCTGACGGTCGCCGAATTTCAGATCGGTGATTTCGCTGTCATAGAACACCTCTGATTCGCCGGTATCGGCCAGCACAAGGAATTCATGCGTATCGTCGCCCCCGATCGGGCCGCTGTCCGCACGCATCGGGATCGCCTGCAGGCCAAGCCGTTCATAAGTGCGCAGATAGCTGACCAGATGGCGGTTATAGGCGTGCAGCGCGTCCTCTTTGGTCAGGTCGAAGTTGTAGCCGTCCTTCATATAGAATTCGCGGCCCCGCATGACGCCAAAGCGCGGGCGCACCTCGTCCCGGAATTTCCACTGTATCTGATAGAGCGTTAGCGGAAGATCCTTATAGCTGCTGACATGGGCGCGAAAGATATCTGTGACCAGTTCCTCGGCCGTCGGGGTATACAGCATGTCACGCCCGCCCCGGTCGGTAATGCGCAGCATTTCTTCGCCGTAGGCATCATAACGCCCGCTTTCGCGCCAAAGGTCGGCCGACTGGATCGTCGGCATCTGGATCGCGATATGACCCGCGCGGGCCTGTTCCTGATGCACGATGTCTTCAATCTTGCGCAACACCTTGAACCCCAGCGGCAGCCAGGAATAAATGCCGGCGCTGGCCTGCTTGATCATGCCGGCCTGCAACATGTAGCGGTGGCTGACGATCTGCGCCTCGCGCGGAGTTTCTTTCAGAACGGGCAGGAAATAGCGGCTGAGACGCATCGGACAGACCTTTTGATCAACTATGGTTTTGCATCCGTGTAGGGTGCCGTTTGCGGCGTGGCAAGCCAAAGCCAATGCCCCCACGCTGCGAACTGCCTGGCAGCCAGACTGCTAAATAATGCGCTGCACTTGCACAAAGCCGCGCCATACCGCATTTATCGTGCAGGAAAACAAGGATCCGGCATGGCACTTCCCGTTCGCGAACAAGCCAAATACTGGGGCATCGCCACAGCCGTCTTTTTGATCGTCCTGTGGTTTCTGGGCGATGTGATCCTGCCGTTCGTGCTGGGCGGGGCGATAGCCTATTGCCTTGATCCCATCGCGGACCGGCTGGAAAAGCTCGGGTTCAGCCGCACCGTGTCGGTGGCGATCATCACGCTTGTGACGATTGTTGTCTTTGTTGTGCTGATCCTGCTGGTGATCCCGACACTGGTGCAACAGACCACCCAACTGATCAACACCGCGCCAGAGCTGTTCAGCCGACTGCAAAGCGGTCTGACCGACCGTTTCCCGGCGCTGGTGGACGCCGACAGCACGATCCGCCAGCAGCTTCTCAAGATCGGGGAAACCATCCAGTCCAAGGGGGGCGAGCTGCTGAACAGCGTGCTCAGCTCCGCATTGGGGCTACTGAACATCCTAGTGCTGCTGATCATCGTGCCGGTCGTGGCGTTCTATCTGTTGCTGGACTGGGACAACATGACCGCGCGCATCGACGATCTGTTGCCGCGCGACCATGCCCCTGCGGTCCGGCAACTCGCGCGGGAAATAAACGATACGCTTGCCAGCTTCATCCGGGGGCAAGGCACTGTCTGCGTTGTCCTGGGCACATATTATGCCATCGCGCTGATGATCGCGGGGCTGAATTTCGGTCTGATCGTCGGGTTTATTGCCGGCTTGATCACATTCATCCCCTATGTTGGCGCATTGGTTGGCGGCATCCTGGCCGTGGGGCTGGCCCTGTTCCAGTTCTGGGGTGGGGTGGACGGCACCGACTGGCTGCGCATCGGGATCGTTGCGGCGATCTTTGGCCTTGGTCAGTTTCTGGAAGGCAACATCCTGACCCCCAAACTTGTGGGCGGGTCGGTCGGGTTGCACCCGGTATGGCTGTTGTTTGCATTGTCGGTCTTTGGGTCGCTGTTCGGCTTTGTAGGGATGCTGGTGGCGGTTCCGGTCGCGGCCATGATCGGTGTCGTCACGCGCTATGGCGTGACACGTTACAAGCAAAGCCGCCTTTATCGCGGTCTGTCGACAGACGACTGACATGGCGGATCAGCTTTCCTTTGACTGGCCAACCGGCGTTGCCCTTGGCCCCGATGATTTCTTTGTCGCCGAGGCAAACGCACAAACCTATGCGATGCTGACAAACCCAGCGGGCTGGCCCGATCGCAAGCTGGTCATCATCGGGCCAAAGGGGTGTGGCAAAAGCCACCTTGCGCGGATTTTCAGGGCGCAAACCGGTGGCATGATCCTGCATGCTGCCGCAATGACCGCCGATTTTCAGACAGACGCCACCTGTGTGATCATCGAGGACATGGCACATCTGCCCCGCCACGCAGAAGAGGCGATGTTCCATCTGCACAACCATCTGCGCCACACCGGCGGCACACTGTTGATGACCGCCCGCACAGCGCCCAGCCGCTGGCCCATCGCCCTGCCTGATCTGGCCAGCCGGATGCAGGCCACCACGCTGACCCGAATCGAGAACCCCGATGACGCCCTGTTGCAGGCGCTGATCATGAAACTGTTTGCAGATCGCCAGATCATGCCAAAACCGGCGCTGGTCAATTATCTGACGCCCCGGATCGAACGGTCCTTTGCGGCGGCCGCTGACATCGTGGACAGGCTGGATGCCGCCGCATTGGCACAAGGGCGCAAGATCAATCAGGCCCTCGCCGCCGATTTGCTGGACAACAGCGGCTGACACCGCGATAGTTGTCACACAACCGCAACAATCGCGGTGCAAAAGGCCTCATGAACACAGCAAATTTTCTTGAAGGGGCGTTTCCGGCCCCGACCGCACTCGACATCGACACCGCCACGCCCGCGCGGTTCTTCAACCGCGAGCTGAGCTGGCTGGGGTTCAACTGGCGCGTGCTGGAAGAGGCCGAGAACTTGCGCGTGCCGCTGCTGGAACGGCTGCGGTTCCTGTCGATTTCCGCTACCAATCTGGATGAATTCTATACCGTGCGGGTCGCAGGCCTGCGCGAACTGGCCAATGCCGGCAACACATCGCCGGGACTTGACGGGCTGACGCCGGCCGAACAACTGGTGATGATCAATGAAAACGCGCGCCAGCTGATGAGCCGCCAGCAAGAGGTATTCAACGCCTTGCAGGCCGAGATGGCGGAAAACGGTATCCACATTCTGACCCGTGACGCGCTGAGCAAGGATGACATTGCCTATCTGGAAGACGTGTTCATCGAACAGGTATTCCCGGTGCTGTCGCCGCTGGCCATCGATCCCGCGCATCCCTTTCCGTTTCTGCCCAACGAAGGGTTCGCGCTGGCGCTGCAACTGGAACGGCCCAGCGACAAACGCCAGTTGCGGTCGCTCTTGCCGGTGCCCGCGCAGATCGACCGGTTTGTCCCGCTGCCGTCCGGCGATGGCGATCAGCGTTTCCTGCCGTTGGAGGAACTATTGCAGTTGCACATCACGCGGCTTTTCCCCGGCTACAAGATCAAGGGCAGCTGTGCGTTCAAGGTTTTACGCGACAGTGACCTCGAACTGGAAGATGAAGCCGAAGACCTAGTGCGCGAATTCGAGGTGGCCCTGAAACGGCGCCGCCGGGGCGAGGTCGTGCGCCTGAAACTGTCCGCCGGGGCGCCACCCGCCCTGAAATCCCTGATCATGCACGAACTGCACGTGACCGAAGACACAGTGGTCGAGGTGGACGGGCTGATCGGCATCGCCGATCTGGGCGAATTGGTGCTGGACAACCGCCCCGATCTATTGTGGCCCCCGTTTGCGCCGCGCGTCCCCGAACGTGTGCAGGACCACGACGGTGACATGTTCGCCGCGATCCGGCAAAAAGACATGCTGCTGCACCACCCTTATGAAACCTTTGACATGGTCGTGCGGTTTCTGACGCAGGCGGCGCGCGATCCCAATGTGGTCGCGATCAAGCAGACGCTTTACCGCACATCGAAACGCTCGCCCATTGTCGAAGCGTTGTGCGAAGCCGCCGAAGACGGCAAATCTGTCACCGCATTGGTCGAACTCAAGGCGCGGTTCGACGAAGCCGCAAATATACGGCAGTCGCGGCGGCTGGAACGGGCGGGCGCGCATGTGGTCTACGGCTTCATGCAGTATAAAACCCACGCCAAGATCAGCACCGTGGTCCGCCGCGAGGATGACAAGCTGGTCACCTATACCCATTTCGGCACCGGCAACTATCACCCGATCACGGCACGGATTTATACGGACCTGAGCCTGTTCACCTGTGATGCCAGCCTTGGCCGGGATGCGACCAAGGTGTTCAACTACCTGTCCGGCTATGCCCAGCCCGAGGGTTTGGAAAACCTCGCGATTTCGCCCATCAGCCTGAAACAGACCCTGCTGGACCGAATCGCGACCGAGGCCGCACACGCCCGCGACGGCAAGCCGGCGATGATCTGGGCCAAGATGAATTCGCTGGTCGAACCGGATGTGATCGACGCGCTTTATGCCGCGTCGCAGGATGGTGTCAAAATCAGCCTTGTGATCCGTGGCATCTGCGGGTTGCGCCCCGGTGTTGCGGGCCTGTCGGAAAACATCCGCGTCAAATCCATCGTCGGGCGGTTTCTGGAACATTCCCGGATCGTCTGTTTTGGCAATGGTCATACGCTCCCATCCAAAAAGTCCAAGGTTTATATCAGCTCTGCCGACTGGATGGGGCGCAACCTGAACCGCCGGGTTGAAACGCTTGTCGAAATCACGAACGCGACCGTCAAGGCCCAGATCGTCAGTCAGGTCATGGCGGCGAACATGGCTGACGTGGCGCAAAGCTGGGTGATGGCCGCAGACGGCAGTTTTACCCGTGCCACGATCCCCGAAGGTGAATTCGCCTTTAATTGCCACCGCTTTTTCATGGAAAATCCGTCGCTGTCGGGGCGCGGGTCGGCGGGCGCATCTGATGTTCCGCAATTGACCCACACGGATGATTGACCGATACCGGGGTCGGCGGGGCGACAAACGGGGATCACATGACGCAGCAACCAGACCCTGACACAATTGACTGGGGGCCTTTCGGACGTCCTTTGTTTGATGGCGATGCCGCGCGCGGGCTAAGCCGGGTTGGCGTGATCGACGTGGGCTCAAACTCTGTTCGCTTGGTGGTGTTCGATGGCGCGGCGCGGTCGCCCGCCTATTTCTACAACGAAAAGATCATGTGTGGATTGGGGGCAGGTCTGTCGCAGACAGGTCATCTGAACAGCGAAGGTCGCAAACGCGCCCTGTCGGCGATCCGGCGGTTCGCCGCCCTCGCCGAAGGGATGAGCATCCCCCCCCTGACCGCCGTCGCCACCGCCGCCGTGCGCGAGGCCAGCGACGGGCAGGAATTTCGCGATGAGGTCTTGCGTGAAACAGGCATCAAGCTGTGGGTCATCGACGGCAAGGAAGAGGCACGATTATCCGCCCAGGGCGTGCTTTTGGGTTGGCCGGGCAGTTACGGGCTGGTCTGCGACATCGGCGGATCGTCGATGGAACTGGCCGACCTGGCCGACGGGCGCGTGGGCCAGCGGGTGACATCGGCGCTGGGTCCGCTGAAACTGCGCGAGATCAAGGGCGGCAAAAAGGCCGTAAAGGCCTATGTGCGTGAAACCATGGCGCAGTTGCACGCCGATATGGGCCATGAAACAGGGATGCGCCTGTTTCTTGTGGGCGGATCATGGCGAGCGATTGCGCGCATCGACATGGAACGGCGCAATTACCCGCTGACGGTCCTGCACGAATATCGCATGTCATCGCGGCGCATTTCAAAAACCGCCGAATATATCCGCACCTCCGACCTGCAGGACCTGCGCGCGCGCTGCAACATATCCGACAGTCGCATGTCGCTGGTGCCGCTGGCATCCATCGTTTTGCAGGAACTGATGCGCACCTTCAAACCCAAGGATGTGGCGGTGTCATCCTATGGCATCCGCGAGGGGATGCTGTATGAACAGATGCCCCGCGAATTGCGCGAACGCGACCCGCTGGTCGAGGCCTGCCGTTTTGCCGAGGCAAAGGACGCTCGGCTGCCCGGCTTTGGCCGGGTGCTGTATGATTTTGTCAAACCCCTGTTTCCGCGTGCCAACTGGCAACGCAAGCGGATCATCAAGGCCGCCTGCCTGCTGCATGACGTCAGCTGGCGCGCCCATCCCGATTACCGCGCCGAAGTGACATTCGACAACGCGACCCGCGCCAATCTGGGCGGGTTGAAGCATTATGAACGGGTGCTGTTGGGGCTGGCGCTGATGAACCGCTACACCAACAAACCCGACGGATCGCGCTACGAGGCGCTGTTCGCGATGCTGAATCCCGACCAGATCAAAGAGGCCGAAGTGCTGGGCAAGGCAATGCGTCTGGGGGCCATGCTGTGGCTGAACGCCGATGAACAGCCCGGCACCCTGCAATGGAGCGCCAGACACCGCACATTGACGCTGACGCTGACCGAACACGCACGCCCGCTTTATGGCGAGGTAGCCGAATCGCGCTTTGCCGCACTTGCGGGCGCGCTTGATGCGACGGGCACCGTGAAATTCAGGAAAACGCTATAGCTCGATTGCTTCGCTTGCATCATCGGGAACCCAGATCGGTGCGTCGGGCCTGCGACGGATGATGATATCGCCATTGGGCAGAAACTCTGGCGCCTGATAATGGCGCAGGTCATCGACCTCTTCCAGCAATTCGGCAAGGGCGGGTCCGATGTCGCGGACAAATCCAGCAAACGCCGGCCCCATCTGTTCAAGCGTGTCGCGCAATTCGTCCATTTTCGGTTCAATTTCGGACATCAGGCCGCGCATCAGCATCCTTGCACCTTCTTCCATCAGGCTGAAACCTTCCTCGACCTCTGTATCGCTGTCCTGCGCGTTGGCAGGGCTGACACAAAGACCAAGGGCAAGGATCATGGCAACAAGGCGTTTCATGTGTTCAGTATACGCGGCCCGAGCTGCAAACCCAAATCACAAATCAATGTCCAGAACGACCGGGAAATGATCTGACGCCAGCAAAAGCGCCGCGCGCAAGTGCAGGTTGGCAAATATATCCGGATGATCGAAAGGGTGCCATATCTGCCATTTCGGGTTTCTGGTGCGCAAGCCGGGCGAAATCATGACATAATCCAGCAAGGCCGACAGATAGGGTTCACCCTTGCGCTTGAACCGCGCCGTCGCGGGTTGCGCCCCGACCCGGCGCCCCAGCACCATTTGCGCATGCGGGTCGAAAAGCCGGATTTCGTCTTCGGCACCCAGCACGATTTCGACACCGGAGCGACCGAACAGATTTTCGTATTCATCCAGCCCCGGACCATCGTTGAAATCGCCCAGCACGATCAGATCGTCGCCCGCGGCAAGATGCTGTGCCACGCGCCCCCGCAACCAGACGCATTGCGCCATCTGCTTGCGCCGGTTTTCGATGGCGACCCGTTTGATCGCATCCGGGTTGGTGACACCATGCGGCGCCTTTGATTTGGCATGAACCCCGATCAGGCGCAGCGCGCCGTTGGGCGTAGTGACCGCCACTTCCAGCGGGGGTTTGGACCAGCGGATCACCTCTGGTGTGGCGTCCACGTCCACATCCATTCGGAACTTTGCATCGAACCGGGGAAATTCAGGTGTTTCCAGAGGATCATGCACCGCAGTGATGACGTCAGGATCATAAAGCAGGGTGATTTCCTGCTGGGTCTGGTTGTGGAACCCGGTCAGCGCCTTGCGTGCCCGCAGCCCGCACCAAGCCGCAAAGTATTCCAGCGCCTGTTCCCCGTCGCGTTTGCGGCTGGTATCGGGGGCCTCGATCACCATGACCGCGTCGGCGTCCATCGCGGTAAACACCCCGCCCAGCGCTTCTGTCTGCTGGGCGCGGGTCACATCCCAGCGGCCAGACCAGCCGCCGTCATCCAGCAAAACCCCATCATCATCAAACAGGTTGTTGAACCATTCCACGTTATAGGTGGCGATCCTCATGCGGCCTGGTCCTGGATTTCCTCCCAGGCGCGGTTGATGGCAACCAGCCGCCGTTCGGCCAGTTTGATCGCTTCTTTGGGAACGCCACGTGCCATCATCTGATCGGGGTGGGTTTCGCGAACCAGTTTTCGCCAAGCCGTGCGAATGTCAGGCAAAGGCGCATCGGGCGAAACACCAAGCACGTCATAAGGATCACGCGTGGCATCATCGACAAAGCGGGACCGGACACCGCGAAACTGGCTTTCGCTCAGACCGAATATCCCGGCGACTTCTTGCAGGAATGCATCCTCTTTGGGGTGATAGTCACCATCGGCCATTGCGATATGAAACAGCCCCTCGAGAAGGTCGCAAAGCGGGGCGGCGTCATCACTAAACATTGCCTTGATCCGCTGGGCGTAGATATCAAAGCCCGCAACATCCTGCCGGGCCAGATTGAACACGCGCGCTGCGTTCGCCTCTTCCTCGGGGGGGATCAGGAACACCTCGCGAAAGGCGATGACCTCGTCTCGGGTGACGGTGCCGTCGGCCTTGGCCATCTTGGCACCAAGCGCGATGACGGCGATCGCGAAACCGACGGTCCGGTCAGGTCGTGCACGCAATTTGTCAAAGACGGCCGACAGTGGCTCGCCCTTGGCCAGGGCGGCGATTGCTTCGGCCATCCGTGACCAGATCGACATCGCGCGTTCCTTTGTCAGAGCCGTTTTTGCATCAACACCAGATCAATCCAGCGCCCGAACTTGAACCCTACCTCGGGCAGGGTTGCAACCGTCACAAAGCCCAAAGCGGCATGAAATCGCACAGCTCCGGGGTTTTCCGCGCTGCACCCCGCAAACATTGTATGCATGCCCGCGTCCCTGGCATCGGCGCAAAGGGCCGCCATCAACGCCCGCCCGCCGCCGCGCGCCTGCGCTGTGTCGGCCAGCATGATCGTGTGTTCCGCAGTATGGCGATAGCCTGCGCCACCGCGAAACTGGAAATAGCGGGCAAAACCAAGCAACCGGTCGTGGTCTTCCCAGATCAGACAGGCATTTTCCGTCAGATCGGCGACTTCGCTTGCGGTTTTTTCAACCGGGTTGAAGGTGATCGTCGTCTCGCGGATGGCATGGTTCCAGATTGCGGCGATCGCGGGTGCATCGTCGCGGCACGCGGGCCGGATCATCACAGGGACCGCACGCCGCTGGGCGTGTCAAATGTGGCGCTGAACCCTGCCGGCCCGGTCTGAAAGACAATGCGCGGATCGGTCAACGACAGCATGGATTGCACCTGCGTGGCCTGTGGATGGGTCACGACAAATTCGGTCAGCCGACAACCGCTGTCAGGCAACCTGTCCGCCGGATGACGCGTGTGTGCGGCCCATTCCATCAGCGTCGGATAGGCGCCGCCAAAGGGCAGCGTGCCGTCTTCGGGGACCGTGATCTGCCAGTTCAGATCGCCGCGCTGCAACCCATGCGCGCGACCGACAGCAGGCGGAGCCGCCGCGACAACCGCATCCAGATCAGTCGTGCGGCAAATCCAGTTTGCCAGCCGTGGCGGGCCGGTGAAATCATCCAGCCCGAACCAGCGTCTGCCGTCAAAGGGCGCTGCATCAGGATCGGGCGCGATCACCTCGAGATATATTCCGTCCGCCAGACCCAAAAGCATGTTATGCGTGCCAAAGCGGTCATGCCGGCCACCCGGTTGCAGCGGCACGCCCAACTGCGCCGCGACCCATTTGGTGCCCCTATCCAAGTCGGCACAGCCGACAGCGAGATGGTCAAGATGCAGCATCGGATTGCTTTTGCCAGAAAAATTCAAACTGACATCTACAAAATCCGCAAACCCGTCACAATGCAAGCTGATCCGCACAAGAGCGGCTTTCTGCGAAAACCGCTGCCTCCGGCGGGGATATTTATGCTCGGAAGAAGCGGGTGCGGAGGTTTCTAGCTGCGGGCGTTCCTGATCAGTTTCAGGATATCCTGGGCGGCCTCGGGGATATTTGTGCCGGGGCCAAAGATGGCCTTGACGCCACTGTCGTACAGAAATTGGTAATCCTGCTGGGGGATCACGCCGCCGCAGATGACAAGGATGTCACCCGCCCCTGCATCGCGCAGCGCCTGCACCAGCTTGGGTGCGAGCGTTTTATGCCCTGCCGCCTGTGAACTGATCCCGATGACATGCACATCGTTGTCGATGGCGTCCTGTGCGGCCTCTTGCGGTGTCTGGAAAAGGGGGCCGACGTCGACGTCGAACCCGATATCGGCAAAGGCCGTGGCAATCACCTTGGCGCCGCGATCATGCCCGTCCTGCCCCATCTTGACCACAAGCATGCGCGGGCGGCGCCCTTCGTCTTTGGCGAATTGTTCGACGCTGCGCTGGATTTCAGCGAAACCTGCGTCGCCCTCGTATGCGGCACCATAGACCCCGGCGAGCGTTTTCACCTCGGCGCGATGCCGTCCGAATGCTTTTTCCATGGCCATGCTGATTTCTCCGACTGTGGCGCGCGCGCGGGCGGCTTCGACCGCCGCTTCCAGAAGGTTACCGCCTTCGTTTGCGCGGCGGGTGATTTCGGTCAACGCCGCATCACAGGCCGCATCGTCGCGTGCCGCCTTGGTCGCGCTGATACGTATGATCTGGCCCTCGCGCACGGCGTTATTGTCGATATCGAGGATATCGATCGGGTCTTCCTTATCCTTGCGATACTTGTTCACGCCGACGATCACCTCCGTGCCGCGGTCGATGTCGGCCTGACGGCGGGCGGCGGTTTCCTCGATCCGGAGCTTGGGCATACCAGACGCCACAGCCTTGGTCATGCCGCCCATTTCCTCGACCTCCTCGATCAGCGCCCATGCCGCCTCGGCCAATTCGTGCGTCAGACTTTCGACGTAATAGGACCCTGCAAGGGGATCGACGACATGCGTGATCCCGGTTTCCTCTTGCAGGATCAACTGGGTGTTTCGGGCGATGCGGGCGGAATGTTCAGTCGGCAGGCCGATCGCCTCGTCCAGCGAATTGGTGTGCAGCGACTGCGTGCCGCCCAGCACCGCGCTCATCGCCTCGTAGGCGGTACGCACGACGTTGTTGTAAGGGTCCTGTTCGGCAAGACTGACACCGCTGGTCTGGCAATGGGTGCGCAGCATCGACGATTTGGGGTCCTTGGGATTGAATTCCGCCATGATCCGCGACCACAGCAGACGCGCGGCGCGCAGTTTCGCGGCCTCCATAAAGAAATTCATGCCGATGGCGAAAAAGAAACTTAGCCGTCCGGCAAAGCGATCCACATCCATGCCTCGCGCAATGGCGGCACGCACGTATTCGCGCCCGTCAGCCAGCGTATAGGCCAATTCCTGCACCAGGTTCGCGCCCGCCTCTTGCATATGATAGCCGCTGATGCTGATCGAATTGAACCGCGGCATTTCGTTCGTGGTGTATTCGATGATATCCGCGATGATCCGCATCGACGGTTCTGGTGGATAGACATAGGTATTGCGGACCATGAATTCCTTGAGGATATCGTTCTGGATCGTGCCGGATAGCAGTTTGCGGTCATGCCCCTGTTCTTCGCCCGCGACGATGAAGTTGGCGAGGATGGGAATGACCGCGCCGTTCATCGTCATCGACACGCTGACCTGATCCAGTGGAATGCCGTCAAACAGGATTTTCATGTCTTCCACACTGTCGATGGCGACACCGGCCTTGCCAACATCACCTTCGACGCGGGGGTGATCGCTGTCATAGCCACGGTGCGTGGCCAGATCGAAGGCAACGGAAACGCCCTGCTGGCCCGCAGCCAGCGCGCGGCGGTAAAAGGCATTCGATTCCTCGGCCGTGGAAAACCCCGCATATTGCCGGATGGTCCATGGCCGGCCCGCATACATCGTGGCCTTGACGCCACGTGTAAATGGCGCTGAACCGGGTACACCACCCATATGAGGCAGCCCGGCGGTATCTTCGGCCGTGTAAAGCGGCTTGACCTTGATCCCTTCCAGAGTGTCCCACGTCAGCGCATCCAGCGGCTTGCCGCGCAGTTCCTTTGCCGCAATCTCTTCCCATGTTTTCTTGTCGGTCATTTGACCCTCCAAACGGTTGGCTGGTGGAACAACACGAGATTGTTCATACAAAAGTGCAGTTGCCCCTTAGCTTTTCGGTGCAGCGCAGCTATATCCAAATACATGAAAGTCTTGATGAACATCGCCGCCGCCGCCGTCTGGTTCGGGGCCCTTGCCGCAAACGCGCAGGAAGCAACCACATATGAGTTGTGGGAGGCAGACCCGACGCGTGTATTTGATAGCACAGACGTGCAGCTGGACGAACTGCAATGGCGGGTACGCCCGCTGGTCGTCTTTGCCGACACGCCGAATGATCCGCGCTTTGTCCAGCAGATGGATCTGCTGTTTGCGCGCATCGATGAGTTGGCGGAACGTGATGTGATGGTGGTCACCGATACCGATCCGGACGCCATGTCGGACGTGCGCACCGCATTGCGCCCGCGCGGTTTCATGTTGGCTCTGGTGGCCAAGGATGGCACCGTCGCCTTTCGCAAGCCCAGCCCATGGGACGTGCGCGAGATTACACGTTCCATCGACAAGATGCCCCTGCGCCAACAAGAGGTCGAGGACCGGCGCGCGCCCAATATTCGCTGAGCGTTCATTCGAACTCCATGATCACGTCATCGACCGCGAGGCTGTCACCCGCGTCCGCGTTGACCTTTTTGACAATACCCTTGCGTTCGGCGCGCAGGATATTTTCCATCTTCATCGCCTCGACCGTGCAGAGCGCCTGACCTTCCTGCACCTCGTCGCCTTCGGCCACGTTGACCTTTACGATCAGGCCGGGCATCGGGCAAAGCAACGATTTGGACGTATCGGGGGGCAATTTTTCGGGCATCAGCGCCGCCAATTCCGCCTGACGCGGCGTGCGCACATGCACCTTCAGGTCCGCACCCCGATACCGGACGCGGAATCCACCGGAAATCTTGCCCACCTTCAGCACCAGCGGGTCCCCATCGACGGACAAGCGCGCAAGCGGATCGCCCGGTGTCCAGTCGCTTTCGACGCGCAAAGTGCTGCCATTGATCTGCACATCCGCGCCGCCTTTGTCGGCGGTGATCACAACCGCATGTGACGCACCTTGCAGGCTCACGACCCAATCTTCGCCCACATGACGTTCGTGGTTGTCCATGCGACCTGAAATACGCGCACGGCGAATTTCGGCAACCCGGTGCATTGCGGCGGCAGCAGCGGCGATGCGGGTGCAGGTGACATCCGGCAGCGTAACGCCGTCAAAGCCATCGGGAAATTCTTCCTCGATGAAGGCGGTCGTCATGGTGCCGGCGATGAATTTTGGGTGATCATAGACTGCGGCCAGGAACGGCAGGTTATGCCCGATCCCTTCCAACTCGAACCCGTCCAGCGCAAGGCGCATTTCCTCGATCGCCGTTGCCCGGTCGGGGGCCCATGTGCACAGCTTGGCGATCATCGGATCGTAATACATGCTGATCTCGCCGCCTTCGAAAACGCCGGTATCATTGCGCACGGCGCGCACTGGCGTTGCCTCTTCCAGCGGCGGGCGATAGCGGCTCAGCCGCCCGATCGAGGGCAGGAACCCGCGATAGGGGTCTTCGGCATAAAGACGGCTTTCCATGGCCCAGCCGTTGATTTTCAGGTCACCTTGCGCAAAGGTTAGCTTTTCCCCTGCCGCGACGCGGATCATCTGTTCGACCAGATCAATGCCGGTGATCAGTTCGGTCACCGGGTGTTCCACCTGCAACCGCGTGTTCATTTCCAGAAAAAAGAAATTCCGGTTGCCGTCCACGATGAATTCCACCGTGCCCGCACTTGTGTAGCCAACCGCCTGCGCCAGCGCGACAGATTGTTCGCCCATCGCCTTGCGCGTTTCCGCGTCAAGGAACGGGCTGGGCGCCTCTTCCACGACCTTTTGATTGCGGCGCTGGATCGAACATTCGCGTTCATGCAGGTAAACCGCATTGCCGTGGCTGTCGGCCAGCACCTGAATTTCGATGTGGCGCGGCTGCGTCACGAACTTTTCAATAAATATCCGGTCATCGCCAAAGCTGCTTGCGGCTTCGTTCTTGGAACTTTGGAAACCCTCGCGGGCTTCCTCGTCATTCCAGGCGATGCGCATACCCTTGCCACCGCCGCCCGCGCTGGCCTTGATCATCACCGGATAGCCGATTTCGTTCGAAATCGTCACGGCCTCGTCTGCGTCGGCAATCAGGCCCATGTAGCCGGGCACGGTCGATACATTCGCCTCTTGTGCCAGCTTTTTCGAGGTGATCTTGTCGCCCATCGCCTCGATTGCGCCCTTGGGCGGGCCGATGAATGCAACACCGGCAGCCGCCAGCGCCTCGGCGAATTTGGCGTTTTCGGACAGGAAACCGTAACCGGGATGCACGGCCTCGGCCCCTGTCGCCTTTATGGCATCCATCACCTTGTCGATGACGATATAGGACTGGTTGGCAGGCGCGGGGCCGATATGCACCGCCTCGTCCGCCATCTTGACATGCAACGCATTGCGGTCGGCGTCGGAATAGATCGCCACCGTCTTGATGCCCATCTTGCGGGCTGTCTTGATCACACGGCAGGCGATTTCGCCGCGGTTGGCGATAAGTATTTTCTTGAACATCAGTTTTTGTCCCCAAAACGCAAAACCGCCGCAAGGGGATAGCCCCTGCGGCGGTTGAAGTGATTACAATACGCCCCAGGGGCGCGTCTGTTCAGCCTAGCGGCAGCCGTTGATGCCCGCGTCGTCGCACAGCACGCCAGCGGCAGCACCGGCAAGGATGGACCCTGTGCGGTCCGTGCCAAGGACTTCGGATGCGACAAAGCCTGCACCAGCGCCCGCCACGCCGCGTTCCACGTCGCCTTCAAGGCAACCGGCCAGTCCGAACATGGCAACAACGGCCAGGATGAGTGATTTTTTTTGCATGATGTATCGCCTACTGTTTGTATAATGGATGCGCCGGAATAAACGCCAACGGTCCCACCATTCATAGCCAGACCGACGTGATATCCAATAGCAGATGTCGATCCAGTCGCTCGCACCCGCGAAAAACCGCCATAAA
The DNA here is from genome assembly GCF_965660735.1 of Yoonia sp. Lineage (GTDB taxonomy): Bacteria > Pseudomonadota > Alphaproteobacteria > Rhodobacterales > Rhodobacteraceae > Yoonia. The sequence continues at coordinate 20,331 of NZ_CBFIBD010000026.1, forward strand.
AGAGGACCGGCCGCCCCCGAAAAGGGGCACGCCGGTCTGGGGAAGGGTAACATTGTGGACAAGGCGCAGCAGGCCGTTTGCAGGTCTTTCGTGCGCCGAGGTCGATGTTGCCGGATTTCGCCCGCACTGCATAGATGGGGGCGCGCCGAAGCCCGAAATTGGCATAAACCTGCCCAAATCGCAGCACCACCGGCATATCAGTCGCCTGCGGCATTATGCTTGATCCCAGTTGATATCAGGGAAGGTGACGCGGGCCACATCCACATTGATCCGCAGCAACGCCTCATAGCTGGCCGGGTCGAACGGGTCTTCGGCCGGGATCACCTCGCGGCTGAACAGCCAGCCAAGCCGCCCTGCATCCAGATTACCGCGCACGAAGGGTTCAGTTCCGAAATGGTCCCACAGCGCCTGCATGAACCCCGCATCGGCGCGCTTGTCGGGCGGGCGGCGGTCGGGATAGCGGGTGCGCGCGACAAGCGGTGTCGCACCGTCCTTGTTGGCGCGCCGCAGCACGAACTGAAAATCCGTCCCTGGCAAACGGCCCGGAAAGCCACGATGTTTTTCCATGTATGGCAAAGCCATGTCAGATCTACCCTTGCCGCATCACAGCGGAATGTTGTCGTGTTTTTTCCACGGGTTCTGCAACTGCTTGCTGCGCAGCGATGCAAAGGCCCGACAGATCCGCTTGCGCGTGGAATGGGGCATGATCACCTCGTCGATGAACCCCTTTTCGGCGGCGACAAACGGGTTGGCGAAACGGTCTTCATATTCCTTGGTCCGCTCGGCGATTTCTTCGGCGGTTTTGCCACGATAGATGATCTCGGTCGCGCCCTTGGCGCCCATCACGGCGATTTCCGCAGTCGGCCAGGCATAGTTGAAGTCACCGCGCAGGTGTTTGGACGCCATCACGTCATAAGCGCCACCATAGGCCTTGCGGGTGATCACAGTAACCTTGGGCACGGTCGCTTCGCCATAGGCGAACAACAGCTTTGCGCCGTGTTTGATGACGCCGCCATATTCCTGCCCGGTGCCGGGCAGGAAGCCGGGCACATCAACCAGCGTCAGGATCGGAATTTCAAAGGCATCGCAGAACCGCACGAAACGCGCAGCCTTGCGCGAACTGTCGATATCCAGACACCCCGCCAGCACCATGGGCTGGTTGGCGACAACACCCACAGTTGACCCTTCCAGCCGGATGAAACCGGTCAGGATGTTCTTGGCGAAATCTTCCTGAATTTCGTAAAAATCACTTTCATCAGCCAGTTTATGGATCAACTCTTTCATGTCGTAGGGGGTATTGGCGTTGTCCGGGATCAGTGTATCAAGGCTGTCCTCTATCCGGTTCACGTTGTCGAAAAAGGGCCGGACAGGCGGTTTTTGCCGATTGTTCAGCGGCAGGAAATCGACAAGACGCCGCACCTCTGCCAGCGCCTCGACATCATTGTCGAACGCGCCGTCAGCCACGGATGATTTGCGGGTATGGGTCGAGGCACCGCCCAGTTCCTCGGCAGTCACCACCTCGTTGGTGACGGTTTTCACCACGTCGGGACCAGTCACGAACATATAGCTGCTGTCTTTGACCATGAAGATGAAATCGGTCATGGCGGGGGAATATACAGCACCACCGGCGCAAGGCCCCATGATGACACTGATCTGCGGCACGACACCGGAGGCCATGATGTTGCGCTGAAACACTTCGGCATAACCTGCAAGGCTGGCGACACCTTCCTGAATGCGCGCACCACCTGAATCGTTGATCCCGATCACGGGCGCGCCGTTCTGCATCGCCATATCCATGATCTTGCAGATCTTCTGCGCATGGGTTTCCGACAGTGACCCGCCAAAGACAGTGAAATCCTGTGAAAACACATAAACCATGCGGCCATTGACCGTGCCCCAGCCGGTGACAACGCCGTCACCCGCAGGCCGGTCTGTCTCCATGCCGAAATCGGTGCAGCGGTGCGCCACGAACATGTCGAATTCCTCGAACGATCCATCGTCAAGCAACAGTTCAATCCGCTCGCGCGCGGTCAGCTTGCCCTTGGCATGCTGTGCTGCGATGCGGCGTTCACCTCCACCCATACGGGCCGTGTTGCGACGGTGTTCAAGTTCGTCCAAGACATCCATGCGGATACTCCCCCCTGCTTTTATCCACTCTGTGTAGCAGTTTATGGCCGCATGAGAAGCATTGACTGGGATATTTGCAAAGATTGCGGTTTGCAAATATTGATATTCGCAAATCTGCAAATACCCCAACTGCAGACTGACTGTGCAGCCATGCCAATGGACACCCCCAACGGGCGGGCGTAAAGCTTGGGCATGACAACCATGCCCTCTGTCCGCTTCCTGGACCGCACCACACCGCCGCATCTTTTGACCCTTGTCCTGCTGACGGGGGTTGCCGCGCTGAACATGTCGATCTTCCTGCCGTCGCTGGCGGCGATGGCTGTTTATTTCGATACCGATTATGCCGTTATCCAGATCGCGCTGTCCGGCTATCTGGCAACAACAGCAGTGTTGCAGATATTCGTCGGACCGATATCCGACAGGTTCGGACGGCGGCGGGTCGTGTTGATCTCGCTTGGGATATTCATCATCGCCAGCATCGGTGCATTGTTCAGCCAAAATGTAACGGCGTTCTTGTTTTTCCGTATGCTGCAAGCCACCGTCGCATCGGCCATGGTGCTGAGCAGGGCCATCGTGCGCGACATCGTCGATCAGGACAAAGCCGCATCCATGATCGGCTATGTCACCATGGGTATGGCGCTGGTGCCGCTGGTCGGCCCGATGATCGGTGGCGCCTTGGCCGAGGTGTTTGACTGGCGCGCCACATTCGTCTTCCTGACCCTTGTGGGCATCGGCGTTTTCATCCTGTGCTACATGGATCAGGGCGAAACCGTCGTCGGCAGCGGCACCAGCTTTGCCGAACAGGTCCGCACCTATCCCGAATTGTTCGTCTCACCCCGGTTCTGGGGTTATGCGCTGTGTGCTGCATTCGCGTCAGGGGCGTTTTTCGCGCTGCTGGGCGGCGCATCATTCGTGGCCAGCAACATCTTTGGCCTGTCCCTGTTCTGGAGCGGTTTTGCATTGGGTGCGCCCGCCGTCGGCTATGCCCTCGGCAATTTCTTTTCGGGGCGCTATTCCAGCCGTTTCGGGATCAACAGGATGGCAATTATCGGCACCGTCGTCGTTATCGTCGGGCTGGGCACGTCGACAGCACTTACACTGGCGGGCGTGGATCATGCGGTGCTGTTCTTTGGTTTTTGCACCCTCTTGGGGCTGGGCAACGGATTGACGATGCCCAATGTCTCTGCGGGGCTGATCTCTGTCCGGCCACATCTGGCCGGCACTGCCAGTGGATTGGGTGGCGCAATCATGATCGGCGGCGGTGCCGGGCTGTCGCAGATAGCGGGCGGGATCCTGACCGTGGAAACCGGCACATTGCCGCTGCAACTGCTGATGCTGACAGTGTCCGCCCTGGCGCTGGTGTCAGTGCTGTTTGTGATCTGGCGGGAAAAACGCATCGGTTGACGCGCGCTTTGCAGCGGCTAATCATGGTCCGCAAAACTGCAAAGGTGCGCGATGGCGATCCAGAAACTTTATGCCGGGGCCAAGCTGCGTGAATTACGTGGGCGGTTGGCGCTGACACAAAAGGATTTCGCAGGCAAGCTGGGCGTCTCGCTGCCCTATCTCAACCAGATGGAAAACAACAACCGGCCCGTGTCCACATCCGTCGTGTTGGGGCTGGCGCAGGAATTCGGCTTTGACGTGACCGAGTTACAGGCGGGCGACGAGGCGCGCCTTGTCAGTGACATGCGCGAGGCCTTGGCCGATCCTGTGTTTACCGGCTCTGCCCCTGCGCTGGCTGATCTGCGGTTGGCGGCATCGAATGCCCCCGCGCTGGCGCGTGCATTCCTGGACTTGCACGCATCCTATCGGCAAACCCACGAACGCCTGGCATCACTGGACGAGGCATTGGGCCGCGAAGATGCCCGCCTGCAACCCAGCCCATGGGAAGAAGTCCGCGATTTTTTCCACTATTGCGACAATTACATAGATGCGGTGGACCGCAGTGCCGAACGTTTTGCAGCACAGCGCAAGCCCGATGAGGCAATGGCCGATGCAGCCGTCCGCACCCTTGCTGCCCGCCAGATCACCACCCTCATTGGCGACAGCGATGCGGTGCGCCGGTTCGATCCGGCAGCGAAAACGCTGACCATTTCGCGCCATGCCGCCCCGGCCACGCAAACCTTTCAACTGCTGTTGCAGGTCGCGCTGATCACGCAGGGGCAATTGCTGGATGCCACGCTGGATCTGGCGCGTTTCCAGTCGGACGAGGCCCGCAGCATCGCCCGCGTCGGGCTGGCCAATTATTTCGCGGGTGCCGCGCTGATGCCCTATGGCCCGTTTCTGGCCGCCGCACAGGACACCCGGCACGATCTGGAATTGCTGGCGACGCGCTTTGGCGCATCGCTGGAACAGGTGGCGCACCGTCTGTCGACGCTGCAACGGCCGGGCGCCAAGGGGATTCCGTTCTTTTTTGTCCGTGTCGATCAGGCCGGCACGATCACCAAACGGCATTCCGCCACGACCCTGCAATTCGCCCGCTATGGCGGGGCCTGCCCGCTTTGGAACGTCCATCAGGCGTTTGAACTGCCCGGCCAATTCCTGCGGCAACTGGCTGAAACACCGGACGGGGCGCGGTATTTCTGCCTTGCCCGCGATGTCAGCAAATCCGGCGGGGCCTATAATGCGCCCACCCGGCGCTATGCCATCGGGCTGGGCTGCGAGGTTCGCCATGCCGCCGCGCTGGTCTATGCCGACCATATGGATGCCGGCGCCCCTTCGGCCTATGCGCCCATCGGAATCTCCTGCCGTATCTGCGAAAGACGCGACTGCCACCAACGATCGGTGCCGCCGCTGGAAAGGCAGTTGCGTGTCGATCCCGACCGGCGCGGCATGCTGCCCTATCAGCTGGATTGATATTCGTGATTGCCAAGCGCGGATGCATGGCCGACCATTGGCCGCAAGCTTAAGGAAGGGAACACAATGGAATTATCCGGCACACGGGTCATCGCCGCGGATCGCGCAACAGTCTGGGCGCATCTGAACGACGCCGAAACACTGCGCGCCTGCATCCCCGGCTGTCAGGAACTGGCCGGATCACACGAAGACGGATTCGAGGCCGTGGTGAAACAAAAGGTCGGACCAGTGTCAGCCACCTTCAAGGGCGCGGTCACGCTGGAAAACGTGAACGCCCCCGAAAGTTACACCCTTGTCGGTGAAGGCAAGGGCGGTGTCGCCGGTTTTGCCAAGGGGCGCGCCGATGTCAGCCTGACCGAAGTCGCCGAAGGCACCGAGTTGACGTATTCGGTCGACGCCAAGGTGGGCGGCAAACTTGCGCAACTGGGCAGCCGGATCGTGGGCGGTTTTGCCCGCAAGATGGCTGACCAGTTCTTTGAACGGTTTCAAGACACCGTCGAAGGCAAGGAGACCGCCTGATCAGGCGGCGTCGCGCAGCAGCGCGGCAATCTCGTCCTTGAGTGCAAGACGTTGCTTGCGCATTTCCGCCATGTGCAGATCGTCGGTCGGTTCGACATCGGTCTCGGCCCGGTGGATGGCGCGATTGACGGTGTGATACTCTTCGGACAGTTTTGCAAAATGCGGATCTGTTTCCTTTAGGCGATGCAATGTGGCGGCATGTTCGGGGAATTCCTCGTGCAGTTCATGTGGTGTGTGCGACATCTGAATGGTCCTTTCGTCGTCTGTCGCGTCACACTTACAGACAGGTCAGATCACAGACCTTGATACGGATCAAAGTACTCAGTTTCTGGTCGCCCGCCATCCTGCGGCTTCGGCCTCGGACCTGCTGCAAAACCAGCGTTCGCCGCGCGAAGGGTTGATCGCGGTGCGATCATAATCGCGCCCGCCGGGCACGTGATAGATGCGTCCGCTTTTGGAAATATTGCCCTTGATCACGCAATCTGTTTCCGGCGCGTTACGTGCCGCAGCCTGTCCCGCGCGGTAATCGGCAGGCCTTTCCACATCAAACCCCCACAGGCCCCGCCCGGCCACCGCCGCCGCCTTTTCATCCAGATCGTACTTGCTGGAATAGCGCCGGTAAGCCCAGGCGATGCCGTCACTGACAAGTGCGGCCCCCAGATCAACCCCGCCGACATCACAAGTCGCCACGACCCGCCCATACCGGTCGATATCTTGCTGGGTGCAGCGGGCGCGCTGGCCTTCGAAACGGTCGCGCACCACGTCCCGCGCCCAGCGCCCGCAATCCCATTTCTGCCCGCCGGATGCACAGGGCTGTCCCATCTCTGGCGCGTCCACGCCAAACAACCGCACGCGCACGCCACCGATATCAAACGTGTCCGCGTCAATCACACGCAAGACGCCACCAGGCGCAGCAAAGCTACCCGTTGCAAGAAACAGCGCCAGAAAAAGGAAAAGGGGTCGGGTCATGCGGCAGGCATGATTGTCCTGCTGCGAACCCTCAAGCCAATTCGTTAACGAAGGTTAACAAACCTTAACGCTGTGACGTTTCCCACGCAGGGTGTATCCAGGGCTGGTCATTGGCGGGGGGCAACGGATGACGTTGCAGGATGTGGTCAGACACCTTTTCACCCACCATGATCGACGGCCCATTCAGATTACCGTTCGTGATGCGCGGAAAGATCGAACTGTCCGCCAGCCGTAACCCGTCAACTCCGATCACGCGCGCCTGCGGATCGACCACCGCCATAGGATCATCAACAGCGCCCATCTTGCAGGTGCCACAGGGATGATAGGCGCTTTCGACGTGATCGCGAATAAAGGCATCCAGTTCTTCATCCGTCTGCGCGGCGTCACCGGGCTGAATTTCATGACCACGATAGTCGTCAAATGCGGGTTGGGCGAAAATCTCGCGGGTCAGGTGGATTGAGGTGCGGAAATCCTCCCAGTCTGATGGGTCGGACATATAGTTGAACTGAATGCGCGGATTGTCGTTCGGGTCGGACGACCGCAGTGTGACCTGCCCGCGCGAGACAGACCGCATCGGGCCGACATGCGCCTGGAACCCGTGGCCTTCTGGGGCAACCTTGCCGTCATAGCTGACCGCAATCGGCAGGAAATGGTACTGGATATCGGGATAATCGACGCCGGCACGCGACCTGATAAAGCCCGCGCTTTCGAACTGGTTCGAACTGCCAAGCCCGGTTTTCCACAACAGCCATTCCGCCCCGATCCGCGCCTTGCCGCGCAGGTTCCAGTAGGAAAACAGCGATACCGGTTTGGTCGCCGCCTGCTGAATATAAAGTTCCAGATGGTCCTGAAGGTTCTGGCCGACACCCGGACGGTCGGCGACCACGTCGATCCCGTGTTCCGCCAGATGCGCCGCCGGGCCAATGCCCGACAGCATCAGAAGTTTGGGCGAATTCAGCGACGACGCCGCAATGATCACCTCGACATTGGCGCGTATCACGAAGGTCTTGTTGCCGCGGCTGACCTCGACCCCGACAGCGCGACCGTTTTCGATCACGATACGGCGGGCAAATGCACGGGTCAGGGTGCAATTGGGACGTTTCAGTGCCGGACGCAGATAGGCGCTCGCGGCCGACCAGCGGTGACCCTTGTAGATGGTCGCATCGAAAGGGCCGAACCCTTCCTGCTGTTCGCCATTGTAATCCCCTGTGACAGGATAGCCTGCCTGATGCCCCGCTGCGACAAAGGCACGGGTCAGCGGGTTCTTGCGGGGCCCGCGTGTGACATGCAACGGGCCATCGGTGCCGCGCCAAGCCGGATCACCGCCATGGCCGCCGTCATGCCAGTTTTCCATCCGTTTGAAATAGGGCAGCACATCGGCATAGGACCAGCCCTGTGCGCCGCTCTCGGCCCAGTGATCGAAATCACGCGCATGGCCGCGCACATAGATCATGCCGTTGATGGATGACGACCCGCCAATGACCTTGCCACGGGGCGTCACCAACTGCCGCCCGCCAAGATGCGGTTCGGGTTCGGTTTTCAAACCCCAGTCATACATCTTCATGTTCATCGGGTATGACAGTGCGGCAGGCATCTGGATGAACGGGCCACGGTCGGACCCGCCGTGTTCGATGACCAGAACCTGCTTGCCCGCTTCGGCCAGACGGTAGGCCATGGCGCAACCCGCACTGCCCGCGCCGACGATGACATAATCAGCTTGCATCTAGAAAGGTGCCTCCAGGTCGCCCATGCGGACATAGACGCTTTTGATCTGGCTGTAGTATTCGATCGCCGCCTTGGAGTTTTCACGCCCCACGCCAGACAGTTTGGAACCGCCAAAAGGTGCTTCAACCGGGGCATCGTTGTAGGTGTTGATATAGCAGGTGCCAGCAGCAAAGCCGGCGGCCATGCGGTGCCCGCGGGTCAGGTCGGCGGTAAAGACCCCTGCGGCAAGGCCATAGATCGTGTCGTTGGCACGCATCAGCGCTTCTTCTTCCGTGTCGAAATCAAAGACCGACATGACGGGGCCAAAGATTTCATCGCGCGCGATGGTCATATCGTCGCTGACATCGGCGAAAACCGTGGGTTCCAGAAAGAACCCCGGCATGTCGGGGCGTTTGCCGCCACAAACCAGCGTCGCCCCTTCCGCGATCCCCTTGGCGATGAAACCTTCGACGATATCGCGCTGTTTTTCCGATACCATCGGGCCAAAGTTCACATCGGGGTCTTGCGGATCGCCCATTTTGACACCCGCCAACCGTTCCGTCAGGCGTTTGAGGAACGCATCCTTGATTCCGTTTTGCACGAACACCCGCGTGCCGTTGGAACAAACCTGCCCCGAGGAATAGAAATTGCCCAGGATGGCCCCCGAAACCGCGCTTTCCAGATCAGCATCGTCAAAGATAACCAAGGGCGATTTGCCACCCAGTTCCATCGTGACATTGCGGATACCTTCCGCTGCGGCAGCATAGACCTTGCGGCCGGTGGGCACCGAACCCGTCAGTGACACCTTGTCCACGCGGGGGTCGGTGATCAGCGATGCGCCAACGGCGCCGTAGCCCTGAATGACGTTGTAGACGCCCGCGGGGGCGCCAGCCTCACATAATATCTCGGCCACCTTGAGCGCCGACAGCGGCGTGGTTTCCGACGGCTTGAACACCATCGCGTTGCCGCAGGCCAGCGCGGGTGCGCCTTTCCAGCAGGCGATTTGGGTGGGGTAGTTCCATGCGCCAATGCCCACGCAAACGCCCAGCGGTTCGCGGCGGGTATAGACGAAATCATCCCCCAGGGGGATGTATTCGCCGGTAATGCTGGCGGCCAGCCCGCCGAAATATTCCAGCGCATCGGCCCCCGATGTGGCGTCCGCGACGGATGTTTCCTGATATGGCTTGCCTGTGTCATAGGTTTCCAGCACCGACAGGTCATGGTTGCGCGCACGCATGATATCGGCGGCCCGGCGCAGCACGCGGCCCCGTTCGGTGGCGGACCAGCCCGCCCATTCCTTTTGTGCGCGTCTTGCCGCGTCAAGTGCCTGGCCGACAATCGCAGGTGTGGCTGCGTGCAAGGTGGCAATGACCTTGCCTGTGTAGGGATAGATGACCTCGATCACCTCTCCGGCTGTGTCTTCGACATACTTGCCATCGATGAAATGGCTGGCGGTTGGTTGTATTTGCATGGTGCGGAGCCTCCGGCGGGGATATTTAAACTCGGAAGAAGCGACTACTCGCCGCGTGGGAAACGCTGGTTTTCTTCCAGAACATTCAGGTCCATGTGATTGCGCATGTAGCGTTCAGACGCTTTTTGCAGCGGCTGGTAGTCCCATGGGTAGTAGTTGCCGTTGCGCAGCGCCTCGTAGACCACCCAGCGGCAGGCCTGACTTTGACGCACATCGGCATCGAAACGGGCAAGGTCCCAGCGGGCTTCTGATTTGGCACGCAGCTGGATCAGCGTGCCCTGGTGCGCCGGGACATCGGCAAGGTTCGTCAGCTCGTACGGGTCGGCATCAAGGTCGAACAATTGGTCAGGGTCCAGCGCGCAGCGGTTGTATTTCCACTTGCCATAGCGCAGCGACACCAGAGGCGCGTTGCTGGCTTCGGCGGCGTATTCCATCGCGACGGGCGTATCACGTGTGCCGCCCTGCCCCAGATGCACAAGGCTTTCGCCCATCGTCCATGGCATGACCTCTGACATATCCACACCGGCCAGATCGCAAAGCGTTGGCGTGACATCGATATTGCTGACCGGTGTGGGGTTCAGGCCCGGTTCCATGTCGGGGCTGGCGATCATCAGCGGGACACGTGCCGACCCTTCGAAGAAAGACATCTTGAACCACAGGCCGCGTTCACCCAGCATGTCGCCGTGATCGGACACAAAAAGGATCGTGGCATCCTGTCGTGTGTCTTCAAGCGTTTGCAGCACTTCGCCCACCTTGTCGTCGAGGTAAGAGATATTGGCGAAATAGGCCCGGCGGGCGCGCTTTATGTGGTCTTCGGTGATGTTGAAATTGTCGCGGTCATTGGCATCGAGGATGCGTTTGGAGTGTGCATCCTGTTCGTCATAGGGGATCGGGCCCACCTGCGGCATCAGGTGGTCGCAGTCTGCGTACAGATCCCAGTATTTCTTGCGCGCCACATAAGGGTCATGTGGATGGGTGAAGCTGACGGTCAGGCACCACGGCCGCACGTCATGGCCGCGCGACAAATCATACAGTTGACGTGTCGCATTATATGCCACCTCGTCGTCATATTCCATCTGGTTGGTGATCTCGGCCACGCCAGCGCCGGTTACCGACCCCATGTTGTGATACCACCAGTCGATCCGGTCGCCCGGCTTGCGGTAATCCGGGGTCCAGCCGAAATCGGCAGGGTAGATATCAGTGGTCAGGCGTTCTTCGAAACCGTGCATCTGGTCGGGCCCGACAAAATGCATCTTGCCCGACAGGCAAGTCTGATAACCCGCGCGGCGCAGATGGTGCGCAAAGGTTGGTATGGAAGAGGTGAATTCGGCGGCATTGTCATAGACACCGTTGCGCGACGGCAATTGCCCCGACATGAACGCGGCCCGCCCCGGCGCGCAAAGCGGTGAGGCGGTATAGGCGTTGGCGAAACGTGTCGATCGCGCGGCAAGTTTTTTCAGATTGGGTGCATGCAACCAGTCAGCGGGCCCATCCGGAAAGAAGGTCCCGCTGAGCTGATCGACCATGATGATCAGGATATTTGGCTGTGTCATATCGCTGTCCCTTTCAATTCCAACCGGAGCAGTGTGAGCACATGGTCGGCGGCGGGCAAATCGCAGCGCTTTGACCATTGCAGGCCGCGGCGCAGGTATAGCCCGTCGATCAGCCCTGCAATCCGCGCCGCAGCCTGATCTGCGCGATCCCCGATCAGCGGGCGCAGGTTATACACCAGATTGCTGTGCAATCGCCGCTGATAGACCGACAGCAAACGTCGCGCATCCGGTGACGACTGCGCCAGCACATAGAAATTCAGCCATGCGGCAACGACCTCGCGCCGGAAGTTCGACGATGTAAATCCCGCGCGGATGATCGCCTCCAGCCGGGGCAGATCGCCGTCCGCCATTGCCATGGCACCGCGCACTTCGGCCCCGTAAACCGTCAGCGTATGGCGCATCGCCGCCAGGAAAATCTGTTCCTTGCCGCCAAAATAGTGATGCGCCAGCGCCGATGACATGCCGGCACGCTTGGCGATCTGGCTAACCGTCACATCCAACGTTCCCGCCGCCCCGATTTCATCAATCGTGGCTTTCACTAGGGCCGCGCGGCGGATAGGCTCCATTCCAAGCTTTGGCATATCATCCTCAAAGGGGTTGCCATGGCACCTAAAACGTTCTTTATTGACTCGTCAATCAAGAAACAACCGGGAGAAAGAAATGACATTCAAATCCACCCTATCCGTGCTGGCGCTTGTTGCTGCCTCACCTGCACTGGCCGACTGCGACACGATCACGTTTTCTGACGTTGGCTGGACCGACATCACTGCGACCACCGCGGCCACATCGGTTGTGCTGGATGCGCTGGGTTATGACACAGACATCAAACTGCTGTCGGTTCCAGTGACCTATATTTCGCTGGCCGAAGGCGACGTCGACGTATTCCTTGGCAACTGGATGCCCACGATGGAGGCCGACATCGCCCCCTACCGCGAAGCGGGCACTGTGGACACCGTGCGCGCCAATCTTGAGGGGGCGAAATATACGCTGGCCGTCAATCGCGCCGCTGCCGACATGGGCATTGCCTCATTCGCAGATATCGCTGCCAATGCAGACGCGCTGGACGGCAAGATCTATGGGATCGAACCCGGCAATGACGGCAACCGCCTGATCCTTGACATGATCGAAGCCGACGCATTCGGGCTGAACGGGTTCGCGGTTGCCGAAAGTTCCGAACAGGGGATGCTGGCACAGGTTGACCGCGCGTCTGGCCGGGGCGAACCGATCGTGTTCCTGGGCTGGGAACCACACCCGATGAATGCCAATTTCGATATGTCCTATCTGGAAGGCGGCGATGACTGGTTTGGCCCGAACCTGGGCGGTGCGACGGTTTACACCAACACCCGCGCCGGTTTTGTGGATGAATGCCCCAATGTAGGTGCGCTGCTGACAAATCTGGAATTCACGCTGGCCATGGAAAACGAGATCATGGGCGCGATCCTGAATGATGGCGCAGACCCGGCCGATGCCGCGACCGCATGGCTGGCCGCCAATCCCGACGCCTACGCAGGCTGGCTGGACGGTGTGACCACCAAGGATGGTGGCGATGCCGCCGCTGCCGTGGCCGCAAAGCTGGCCCAGTAACCACACATTGACAGGCGGTCCCCGACGGGGCCGCCTTTTTCGTATCAGACGAGGCATGCATGGACTGGCTGACCCAAAACAAGATCCCCATTGGCCCTTGGGCAAAATCCATCTTTGACTGGATGAACCGCAACATGGGTTTTTTCTTTGACTGGCTGTCCAACGCGATGGAGGCATTGATTGACGGGATCCTGTGGGTTCTGGAAACGCCGCATCCCTTTATCATCATAGCTGCCTTTGCCGCGTTGACGTGGTTGCTGCAACGCAACTGGAAAACGCCGCTGCTGATCGTGCTGGGGTTTCTATTCATCCTCAATCAGGATTACTGGGAAGAAACGATGCAATCGCTGACGCTGGTGCTGTCGGCTTGCGTTGTCTGCATGGGCGTGGGCGTGCCCATCGGGATCGCCGCCGCACACCGGCCCCGGCTTTACCGGGCGATGGCGCCGGTCCTGGACCTGATGCAGACGCTGCCGACGTTTGTCTATCTGATCCCGGCCATCGTGTTCTTTGGCATCGGCATGGTGCCTGGGCTGATCGCCACAGTGATCTTTGTGCTGCCCGCGCCAATCCGGCTGACGCATCTGGGCGTGTCCTCGACACCGACACCATTGCTTGAAGCCGCGCAAGCCTTTGGCGCCACAAAACGGCAGGTGCTGTTCAAGGTTGAATTGCCCTCGGCGCTGCCGCAGATCATGGCGGGACTGAACCAGACGATCATGCTGTCGCTGTCGATGGTCGTCATCGCGGCCCTTGTAGGGGCCAGCGGATTGGGCGTGCCCGTGATCCGGGCGCTGAATACGGTCAACACATCGCTGGGGTTTGAATCCGGCTTTGTCATCGTGGTTGTCGCGATCATGCTGGACAGGATGTTGCGGGTGAAATCGAAATGAATGCTGTTGAATTTGATAATGTGTCCATCGTCTTCGGGGACAGACCGGAAACCGCCCTGCCGCTGATGGATCAGGGGCAGGAACGCCCGGAAATCCGCGAGGCGACGGGCCAGGTGCTGGGCGTGCATGACTGTTCGCTGAACGTGGCCGAGGGCGAAATCCTCGTGCTGATGGGGCTGTCGGGGTCTGGCAAATCCACGCTCTTGCGCGCGGTCAACGGGCTGAATCCCGTGATCCGCGGCGAGGTGCGAATCCACGACGGCAACTGGACATGCGGCGTCGGCAGTGCATCGGCCAGCGACCTGCGCAGGGTCCGGCGGGAATATGTGTCGATGGTGTTCCAGCAATTCGGCCTGCTGCCATGGCGGACTGTGCGCGACAACGTGGGGCTGGGGCTCGAGCTGGCCGGGCTGGACAAGGCCGCGCGAAACAAACAGGTCGATCGGGAATTGCAGATGGTGGGGCTTGATGACAGGGCCGATGCACTGGTGGGCGAGCTTTCGGGCGGAATGCAACAGCGCGTCGGGCTGGCGCGGGCCTTTGCCACGGATGCGCCGATTTTGCTGATGGACGAACCTTTCTCGGCACTCGATCCGCTGATCCGCACGCGGCTTCAGGACGAACTGCTTGACCAGCAGGCCAAACGGAACAAGACGATCATCTTCGTCAGCCATGATCTGGACGAGGCGTTCAAACTGGGCAACCGGATCGCCATCATGGAAGGTGGTCGGATCGTGCAAATCGGCACACCGCGCGAGATTTTCACGAACCCCGCAAATGAATATGTGGCCGATTTCGTGGCCCATATGAACCCGCTGGGCGTACTGACCGCACGGGACGTGATGATTGCAGGCGATGCGGCTGGACCAGCGATAGATGCGGAAACCCCTGTCCATGACATCATGCAGATGATTGAAACCACGGCTTTGCAAGTGACAGAGAACGGCCAGCCTGTTGGCCAGATCACGCAAGCGTCGATCCTTGCACGCCTCGCCCCGGCTTCTTCCGAGTAGAAATATCCCCGCCGGAGGCTGCGCCAAAGGCGCAATCAGACCTTTGTCGCGGGCACGGCCGGGGTAACGGCGCGCCGTGCCACCGCCTCGCGCCAGGTGATGAAACTGACCGAGGCCATGATGATGACGCCGCCAAGCACCACAAAGGCATCCACCGCCTCGCCAAAAAACACAGCACCCAGCAGCACCGCCCAGACCAGTTGCAGAAAGGTCACCGGCTGGGTGACGGTCAGCGGGGCCGCAGCAAAGGCCATGGTCATCGTATAGTGCCCCGCCGTGGCAAAACAGGCGACCAGAAACAACCCGCCCAACTGCCCCCATGTCGGCGTCACCCAGACCGCCGCGGCAAACGGGGCCAGCCCGATCGTGACCGTGATCGACAGCATCCCCACCACAACAGCCGGTGACAATTCACCCGAAAGCTGTTTCGCAATCAGATAGCCGATGGCAAAAAACACGGCCGTCGCCAGCATCGCGATATGCCCCGGTTCCACTGCCTTCATGCCGGGGCGCAAAATAACCGCCGCACCCACCAGCGCCAACAGCACGGCGATCAGGCGGCGCGGCGGGAGTTTCTCACCCAAAAACAATGCCGCCCCGATTGAAACATACACCGGCGACAGATAATTCATCGCCGTCACCTCTGCGATAGGGATGCGGGCCATGGCAAAGAACCACAAGATCACCGCCAGCGTATGCATCACACCGCGCGCGGCGAACAGCCGCAGTTGTCTTTGGGTCAGCCGCGCGTTCAGGATCGGGCGGATCATCGGCAACAAGAACACCAGTCCAAGCAGATAACGCAGGAACGCGGCCTCTGCGGCGGGAACATCCTTGCCCAGATATTTCACGATTGCCGTTACGGCAACAAACATCAGGCCGGTAACAACCATCCAGAAAACACCGGCAAGTGGGCGCGAGGTAGAAATATTTTGCATGCCATAGCGGTGGCACCATCCGTGCAACAAGGCAAGCGTGACCGCGCAGAAATCCTGCCTAAAGAGCCTGCACGAAAAAATCTTCTAGAAGATTTTTTGCAGACCACCTAACAGGGTGACATGAGAATTCTTTTCCTTGGTGATGTCATGGGCCGCGCAGGCCGGGCCGCTGTTACAGCGCATCTGTCGCAATTGCGTCAGGACTGGCGGCTGGATTTCGTCGTCGTGAACGGCGAAAATGCCACATCCGGCATGGGGCTGTCCACCGATCACGCCAAGCTGTTGCTGGATGCGGGTGCCGATGTGGTGACGCTGGGCGATCATGCCTTTGATCAAAAGGACATGCTGGGTTTCATCGAAAAGGAACCGCGCATCATTCGCCCGCTCAACTATTCCAAGGCGGCCCCCGGGGCCGGCGCACGCGTTTTCACCGCCCCCGGCGGGCGCAAGGTGTTGGTCGCGCAGGTTCTGGGGCAGGTTTTCATGAAACGGCCCTTTGATGATCCGTTTTCGGCGCTGGATGCCACGCTGCGCCAGTATCCCATGGGCGGGCAGGTGCAGGCCAGCCTGATCGACGTGCACTGCGAGGCGACATCAGAAAAGATGGCCATGGGCCATTTCTGCGACGGGCGCGCCAGCATCGTCGTCGGTACGCATACGCACATCCCGACCGCAGATGCGATGATCCTGCCCGGTGGCACCGCTTACCTGTCCGATGCAGGCATGTGCGGCGATTACAATTCCGTCATCGGGATGGAAAAGACAGAACCGCTGCGCCGTTTCATCACCGGCATGCCCAAGGCGCGGTTCACCCCCGCAACCGAATCCGCCACCCTTTCGGGGTTATATGTCGAAACCGACGATCGCACCGGCAAGGCGACACGCGTTGAAATGATCCGGCAGGGTGGCCGGTTGGCGCAGGCCGGACCCACGTGACAGCGGCTCTGCTTGCCCTGATCAGCCCCATTCGCAAGGCTGGATACCATGAATAATCTGTTCGCATTAAGCCAGACGCAATCTGCGTTTCTCACCATCGCCGTTATCGCCGCGATGTTCGTGATGTTCTTGCGCGAAACATACCCCACCGAAGTCGTCGCCCTGATCGGCGTATCGACGCTGCTTGTCACCGGTGTTCTGCCCTACACCGACGCAGTCGCGGCGCTGTCCAACCCCGCCCCCTGGACGATTGCGGCAATGTTCATCATCGTCGGTGCCCTGGTGCGCACCGGCGCGCTGCACAGCATGACCCAGCTAGCCGAACGGCAGGCCAAGGTCAGCCCCGCGCGTGCTATAGGGGGGGGGCTGATCTTTGTCGCACTGGGCAGCGCGATCATGAACAACACGCCGCTGGTTGTCGTGATGATCCCGGTTTTTGTGCAGCTCGCGCGCACCTTGGGAACATCCGCCAGCAAGCTGCTGATCCCGCTTAGCTATGCGGCCATTGTCGGCGGCACGCTGACGCTGCTTGGCACCTCGACCAACCTGCTGGTCGACGGGGTCGCGCGGGCTTCGGGGCTGGAGCCCTTTGGCATTCTCGAAATCATGCCCGTGGGTGCCGTCGTGGTGATATGGACCTTTCTTTATCTTTTCGTCATGGGGCCGCGCCTGCTGCCTGACAGGCCCAGCATGGCGACCATGCTGTCGGACCGCTCAAAGATGCGGTTTTTCACCGAGGCGGTGATCCCCCCCGACAGCAACCTGATCGGCCGCGAAGTGACCGGCGTGCAGTTGTTCAAACGCGACGGCGTGCGGCTGATCGACGTCGTGCGCGGCGACAAATCGCTGCGGCGCAACCTAAAGGGCGTTGAGTTGCAAGTTGGCGACCGGGTCGTGCTACGCACCGAAATGTCCGAACTGCTGTCATTGCAAGCGACCAAGGACCTGCGCCGCGTCGATCAGGTGTCAGCGGTGGAGACCACCACGGTCGAGGTGCTGATCACCCCCAACTGCAAGATGGTGGGACGGCGGCTGGGCTCACTGCGGCTGCGGCGGCGCTATGCGGTCTATACGCTGGCGGTCCACCGGCGCGACATCAATATCGCTCAGCAGATGGACGATATTGTCGTGCGCGTCGGAGACACACTGCTGTTGGAGGGCGCGCCCGAAGATATCCAGCGGCTGGCCGAGGACATGAACCTTGGCGATGTGTCGAAACCGTCGCAGCGGGCCTATCGGCGCGGACATGCGCCTGTGGCGATCGGAACGCTGTTGGGCGTGGTCATTCTGGCAGCGCTTGGTGTCGCACCGATCCTGTTGCTGGCCATGGTCGGGGTGACAGTTGTATTGATGACCGGCTGCATCGACGCGGACGAGGCGTTTTCCTTTATCGAAGGCCGCCTTCTGGCGCTGATCTTTGCGATGCTGGGGGTCGGATCGGCGCTGCAATCCTCGGGCGCGGTCGCGATGATCGCCGACACGCTGTCGCCGGTGATGATGGTGCTGCCGCCGTTCTTCATCGTCTTGGCGGTTTACATGCTGTCCAGCCTGCTGACCGAACTGGTGTCGAACAATGCCGTTGCGGTCGTCATGACCCCCATCGCGATCGGCCTGGCCAGCGCACTGGGCGTCGATCCGCGCCCGCTGGTCGTAGCCGTGATGATCGCCGCCAGCGCCAGCTTTGCCACGCCCATCGGATACCAGACCAACACGCTGGTCTATGGGCCGGGGGGGTATCGGTTTGCCGATTTTCTGAAATTCGGTATCCCGCTGAACTTGTCGCTGGCCCCTGTGGTATCCTTTGTCATTCCCTTTGTCTGGCCCCTCTAGGACGTGGGTTGCGGGCAGCCCTGCCCTTGCCTTATAGAGACGCAGATTTACTCCACATCTGACGAGGTTTCCGATGGCCGGCCACTCAAAATGGGCAAATATCCAGCACCGCAAGGGACGACAGGATAAACTGCGCTCCAAGCTGTTTTCCAAGCTGGCCAAGGAAATCACCGTTGCTGCAAAGATGGGCGACCCGGACCCTGACAAGAATCCCCGCCTGCGTCTTGCGGTCAAGGAAGCGAAATCAAGCTCGGTGCCCAAGGACGTGATTGACCGTGCGATCAAGAAATCCCAAGGTGGGGATGCGGAAAACTATGACGAAATCCGCTATGAAGGTTATGGCCCCGGCGGCGTTGCCGTGATTGTCGAGGCGATGACCGACAACCGCAACCGCACCGGATCGACCGTCCGGTCCACATTTTCCAAACATGGTGGCAATCTGGGTGAAACCGGGTCTGTCGGATTCATGTTCGACCGCAAGGGCCAGGTGGTTTATCCCGCATCCGTGGGCGACGCCGACACGGTGATGATGGCCGCGATCGAGGCGGGTGCCGAAGACGTGCAAAGCGATGAAGACAATCACGTCATCATCTGCGCCGACACCGACCTGAACGATGTCGCCACGGCACTGGAAGCCGCATTGGGCGAATCAGAATCGACCAAACTGATCTGGCAGCCCAACATCACGACAGAGGTCGATCTGGAAGGCTTGACCAAGCTGATGAAGCTGCTGGACACCTTGGAAGAGGACGATGATGTGCAGCGCGTCACCGCTAATTTCGAGGCCTCTGACGACGTGATGGACGCTTTTTCCAGCACCTGACGCATGCCTCTGGGGACGACACAAATTTCGCGAAATTTGTGGCCTCCGGCGGGGATATTTGAACGACAAAGAAGCGTCAGGGCGTGATCACGCCCTGTTCCGTCACGATCAGGTCAAGAGGTTGGTCGGTAGGTTCCAGCGGCAGTGCGCTGTCTTCCTGTGCGGCATAGGCAAAGCCGATCGCCAGCGTGGGTCGCCGGCTGCGCAGCAGTTCCAGCGTCCGGTCGTAAAACCCGCCGCCATAGCCCAGCCGCCCGCCGCGCCTGTCAAAGGCGACCAACGGGACGATGACGATTTCAGGCTGCATCCAGTCGCCGTTTTCAGGGATCTGCGCGCCGAATTGCCCCGCCACCATCGCGCACCCCGGCTCCCACAGGCGGAATTGCAGGGGCTGGCCCTTGCCCATGATCACCGGCACGCCGACGGGACCGTGTGCTGCGGCCTCTTCCATCGCCGCCGTCGGGTCGATTTCCGTGCGCATCGCCATGTAGCCGGACAGCGGCACACCGCGATATCCTGCCAGAACGGTGCTCAGATGTGCGGCGGTGCCCTGTCCTATTGCATGGGCCTGCGCCCGCCGCGCGAATGCAGCATCGCGTGCGGCGCTTTTGTCCATCAGATCAGCCAAAGTGCTGCAAGCCCGAGGAAGGCGAAAAAACCCACCACATCGGTCACTGTCGTCACAAACGTGCCGGAGGCCAGGGCCGGGTCAACCCCGATCTTGTCCAGCACAACCGGCACCACCGTCCCTGCCAGCCCCGCCACCACAAGGTTGAAGACCATCGCCACGCCAATGACCACACCCAACATCGGCGACCCGAACCAGACCAGCCCCACAACACCCATTACCAGCGCAAAGATCAAACCGTTGATTAAACCGACCAGGACTTCGCGGCGGATCACACGCCACACGTTCGATGATGTCAGGTCGCGGGTCGCAATCGCGCGCACGGCCACCGTCAGGGATTGTGTTCCCGCGTTCCCGCCCATGGATGCGACAATGGGCATCAGAACGGCAAGGGCGACCAGGCCCGCAATGGTTTCCTCGAACAGTGAAATGACAAGCGATGCCAAAATCGCTGTCAGCAGGTTAACCGCCAGCCAAGGCAGCCGCCAGCGCGTGGTTTGCAGCACGGAATCCGACAGGCTACCTTCGCCCACACCGGCAAGGCGCAGGATGTCTTCTTCGGCTTCTTCTTCCAGAAACGCCATGGCGTCGTCGATGGTGATCACCCCGACGATCCTGTCGTCATCGTCCACCACGGGGGCCGTGATCATGTGATAGTGGTTGATCGCCTGCGCCACCTCCTCCACGTCTTGTTCGACGTGAAAGGTGCGAAAACTGTCTTCGGCAAGATCGACCAGCGGGGTGGCGCGTGCATGGCTCAGGATACGCCCCAGCGTGACATAGCCGATGGCCTTGAGCCGGGGATCGACAAGGATAACATGGTAAAACTGTTCAGGCAGCACCACATCGGACCGCATATAATCGATGGCATCGCCCACGGTCCAATGTTCGGGCGCACGCACCAGTTCGGATTGCATGTGCCGTCCGGCGGATTCTTCGGGATAGGACAGCGCCTGTTCGATGACGACCCGGTCGCCCGCCTCGAGCGCGCCCAGAAACGCCTCTTGCTGTTCTTCGTCCAGATACTCGACCAGATCGACAACGTCGTCGCTGTCCAGATCGCGCACAGCGTCGGCCAGTTCGGCGGGCGCAAGCTGTTCAATTACCTCTTCGCGGATTTGTTCATTCAGTTCCGACAAGACGTCGCCGTCAATCCCGCCCTTCCAGACGGCAAGCAGGTCGCGCCGGTCGCGGTTGTCGATCTGTTCCAGCAAGTGGGCGATATCGGCCGGGTGCAGCGGCTCTAGCAGCGCGCCGATTGCATCGGGTGCGTTTTCGGCGACGGCCTCCAGCACTTCGGCGATCAGCCGGTCGGTGATGCCAAAGGCCTCGTCTTCGCTGGTCTCGGTCGGATCGGCCATGCTGCACCCCTCTTTGTGTCCGCAACATAACCAAATGGCCTAGCCAGACAACGCGATTCCGTGATTTATCGCATTGATCGGCGCGCATAAGGAAATTCGATGGCACAGCAGCTACTTCTTGGACAAACGCTTGGCTTTGCGGGCCCCGCACTGACGGGGGACTGGACCGATGCGGTGCGATATGAACGCCACGGTGCGGTTCTGATCGAAGGTGGCCGGATCGCCGCTGTGGGCAGCGCCGATCTGTTGCGTGCGGCCCATCCCGATGCACCTGTCACCGATTATGGCGCGGCACTGATCAGCGCCGGCTTTGTCGATGCCCATATGCATTACCCCCAGACCGGCATGATCGCCAGTTGGGGCAAACAGCTGATCGACTGGCTGAACACCTACACCTTCCCTGAAGAATCCCGCTTTGGCGATCCGGCCTATGCCGCCGATGTGGCCGCGCGCACGCTTGATCTGGCGCTGGACCACGGCACCACGACGCTGACCAGTTTCTGCACCATCCACCTTGCCAGCGTGGATGCGTTTTTCACCGCCGCCGGCGCGCGCAACATGGCCGTGGTCGCGGGCAAGACCTGCATGGACCGCAATGCACCCGACACGCTGCGCGACACTGCGCAAGGCGCCTATGACGACAGCAAGTCCCTGTTGGACAAGTGGCACGGCACAGGACGGGCGCAATATGCGATCACGCCGCGGTTTTCGCCTACATCTACGGCAGAGCAGCTTGCAGCACTTGGGGCGCTTTGGGCCGAATATCCAGATTGCCTGATGCAGACCCACCTGAGCGAGCAGCAGCCTGAAATCGCATGGGTCCGCGATTTGTTCCCGCACGCCCGCGATTATCTCGATACATACGAACGTCATGGCCTGCTTGGCGCGCGCGGCCTTTATGGCCACGCGATCCATCTGGAACCGCGCGAGGTGGACCGCCTGACCGAAGTGGGTGCGGCGGTCGTGCATTGCCCGACGTCGAACACCTTTATCGGGTCGGGGCTGTTCGATCTGATGGGGCTGGCGCAGGCCGGACTGCGGATCGGGCTGGCGACAGATACCGGCGGCGGATCATCGTTTTCGATGCTGCGCACGATGGCTGCGGCTTATGAAATCGGGCAGTTGCGCGGGGTCGCGTTGCATCCCGCGCAACTGTTGTGGCTGGCGACCGAAGGATCGGCGCAATCGTTGCATATGGGCGGGCAGATCGGCCATCTGGGGGTTGGTGCCATGGCGGACCTTGTGGTGCTTGACCTGGCATCGACGCCCGCGATTGCCCAGCGCAGCGCGCGGGCGAATGATATCTGGGATGCGCTGTTTCCGACGATCATGATGGGCGACGATCGCGCGGTGCGCGCTGTCTGGATTGCGGGCCAGCGCCGCTAGCAGTCCCGCGCCAGCAGCAAGACCCAGGTATCACCCGACCGGCCCATGCCATAGTCGACAAAGGTGCTACCCAGCATGTTGCGCCGGTGGCCAGCAGAGGCACGCCATGCAGCGAAAACGGCGGCTTCGGTCTTTTGTCCAAAGGCGATGTTTTCCGCCGCGGCACAGGCGCGATAGCCGCTGGCGGCGATGCGGTCGCTCATCCTGCCACCGTCAGGCGATTGGTGGGCAAAATAACCGCGCCGCACCATGTCATTTGCATGGGCTTGGGCGGCGCGTTGCAGGCGGCGGTCTGGTGCGACAGCGCCCTGCCCCTGACTGCCGCGGAATGTGTTCATATCTTTGGCGAAACGACCCGTCACGGGCTGGTCCATCGCCTTGACCGCCACAGTTTCGGTGCATGCCGTCACCATCATCATCGCAATCACAGCCACCCAAATCCGCATTTCCAATGTCCTTTGTCTACTCCTGAACAAGATGACAGGGACCGGCTATTCTGCCAGCCGTGCCGCCAATTTGTTCTGCCGGGTAATCGTCGCATCAAGATCAATGGTCGTCATCCGGCCGCCCGCGACCACCTGCCGCCCTTCGACGAACAGATCACGCACCTTGGCAGGCCCCGCCAGCACCAGCGCCGCCGGATCCCATGACCCTGCGTTTTCCACCGCGCGCGCGTCCCAGATCGCGATATCGGCGCGTTTGCCCACGGCGATCTGACCGCAATCGTCGCGGCCCAGCACCTGTGCGCCGCCACGCGTGGCGATTTCCAGCGCCTCGCGCGCTGACATCGCATCGGCACCATTCTGCACCCGCTGCAACAGCATCGCCTGCCGCGCCTCGGCCATCAGGTTACCGACATCATTGCTGGCCGATCCATCCACGCCCAACCCCACGCGCACACCAGCGTCGCGCATCGCACGCACAGGTGCTATGCCCGACCCAAGGCGGCAGTTCGAACAAGGACAGTGTGCAACGCCGGTGCGACTGCGCGCGAACAAGCTGATTTCCTGCGCATCCAGTTTCACGCAATGCGCATGCCAGACATCATCGCCGGTCCACCCCAGGTCTTGCGCATACTGCCCTGGACGGCAGCCGAATTTTTCCAGTGAATAGGCGATGTCTTCTTCGTTTTCGGCCAGATGGGTGTGGAGCATCACGCCCTTGTCGCGGGCCAGCAGGGCCGCGTCGCGCATCAGATCGCGGGTCACGGAAAACGGGCTGCAAGGGGCGACACCGACGCGCACCATCGCGCCCGGGTTCGGGTCGTGGAAGGCATCAATGACGCGGATGCAATCGTTCAGGATCGACGCCTCGTCTTCGACCAGACTGTCGGGGGGCAGGCCACCGGCGCTCTCTCCGATGCTCATCGCGCCGCGGGTGGGGTGAAACCGCAGGCCGACCTGCGAGGCCGCGGCAATCGTGTCATCCAGCCGTGATCCGTTGGGAAAGAGATACAGATGATCGGATGTCAGCGAACAGCCCGAAAGGGCCAATTCTGCCAGCCCGATCTGCGCCGAAGTGAACATTTCATCCGGCCCAAAGCGCGCCCAGATCGGATAGAGCGTTTGCAGCCAGCCGAACAGCAGCGCGTCCTGACCGCCGGGGACCGCCCGGGTCAGCGTCTGGTATAGATGATGATGGGTATTCACCAGACCGGGGGTCACAACCGCACCTGCGGCATCAAGGATGGCACAACCTTCGGCGGGCAGATCGTGCCCAATGGCGGCAATCACGCCGCCTCTGATCCGAATGTCGGACCCGGCCAGTTCCGCCCGGGAATCATCCATCGTCAGAATGGTCATCGCATTGCGGATCAGCATATCACTCATGCAAGGTATCCTGCAAAACAGCCAGTGCTGCAGCATGGACAGTCGGGTTGGCGGCGGCAATAACGCGCCCCCCGTCATGGGCCGGGCCACCGGTCCAACTGGTCACAATTCCGCCCGCCGCCTGAATGACGGCAATGGGGGCGTGAATATCATAGGGGTTCAACCCTGCCTCGATCACCAGATCGACCTGGCCGGCCGCGACAAGCGCGTAGGCGTAGCAATCCATACCATAGCGTGTCAGCCGGGCCCGTGCCGACACGGCCTGAAACGCGCGCATCTCGTCTGGTGTGCCAAGCTCGGGGAATGTCGTCAGCAGGGTCGCGCCCGCCAGATCGCTGCCCTGACGGGTGCGCAGGGGCTGCGTGCCATGTGGCCCGGCCAATTCAGCCTGCCCCAATCCACCAACAAAGCGTTCGCCAATATAAGGCTGGTCGATCAGGCCGAACAGCGGGCCGTTTTCATCGGAAACAGCCACCAGCACGCCCCATGTCGGTGTCCCGCTCATGTAGCCACGGGTGCCGTCGATCGGGTCCAGCACCCATGTCAGGCCACTGGTGCCAGCGGCATGGCCGAATTCTTCGCCAAGGATGGCATCATCGGGGCGCTCACGGGCCAGAACAGTGCGCATGGCTTGTTCAGCCGCACGGTCGGCAGCGGTCACAGGATCAAAGGCGCCCGGTCCCTTGTCGTCAGCGACCAAATCGACGCTGCGGAACAACCGGAGGGTTTCAGGCCGGGCCGTATCCGCAAGAAGATGCGCCACGCGGATCAGTTCCGCCTGGGTGGTCGTATCCAATTCCATGCATGTCATCCCATCTGCGCCAGCCTCGCACGTTGCGGTAGCGCGGTGCAGACGGGTTGGTCAAGGCTGCTTTCAGGCGGCTTCACTCAGGACGCGGGCCAGATCGAACAGGCGGCGGCGCTGATTTTCAGGGATCGCGTAGTAAGAGCGCAGCAATTCCAGCGCTTCCTTGTCTGTCAGGATATCCCCGGGCATATCCTTGTTTCCTGCGGCAGCCACAGGTTGCGCATCAAGACCTTCAAAGAAAAAGGACACCGGCACATTCAAGACATTCGCAATGTCCCAAAGGCGCGATGCACTGACGCGATTCATGCCTGTTTCATATTTCTGGATTTGCTGGAACTTGATCCCCACCTGCTCGGCCAGTTGTTGCTGCGTGGTGCCGTTCATCCAACGGCGATGACGAATGCGTTTACCTACATGG
>NZ_CBFIBD010000027.1:0-43477 GCF_965660735.1 Yoonia sp.
ATTTCCAGCGCCCCGTATAAAGAACCATGCCCGCCCTTTGCCGTGATTGCTTGACCACCTTCGACAGCGAAACCCGCTGCCCGACCTGCCGCAGTCCACGGGTGACACGGCACCCGGAACTTTGCGACCTGACCATCGCCCACATGGACTGCGATGCGTTCTACGCCTCGGTCGAGAAACGCGACAATCCTGCATTGGCCGACAAGCCCGTCATCATCGGCGGCGGCAGGCGGGGCGTCGTATCCACCGCCAGCGATGTGGCGCGGATCAAGGGCGTCAAATCTGCAATGCCGATGTTTCAGGCGCTTAAACTCTGCCCCGAGGCCGTGGTCGTCCGCCCCCGCTTTGAGGCCTACACAAAAGCATCCCGCGCGATCCGGGCGATGATGGAGGAACTGACACCCGTGGTCGAACCCTTGTCACTGGACGAGGCGTTCATGGACATGACCGGCACCGCCCGCCTGCATGGCGCCCCGCCTGCCGTGATGCTGGCGCGGCTGATCAAGCGGATGAAGGACGAACTGGGGCTGACCGGCTCGATCGGGCTGTCACACAATAAATTTCTGGCCAAAGTGGCATCCGATCTGGACAAGCCGCGCGGGTTTTCGATCATCGGCAGAGCGGAAACAACCGCATTTCTGCGCCCAAGATCCGTGCGGCTGATCTGGGGGATCGGCCCGGCGGCGCAAGCGAGCCTGAACGCGGCGGGCATTCGCACCTTTGATGATCTGCTGCGGTGGGACAGGCGCGACCTGCACGACCGTTTCGGCGGCATGGGTGAAAGGCTCTTTGGTCTGGCACGCGGCGAAGACGCGCGCCGTATCTCGGCGCATACACCGGTCAAGACCCTGTCCAACGAAACCACCTTTCACGAAGATACGGGCGACACCGACATTCTGGACGGGCACATCTGGCGCATGGCCGAAAAAGTCAGCGCGCGGGCCAAGGCCAAGGAAAAGGCCGGGTGCGTCGTAACACTGAAACTGAAGACATCGGATTTCAAGCTGATCTCGAAACGCCAAAGCCTGCGTCACCCCACCCAATTGGCCGATACGATCTATCGGACGGCACGGGCCTTGTTCGATCAGGCGGGCCCGCAAGGCCCCTACCGTCTTTTGGGTGTCGGTCTGTCGGAAATCACATCGGCCAGAGATGCAGACCGCGAAGGCGATCTGCTGGACCCCGATGCAGGCAAACGGGCACGGGCCGAAAAGGCCGCCGACTTGATCCGGGAAAAATACGGTGCAGACGCGATTATCAAGGGCCGCGCACTGCGCTAGCCCAAAGGGTGGTCCACCATCTCCCCTACTCGGCGGCGACCTGCTGTTCGCCGATGTGGCCGATTGCAGCCAGATCGGCAATCACTCCGTCCAGCAGGGCCTTGAAGGCGGCATACCCGTCATGCGGCGCCAACGTGCGTTCATTCATATAAAGGGCACGGTCGATTTCAATCTGAATGGCGTGCTGATTTTTGGCAGGGCGACCATAGTGCTGGGTGTTATAGGCCCCGGCAAAAGGCATGTTTCGCGCCACCCGCAACCCTGCTTTGGCAAAGGCGGCCTCGACCTGTTCAATTACGTCGCCGGACGCCGCAGCGCCAAAACGATCGCCCAACACCACTTCGGGGCGGACCCCGCCCATGGCGCCCACGTTTTCCAGCGCCTCATGCGGCATCGAATGGCAATCGATCAAGATGGCCTGCCCAAAGGCATTGTAACTCTCGTCAAGCAGCGTCTGCAGCATATCGTGATAGGGCCGCCAAGACGTCGCGATACGGTTGTGCGCCTCGGCCAGAGTGATCTTGCCACGATAAATCTGGCGGCCGTTGGCCACGACCCGCGGCACGACACCCAAACCGCTGGCGACACGCGGATTGTGCGGCGTACGGCGCACACCTGCGATCAAGGCCGGATCCAATTCATCCGGCGCGCGGTTCAGGTCAAGATATGCGCGCGGCGCAGTCGCGGTAAGCAAAGGGGCACCGTGATTCGGCGCCGTCGCGAACAGTAAATCTACAAAAGCATCCTCGGATGACCGGATTTCACGTGCATCCAGGACGGCCTGTCCAAGAAACGACGCGGGGTAGTCGCGCCCGCTGTGCGGCGAGGCAAAAACCACGCTGGTCGTGCGTGTGCCGGGGCGAACAAGATCATAAGATGAATGCGACAACTGCGGCTCCTTCCCGATCATAGATAGCGCATAATATGAAATTACCAAAAGCCCTTGATCCCCGTTCCGACTCCTTTTATACACCGCACACCTGACGCGGTTCGCCCCGCGTCCTGTTTCGTTATAGGGCGTGTGGCGAAAAGTGTTGGACATGGATGATTAGCTCAGCGGTAGAGCACTTCGTTGACATCGAAGGGGTCACTGGTTCGATCCCAGTATCGTCCACCATGCATTCGCGGGCCCCTCGGGGTCCAGACATAAACCCAAGGCGCAATCCGCGCGCCGCGACATGAAGGACACGCGACATGAAAGTCCGTAACTCCCTCCGCTCGCTCAAGCAGCGCCATCGCGATTGCCGCGTCGTGCGCCGTAAGGGCCGCGTCTATGTGATCAACAAGACGCAACGCCGGTTCAAGGCCCGTCAGGGCTGAACCTGCGCATCAGCAGCAGAAAACAAAGGGTCGTGCCGGTGGCGCGACCCTTTTTCGTTGCGCAAGGCCTTTTGCTGTCACTGCCTCCGGCAGAAAGTTGACAGGCATCTGCCGTCGTTGCACCGCTTCGGTATGGCCATGATGCAGGCATTGCGCCTACGATAGCGTAATGCTTTCGCACAATACGAAAAGGACCGTTTGACCATGATATTTCGCGCCTTGAAACCGGTAACGCTCGCAATGACGCTCACCCTGTGCGGCTCTGCCGCGTTGGCCCAAGACGCAATTTGCGACGGTGCGGGCCGCAATGGGCAATGGATCGGCGGGGACGAAGCGGGTTCGGATATCGCGACCGTCGGCAATTACCTTGAACAAATGGCGCTGGTGATGGGCGGCAACGAATATGTGTCTCTCTTCACGCTGACCCAAGTGACCGACGTCAGGGTCGAGGCGGCAGGCCGCGGTGCAGGTGATCCGATCATTGATCTGCTTGACAGCACTGGTGGCGTCATCCTGTCAGATGACGATTCAGGCGGCAGCGCGGCATCGCGCGCGGAAACCACCCTTGTGGCGGGAACCTATTGTATGGCCCTGCGCAGTTACGACGGCGGTCCGATGACCGCATTTGTGCGGATCGGCCGGACCGAACATGCCCCCCTTACCGAGGGGACCAGTGCCAATGTCGCGGGCGACGATCTTGGCAGCTGTGAAACAGCCACCTCACTGGGGGGCATTGGCGCAAGCGCCACTGGCTCTGTCGATGAGATCCCCTATTGGGCTTTCACCCTTGAACGTCCGACCGCTGTCAGCATCCGCGCAGAAAACCAGGATGCCGATCCGGTGCTGACCCTATACGGACCGGATGGTGCGCTTATCGCCGAAAATGATGATTTCGACGGGCTGAACCCGCAGCTTGACATGACCGAGCCGCTGGCCGCCGGCACCTATTGCATCGGGGTCACCGCGCTGAACGACACCGCACTGCCGATCTCGGTCAGTGTCAACGCCTATGATCCCGAGACTGCGCTGAACAGCCTTTATGCCCGCGGAGAGGCCGCACCCCCACTTGACGGCAGCGTCGCGTTCACTTCGCTTGGGACACTACAGACACGTCTGCGGCAGGATGTGCAGGCCGCCAGCGACGTGACATGGTTTACCGTGGATGTGGCTGAAAGCAGCCTGTTGCTGGTCGAGGCCATCGCAGCGGGCAATAGTGACCCATGGCTGATCGTTTACGATGATCTGGGGCGCGAGATCGGGCAGAATGACGATTACGGCGACGGCTTGGACAGCATGGTGATCGGCCGCGTCCAGGAAGGCACATATCTTATCGGCGTCAAACGGTATGAAGACGGTCAAGGGTTCATCCGGTTGCTGGTTGAACGGTATGTGCGCGCGACCGAATAGGACGCCCGCATAACCAACAAAAGCCCCCGCCTGTCACATCATGCGGGGGCTTTGCGTCATGGCGACCGGTGGCAACCCAGCGCGCGGATTTTACCGCCCCAACGTATCGGCCAGCAGGCGCGCCAGCGTTGGCTGGTTCAGATAGCCCGTGGCCGGCAGGTTGCGCCGGGTCTGATAGCGGGCGATGGCACTGCGCGTATCGTTGTCAAACTGCCCATCGACCCGGCCCGGATCAAACCCCAGCTGGTCCAGCCTGCTTTCGATCAGCCGCGCCAGAATAGGGTTGATGTTCAGGGCCTCTTCCTCGGAGCGGGCCAGATCGTTGCCTTGTGATTGATCGCGCGGCGGCTCTTGCGGCACGTTTAGTGCCTCGCGCGCTTCTTGGGCGAACAGACCTTCGGGGTATCGGTCCAGGTAGATGCGATAGCCTGCTTCATCCCCCTGCGCGCCGGTTTCCTCCCAAAAGGCACGGTCAAGCCGTTCCGCAGTGGCACGGGCTTCGGCCTCTTCCGCGGCAATTTCGGCTTCGCGCCTGCTGGCCTGCCCGTCAATGCGGCTGATCTGTTCAGCGGTCAGATACCCTGTCTGCGCAAACCCGTTGGTCTGCTGCCAGTTGCGGATCGCACCGCGGGTGCCGGGGCCGAATATGCCATCGACACCGCGTGTGTTGTAATCCAGCAGAGTCAGGTTTTGCTGGATCGCGCGGCGTTCGTTGCGCGAAAGGTTTAACGCATCCTCTGCCAGTTCGGCCATCCGCACAGGGTCGTTTTCGATTTCGTCCAGACGCCGACGTGCCTCGGCGGCATAGGGGCTATTCGGATAGGTAAAGAGGAAATTGCGATAGCTGTCGGCGGTATTCGTCTCTTGGGCGCTCTCCCAGAAACCCTGTGTTGGATCAACGACAGGCGCCTGCACCACAGGGACATCATCAGGTTGAAGGATCAGGCTTTGCGGCACATAACCCTGTGCGGAAAACCGGCGATTGTCGCGCACATAGCCCATGACATTGCGACCGGGGCGGGCGATAGCATCTGACAGAACATCATCGGTCTGGTTGGGCGGGCTGATCACCACAGTCACCCCCTGTGGAATATCCAGTTCACCCAGCCCTTCGCGCAGGTAATCACCCTGCGCATCATTCGCCCCTGTATCAAGGCCCAGCACCAGCACCGCCTGCCCCGGCACGCGCGCCAACACAGCCATCAGGCTGTCCAGCGACACTGCTGTGTTGCCCATCGTGAACAGGTCGGGCTGATCCGCATCGGCGGTCAGGAACCATGTGCGCCCGCCATCGGTGACAAACCGCCCCGACAGGCCCACGACCAGCCGGTCGGCATCGTCCACCTCGGCCAGAAAGTCACCCAGCACGCGCCGGGTATCTCGGGACGATCCGTTCGTCAGCGCGGCAACGACATAGCCGGCATCGCGCAGATCGTCATCCGCCCGGGTCACATCGGCACCACCCGACAGGCGGCGCAATTCCTGATAGCGTTCCACCCCGATCAAAAGGGCCGCATCATCAGCCAGCGCAGGCACGCCCAGCGCCATCAGGGCCGTTGTCAGAAACACGTTTCGCATCAGGGTACTCCTTCGTTCAGGTCTCGTATGTCCGGCGGTCCTCGATCACGAGGCCGTCGCGCGGCAATGTTCCGGGGGCGCAGCATTGCACATCCCCTTTCAGCTTCAGCACATCCTGCACCGCCACAGCGATGGCAGTGGGGTCAAGCCCGTCACCTTCAACCTGCACGATCATCGTATCAGCGTCGCCTGCACGGTCGGCGATCACGCGCGCACGGCCCGCACCGGTTTTCGCAACCAGGTCGGCCACCTGTTCGGGGCGCACGAACATCCCCTTGATCTTGGTGGTCTGGTCGGCCCGTCCCATCCAGCCCTTGATGCGCATATTGGTGCGCCCGCAAGGGCTTTGCCCAGGCATCGCCGCGCTCATATCGCCTGTAGCAAAGCGGATCAGCGGGTAATCGGGGTTTAGCGATGTCACCACAACTTCACCCACCTCGCCCACCTCAACCGGTGTGCCGGTGCCGGGGGTCACGATCTCTACGATCACGCCTTCGTCCACGATCATCCCTTCACCGGGCATCGTTTCATAGGCGATATGGCCCAGATCGGCAGTGGCATAGCATTGCAGGCATGTGATGCCACGATCCGCATAAAACTGGCGCAGCTGCGGAAACAGCGCGCCACCCGACACGGCGGCCTTGGTAATCTGCAGGGTCACGCCCATTTCAGTGGCCTTTTCCAGAATAACCTTCAGGTAATCCGGCGTGCCCGCATAGGCGGTCGTGCCCACATCAACGGCTGAACGCACCTGCAATTCGGTCTGGCCCGTGCCCGCAGGCAACACGGTGGCCCCCACGGCCCGCGCGCCATTTTCAAACATCGTCCCCGCTGGTGTCAGGTGATAGCCAAAGCAGTTCTGCACGATATCGCCCTTGCCGATGCCACAGGCATGCAGGAAACGGCCAAAGCGCCACCAGTCATGGCTGGATCCGCCCGGTTCATAGATCGGACCGGGGGATTGAAAGATATGACTGGGGTGCGTCACAGCCATACCACCGAAAGGGGGGGCCGCTTTTTGAAGTTTGGCCAGATCCGATTTGCGCAGCACGGGCAACAGCGCCAGATCAGCCAGCGATTTAATTTCGACATCCGGCAGGTCAGACTTTTCAGTCGCGCGCAGGCGCAACAACTGTTTTTGCAACAAGGCCATTTGCCGGGATTCACGGCTTTCTGCGGTCTGCGTTTCCAGATCGTCGTAGTGGGTCATCATTGCATTCTCCTGTCCGTCATCATGGCAATTCGGACAAGCAACGCTAGACCCCGCACCGCCTGCTATTCAATAACCAGTCTTGAACTGCCCACACAACGCTTACGCCAGCCAGCGCTTGCGGCGGCGATAGCTGCGCACATCGCGAAACGATTTGCGGCCCTCGTCCGACATGCCCAGATAGAATTCCTTCACATCCGGATTCTCGCGCAACTCGGCTGCCGGTCCTTCCATCACCACGCGCCCGCTTTCCAGAATGTATCCCTGATGGGCGAAACGCAGGGCAACATTGGTGTTTTGCTCGGCCAGCAGAAAGGACACCCCTTCATTTTCATTCAGGTTTTTCACAATTGTGAAAATCTCTTCGACCAGCTGCGGCGCCAGACCCATCGACGGTTCGTCCAACAGGATCGTTTCAGGGCGGGACATCAGGGCGCGCCCAATCGCGCACATCTGCTGTTCACCACCCGAGGTATAGCCTGCCTGGCTTTTGCGGCGCTCGCGCAGACGCGGAAAGTAATCATAGACCATCTCAAGGTCGGCACTGACCGCCCCGGTGCCGTCGCCACGCGTGTAGGCGCCGGTCATCAGATTTTCCTCGATGGTCAGATGCTCGAAACAATGGCGGCCTTCCATCACCTGAATGACACCCTTTTTCACCAGATCGGAGGGCGACAGATGCTGCACCTTTTCACCGCGATAGATGATGGACCCTTTGGTCACTTCACCCCGCTCGGATTGCAACAGGTTCGAAATCGCCTTGAGCGTCGTGGTCTTGCCTGCGCCATTGCCACCCAGCAGCGCGGTAATTCCGCCTTTGGGCACATTCAGCGACACGCCTTTAAGGACAAGGATGACGTGGTTGTAGATCACCTCGATATTGTTGACCTCAAGTAAGGTCTCGGTCTTGGCGCTGTCCAGCATCTTGGCCTCTCTTGGCTATGTCATCTTGCCAGAAATTCTTGGAATACGGGCGGCCGCCAAGGGCCGCCCGCCATGGTCAAATCACAGGCAACCCGGTGTGATGTTGTTTTCCGCTGCAAAGGCGGCGGAATCCTCGGCGATCAGCGGGTCGATCACACTGTCATCTGGCGCGATGAAATCGGTCAGCGGCACCCAGACACCGTCAGCCGCGTTCCACTGCTGCACAAGCCCCTGACCGGACCCACCGTGGTTTTCGCACGAAACCGAGAAGACCGGTCCGATACCACCCATACCCAGTTCTTCCATCCGGGCCTCGGTGATGTCCAGCGCCTCCATGCCGTCGCGAACCATGGTTGCGGTCACTGCGGAAACGCCATGGATGTCCTGTGCATTTGCAATCGCCTCGGCAGCCAGCATCGCGGCATACATGCCCCGCACATATAGCACCGAACCAAGGTTGCTGCCGTCACCCGCTGCATTACCTGCATCGTGGACCAGCGTCTTGATTTCCCCCAGCACGGGATAGTCCTGCACACGGTTCATGTTCAGCGACTTGTAGCCATCAGCGGCCATGCCCGCAGGGGTCACGTCATGTTCGGCACCGGCCCACCAGTTACCGATGAAATTTTCCATCGGGAACCCAATGTTCGCAGCTTCCTGCACAGCAACCTGGTTCATCACGCCCCAGCCCCACATCACAACGTAATCGGGACGTTCGCGGCGAATTTGCAGCCACTGCGATTTCTGTTCCTGGCCCGGGTGATCCACGGCCAGCTGGGTCAGTTCAAACCCGTGCTTCGCCGACAGCTCCTCCAGCGTGCGGATCGGTTCCTTGCCGTAGGCAGAGTTGTGATAGACCAGCGCGATCTTCTTGCCGTCCAGCGATCCACCGTTTTCATCCAGCAGATAATTCACGGCCACAGATGCGGCATCCCAATAGTTCGCAGGATAGTTGAAAACCCAGTTGAACACTTCGCCATTGGCAGCGGACGTGCGGCCATAGCCCATCGTGTGCAGGGGAATGCCATCCGCCGTCGCCTTGGGGATCAACTGATAGGTGATGCCCGTAGACAGCGGTTGATAGATCAACGCGCCTTCACCCTTGGTCGCTTCGTAGCATTCAACGCCTTTTTCGGTGTTGTAGCCGGTTTCGCATTCGATCAGCCGGATCGCTTCACCGCCAATGCCCCCGTCACGGGCGTTCAGCAGGTTGAAGTAGTCCTGATAGCCGTCCGAAAATGGCGTGCCGCCCGCCGCATACGGGCCGGTCCTATAGCTGAGATCAGGAATGACCAGTTCGGCCATCGCAGGTCCGGCGGCCATTGCCCCGGCCAGGGCCATTGCGGCTAGTGTCTTGAGTGTCATCGGTTCTTTCCTCCCATTGGTTGATCCGATTTGTCGTGAACCGGGGTTCGGCCCCGGCTTTTTGCTAATAAGGAAACGGCCAAAGCCGTAGTTTTTCCTTTGTCAAACGCCATATCTGCGCCAGACCATGCGGTTCCTTGATCAGGAAAAACATGATCAGCCCCCCCACGATGACCAGTTGCAGGTGCGCGACAAGATCAGTGGGCCAGCCCAGCAGGTCGACGCCGATCACCTTGAGGGCGACCGGCAGCAACACCAGAAATGCCGCCCCCGCGAAGCTGCCAAAGATAGACCCCAGCCCGCCAATAATTACCATGAACAGCACCAGAAACGACTTCTGGATGCCGAATGCCTCGCCCACCTCGACCGCGCCCAGATAGACGGCAAAGAACAACGCCCCTGCAATCCCGATAAAGAACGACGACACCGCGAATGCGGTCAGCTTGGCCTTCAGCGGGTTCACCCCGATGATTTCCGCCGCGATATCCATGTCACGGATCGCCATCCACGAACGGCCGATCGTGCCCCGCGTCAGATTGCGGGCCAGCAAAGCACAGGCCGTCAGAAACACCAGACAGATCATATATTTCGCCGGAGCAGATGTATTCGCCCCGGTCACTGCAAAACCCCCGACAAACCGTTCGGGCGCATTGATCTGGCCGGATGCAGAGTAATTGTAGAACCAACTGACCTTGTTGAACATCCAGACAAGAAAGAACTGCGCGGCCAGCGTGGCCACCGCCAGATAAAATCCCTTGATCCGCAGTGATGGCAACCCAAACGCCGCCCCGACCGCAGCTGTGATCACCCCGGCAAGCATCACATGAATGACGATGGATACATCGGGAAAGCTGGTCATCAGCTTGTAACAGGCATAGGCCCCCACCGCCATGAACCCTCCCGTGCCTAGACTGACCTGCCCGCAATAGCCCACCAGAATATTCAACCCGATGGCCGCAATCGCATAGATCAGAAACGGTACGAAAATCGCATTGGCCCAATAGTCGTTGATCAGGAACGGAATGACGCCAAAGGCAATCGCCACGACCACCCAAAACCCGATCCGGTCGAACCTGATCGGAAAAGTCTGGCTGTCCGTCTCATAGGATGTCTTGAAATCACCTGCTTCACGATAGAGCATTAGGGCTTGTTCCTTCTCAAAAACAGAGTGACCACAATAACTGCTGCAATGCCGACGGCTACTGAAAGCCAAACTGTCGCCCATGCATCAGAACCCTGAGCGCTGCCAAACCCTCGAAAACGCAAATCGGCATAAGCAACGAATCCAAGCACGACAGCGGCAATCGCTATACACCCGCCGGTGAT
Source organism: Yoonia sp. (assembly GCF_965660735.1). GTDB lineage: Bacteria > Pseudomonadota > Alphaproteobacteria > Rhodobacterales > Rhodobacteraceae > Yoonia. Next base: position 10,411 of record NZ_CBFIBD010000027.1, read on the forward strand.
CAATGCTGCGATGTCAAACCCTCTCAATGATCTTCTCCCCAAACAGCCCCTGCGGACGGAACACCAGAAAAATCAGCGCCAGCATATAGGCAAACCAGTTTTCGGTAGCCCCACCTAGGAACGGCGCGCCGATGGTATATTCAAACAGCTTTTCGCCAACGCCAATGATCAACCCGCCCACAATCGCACCGGGGATCGACGTAAAGCCCCCCAGCATCAGCACCGGCAGCGCCTTCAGCGCGATCAGCGACAGCGAAAACTGCACACCAGATTTCGCCCCCCACATCACACCCGCAACCAGTGCGACCAACCCGGCCAGCGACCAGACCAGCACCCAGATGAAATTCAGCGAAATGCCCACCGACAATGCCGCCTGATGGTCATCGGCCACGGCCCGCATCGCGCGGCCCTGCTTGGTATACTGGGCAAAGGCGATCAGCCCTATTACCAGCACCGCTGCCACGACGGTCGCCACCATGTCCAATTTGTCGATAAAGAACCCGTAGAAATCCTCACCACCCAGACCGGATGTCAGATCCTCCACGAACATGGACCCCCCCTGCGGCAAGCCCAGCGCAAGGGTCTTGATATCCGACCCCCACATCAGATCACCGACACCTTCCAGAAAATAGGCCAGACCAATCGTCGCCATGAACAGAATGATCGGCTCTTGCCCGACCAGATGGCGGAACACGAATTTCTGCACCGCCCAGGCAAAAAACACCATGACCACCAGCGTCAACAGAATCGCAAGAAGCGCGGGCACCTCCCAGCCGAAATTGTGGATGTCCGTGCCAAAAACTGCGTTGATCAAATGGCTGAAAGGCACCTGCCCTTCCATGACCCCGACCAGTGTCAGCGCCGCGAACAACGCCATGACGCCCTGCGCATAGTTGAAGATGCCGGATGCCTTGAAGATCAACACAAATCCCAGCGCCACCAGTGCGTAAAGCACTCCGGCCATCAGGCCGTTGATGACAACCTCGATGCCGTAAAGGAAATCAGCAGACATCAGTCACACCTCGTTCAGTCATGGGCCACCCCCAGATAGGCATCGATCACCTCTTGGTTTCCACGCACCTCTTCCGGCGTGCCGTCCCCGATCTTGCGACCGTAATCCATCACAACCACGCGGTCACTGATATCCATCACCACCCCCATGTCGTGTTCGATCAGGGCAATAGTCGTCCCGAACTCATCATTCACATCAAGGATAAAGCGGCTCATGTCCTCTTTTTCCTCAACATTCATGCCCGCCATCGGCTCGTCCAGCAACAGCAACTTTGGCTCTGCCGCCAGCGCGCGGGCCAGTTCGACACGCTTTTTCAACCCATAGGGCAAACGGCCCACGGGCGTCTTACGGATCGCCTGAATTTCAAGAAAATCGATAATGCGTTCCACCACCGCGCGGTTCGCCACCTCTTCGGCCTGCGCCCGCCCGTACCACACGGCCTGCGCCAACATGCCCGCTTTCATATGGGTCAGCCGCCCGGTCATGATGTTATCCAACACGGTCATGCCTTCGAACAGGGCGATATTCTGGAACGTCCGGGCTATCCCCAAACGCGCCACTTGAAACGGCTTCATTGGCGGCCGCTTTTGCCCGCGAAACCAGACTTCGCCCTCCTGCGGATGATAAAATCCCGAAATAACGTTCAGCATCGATGATTTGCCCGCGCCGTTGGGGCCGATGATTGCACGAATTTCCCCTTCGCGGATATCAAAGGAAATATTCTTGATCGCCTCGACGCCGCCAAAACGCAGCGTTATGCCGCGCATGTCCATCAAGACGCCACCAATGGTGCGACCATCCTCGGTCACATAAGGCTCCATACTGTCCTTCACGCAACACCCCCGTCATCTTGCCAGAAACACTCCCGCCAGAGGCAACGGGATGGGGGGCGGGGCGATAGCGAAGCTGAGCGCCGAACCGTCATTCCGCTGCGACCTGTCGCGCAGGCGCGACAACCGCATCCCGCAAATCCAGCGTCGCCTTGATCTTGCCCTTCCGGCCATCCTCATAGGTCACTTCTGTCTCCGTATAAATCTCGTCCTTACCGGCATACAGCGCATCGATCAGATCGGCGTATTTATCTTCCACTGTCCGGCGACGGACCTTGCGTGTCCGGGTAATCTCGCCATCATCGGGGTCCAACTCCTTGTGCAGCACAAGGAACCGATGCACCTGACAGCCCGCCAGCATCGGATCGGCGGCAACCGATTTATTCACCTCCGCCACATGATCGGAAATCTGCGCCAGCACCTGGCTGTGCTGCGACAATTCCTGATAGCTCGAATAGGCGATGTTGTTCCGCTCGGCCCAGTTGCCCACCGCCGTCAGGTCGATGTTGATGAACGCCACACAATAGTCGCGGCCCGCACCAAACACGACCGCCTCAAGGATATTGGGGTAGAACTTCAGCTTGTTTTCAACGTATTTCGGCGCAAACAGGCTGCCATCGGCCATCTTGCCCACATCCTTGGCGCGGTCGATGATCCGCAGATGGCCGGTGCCTTCCTCGATGAAACCGGCGTCGCCTGTTGCAACCCAGCCTTCGGGGTCCTTGGTGCCGGCCGTGCTTTCGGCGTTCTTGTAATACTCGACGAAAACACCCGGCGAGCGATAGAACACCTCGCCGTTTTCGGCGATCCGCAACTCTACCCCTGGCGACGGAACGCCCACTGTGTCGCTGCGCACCTCGCCATCGGGTTGCTGTGTGATGAAAACCGTCGCCTCTGTCTGGCCATAAAGCTGCTTGAGGTTGATCCCCAAAGCCCGGTAGAAATCGAAAATCTCGGGGCCGATCGCCTCTCCTGCGGTATAGCCCACCCGCACGCGGCTCAGCCCCAGCGTATTTTTCAGCGGGCCATACACCAGCAGATTACCCAACCAATACCGGAATCGGTCCATGCCGCTCACAGGTTTGCCATCCAGAATGGCGGGACCGACACGGCGCGCAACCGCCATAAAATGATCGAACAGCCATTTCTTGATCCGGCTCGCGTCCTCCATCCGGATCATCACGGTGGTCAACTGGTTTTCGAACACCCGCGGCGGGGCAAAGAAATACGTTGGCCCGATCTCGCGCAGGTCGGTCATCATCGTGTCGGGGCTTTCGGGGCAATTTACGCAGAACCCCGCCCACATCGCCTGACCGATGGAAAAGATGAAATCGCCCACCCAGGCCATAGGAAGATAGGCCAGCACCTCGTCGCCCGCCTTCAGATGATCGAATTCAGCGGAGTTTTTCGATGTTTCGATCACATTGCGGTTCGACAGCACAACACCCTTGGGCCGCCCCGTCGTGCCGGAAGTATACAGCATCACACATGTGTCGTCATAGGTGCGCGCGGCAGAGCGTGCATTGACCTCGTCGATGCGTCCCGACGCGCGCCCGGCCTTTTGCACATCCGCATAGCTGGTCATATGGGAATGATCGTATTTGCGCAGGCCGCGCCCGTCCAGATAGATCACATGTTCCAATTCATGCAGGCTGGCGCGCACATCCGCGATCTTGTCCACCTGTTCCTGATCGCCCACAACGGCAAACCGCGCGCCGCAGTGTTCCATCGCATAGGCGACTTCCTCGGCGGCGGCATCCTGATACAGCGGCACCGGCACACAGCCGATCCGCTGCGCCGCGACCATCGCCCAATAGAGCGCGGGGCGGTTGCGCCCGACAATGGCAATATGGTCGCCCACATCCGCGCCCATCGTCAGCAACCCCATGGCCAGCGCGTCGATTTCGGCGGCGGCCTGCGCCCAGGTCCAGCTTTGCCAGATCCCGAATTCCTTTTCGCGGTAGGCGGATTTTGCGCCATGCTGCGCCACGTTCCGGGCCAGAAGGTCCGGAATGGATGTGACTCCGCTGCTGGCACTCTCGTTCATCGCAATGATCCTCCCTCACTGACTTTGCGCCAGCGCCGGGGCGAGTCGCCTCCCCGCGATCCACCCCTTTGAGGTATACTGTGGGCAAGCCCCCCGATCCGTCAAATCATTTTTTGAACAAGCGTTCAGTTAATGGGTTTTCTGATCCAACGCGTCTAAAGATGCCAATGGGCGAAATGAGGGAAGGCTCGTTTGGAGTGCCGAAGGCGAGAATTTTATTCGTATTGCATCGACGTTGCGATCTGAGTTTCCAAACACAAATATCATTCAGGAGTATGGCGAGCGACTCCGTTGGTCTGGATAATCTTCGCATTCTCTCATGTGCGCCAGCGCTCGCTCAGACTCTTTGGGGAACATTTCCGTAGCTAGGTCCCACCATGCGTGCGGAGAGCTTGGGGCAAGTTCGTCAACCGTATCAATGATTTCATTCCGCCAAATTCGAAGCAGTTTAAGAATGACATTGAGCGAGTATGAACGTCCGTCGGAAACAATTTCTGCTTGACCACTGTCGCCACCGCGACCAGGCAGAAGTATCCCATATTCATCGACAGAGGTGGCCAGTAAAATGGAAGACCAATCGGTGTGGAGCATTCGTTCACACGTGGATGGAGCGCCTAGTGTCGGTCTACCCAAGCGTCCCGCATCACCGCCATCGCCTCCAATTATAGTGCCATCCCCTTCATGATGGCCTCCTCCGCCATCCCCGCCTTTAGCGCCCCGTACATTCCCGCCACGTCCGCCCCTACCACCAATTGCAGTTCCGCTGTTCCCTCGAACTTCGGATGATCCGCCATGACCGCCACGAGGGAACTTATCGCGTTCAAGCATCGCCACCGTCCCCACCAATCGCCTTGCCCCTTGCGCCAACAACTTTGGCGTTTCCACCATCGCCACCCTGTCCAAAATGTCCTCCGCCAGATCCTCCCCTTCCACCATAAGCCTCGCCATCAGCATTCTTGACGATTGCATCACCACCACGACCAGCCGCAGCCTTCTGGCGTCTTACGGTGATGATGAAAAACACAATAGCCACGACAGCGCTAATTACTGCTGCCCAAGCTCCGACCCCGGCATTCCACGGTTGTGATAAGAACGTTCGAATGCTCTCAATCAATTTGACACCCCTTAATTCCAATCTATCGCCCTAACGCTACCACAAACGGACAGGTCTCGCTATCTGCTTGGCAACTTGGCTAGAATTCGATTCTCGAAAGTCTGCGCCGCCCCTCCAAACAGATAGTGAAGCTATTGATCCCGAAGTATCGAATCAGCTTGGGGGTTTTCAGCGCATCCTTTGCCCCCTACTCCGCCGCCACCTCTTCCTCCACCTTTTCCACCCGCACCGCTGAAAACTTGAACTCGGGAATCTTCCCGTAAGGGTCCACTGCCGAATTGGTCAGGATGTTCGCCGCCGCCTCTACATAGGCAAAGGGCAGGAATACCATGTCGAGGGCGACCGCGCGGTCGGCGCGGGCCATGACGGTGATGCTGCCGCGCCGTGTGGTCAGTCGCAGCATGCCGCCCGGTTCCACGCCCAACTGACGCAAGGTTGCGGGGTGCAGGGAACAGTTTGCCTCTGGTTCCACGGCATCCAGCACCTTTGACCGCCGCGTCATTGATCCGGTGTGCCAGTGTTCCAACTGCCGCCCTGTCGTGAGGATCATCGGATAATCCGCATCAGGCGTATCGTCAGGTGCGATCACGTTGGCGGGTGTGAACCGCGCGCGTCCATCGGGGCGGGGGAAACCATCTGCAAAGACAATGGGTTGGCCGGGATCGGTGGGCGACAGTGACGGGTAGGTCACGGCGCTGTCCGCTTCCAGCCGGTCCCACGTGATATTGTTCAGCGACCGCATCACCTGCGCCATCTCGGCAAAAACTTCGCGCGGGTGGGCATAGGTCCAGCCAAGGCCCAGCCGCCGGGCCAGTGCGACCGTGATCCACCAGTCTTCGCGCGCGTCACCGGGGGGCGACATGGCAGGGCGCCCCATCTGGACCTGCCGGTTGGTGTTGGTCACGGTGCCGGTCTTTTCGGCAAAGGCCGACGCCGGCAGAATGACATCGGCGAAATTCGCGGTTTCTGTGATAAAGATATCCTGCACCACAAGGTGGTCGAGCTTGGCCAGCGCATCGCGCGCATGTTCAACGTCGGGGTCGGACATGGCAGGGTTTTCACCCGAGATATACATACCCTTGATGTCCCCCGCATGGACCGCGTCAAGGATTTCGGTCACGGTCAGGCCCTTGTTGGGGTTAATTTCGCCTTCCTCCCAGATTCTGCCAAAGGCGTTGCGTACGCGCGGGTCGCCCACGGGCTGATAATCCGGCAGGAACATCGGGATTAGGCCCGCGTCAGACGCGCCCTGCACGTTGTTCTGCCCGCGCAGCGGGTGCAGCCCCGCGCCGGGGCGGCCCACCTGCCCCGTCATCAACGCAAGGCTGATCAGGCAACGCGCATTGTCGGTGCCGTGGATATGCTGGCTGACGCCCATTCCCCAAAAGATCATCGCAGCCTTCGCGCCGGCGAATGTGCGGGCGACATCGCGCAGGGTTTCCGCCGGAATACCGCAGATGCCTTCCATCTTTTCAGGTGCGAAATCGGCAAGATGCTCTTTCTCTGCCTCCCAGTTTTCGGTGTAGGCCTCGATATATTGCTGATCGTACAGCCGTTCTTGCACGATCACATGCATGATCGCGTTCAGCAGGGACACATCGGCACCGGGCCGGAATTGCAGCATATGTGACGCATGGCGTCGCAGCGCCTGACCACGCGGGTCCATCACGATCAGCTTACCGCCGCGTTTGGCGAATTGCTTGAAATAGGTCGCAGCGACGGGATGGTTTTCAATCGGGTTGGCCCCGATGACAATCGCCACATCCGCATTTTCGATCTGGTTGAAGGTCGCAGTCACAGCGCCGGAACCGACATTTTCCATCAGCGCGGCCACGGATGACGCATGGCAAAGCCGCGTGCAGTGATCGACGTTGTTATGACCGAACCCCTGACGGATCAGTTTCTGGAACAGATACGCCTCTTCGTTGGTGCATTTGGCCGAACCGAAGCCTGCGATTTCGCGCCCGCGTCCCTTCAGGCCGTTCGCGGCAACGTCCAGCGCCTCGTCCCATGTTGCTTCGCGAAAGTGCGTTTGCCAGTTGCCGGGATCGACGTTCAGACCCTTGGCGGGGGCATCGTCGCGGCGGATCAGGGGTTTGGTCAGGCGGTGGTCGTGGTGGATATAGTCGAAACCGAACCGGCCCTTGACGCAAAGTCTGCCTTCGTTGGCGGGACCGTTGATACCTTCGACGAATTTGATCTTGTCGCCCTTGACCTTGAGACTGACCTGACACCCAACCCCGCAAAAGGGGCAGATCGATTTCACTTCACGGTCAAAATCGGCGGTATCACCCTGTTGGTTTTCGTCTGTCACAGTGGCGGGCAACAGCGCACCGGTGGGGCAGGCCTGCACGCATTCGCCGCAGGCCACGCAGGATGATGCGCCCATGGGATCATCCATGTCGAAAACCGGATAGGCATCCTGCCCCCGGCCGGCCATGCCGATCACGTCGTTCACCTGCACTTCGCGGCAGGCACGCACGCAAAGCCCGCACTGGATGCAGGCATCAAGGTTCACCGACATCGCCACATGGCTGTCGTCAAGCAGCGGGATGTGGGTGGCGTCTTTTGTGGGGAAGCGGCTTTGGCTGACGCCCTGCTTGCCGGCCATATCCCAGAGGTGGCTGGATTTGTCGTGGGCTACGGCCTGTTCCGGCTGATCGGCGACCAGAAGTTCCATGACCATCCGGCGGGCCTGCTTTTCGCGCGGCTGGTCCGTCGTGACGACCATGCCTTCGCTGGGTTCGCGGATGCAGGATGCCGCAAGCGTCCGTTCGCCATCAATAGCGACCATACAGGCGCGGCAGTTCCCGTCGGACCGGTAACCGGGTGCTGGTTTATGGCACAGATGCGGGATCACAAGGCCCCGGCCATGCGCGACCTCCCAGATCGTTTCACCCGGCTGGGCGGTCACGGTTTGGCCATCAAGTGTGAAAGTGATCGGGTCTGCCATCGGGAATCTCCGCCTAGTGGTTGGGCAGAATAGACCATGCGCCCCAAATCGCCGAAAGGTCAGGGGCGACTGTGATAGGCGTTTTTGCGGCAGCGCACATTTCCGATAGGGAACATTGGTTGCGTTTCGCGGCCCGCAATGTCGATTTCAACCCACACTAGCCTGACAATTCGCTTTCAACATGCGCAAGGTTCGCACGCACTTCGGGGATTGATGGGGCAATCGCGCGCGCGCGCCGCAATGCCTGCCGCGCCCCCTGCAAATCGCCCAGCGCATAGCGGGCATTGCCCAGTCCGAACGGCCACAGCCAGTTTTGGGGCCAACGGGCGCCCCCCCCCTGATACAGCGTCGCAGCTGCCTGAAATTGCCGCGCTCGTTCCAATGCGGCAGCAGCGCTCAGCACGTCCTTCTCTGACACGCTGACCGGCAGTTCATCGGGCGGCAGCACGACCAATCCCCACTGACTTCCCCGCCGCCATGTCCGTTCAAAGACGGCAAAGGGCATCACCATCTGGTCGCGTTGGCCCGAATTCAGGTAAACCTCATCGCGGTCAAAATCATAGCCGGTCACGACACCGTAATGCCAGACAGGCGCAATCCCCAAACCAAGGTTCTGGAACACGATCACCGGATGACCGGCGGCGACTTCGGACAACAGTTGATCAAAATCTCCGATCTCGACGGCAAGCTGCCCCTTGCGCCGCGCACTACCGATCATGTCAGCCAGATAGGTGCCTTCTGCGCCGGGGCTAAAGGCAAGGGCCGCGATATCGTCTTGCGTCACATCATGGCCCGCCCATTGCATGACCATCGCAAGGGATGCGGGTCCGCAATAGAACGCCTCTTGACGGATCAAAGGCACGCCCTGCACTGCGGCGCGGGTCGGGACATCGGATTGCAGGCGCGTGTCGGGATCGAAAGGCGGCGCACAGGCCGCCATCCAGACACATGCCAGCAGACAGGAAACGCGCCGCAGGATAACCGCTAGCGGGCGCAACGGGTAAAGCTGAAGATCCGGGTAAAGCAAAGAATGTCCGTCAGCAGCAAAATGACGAAGACCGTAAACAACGTGCCAACAATGTCGGCACCGGCAGATCCGTCTTCCATTTGCTGCACGATCGTGGCGACTTCGGCATCGGACAGGGCGGCAAGACGCTGCTCCGCCTCTGCGGGGTCGACGCCCTGTTCAATCATCGCCGCCTGCACATCGTCACGCTGCATCGCGTCCAGCAGGAAACTGCGGTCGGCATGAACGGTATATTTTGTAATCGCCGCGTCCGTGCCGATCATTTCGGCCTGCGCCATGGTCACGGCCTGCGTCGCCAAAACCAGCTGCGCGGACAGCACAACGGCAACACCGGTTTTCGTCAAATTCAAAAGCCCCATAGGATCAATTCCTTTGTTTCGATTGCGCCATCCTCGCGCGCAAATCGCATTTTCATTGCGGCGCAGTCTTTAAGAATTTCATCCACGAAGCAACCCTTTGGCAACCTCGGCCCGCCACATGAGCGGGAACCTGTCGGTCTGCCGGTCAAAGAAATGTGGCCGCATTGTTGATCAGCAGGATGCGCAAAATCTCGATTCCGATCAGGGCCACGATGGGCGACAAGTCAATCCCGCCAAGGTCAGGCATGAACCGGCGGATGCGCGAATACAGCGGGTCAAGAATACGTTCCAGCGTATACCACACCTGCCCGACGAATTGTTGGCGGATGTTCAGCACCTCGAACCGGATCAGCCAGCTCATGATGAAATGCGCAAAGATGAAAAAACGGGCGACCCCGAGGATCAACAGCAGGATTTGAAAGATCGATACCATGTTTGCGCAGTCCTTTTTATATGCCCGCCTGATCTAGGGGTTTGCGCCCGATCCGGCAAGTCCGTTGCTTGCCCGCACGGGCACAGACGTGGATTGACGCCAACGCGGCAGAACCCCTGCGCCCGGTCGGAAATGGCAGGACCGACTGCTAAACCATTGCTTGCAAAGGTCCTGCCTGCCGGTGTCTTATCCCCGCAAAGAAAAGCAGGGACAGGCACATGGCAGTCAGCAAGAAACGCATCTGGGGATGGATGGCCTTTGATTGGGCCTCACAACCGTTCTACACGCTTGGCCTGACCTTTATTTTCAGCCCGTATTTCGCCACGGTCGCAGCAGATTATTATATGGCACAAGGCACCGACAGCGGACAGGCCCGTGCCCAAGCGCAAAGCCTGTGGTCATCGGGCCAGACCATCGCCGGGTTGATCATCGCGTTTACAGCACCTTTTCTGGGGGCTTGGGCCGACAGATCAGGGCGCAAGATCCCGTGGATCGCGTTCTTTTCGGTTGTTTACATCATTGCCACATGGATGTTGTGGGGGCTGACGCCGGATGGCAGCCGGCTTGTCTGGACGCTGGTGATTTTCTACATCGGATTTATCGCAGCAGAGTCTGCCCTGAATTTCGTGAATGCCATTTTGCCGTCGTTGGGCACCGACGACGAAATCGGGCGCATTTCCGGCTCTGGTGCCGCGTTCGGCTACTGGGGCGGGGTGCTGGCTCTTTTTGCGATGCTGCTGTTTCTGGCCGAAAACGATCAGGGGGTCACATTACTTGGCATTGCGCCGCTGTTCGGGCTGGACCCTGATATGCGCGAAGGCACGCGATCTGTCGGGCCGTTCATCGCCATCTGGTTCGCCATCTTCATGGTGCCGTTCTTTCTGTTCGTGCGCGACGCGCCCCGCGTCAAGGGTGCCGTGATGCGCGGCGGCACGGTGCTTAGCGAACTGGCCACGACCTTCAAGTCCCTGTTTGTACGCCGCAGCCTTGGGTTTTTCCTGCTGTCGTCCATGTTCTATCGCGATGCGCTGAACGCGCTTTATGCCTATGGCGGGGTCTATGCCCGGCTTGTGCTGGACTGGAGCATCATCCAGATCGGCGTTTTCGGCATCGTCAGCGCGATCACGGCGGCCATCGCCACATGGGTCGGCGGACTGGCCGATCAGCGGTTCGGGCCCAAGCCGGTGATCACCGCGACGGTCATCATGCTGGTCGCGGTCAGCACGATCATCGTGGGCATGTCGCGCGCCAGCCTGTTCGGTATCCCACTGGCCCAAGGGTCACTGATCCCCGACATCATTTTCTATTTTTGCGGCGCAGCCATCGGCGGGGCTGGGGGGGCGGTTTATGCCGCGTCACGCTCGATGATGGTGCGCCACACTCACCCCGACCGCCCAGCCGAGGCATTCGGCCTGTTTGCCCTGTCCGGCAAGGCGAGTGCTTTTCTTGCCCCGGCGCTGATCGCGCTTTTCACTTGGGCGACAGGGAATGTGCAACTGGGATTCCTGCCCGTCATCATCCTTTTCCTGACCGGGCTTTTCCTGCTACGCTGGGTCAACAAGGAAGGAGATCGCGCACAATGGTCCGTTTCGTCATAGCAGCAATTCTTGCCCTTGGTCTGTCAGCCTGTCAGGCAGACGACCCACCGGAAATGGCCCTGTCCACCCAGAACGCAGGCGACACCCGTGTGGCCAAAAATCTGTTTGGCGCGATGCCAGTGGCATCACGGCAACCACCGCAATCATTTGGTGGCTACGCAAGGGGCTGTCAGGCGGGGGCCGCGCAACTGGCCGAAACCGGCCCCACATGGCAGGCCATGCGCCTGTCGCGCAACCGCAACTGGGCGCAGCCCGAAACGGTTGAATTCATACAGGACCTTAGCCGGTTTGCCGCCACCCAGCCGGGGTGGTCCGGACTATATGTCGGAGATATCAGCCAGCCGCGCGGCGGCCCGATGCTGACAGGGCACGCAAGCCACCAGACCGGGCTGGATGCTGATATCTGGATGCTGCCACCACAACGACTGAACCTGAGCGTGCAGGAACGCGAAGAGATTTCTTCGATCTCCATGCGCCGAAATGCCGGTGCCTTTACCAATGACAGCTGGACACCACAGCACGCGGCGATTGTCCGCGCCGCCGCATCAGACCCGCGCGTCGCGCGCATTTTCATCTTTCCCGGCGCCAAGGTGGCAATGTGCAATTCAGCGACCGGCGACCGCAGCTGGCTGAACAAGGTGCGTCCGTGGTGGGGGCATCATTATCATTTCCACGTGCGGCTGAACTGCCCCGAGGGCGCCGCAGGCTGCACCGATCAGCCCCCGCCGCCCAGCGGTGACGGCTGCGCCGAGGCGCAGGGCTGGGTGGACCGTATCCTGAACCCGCCCCCCCCAGACCCAAACGCGCCGCCACCCACCCCACGGGCCGAGCTGACAATGGCCAACCTGCCGGGCCAGTGCCTTGGCGTGCTGAACGCCGACTAGGTGCGGCACAGTCTGTGGCTTCTTGCCCTGCTCTGGGCCGCGCCGCTTTGGGCAGACGCAGTGCTGATCGGGCACTACCACTGGCAATCGGATGATCCCGTGTTTGGCGGCTTTTCGGCGATTGATGTGACCGACGACGGTGCGGGCTTTGTCGCGATCAGTGACCGGGGTGGTTTTACATCGGGACGATTCAAACGCGAACATGGCGTGATCAGGGCGATTGACGCCGCGCCGGTGCAGCCCCTGCGCGGCACCGGGGGCACCCCGATTGCCGCAGGCGAAAACGACAGCGAAGGTCTGGCCATTGGCGCGGATGGGCAGGTTTTCATTTCATTCGAGGGTGTGCATCTGGTGCGGCTGTTCGACAGCGCATGGAGCAAATCAACCCCTCTGCCCCGCCCGCGAGACTTTGCCGACATGCAGGCCAACGCCTCGCTCGAGGCGCTTGCGATTGGCCTTGATGGTGCGCTTTATACCATGCCGGAGCGGTCAGGGCGGGCAGACCTGCCGTTTCCGGTTTACCGGTTCAAGGACGGGCGCTGGGACCAGCCATTCCACATTCCACGACGCGGGGCATTCTTGATCGCAGGTGCCGATATCGGCCCGGATGGGCGGCTTTACCTGCTGGAACGGGACTTTGCAGGGATCGGTTTCCGCAGCCGCGTGCGGCGGTTCGATCTGACGGGTGGCCGTGAAGAAGCGCTATTGCAGACAAGCACGGGCACCCACGGCAATCTGGAAGGTATCAGCGTCTGGCAGGATGCTTTTGGGCTTCGGCTGACGATGATCGCCGATGATAATTTCCGCTTCTTCCAGCAAACAGAAATCGTCGAATATCGATTGACGGATTGACACACGGGGGTTAATTCACCCCGTCCCCGATCGGGGGCCAAGTGCCGCACCCTTGTCAAAACGGAAACATCTTATGACACGTATCCTTCCCGGCGTTCTCGCCATGGCCACCATTGTCGTGGCCTCCAATATCCTTGTGCAATTCCTGATCCTTGACGGCTTTCTGACCTGGGGGGCGTTCACCTATCCGCTGGCGTTTCTGGTCACGGATGTGATGAACCGGATTTACGGGGCATCAGCCGCGCGCAAGGTCGTGTTTTCCGGGTTGGTCGTGGGGATCATCTGTTCTCTGATCGGCAGCCAGATCATGCTTGAATTCGGACCTGCTGTGCCCTTGCGGGTTGCGATCGGGTCCGCAACCGCCTTTGCCGTTGCGCAATTGCTGGATATTTCCGTGTTCAACCGGTTCCGCGGCGGGGTGTGGTGGAAAGCACCACTGGTCAGCACGCTGGTCAGTTCAGTCGTCGACACGGCGATCTTCTTTTCCATCGCTTTCGCCGCTTTCTTCAATGGCTTCAGCGCGCTGGCCACCGAGCAGATCATTTGGGCACAGGACGCTGTACCCTTCCTGAGCGTGGGGCCGCTGGTGCCGCTTTGGGTGTCGCTCGCCGTTGCGGACTGGGGTGTCAAGATTGCCGTCGCATTGATCGCTCTGGTGCCGTTTCGCCTTATTGTGGGGCAGCGGGCGCAGCCGGTCACTTAATCGCTATCGCTGGTATATTTTTACTTGAAATATACCAAATCTGTGCGACCTTGCTTTCAGGCGAAATATTTGAAAGGAGGTGATCCAGTGCATCATGAGGTATTGGAGAAGTGTGTCGGGACAACTTATGGGGGTCAAAGCTAGGGCAGCCCTTGGCTGAGAACACCATAAGGTGGTGATCCTAACCGACCCACCTCCGTAATTCAGGAAAGGGCTATCCCACCGCCGGGGTAGCCCTTTTTTGCGGTCGAAAGGCAGTTTCGACCGCGTGGGGCAAAACGTTTGGCGCAGCCAAATGTGGCCCCACCCCTTCGCAATTCACGCGTATTTTGACGGTCGGCGTCGCGTCGGATACATGTCGGACAAACGTCGGACCCCAACGCACGGTGGCGCAGGTGAAAATCAACGATCAGATCGAAATCGCGGATTGGGAGCTGACCGAAAGCTTCACCCGCGCGTCCGGCCCCGGCGGGCAGAACGTGAACAAAGTGTCCACGGCGGTTGAGTTGCGGTTCGAGGCGGAACGATCCCCCAACCTGCCCGACCCGGTGAAACGGCGGTTGCGGCGACTGGCGGGGCGGCGGTGGACGACGGACGGGGCGATTGTGCTGTTCGTCCAAGACACCCGCAGCCAGGCCCGCAACCGGGAACTTGCGCGCGACAGGATGGCCGAGCTGATCCGGGCCGCCACGGTGGTGCCGAAACGGCGAGTCGCGACGAAACCGACTTATGGCTCGGTGAAGCGGCGGTTGACGGGGAAAAAGCAGCGCGGCGAAGTGAAGGCGTTGCGGGGGAAGGTAGAGGAATGACCATGCTGATCTATCAACTGGACCAATCAGGCGACGGCGAGGTCGGCGGCCCCGCCCCCGACCGCCTTATCGCGGGCGATCCGGTGTTCACGACCTGGAATGTCGAGGACCGCGACGGGCTTTATTGCGGCATCTGGCGCAGCACGCCGGGCCGCTGGCGGATTTCCTACGACGAATGGGAATACTGCCGCATCCTGTCGGGCCGGTCGGTGATCCATGGGTCCGACGGATCGCGGCTAGAGGTCGGCCCCGGCGACAGCTTTGTCCTGCGCCCGGGGTACACCGGGGAATGGGAGGTCGTGGAGACGACGGTGAAGGAGTATGTGGTGCGGGTGTGAGGGGTAGGGTGTGTGCTTTGCACATACCAACCGAAAATTAGGCTGCGATCTTGCTCATACGCTCCCGAAGTAGGCTTCCAATTTGATTGTTGACGCCCTTGATGACCAACAGCGACCGGACATGATCATAGCCAAAATCATCTATAAGCTGGACGAAAGAAGAATTAACAAACGAAGAGGTAACGTTCGAGATTCCTGAAAAATCGAGAGTGACCTTAGTGCCTGCCTTAAAACACGAGGAGACATGCTTATAGATAACGATACCTTGATCATTCGTATCGCAGCCATTGACTAAATTTTTGACGCTCATCACCATTCGAAGTCTCCGTCATTTTCCTCTTCAAATTCAATAACATCAGTCTGTATATTGAACTCAATCATTGTTCCCGGGCAGAACCCTTGAACATCATATGGCACAACTGTTAAAGAATTTCCACTTTTTCGGAACGTCACCGCACCTTCACGTGAACGAACCGTTAACGCACCACCGAGGTGTTCAAGCACATTTTGCCTCAGGTAGTATAACCCCTGACCCCGGTTCTGTGGTGTGCTCTGTGATGAAAAACCTTCATCAAATGAGCGAATGATCGCTTCGTTGTCTGACAGTTGAGGCTCAATTCTTCGGACGGTTTCAGGAATTCCTTTCCCAAAATCTGCGACAACGATCTGTAAATTCTTCTTCTGCGGATACCATTGAGCAAAGACACTGCCAACGTCGAAAGCGCTATGATCATTGATGTTGTTGAACAATTCAGACATGCAGGTCTGAAACTCAGCCAAACCAGCCATCGGAACGCCTGAAATGTCGCTCAACCAAGGCGCAAAGGTATTATGTATCCACGCATGACACTCCTTATGGTGCAACTCGATGAGCGGCTGGGTGGTGACGCGAGGAGCACTATGCTGCGACAGCTTTTCTCGAAGGTGCTGCTGAAAGAACAACGAGTCGTCCAAGAATTTGATGCACTCTTTGTTCGTATCCATACCAGAGTAGCTTACTTCGCAGCCCTGACGCAGCAGGAAACGTGTCAGGTTGCTTAAGAAGACAATACCCGAAGGGAACGCGAAGTTCATTCTTGAAAAATCGAATTCAACAGCATCCGGCACAGACTCAAAGGTTCCAAAATTCTCTTTAATGAAGAGAAAAAGTCTAGCGGCCTCAAATTGCCTCGGGAGTTGAACAGTGATCACTTTTTTATCCTCAAAGTTGACCTCCAGTAATCCCAACCAACCTAAACCACAACCTCCACCCGCTCCTGCTCCCCCACCCCGAACACGCGCTTATAACGTGCGATCTCTTCCACCGGCCCCATCGCCTTGTTGGGGTTGTCGCTCAGTTTCACCGTGGGGCGGCCCTCGGCGCTGATGGCTTTGCAGACGAGGGAGAACGGCGCCAGTGCGTCGCCCTTCACCAGCCCTTTGAAATCGTTGGTCAGCATTGTCCCCCAGCCAAAGGACACCCGCACGCGGCCTGCGAATTGGGCTTGCAGTTCGATGATCTTGTCCACGTCCAGACCGTCCGAGAAGATGACCAGTTTCTTGGTCGGGTCCTCTCCCCTCGACCGCCACCAGTTGATCGCGTTTTCCGCGCCGGTCGCGGGGTCGCCTGAATCGACCCTGATCCCGGTCCAGCCCGCCAACCAGTCGGGCGCGCGGTCAAGGAAGCCTGCCGTCCCATAGGTGTCGGGCAGGATGATCCGCAGGTTGCCGTCGTGTTCGTCCTGCCAGTCGGCCAGCACGTCGTAGGGGGCCTGCCGCAGGGCGTCGTCGCTGTCGGCCAAGGCGGCATAGACCATGGGCAGTTCGTGGGCGTTGGTGCCGATCGCCTCTATCTCTCGCATCATGGCGATCCGGCAGTTGGAGGTGCCGGTAAAGCTGGTGCCCAGCCCTTCCATCATGGCCTGCACGCACCAGTCCTGCCAAAGGTAGGAATGCCGCCGCCGCGTGCCGAAATCGGCGACGCGCAGCCCGTCGATGGGCCGCAGTTTTTCGACCTTTTCCCAAAGTTTCGTCATGGCGCGGGCATAAAGCACCTGCAGTTCGAACCGCCCCATGTCGCGCAGCACGGCCCGGCTGCGCAGTTCCATCAGCACGGCAAGGGCGGGGATTTCCCACAGCATCACCTCGGGCCAGGAGCCTTCGAAGGTCAGTTCGTATTGCCCGTCGCGTTTTTCCAGGTGGTAGGGCGGGAGCCGCAGATTTTCGAACCATTCCATGAAGGCAGGCGTGAACATCTGGCGCTTGCCGTAAAAGGTGTTGCCACGCAGCCAGGTGGATTCCCCGCGGGTGAGCGAGAGCGAGCGTATGTGGTCAAGCTGTTCGCGCAATTCGCCTTCGTCCACCAGATCGGCAAGGCGGATGGATTTGGTGCGGTTGATCAGCGAAAAAGTGACCTGCGTGTCGGGGTGGTTGCGAAAGATCGACTGGCACATCAAAAGCTTGTAGAAATCCGTATCGATAAGCGACCGGACGATGGGGTCGATCTTCCATTTGTGGTTCCAGACGCGGGTGGCGATATCGACCATGATGTGTCCCCTTTGGTTTGCGGTGTTAGAGCAAGCACCCGTGTCAGAGGCAAGAGGCAGCGCCTATCCTTTTTGGGCGATGCGGCGTTGATGAATTTTTTTACCCCGTTTTTTCATCTGCCAGAACAGCCAGCCCTTAACTCGCCAGGAGAATGGTTTCAGATCACGTAGCACATCGAGCGCAACCGTATCGACATCATAGAACGCCGCCTTGCGCAGGGCACGCCGGATCAGGTGCCAGCGTTCCGGCGACAACGGGCCGAAATAATCCTGATTGCGGTGAAGAGTGCGCAGATAACACGCTGCTTCCTCTGCCGGATCAGTGCTTTGCGTCAATTGCGGCGCAGCACCCGCCGCGACGATGTAACCCTTGCTGACGATGCAACCCGGCTGTTCTTCGAACCAGCCTTTGTGGTCAAGGCCATACAGACGACAGTAAAAATCGCCGTCTTCATCAACCTTCAAATCTGTGCAGATCGGCCCGATCTTGCGGAAAACATCGCGGCGAACCCAAAACCCACAACCAAGCCCCGGCATCCGGGACACAAGCGGCACATTGACATCGACCAGTCCGGTCGTCAGGCCGCGCAATTTCTTGACGCGCATACTGTATAGCGGCGCATCGATGCTGGTGATGGTGCCCATGTTGGAAAATCCAAAGTCGGCATCGCTTTGCATGACGGCGGCCATGACCCGTTCGGCGTAGTCACCCACCATGACGTCGTCATCGTCCAGAAACAAAATAATGTCGCCAGATGCCGCATCGACGCCAAAGTTGCGCGCGCCGCCGGCGCCTTTATCGCCAGCGTTTGCCAGGACCAGAAGCCGCGGATCGCTTACCAGATCGGCGAGCGCCCCAGCCGCCGTGTCAGAATGGTCATCGACCACGATCACCTCTGCGTCATCGGGGCAGGCATCCAATGCTGACCTGACTGCGCGGGGCACAAGCGTGGCACGGTTGTATGTCGGGATCACAATCGAGATCGACAGCGTCATCGCATGACGACCCCCGCCGCCGTCATCCCGGCTTTGGCGGCATCAAGGGATCCGTCAAAGTCAATCGCGCGACACAGGTCAAGCCGGACCGCGACATCGAACCCCAGTCTTGCGGCGTCCACGGCGGAATAATTCACGCAGAAATCCGTGGCCAGGCCGACAAGCGTCAGCCGGTCGATACCGCGCGTGCGCAGATACCCTTCCAGTCCCGTGGGCGTGGTGTGGTCGTTCTCGAAAAACGCGGAATAGCTGTCGATTTCGGGATTGAACCCCTTTCGGATGATCAGATTGGCACGATCCACCGTCAGATCAGGGTGAAACTGCGCGCCTGTCGATCCCTGAATGCAGTGGTCGGGCCACAGAACCTGCGGGCCGTATGGCATTTGCATCATGCTCATCGGTTCCGCCTCATGCGTGGACGCGAACGAAGAATGCCCTGCCGGATGCCAGTCCTGCGTCAGGATAACCGCATCGAAATCGTTCATGGCGGCATTGATTCCCGGCACGATGGCGTCGCCTTCTGCCACGGCCAGCGCACCGCCGGGGCAGAAATCATTTTGCACATCGATCACAAGCAGGGCGTGGGTCATGGTGGCTCCGGTCTCTGTTTTCTCATCATGACAAGTGGTAGCGCGATGATTGCACATATGGAAGGGACAGGCGGGGTTGCCCCCTTGCCCCGTTTTGCCTATGCGGTGCCTTTTTCCGGGCAGGATCAGAGGCAGACATGGCGCGCTTGGGCATCGACTTTGGCACATCCAACACCGCGGCCGGGGTGATTGCCGCAGGTCGTCCGCATCTGATCGAGGTAGAGCCGGGGCGCACCACGCTGCCCACATCCGTATTCTTTGATCATGACCGCAAGGTCACGACCTATGGCTCCGTCGCCAATAGCGCCCTGATCGACGGTCGCGAGGGGCGGTTCATGCGTGCGCTGAAATCGGTGCTGGGCACGCCGTTGATGCGCGAACGCCGCCAGTTCGGCCATGAACGACTGACACTGCTCGACGTGGTTGCGCGGTTTCTGCAAATGATCCGAGAACGGGCCGAGGCCGCGACCGGCGACACCTATGACCGGGCCCTGTCGGGTCGCCCCGTCCGGTTCCATTCCGCCGATGATGCCCGTAATGCGCAGGCTCAGGTCGATCTGCGCGCGGCCTATCATCTGGCGGGATTCAGCGACGTGCAATTCATGTATGAGCCAGAGGCCGCAGCCCTGGCCAGTGGCCCGCTGGCCAGGGGTGAACTGGGGCTGATCGTGGATATCGGTGGCGGAACCTCGGATTTTTCGGTCTTTGAACGGAACGGCGACGCGACGCGCATCATCGCCAGCCATGGTGTGCGGATCGGTGGCACTGATTTTGACCGTGCGATCAGCATTGCCCATGTCATGCCGCTGTTGGGGCGCGGCGCGGACGTGCGCAATGCGCTGGGGACAGGCACGCATACGGCCCCGAACGCGATTTTCAACGATCTGGCGACATGGCAGAAAATCCCGTTTTTGTATACGCCCGACAATCGCCGCATGGTGGCTGATTTTGTAAAATTGGGCGTCGATGCGGCACTGTTTGCGCGGCTGAACACCGTGCTGGACATGGAACTGGGCCACGATATCGCATTTGCAGTCGAGGCGGGCAAGATCAGGCTGAACGCGCATGACGTGACGGATGCAGGCATTGACCTGCGCGAGATCGAAAAGGCGCTGTGGGCACGGCTGACCAAGGCGCAGATGACGGCAGTGCTGGCAGATCATGCCACGCGGATCAGCGATTGCGCCAGCCAGACCGTTGAAATGGCCGGTGTCACGCACGACCGGATTGCCAAGGTCGTCTTTGTGGGCGGTTCCAGCCTGTTGCATGTGGTCGAAGCGGCGATGGTATCACTGTTCCGCGATGCGACTCTGGAACGGGCCGAGGCGTTTACCGCCGTGGCCGACGGTCTGGCCATTGCCGCATCGCGTGACTTGCCCCTTTGACCGGACAGGCGTATTTGACGCTACATGTATACTGTCGCCGCACTTTACCACTTTACCCGCTTTGCCGATCACGCCGCCCTGCGTGATCCGCTGCTGACCTTGTGTAAAACCCATGGGATCAGTGGCACCCTGCTGCTGGCCGCAGAGGGGATCAACGGCACGATTGCAGGCAGCCGCGCGGGTATTGACGCCGTCATCGCGCATATCCGCGCCCTGCCCGGTTGCACCGGGCTGGAGTGGAAGGAAAGCACCGCATCCACCCCACCCTTCCACCGCATGAAGGTGCGGCTGAAACGTGAAATCGTGACCATGGGCCAGCCCGATGTGGACCCGATTGCGCAGGGCACCGGCCATTATGTTGACCCCACCGATTGGAACGACCTGATCAGCGCCCCTGATGTGGCGGTGATTGACACCCGCAACGATTACGAGGTGGCGATCGGCACCTTTGACGGGGCGATTGACCCCCAGACGAAATCCTTTGGCGAGTTTCCGGCGTGGTGGGAGGCGAACAAGCACCGGTTCCACAACAAGCGCATCGCGATGTTCTGCACCGGCGGGATCAGGTGCGAAAAATCGACAAACTACCTGATGGGTCAGGGGGTCGAGGATGTTTATCACCTCAAGGGTGGCATCCTGAAATACCTTGAGGACGTGCCGCAGGCAGACAGCAGATGGGACGGGGAATGTTTCGTCTTTGATGCCCGCGTCAGCGTGGGTCACGGCCTGACGGAAGGGCCGCACATTCTATGCCACGCCTGCCGCCGCCCGCTGTTACCATCAGATCGCAACCATCCCGCCTATGAAGACGGTGTCGCCTGTCATCACTGCGTGGATGAAACGACCGAGGCCGACAAGGACCGGTTCCGCGAACGGCAAAAGCAGATCGCGTTGGCAAAAAAACGCGGCACGCATCACATCGGCGGACTATAGTGGCCGACCTGCCATCGCAGGCACTGGCACTGAGCATCGGGGTGGCCAGCGGGGTCGCGGCCTATCTGGCGGGTCTGCCCCTGCCATGGATGCTGGGGCCGATGATCGGCAACACCGTCGCGGCAATGCTGCGCGCACCTGTCGCAGGGCCGCTGCGCTTGCGGCCATGGGTGATGCCGGTGATTGGCGTTTTGCTGGGGTCCAGCGTCACTGCGGGAATATTCGGGCGGCTGGGGTCATGGGGGATCACGCTGGCGCTGCTGCCTGCCTTTCTGGCGATCGCGGCGGCGCTGTCCTATCAGGTTTATCGCCGCTTTGGGGGGTATGACCCTGTCACGGCTTTTTATGCCGCAATGCCCGGCGGGGTGAATGAAATGCTGATCCTCGGGACCGAGGCGGGTGGCAATGAACGCCGCATCGCACTGGCCCATGCTGCGCGCATTCTGCTGGTAATCTGCTTTGTCGCTGTGTTCTTCGGGTTGTTCCTGGGGGTGACATCGGGTGGCGGGGGTGCTGTCTGGGTGGGACTGGATGCGCTGGGCATGGCCGATTACCTGATCCTTGGCTTTTGTGCCGTTGCCGGGGCCTGGGCGGGAAAACACCTGCGCCTGCCTGCCTCTGCCATCTTTGGCCCTATGATTCTCAGCGGGATCGCCCATGTCACAGGTTGGGTTACTGTCGCGCCGCCCAGCTTGCTTGTGATTGCCGCCCAGATCACCGTCGGCACCATCATCGGCACAAGGTTTGTCGGGGCCACGCTGCGGGAATTGCGGCGCGATCTGGGGCTGGCCGCGATTGTCACGCTGGTCATGCTAGGGGTAGCGACAGGTTTTGCCGCCGCTTTGAGCCGGATCAGCGGGGTGCCGCTGGAACAGGCGTTTCTGGCCTATTCGCCCGGCGGGCTGACCGAGATGTCGCTGCTGACGCTCGCGCTGGGGCAGGATGTGGCCTATGTGTCGATCATGCACATTATCCGCATCACACTTGTGATCGGCTCGGCACCCTTCGTCTTTGGCCGGATCATCGGGCGACGCCCCTTGCCGTAGGGACACACCCGCAATAAACGGGGCCGAACGCAACGCCGGAACGGATGCCCGCCATGACAGATGTCAATTCAGTCGAAGACAGCAGGATTTATCAGGACGATGATCTGATCCGGTCGCTTGTGGCGCACTACCACAGCCCGCTTTACGTTTTTGACGCGGCGGCGATACGCGCCAACTGTCGCAAGGTAAAGGATGCCGTCCCTTACGCCCATCTGCATATCCGCTATGCCTGCAAGGCGCTGTCATTGCAGGCGGTGCTCAAAATCATGCTGGACGAAGGTATGTGGATCGACGCGTCATCCATCAACGAGGTGCACCGCGCCCTAATCGCAGGTTTCACGCCGGAACAGATCTATTACACCGGCGAAGGCGCAACGCTGAGCGTGTATCGCGACCTTGTGGCCCGCGATGTGCTGGTGAACTGCACGTCGATCGACCAGATCCACCTGCTGGGGCAGGCGGGCGGCACCCGCTGTTCGATCCGCATCAACCCCGGCGAAGGGCATGGCGCCAACACGCAGACCAACACCGGCGGCCCATCCAGCAAGCATGGCATCTATTTCGACCAGTTGGACGCGGCCAAAGCGGCGGCGGCGCAATATGGTATCCGCATCACGGCGATCCATTCGCATATCGGGTCGGGCACCGATCTGGGCCATTGGCTGCGGATCAAGGACAAGACGCTGGATTTCGCGCGCGGCTTTCCCGATCTGGATACGGTCAATCTGGGCGGTGGCCTGCCGGTGGTGTATAACAAGACCAACGACCAGCCCATGCCGATCCGCGAATGGGGGGCGGCGCTGACGCAATCCATGCAGGAATTCTCTGCCGAAATGGGCCGCGACATCGAACTGCAACTGGAACCGGGGCGGTTTCTGGTGGCCAATGCCGGTGTCTTGCTGGCCGAGGCGCAGGCGGTCAAATCAACCACCAATCCCGACGGGTCAGAGGGCTTCAATTTTGTCATCGTCAACACCGGGTTGAACCACAACATCCGCCCGGCACTTTACGGCAGCTATCACCCGATCCGGTTCATTGCGCCCAACCGCGAGACCCGCAATGCGCCACGCGAATACGTCATCGCGGGATACCTGTGCGAAAGCGGAGATGTTTTCACCGTGGATGCGGATGGCAATCTGCGCCCGCGCGTCATGGACGGGATCAAGGTCGGCGACATCATGGTGATGGCCGGTGTGGGGGCCTACGTGCATGCGCTGAAAAGCGAATACAACTCCATGAACCTGCCCGCATCGGTGATGATCATGGAAGACGGCACGACGCGGATGATCGAACGGCGCGGCACGTTGGAAGACATCATGCGCCGCGAGGTCGAGGTGTATCAGGACGAGAACCCACCAGCAGTTTGATCCAGCGCAAGGTTTGGCCCGTCTGACCGCGCCATAAACAGCGTATGAAACAGATTGATCGCCTTTCCGCCCTTGGGCTTTTTGACGCGCGCGTGCCGCGCTATACTTCTTATCCTACAGCGCCCGTGTTTTCGCCTGCGGTGGGTGCGCCGGAACAGGCTGCAGCCTTGGGGGCACTGCCACCTGATGTGCCTGTGTCGGTCTATCTGCATATCCCGTTTTGCGAACGCCTGTGCTGGTTCTGCGCCTGCCGGACGCAGGGCACGCAGACGCTCGCCCCGGTTGAAAGCTATATCGACACGCTGGAACAGGAACTGACGCTACTGTCTGGTGTGTTGCCCAAAGGGTTGCGCATGGGCCGGATGCACTGGGGCGGCGGCACGCCGACGATCCTGCCACCCGACCTGATCAAGCGACTGGCCCAAGCGGTCAAGGCGGCGATTCCGCCCACGGATGATTGGGAATTTTCGGTCGAAATTGACCCCACGATGGTGGATCGCGACAAGATCGCGGCGCTGGCCGCAGCGGGGATGAACCGCGCCAGCATCGGCATTCAGGATTTTGACCCCCAAGTGCAGGCCGCCATCGGGCGCGCGCAACCCTTTGAGGTCACACGCGATTGCGTCGATGACCTGCGCGCGGCTGGGATTACCTCACTGAATGCCGATCTGGTTTACGGACTTCCCTATCAGGATGCAGCCCGGATCAGCGACACGATAGACAAGGTTTTGTCCCTTGCGCCCGACCGGATCGCGCTGTTCGGTTATGCGCATGTGCCGTGGATGGCCAAGCGGCAAAAGCTGATCAAGGAAGAAACCCTGCCCGACGATCTGGCCCGCTATCATCTGGCCGAACTGGCCGCCGACAAATTCCTGAACGCCGGGTTCAGCGCCATCGGCATCGACCATTTCGCGCGCCCCGGTGACGGGCTGGAAACGGCCATGCGCACGGGCCACTTGCGGCGGAATTTTCAGGGCTACACCGCCGATACCTGCCCCACACTGATCGGGATCGGCGCGTCGTCGATTTCACGCCTGCCCACGGGATACGTGCAGAACGCTGCTGCGACACCCGCCTATACCCAGCGGATCGCGGCGGGCCAGTTGGCCGGCGTGCGCGGGCATGTGATGACGGACGATGACTTGCTGCGTGCCCGCGCCATTGAAATGCTGATGTGCGATTTTCGGCTGGACCGGCGGGTGCTGAGCAATGATGAGCTGGATGCCACCTGTGCTGAAATTGCCGCGCAATATGGTGATCTGGTGGAACTGACTGATGAGGCGCTGACGATCCGCCCCGCCGGTCGAGCCCTGACGCGGATTATCGCCAGCGCCTTTGACGCGCACAAGCCCGAAGGCGTGCGCTATAGTCAGGCGTCGTAATCAGAAGTCCAGATTCTCGACGTTCAGCGCGTTGTTCTGGATAAACTCGCGGCGTGGTTCCACCACGTCGCCCATCAGCTTGGTAAACAGATCATCGGCTTCGGCGACGTCTTCGACCTTGACCTGTAGCAGCGTGCGCGCGTCGGGGTCCAATGTGGTTTCCCAAAGCTGGCTGGGGTTCATTTCCCCCAGCCCCTTGTAGCGCTGCAACGAAAGGCCCTTTTCGCCTTCTTCCAAAATCGCCTTGAGCAGGTCAAGCGGGCCGTGGATCAACTGGCTGCGGTCCTTGCGCACCAGTGTCGCGGGCAATTCGTAAACATCCTGCAAGGCTTGCGTGAACGTGCCCGTGCGCCGCGCCTCGCCTCCGCGCAGGATAGCGCCATCAAGCGTGCGCACTTCTTCAACACCGCGCAGGATTCGGGCCAACCGCACACCATGGTCCTGCGTGATCCGGCCCTGCCAGCCACGTTCCCATTCCAGCGCGATCAGGTTCAGCCGCTTTGCAACCTTGTCAGCGACGCCTTGCAGATTTTCTGTGACAGCACCGGGCGCAAAGGCCCCGGCAATCGCTGCCTGTTCAAGGATGTGGCGCGGATAATGCGTTGGAAATGCATCAAGCACGCGCTTCAATTGCCGGGCATCTTCGACTACGCGGCGCAGATCGGCACCGCTGATTTCCTCACCGTTGCCCTGCCGCAGCATGGCGCCGTCGATCCCCTGTTCGATCAGGTATTCTTCCATCGCGGCCTGATCCTTGAGGTAGACCTCGGACTTGCCACGCGACACTTTGTAAAGCGGCGGCTGCGCGATATACAGATACCCCCCCTCGATCAGTTCTGGCATCTGCCGGAAGAAAAAGGTCAACAGCAGCGTGCGGATGTGTGCGCCATCGACGTCGGCGTCGGTCATGATGATGACCTTGTGATAGCGCAGTTTGTTGATGTTGAATTCATCGCGCCCAATCCCGGTACCCAGCGCCATGACAAGGTTGCCGATTTCCTGTGACCCAAGCATCCGGTCGAACCGGGCGCGTTCCACATTCAGGATCTTACCCTTAAGCGGCAGGATCGCCTGCGTGCCCCGGTCGCGGCCCGTCTGTGCGGACCCGCCGGCGCTGTCACCCTCGACCAGAAAGACTTCGGTCTTGGCGGGGTCTTTTTCGGAGCAGTCCTTGAGCTTTCCCGCAAGGAAATTCACATCCATCGCCGTCTTGCGGCGGGTCAGTTCGCGGGCCTTGCGCGCCGCCTCGCGGGCTTGCGCGGCTTCTACGATCTTGCCCACAACAATCTTGGCGATCTGGGGATTTTCCTCGAACCATTCGGCCAGCTTCTCACCGACGAGGTTTTCAACGGCAGGCCGTACCTCGGAACTGACTAGCTTATCCTTGGTCTGGCTGCTGAATTTCGGGTCCGGCACCTTGACCGACAGAACGCATGTCAGACCTTCGCGGGCATCGTCGCCGGTAAAGCTGATCTTTTCCTTTTTGGCGATCCCGCTCGACTGCGCATAATTGTTGATGGTCCGCGTCAGCGCGCCCCGGAAACCGGCCATATGGGTGCCGCCATCGCGCTGCGGAATGTTGTTGGTAAAGGGCAGCACCATTTCGTTGTAGCTGTCGTTCCACCACATCGCGACCTCGATCCCGATGTCGTCACGTTCGCCGGTGATAAAGATCGGTTCAGGCAGGATCGACGATTTGGACCGGTCCAGATATTTGACAAATTCCTTGACCCCGCCTTCATAGAACAATTCGGTACGCAGCTGTTCGGCAGGCCGTTCATCGCTGACGATGATCCGCACACCGGAATTCAGGAACGCCAGTTCGCGCAGACGCTTTTCCAACGTGTGAAAATCAAAGTCGCGATTGCTGAAGGTGTCGAGACTGGCAAGAAAGCGCACTTCGGTCCCTTTGCGACCGTTGGCATCGCCGACCACGCGCAGAGGTTCAACCGTGAAGCCGCCCTCGAACCTTGCATAATGTTCCTTGCCGTTGCGCCAGATGCGCAGTTCAAGGTAATCGGACAGGGCGTTCACTACGGATACGCCAACACCGTGCAGGCCGCCTGACACCTTGTAGGAATTGCTGTCGAATTTGCCGCCCGCGTGCAACTGGGTCATGATAACCTCGGCTGCGGAAACACCTTCGCCCTTGTGCATATCGACAGGAATACCGCGCCCGTTATCGCCCACCGTGACAGACCCGTCATCGTGAATGATCACATAAACATGGTCGGCATGACCGGCCAATGCCTCGTCAATACCGTTGTCCACGACCTCATAGACCATGTGGTGCAGACCAGAGCCATCGTCAGTGTCCCCAATGTACATGCCAGGGCGCTTGCGAACAGCCTCCAAGCCTTTGAGAACCTTGATGGAATCTGCGCCGTATTCTTCTTGGTTTTGATTGTGGTCGGCCATGTGGTCTTTCCCGTAATTCTATACGCAAAATATATGCTTTTCAGAGCGGGATGTCACGCAAATGGCACAATATTTTGTGGATCGGCAGGACTTTGACGTCAGGGGGATTTTCACCCCGAAAACAGGGTTTGAACACGTCAGGTAAATGCAATCACGACGCCCACGCCAATCAGCAACCAGCCTGCGGTAAGGTTCATCCGCCGAACGGCAAAGGTTGATCTCAACAGCCCCCGTACCCGGTCCACCGAAGCGGCCAGAAACAGGTTGCCGGCCAGCGGAATAATGAAGCTGAGAAAGCAGATGATTGCGATATCTGCCGCAGTCGCCTGTGTCAGGTCAAAGAACCCCGGTAGCACCCCCATGTAGAACAGGATGGCCTTGGGATTGCCCAGAATAACGGCCAGCCCGGCCACGAACCCGGCCCACATGCCCGGCCGCGTCAGGCGACTGTTGCGTTCAAGTGACAGGTCAGCGTGCCGGATCAACGCGGCCCCCATGGCGATGAACACCGCCACTGCAACCCATTGCAGCACCGTCATGAAGCCTGCGAATTCCGTCACCAGCCACGTCAGCCCGAACACGGCGACCAGGGGCCAGATCACATCGCCCACCACAACGCCCAGCGCCAGCGGCCAGGCTGCCTGAAACCCGCCCGACAGCGACCGCGCCAACAGCGCGACCCAGACCGGCCCCGGTGTCATGAACAGGATCAACAGCGCGCCAGCATAAAGCCCCATTTGCGCAAAGGTGATCGTCATATCTTGGGCAGGGTCAGGCTGCCATCGGGGTTCAGTGGCCAGAACGGGTTGTGCGCCAGTTCCCAGACATGTCCGTCGGGGTCGGCATAATAGCCGGAATAGCCGCCCCAGAATACCTTTTCAGGGGCTTTCAGTGCCGTAGCCCCGGCTTCGATGGCGGCTGCAAATGCGGTGTCCACCTCTGTCTCAGTCGCGAAGTTCTGGGCCAGTGTCATGGCCCCGGTGCCAAGCGGCACATCGGGCCGCCCCTGATCGCTGGCCAACGCATCGCGGCCAAACAGGCCCAGCGCCATGCCGTTGATCTGGTAAAAGGCGACCTCGCCCTCGTCTGCTGTCGGCGTCCAGCCCAACGCGCCGTAAAACGCCTTGGATCGGTCCAGATCAGCCACGCCAAGGGTAATCAGGGTCACACGTTGCGGGGTCATGGCGCATCCTTTGTGCTGACGGTCGATGTGCCGTCGCTATCCGTCACTTCGACATATTGGGCGCGGTCGCCCAGTTCGGTGAATAATTCCGGCCCGGTGCCGGTCATAAAGGCCTGCGCACCCACAGCGCAGATTTCATCATAAAGCGCGGCACGGCGCATGGCGTCAAGATGGGCTGCGACCTCGTCCAGCAAAAGGATCGGCGGCGCCCCGAAATCGCGGGCAAGCGCGCGGGCATTTGCAAGGATCAGGCTGATCAGCAGCGCCTTTTGTTCGCCGGTGGAACAGTCGCGGGCCGCCACGCCCTTGTCGGTAAAAACCGCATCGAGATCAGCGCGGTGCGGACCGATCAGGGTGCGCCCGGCGGCCATGTCGCGCCGACGGTTCGCGGCCAGCGCGTCGGCCAGATCATCCAGGATCGGGCCGGGGGATGCCAGACCCAGCGATGCCGTGGGAAAGGCGGTTTGTGCCGCATCCTGCGCTGCGGTCAGTTCGGCGATGGCCCGCTGGCGGTTGGACACAATCTGCGCGCCGGCCTCGGCCATTTGCGTTTCAAGCACACCATACCAATGCGGGTCGCGCACCATGTCTTTCAGCAGGCGGTTGCGTTCGCGCATCGCCTTTTCATAGGTCAGCACAGCGTCGGCATGGCCCGGCTCAAAGCTGAGCGTCATGCGGTCGAGAAACCGGCGGCGCCCATCGGCACCTTCGATCCACAGCCTGTCCATTGCCGGCACCAGCCACAGGATACGGGCGATCCGGCCAAGGGCCACTTGCGGCGCAGTCTTGCCGTCGATGCGCAATTGGCGGGGGCTGCCGGCCTCGGCCCATGTTTCAATCTCGTGGGTGTGTTGCAGAGACTGAAGGTGGGCTGTGATTTTCCAACCCAGCGCCTCTGGCCTGCGGGTCAGATCGTCGGCAGCGGCCCGGCGCAGCCCGCGCCCCGGTGACAGCAACGAGATCGCTTCCAGCAGGTTGGTCTTGCCCGCACCGTTGGGGCCAAAAATGGCCATCGGACGCGGATCAATATCCAGCACCGCGCGTTTGTGGCTGCGGAAATGCGAAAGCGTCAGTTGTGTCAGCGCGAGCCGGGTCATCGGTACCGCGAAGATTTTTCGCGAAAAATCTTGGCCCCTGTCACACGCGCATCGGCATGACGACATAGACCGCCGACATGTCATTGCCTTCGCGCATCAAGGTCGGATCACCCGAAGAGTTGAACATGAAAACAGCGTTCTCACGATCCACTTGGCTTGCAATTTCCAACAGGTATTTCGCGTTGAAACCGATCTCCAGCGGTTCGTCGGAATAGGCCACGGCCAACTCTTCCTCGGCAGCCCCGC
The DNA here is from genome assembly GCF_965660735.1 of Yoonia sp. GTDB lineage: Bacteria > Pseudomonadota > Alphaproteobacteria > Rhodobacterales > Rhodobacteraceae > Yoonia. The sequence goes on from NZ_CBFIBD010000027.1 coordinate 40,538, forward strand.
TGTCAGGGGCATTGACCGAGAGGATCAACCTGTCTTCGTCCAATGAAAGTTTCACAGCACGCGACCGTTCTGATGATACAGTCGCAACCCTGTCGACGGCCTTGGCAAATTCGGATGCGTCAACTTCCAACCGGCGGGTGTTGCCTTGGGGGATGACCCGTGTGTAGTCGGGGAATGTCCCGTCGATGACCTTGGACGTCAGGGTGATGTCGGGCGTCGCAAACCGAATCTTGGTTTCAGACACGGATACCGCGATCTGCATATCGTCGTCTTCCAACAGCTTGCGTAATTCGCCCACTGTTTTGCGCGGAACGATCACGCCGGCCATATCCTGGGCCCCTTGCGGCAGATCGGCGTCGATCCGGGCCAGCCGGTGCCCGTCGGTCGCCACGCAACGCAGCACCTTGCCGCCGTCGCCATCGGCCACATGCATATAGACGCCATTCAGGTAATAGCGGGTTTCTTCGGTTGAAATAGCAAATTTTGACTTGTCAAACAGACGCCGCAATACCGGGGCCGGGGCTGCAAAGTTCGCGGCATACTCTGACGACGCCATGACGGGAAAATCTTCCTTGGGCAGCGTGGCCAGCGAAAAATTCGACCGCCCCGCCTCGATTGTCAGCCTGCCGCTGGTGCCGTCTTCTGTCAGGGTCACAAGTGCCCCGTCGGGCAATTTTCGCACGATTTCATTTAGCGTCACCGCGCTGACGGTCGTGGCACCGGCGCGTTCGACCTTGGCGGGCGCTCGGTCCACGACCTCTATGTCCAGATCGGTCGCGCGGAAATGCACGTCATCACCTGATGCCTCGATCAGCACGTTGGCGAGGATCGGGATCGTATTGCGCCGCTCGACCACCGACTGCGCCTGCGCAACCGCCTTAAGAAGAACCGCGCGTTCAATGCTGAATTTCATGTCCCATGCTCCGCATATCTTGGTGGCCGGGGCCGCCGGGACGCAAAATCTACTGCATTTTCCCGGTTGCTCAAGCGTTTTGTTGGACTGTCGACGAAGGGCGGGCCAGCGTCAAGCGTTGGCGCTATTCCTCGAGCGCGCGGCGCAGCAATTCCAAGTCATCCGCGATTTGGCTATCAAGCGTCCTGAGTTCTTCGATCCGGCGGACACCGTGCATCACTGTGGTATGATCCCGACCGCCAAATCGCCGCCCGATTTCAGGCAGTGACCGCTTGGTCATCTGCTTGGCCAGATACATCGCAACCTGCCGTGGTCGGGCATAATTGCGCACCCGCTTGGGCCCGATCATGTCAGACAGCCTGATGTTGTAATGTTCAGACACCTTGCGCTGAATTTCCTCGACCGTGACCTTGCGGTCAGATGCCTTGAGAACATCGGACAGGCAATCTTGCGTCAGCTCCAGGGAAATTTCCCGTCCTACCAGCGATGCAAAGGCAAAAAGCCGGGTCAAAGCGCCCTCAAGCACACGGACGTTGGTGGAAATACGGTGCGCCAGAAATTCCAGGACGCCATTGGCGATCTGCACATCGGGGTATTGACTGGCGTAGAAATCGACCTTGGATTGCAGGATACCAAGGCGCAGTTCGTAATCCGTCGGATGCAGATCAACGACCAGACCGCATTGCAGACGCGATTTGATCCGTTCCTCAAGATCCTTGATTTCGCCCGGCGCGCGGTCGGCGGAAATGATGATCTGTTTCTGGCCGTCCACCAGCGCGTTGAATGTGTGAAAGAATTCTTCCTGCGTGCTGTCCTTGCCACTGATAAACTGCACATCATCGACCATCAGAACATCGACTGACCGGAACAGCTGTTTGAAATCCATCATCTTGCGTTCGCGCAGCGCCGTGATGAAGCGATACATGAACTGTTCGGCTGACAGGTAAAGCACGTTCAATTCCGGCGACCGCTGCTTCAACTCATGTGCGATGGCGTGCATCAGATGGGTTTTACCAAGACCCACACCGCCATATAGAAAAAGCGGGTTGAACGTCACAGGTCCGCCTTCGGCGACACGGCGGGCGGCTGCATGCGCCAGTTCGTTCGGTTTGCCGACAACAAAAGTGTCAAAAGTGAACCGCGCATCCAGCGGCGCACCTGCCACATCATCGGCCTGTGTCGTTTTCGCGGCAGGTCGCAGGGTTGGTTGCGGCACCTGACGCGCGGCGGTGTGGACCATGAACTTCAGCCTGTCCACGTCTTGGCCGTGTTTGTTCAGATGATAGATGATCTGGTCGCCAAAGTTCTGCGATACGTAATTTCCGATGAAATTCGTTGGCACGTGAAAAGTCGCGACCCCGCCGGTAAGCTGTGAGAACTCCAGCGGTTCAATCCAGTTTGAAAAGTTATGCGCACCCAATGCACCGCGTAGCGCATCCAAAACCCTGCCCCATACATCGTTCGTCATCTTGTCCCCTTGCCCGCCTACGACCGCTTTGCCACACAACCGGGCCATAGCCCGTCATCACGTCACATCGGTTCAGACAAAAAGCATCGGTTCACCCAGAGTGTCCCCACCGGGCGGCATGCCTTTCACCAAATCCATAGGCCCGGTGACAAAGCGTGCAAAAAACAGCACGCAAAACCACCTTGCGGCAGATTTCAGGACCACAGACAACACAAATGCCAAGGAGCAGCCCCCAACATATGCGCAGACACAAAATGGCAGCGTTACATGGGTTACCCATGTCACTCTACGTCAACTTCGCATGAAGTCCGGCATCGACGTTTCTGGCAAACTGGACAATGTAATCCTGTCCTTTGGCCTTCAACTTGTGCCGTTCTCCTCCATGTCCCCCCGGAACGATGTGAATCGCATAGCTAAACTAGCAAGCTGAACACGCTTGCTTCAACACAACATCGCGCTTGACTCGGAGATTGCCGGAAAAGAATCTGCGCCCCCCAAAAATTGATGCAAAAACTCATCACACCCGGCAGAACAAATAAAAAACGCGCACCGAACCGAT
>NZ_CBFIBD010000028.1:0-40814 GCF_965660735.1 Yoonia sp.
CTGTCAGTCCCGTTTGGCCCGTTGGCGATGCCGTGTTCCTGGTCAATGATCTGAACGAACTGGTCCGGCTGGATGCAACCAGCGGCGCGCCTGTCTGGCGGACGGCCATGCCGACCTTTGGCGATGCGCCCACTGCGCGGCAGCGGTCTGTGTTTGCGCATCACGGGCCGGTGCTGGCGGGGGGGCGTCTGATCGTGGCGTCATCCGACGGCTTGATCCGGCAGTTCGATCCGGCATCGGGTGCCCTGATTGGCACGCTCGACATTCCCGGCGGCGCGGCGACAAACCCCGTTGTGGCGGGGCGGACACTGTATGTTGTCAGCAAGACGGGCCAATTGCACGCTTTCCGTTGATCCCGAATTGGTGTATCGGCCCCTTTCAAACCCGTCAGGAGCCGCGACATGACCTTTACCCTTGCCATTGTGGGGCGTCCCAATGTGGGCAAATCCACGCTGTTCAACCGTTTGGTTGGCAAGAAGCTGGCTCTGGTCGATGACCAGCCGGGGGTGACGCGTGATTTGCGCGAAGGCGAAGGTCGGTTGGCCGATTTGCGGTTCACCGTCATCGACAGCGCCGGTCTGGAAGAGGCGACAGACGACAGCCTGCAAGGCAGAATGCGCCGCCTGACGGAACGGGCCGTGGAAATGGCCGATGTCTGTCTGTTCATGATCGACGCCCGCGCCGGCGTGTTGCCCGCAGACGAAGTTTTCGCGGACATTTTGCGCAAAAAGAACGCCAATGTGATCCTTGCCGCCAACAAGGGCGAGGGCCGCGCCGCAGATGCAACAATTCTGGAGGCTTACGCGCTGGGGCTGGGTGAACCTATCCGGCTGTCTGCCGAACACGGCGAAGGCATGGGCGAATTGCTGGATGTGCTGCGTCCCATCGCCAAGGAACATGAAGAACGCGCCGCATTGGATGCGCCCGACATTGACGTGGACGTGGGCGAGGATGACGAGGACGCACCGCGCGTGCCGACGCGTGCCAAGCCCTTGCAGATCGCCGTTGTGGGCCGCCCCAATGCAGGCAAATCCACACTGATCAACAAGATCATCGGCGAAGAACGCCTGCTGACCGGACCAGAGGCCGGGATCACCCGCGATGCGATTTCCGTGCAGACGGATTGGGCGGGGCCGGATGGTGTGGGTGTGCCAATGCGCATATTTGACACCGCCGGGATGCGCAAAAAGGCAAAAATTCAGGAAAAGCTGGAAAAGCTGTCGGTGTCCGACGGGTTGCGTGCGGTCAAGTTTGCCGAGGTCGTCGTGGTGTTGCTCGACGTGGAAATTCCCTTTGAACAGCAGGACTTGCGCATCGCCGATCTGGCGGAACGCGAAGGGCGCGCGGTGGTGGTCGCCGTCAACAAATGGGATACCGAGGACGATAAACAGGACAAGCTGCGTGAACTGAAACAATCGTTCGAACGCCTGCTGCCGCAGTTGCGCGGCGCGCCGCTGGTCACTGTATCGGCCAAGACGGGCAAGGGGCTGGACCGGCTGCAACAGGCGATCATGCGCGCGCATGACGTCTGGAACCGGCGCGCGACGACCGCGCAACTGAACCGCTGGCTGACAGGGATGCTGGAACAGCACCCGCCGCCCGCACCCGGCGGCAAGCGGATCAAGATGCGTTATGCCACGCAGGTGAAAACGCGGCCCCCCGCATTCGTTGTCATGACCTCGCATCCCGATCTGGTGCCCGAAAGCTATAAACGCTATCTGGTCAATGGTTTGCGCGAGGATTTTGACATGCCGGGCACGCCGATCCGGCTGTATCTGCGCGATCAGGGCGACAAGAACCCTTACAAGGACCGCAAGTCATCGCAGCCGTCGCGCCTGTCAAAGCACCTTAAAAAAGGTCCGGGCGACCGCTAGTGTTCGCCACCTGACGAAATGTTCCCGCGCCATGCAATGCTGTCGCGAGAGGTAGCTATGCGGGACTTTGCGTGCATTCGCTGCGCATGCACCAAGGTCTGCTTTCGGGATAGTGAGCTGCGTGCCGCCTCGCTTGATGCGAGCCTAACTCTAATCACATGCACCTTTACACTGGCGTCCGGCAGTTAAACCACAAAGGTCGGCTCTGGGACTATGATACTGTCTGCCCTCTCGTGTCTACAAAGTCTCGTTGACACTATGATTGCTTAGCGTAGTATAACTTTTATTATAAATCAATAATTTGGTCCGTTATGTCCGCCGACGCGTGGGATTTAGCCCCAGACTTCTCAAGGACATAGACAATGCATACCCTCACTTCCTCGCTGCGCGCGACAACTTTTCTGTGCGCGACGGCTTTGACGCTTTCAGCGTTCACCACGCAGGCCCATGCGGTCACTCTAACTATTCTGGCCGATGAAACCGTGACCTTGGAGGGGACAAGCAACGGTGTCAGCATAATTGATGGTGGCTCAACCATTGCAGCAGGCGGCACGCTGATCAGCAACGACGCGCGGAATACCCGTCAGACGGGCGATCTGTTGAACGAGGGCTCCATTGAAATGCAAGGGCGTCGATATTTTATTGTACCCGATGCGACCCTGACTAACGGTGCGACGCTGACCAACAAAGGGTCGATCACCATCGACGAAGGAACGGATTTTGAGGCGGTCCAAGGTGTGTTGGACAACACCGAAGATGGAACCATCATCAACAATGGGCGTACTACAGCCAATGCAATGATCAACAACGGCGATATTGAGAACAACGGAGTGCTGTCAGTTCTTGGGCGCACAGCGACGACATCAACCGGCAGCATCACCAATACAGGCCTCGTCGAGGTGAGCGACAACAACGCTGGAGACACTTTGCTTTCTGGCGCGAATTTCACTCAGACTGACGGTCAGTTGCGCGTAAATGGTGAGATGGATTTTGACACCGTGCAGATCACGGGTGGCACCGTCCAAGGAATTGGCACGATCGGTGGTGATGTTGAGGTGACAGGGGCCCGTATCATTGGGGGTGACGGTGCCTCACGTACTTTGAACTTCAGTGACCGCCTCACGGTACAGGAATCCTCGATCCTGCAATTCGCTGCGGCTGTGGGCTGGGCAGTGGACCCAATATCAAACTTCAATAACGGGATTGACGTTGCCGGTCCTGTCGCGCTGGCGGCAGGAACCGTGTTTGACATTGATGTTTTTGTATCAAATTGGGACCCCAGAATACCTGGTCGTTTTGACTGGGACCTTCTCATTGCCGACAGTTTTGAATTTACGGATCTGGATGGACTTATTTTTGATTACGGATCAAATGCGGATATTTATGCATTTGGAAGTAGAGCAGATTTCAACCCCGCCGCACGGTACACCACGTCGATTTTTGACATGGCAGATGGTCGCCAGTCTGTGCGACTAAGCGTCGAGGCGATCGCACCTGTCCCGCTGCCCGCATCTGTGCTGTTGTTGCTGGGTGGTTTGGCGGGTCTTGGCGCGCTCAGCCGCCGCCGTCGCGCATCCAGCTGATCTGACCGGTTAAACTCCAATCGGTGGCGGACGCACCGCCGCCGAATAGGTCGAGCGATGTCCGGCTGGGGTAAAGCGGGCCTATCGAATGCATGGTAATAGCTACGATGGTGCACCGCGCGACACGGGTTCGATCGCAACCTTTCTGGACGCTACCTGTCAAAGCGCCAAGCTATGAATGTCAACAATTGATGTGCTTGGTTGGCCTAATGCCGTATTGCTAAGCGATTCAGTCTCTTTCGAAAATGTAGATTTGACCGTTCGCGAGCAAACCGCATGTCCAGAATTGTTCGAAAAACTTGGCCGCTGTTTTGTTATTTTTTCGATTTCGCACGTTCGCTGCAAGACAGAAAAACGGAAATTTGGGCTCCAAGCAGTCAAAGGGTATCTTGTGTCTGGTGGCGACCGCTCGGGCTAGGGCGCAATGTCAGCACCAGCATCGCGCCGATGCCGAGGGCGGCCAATGCGCTGACGCCCATTTCACTAGTGCCATTGGCGACGATGATGCCCACCAGCGCCCAGATCACCGTCAGCCCGTAACCGGGCGCGCCGGTCTGGCGCTGGACGATGGCGGCAACCAGCAGTGCGCCGATGATCCCCGCATAGGCCCAGCCAATTGCCCCCATCAACAGCCCGTAACCGGCGGCGGTGCTGGCCAGCGCAACGAAAGACGCCGCCGTCAGCCAGCCCGCGTAAATGCCCACCGGCGCACGCAGCCACCAGCGGTCGCGGGCAGGTGCGTGATAGACCGCAATGATCGCCCCGATGGCCATGATGAAAATCATCACCGTCGCCCAGACTGCGCTGTTGTTGGCAACAGCCAGCCACGGTGTGCCGACGCCAAGGCTGACAATCAGCGGCAGGCGCACGCGGTTCCAGGCAGCGTTCCCCGGACGTTTGATCAGGCCGTATAAGGCTGACACGACCAGCCAAGCGTAAATCAGCCCCCAAATCGCAAAGGCATAGCCCGCAGGCTGCACAGGCGGGTCGATCTGCGGAAACGGCAACTGGTCGGCGCGGAACCCGCTGAACGGGGCCGTCAGCGCGGGTGACAGCACAAATGTCGCCGTGACCAGCAGGGTCAGCGCGGCCAGCGCACGGTTCATGCCAGATCACCGGTCGCGGTGATCATCGTTCTGCCGCGCAGATAGGGGTGCAGCACGGCGGGCAGCGTCACGGACCCATCCGCCTGCTGGCCGTTTTCCACGACAGCGATCAGCGTGCGCCCCACGGCAAGCCCCGATCCGTTCAGCGTATGCACGAACTGCGGTTTGCCGCCTTCGGCCGGTTTGAACCGCGCGTTCATCCGCCGTGCCTGATAATCGCCGCAGACAGAAACCGAGCTGATTTCGCGATAGGTGTTCTGGCCGGGTAGCCACACCTCGATATCGTGGGTCTTGGTGGCACCTGCGCCCATGTCGCCCGCACACAGCACGACAGTGCGGTAAGGCAGGCCGAGTTTTTCCAGGATCACCTCGGCCCGGCGTGTCATGGCGTCATGTTCGGCGGCGCTGTTTTCGGGGGCGGTGATGCTGACCATCTCGACCTTTTCGAACTGGTGCTGGCGCAGCATGCCCGATGTGTCGCGCCCCGCGCTGCCCGCCTCGGACCGGAAACACTGTGTGTGCGCGACATAGCGGCGGGGCAGGGTGGTTTCGTCCAGCGTCAGCCCGTTGACGATATTGGTCAGCGTCACCTCGGCGGTGGGGATCAGCCACCAACCGTTTGTCGTCTGATAGCTGTCTTCGCCGAATTTGGGCAACTGGCCTGTGCCATACATCATTTCCTCGCGCACCATCACGGGGGTGATGGTTTCGAGAAGCCCGTGATCCTCGACATGGGTATCCAGCATGAACTGCGCCAAGGCCCGGTGCAGGCGGGCGACGGCCCCCGACAGCAGCACAAAGCGGCTGCCCGACAGTTTGGCGGCGGTTTCAAAATCCATTCCCGGACGGATGGCGGGAATGTCGTAATGCTCCATCGGGGCGAAATCCAGGTCGCGCGGGGTGCCGTGGCGGCGGATTTCGACGTTGTCGTTTTCATCCTTGCCATCGGGAATGGATGGGTCGGGCAGGTTGGGCAGGGCGATCAGCAGATCGTGCAGGCGGGCGTCTTCGGCCTTGGCCTGCTCGGTCAGCGTGGCGATCTGTTGTTTCTTTTCGGCCACCAGCGCGCGCAGGCGGTCGAATTCCGCATCATCGCCCCGCGCCTTGGCGGCACCCACATCCTTGGCGGCCTTGTTGGCATCGGCCTGCGCGGTTTCCGCAGCAAGGATCGCCGCGCGGCGGGCCGCGTCGATGGCCAAAAGGTCAGCGGACACAGGGGCGATCCCACGGCGTGACAGGGCCGCGTCAAACGCTGCGGGGTTGTCACGGATGGTGCGGATATCGTGCATGGGTCTGGTCCTTGGTTGGTGGTGTCGGGGGACATATGCCGCAGTTCGCGGGCGATGAAAAGCGCGCGCGCCATGATCCGGTGCAATGCCGCGCGCTGGTGGCTCCGTGGCGGCCTGCGGCGTTGATTCCGCGGGGGTGATCATCACTTTCTTTCATGCAGGCGAAACCACTTCTTTGGTGTTTGGTTCAGACGTCACCCCCTCGCTACACCTATCCCGTGCATCCTGACGGGAAAAACGGGGATTTGAAAGCGTTTGGATTGCACCCGGCCCCCGCTTGCGCCATATGGCGAAAAGGGTGGCGACGGCGTTGCCAATCGGCGGGCCAGCAATTAGGTTGCCGCAACTTTTATCGGGTGCCTGTGGCGCTCGCGGTCAGAACAACAGGCAAGGGGACATCATGCAAGGCGCAGCACAGTTTATTCCAATTATCCTGATCTTCGGGATCATGTATTTCCTGCTGATCCGTCCGCAGCAGAAAAAGCTCAAGGAACATCAGGCGATGCTGGAGGCGTTGCGCCGGGGCGATCAGGTGATCACCCAGGGTGGCATCATGGGCAAAGTGACCAAGGTCAAGGATGACAGCAACGAAGTTGAAGTGGAGATCGCATCGGGTGTGCAGGTGCGCATCGTAAAATCGACCATCGCAACAGTTGTGAACAAGACCGAACCGGCGAAAGCCTGAACCCGCCAAGGGGCCGCTTTTCATGTTGAATATTTCTTTCGCCAAGCAGGTCATGATCTGGCTGACGGTCCTTGTCGGCCTGACGTTTGCGATGCCGAACGGGTTTTATGGCCGGGTCGAGGCGCATAATGATGCGATGAAGGTCATTCAGACCGGGCAAAGCGACGCGGCCCTGGCCGAAGATGCGGCGCGGTGGCCGGATTTTCTGCCGTCCAATCTGGTAAACCTTGGTCTTGACCTGCGCGGCGGCGCGCATCTGTTGGTCGAGGTGCAGGTCACGGATGTTTATGCGACCTTCCTTGAAGGGTTCTGGCCCGAGGTGCGCGATGTGCTGGCCGCCGAACGCGACACGGTGGGGTTCGTCACCCGTGACGACAGCCCCGATACGGAGTTGCGCGTGCGCATTTCCGAACCAGCCGGTGCGGCCCGCGCGCTGGAACTGGTCCGCGGTCTGGGCCGGCCCGTCACGACGCTGACAGGGGCAGGGGCCAGCAATATCGACGTGCGGATCGACGGCACCCTGATGACCATCACGCTAAGCGATGCCGAAAAGCTGGCGATGGACGAACGCACCATGTCGCAATCGCTGGAAATCATCCGCCGCCGGATCGACGAGGTCGGCACCCGCGAACCGACAATCCAGCGGCAGGGTGCGCAGCGCATTCTGGTGCAGGTGCCCGGTGTCGGGTCGGCCAATGACATCATCGACCTGCTGGGCACGACTGCGCAGCTGACGTTCAACCCCGTGCTGGGGCGCACCAGTGATGCGAACGAATCCCCGGGTAGCGGCAACATTCTCGCCCCTGATGCCGAACAGGAGGGACTGTTCTACATTCTGGAACGCCGTCCGGTTGTCACGGGCGAAGACCTGGAAAACGCCCAGCTTGATTTCGACCAGAATGGCCGGCCTGCCGTGGCTTTCCGGTTCAACACCACCGCCGCGCGCAAATTCGGCGATTACACGCTGGACAACATCGGATCACCTTTTGCCATCGTGCTGGATGATGCGGTGATTTCCGCCCCCACGATCCAGAGCCATATTCCCGGTGGATCGGGTATCATCACCGGTAATTTCACCCCCGAAGAGGCGACAAATCTTGCCGTGCTGCTGCGGTCGGGTGCCTTGCCTGCAGAACTGACGTTCCTTGAGGAACGCACCATCGGGCCGGAACTGGGCCAAGACAGCATCGATGCGGGCAAGGTCGCCTGTATCGTCGCGGGGCTGGCCATTCTGGTTTACATGGTGCTCAGCTACGGGTTGTTCGGTGTCTTTGCAAATGTCGCGCTGATCATTAACGTGGGGCTGATCTTTGGCCTGTTGTCGATCGTTGGTGCCACGCTGACCCTGCCGGGGATCGCGGGGATCGTGCTGACCATCGGGATGGCGGTGGACGCCAATGTGATCGTGTTCGAGCGGATCCGCGAGGAATTGAAAACCGCCAAAGGCCCGGCGCGCGCGATTGAGCTGGGCTATGAAAAGGCGCTTTCGTCAATCATTGACGCCAATATCACCACGTTCATGACCGCAGTGATCCTGTTTACCATCGGGTCCGGCCCGGTCAGCGGTTTTGCGGTGACGCTGGGGTTTGGCATCGTCACATCCGTTTTCACCGCGCTTTTCGTGACCCGTGCGATCATTGCGCTGTGGTTTGCGCGCGCCCGCCCCAAGACAATCGAGGTTTGACATGCGTCTGAAACTGGTCCGCGACGACACAACCATCGATTTCTTCAAACGCGCCCGGCTGTGGCTGGGCATATCGCTGGTGATGATGGCGGTGGCATTTGTATCCTTTGCCATTCAGGGCCTGAATTACGGGATCGATTTTCAGGGCGGGACGAGCATCCGCACCCAATCAGAGGTGCCGGTCGATGTGGCCGCCTACCGCGATGCATTGGCCCCGCTGGAGTTGGGGGATCTGTCCATCGCCGAGGTGTTCGACCCGACATTCGCCGAAAACGAACATGTTGCGATGGTGCGCATTCAGGCACAGGAAGGCGATGAGCGGATCGCATCCGAGACCATCGAACAGATCCAGACCGCGCTGCGCACGGTTGATCCGGGAATGGAATTTCCGTCGATTTCATCGGTCGGGCCCAAGGTTTCGGGCGAGCTGATCAATACTGCCATTCTGGCGGTCGCGCTGGCTGTGGGGGCGATCCTTGCCTATATCTGGCTGCGGTTCGAGTGGCAATTTGCCGTGGGTGCCGTGCTGGCGTTGCTGCATGACGTCTTGCTGACCATCGGGATATTTTCGGAATTGCAGATCAAATTCGATCTGGCGATTATCGCGGCCTTGCTGACGATTGTGGGTTATTCCATCAACGATACGGTGATCGTGTTTGACCGGGTCCGCGAGAACCTGCGCAAATACAAGAAAAAGGACCTCAAGGAGGTGCTGAACCTGTCCATCAACGAAACCCTGTCGCGGACGTTGATGACCTCGGGGACGACCTTGCTTGCGCTGGTGGCGCTGTTCGTGCTGGGGGGGGATGTGATCCGCGGGTTCGTGTTCGCGATGATCTGGGGCGTGATCATCGGCACCTATTCATCCATCTTTGTGGCATCCGCGCTGCTGTTGGTGCTGGGTGTGAAACGCGACTGGTCCAAAAAGGACCCCGCCGCCGGCACGCGATATGGTCATCTTGATACGTAACGGGAGGCTGTAATGCGCCTGAACGAGATCAGCTATAACGACGCGGTGCCAATTGACGGATATGGCCCCGGTTTTTTTCGGATCGGGGGCGAAATCGTTCAGGGGTCTGTGGCCGTTTTTCCTTCTGGTGTGACCGCTTGGGGCGGGTTTGATGACACGGCTGTCATCCTTGAACAGGCGGAAAACCTTGATGTGCTGTTTGTCGGCACAGGGGCCGAAATTGCCCATCCCCCCGTCGGATTTCGCAAAACACTGGAGGATGCGGGCATTGGGGTGGAAACCATGGCGTCACCGGCGGCCTGCCGCACGTATAACATCCTGTTGTCCGAGGGGCGGCGCGTGGCGGTTGCCCTGATCCCGATCTGAATGCTGAAGGTGCGCAACCTGTCCTGTGCCCGTGGTGGCGCGCCCGTCCTGAGTGGTGTCAGCTTTGATGTCGCGGCGGGGCAGGCCCTGATCTTGCGCGGTCCCAACGGGGTGGGCAAGACCACGTTGTTGCGCACCTTGGCGGGGGTGCAACCTGCGCTGGATGGCACCGTGGATTTCCCCGAAGAGGACGGCGCCTATGCCAGCCATGCAGATGGCATCAAGGCCGCGCTGAGCGTGACTGAAAACCTGCAATTCTGGGCGGATGTGCATGGCGCCACCATGCCGGACGATATTCTTGAAACCTTTGACCTTGCCGATCTGCGCGACCGTCCCGGTGGCACGCTGTCCGCAGGGCAAAAGCGGCGTCTGGGGCTGGCCCGGCTGGGCGTGATCGGGCGCAAGGTGTTGTTTCTGGATGAACCCACGGTGTCGCTTGACCGGTTTTCGGTGAAACTCTTTGCCGACTGGCTGCGCGGGCATCTGGCGGCGGGTGGGATCGCGGTGATTGCCACCCATATCGATCTTGGGCTTGAGGCACCGGAACTGGACCTGACCCCGTTCAAATGCGCGCCGGGTTCGCATGGTGGCACGGACGAGGCGTTCTTATGATCGCGTTGCTTTTGCGCGACCTGCGCCTTGCGGTGCGCGCGGGCGGCGGTTTCGGACTGGGACTTGCGTTTTTCCTGATTGTTGTGGTGCTGGTGCCATTTGGCGTGGGGCCTGACACCACGCTGCTGACGGCTATTGCGCCGGGCATATTGTGGGTCGCGTCCCTGTTGGCGGCACTTTTGTCGCTGGACCGGATTTTTGCGCTGGATTTCGAGGACGGGTCGCTGACGCTGCTGGCCACGTCACCACTGCCGTTCGAGGGCGCGGCACTGATGAAGGCGCTGGCGCATTGGATCACCACGGGGTTGCCGCTGACGGTCGCGGCCCCCGCGCTCGGGTTTCTGCTGAGCCTTGCGCCAGAGGCCTATGTTTATCTGCTTTTGTCGCTGCTTTTGGGCACGCCCGCGTTGTCGATGATCGGCACATTCGGGGCGGCGCTGACGGTGGGGTTGCGGCGGGGTGGTTTGCTTTTGTCGCTCTTGGTCTTGCCGCTTTATGTCCCCACATTGATTTTCGGGGCCGAGGCGGTGCGGCGCGGTGCCGACGGGCTTGACCCGACAGGTGCATTGATGCTGCTGGCAGGGATCACGGTGGGGGGCTTTGCCCTGTTGCCTTTTGCCACTGCGGCGGTTTTGCGCATCAATCTGCGGTGATCGGGGATTGAGGGTGCTTATGGGGCAGGATAGATAACGACTATGTCGATATGGGAATATGCAAATCCGAAAAGGTTCATGGGCTGGACAGCGCCTGTGCTGACATGGACGTTCATCCTGGGTGGGGTGTCTCTGGCGGTGGGGCTGGTCTGGGGGTTCTTTTTCACACCCGATGATTTCCGGCAGGGATCGACGGTGAAAATCATCTATCTGCATGTGCCCGCCGCGCTGATGGCAATCAACGCCTGGATCATGATGTTGGTGGCATCCCTGATCTGGGTGGTGCGGCGGCATCACGTATCGGCGCTGGCCGCGCGCGCGGCGGCCCCTGTGGGCCTGACCATGACGCTGATCGCGCTGTTCACCGGGGCGATCTGGGGGCAGCCGATGTGGGGCACCTATTGGGCGTGGGACCCGCGGCTGACATCATTCCTGATCCTGTTTCTGTTCTATCTGGGCTATATTGCCCTGTGGGAAGCGATCGAAGACCCCGATACTGCCGCCGACCTGACCGCTGTGCTGTGCATGGTCGGATCGGTTTTTGCGATCCTGTCGCGCTACGCCGTCCTGTTCTGGAGCCAGGGTTTGCACCAGGGCGCATCGCTGTCGATGGACGCCGAGGAAAACGTGGCGGATGTTTTCTGGTTGCCGCTGTTGGTGTGCATCGCGGGCTTTGTGTTGCTGTTTGTGGCACTTGTGCTTCTGCGCACCCGGACTGAAATTCGTGCCCGCCGTATGCGCGCACTGCAAGCAAGGATGCGCCGTGCCTGATCTGGGAAAATACGCGTTCGAGGTGATGCTGTCTTACGGGGTCAGCCTTGGCCTGCTTGCGATCGTCGTGGGGCTGAGCGTGCGGCGGTCCCGCCGTGTGCGCGACGCCTTGGAAAAGGTGGAAAAGAATGGCTAAGCTGTCACCGCTCATGATCATTCCGCCGGTGGTTTTCGCAGCCCTTGCCGGGCTGTTCGCGGCAGGCATGTTTCGCGACAACGCGGATGAGCTGCCATCGACATTCGTGGGCCAGCAGGCCCCGCCGGTCCCGGTCGAGGCGGTGCAGGGCACTGTGCAACTGACCGATGCCGATTTGCGGGGCGGTGACGTGACCATCGTGAATTTCTGGGCCAGCTGGTGCCCGCCGTGCCGTGCCGAACATCCTAACCTGCTGGATTTGCAGGCGCAGGGTTACCGCATTGCAGGCATCAATTTCCGCGACCAGCAGGCGCAGGCGTCGGAATATCTGATCAATTCCAAAGACCCGTTTTTCGCGACCGGCTTTGATCTGCGCGGTCGTGTGGCGATTGACTGGGGTGTGACCGCACCGCCGGAAACCTTCATCGTGGATGGGGACGGAACTGTGCTGTTCCGTTTTGTTGGCCCGCTGGTCGGGTCGGATTATGAACAGCGGTTCTTGCCGGAACTGGCCAAAGCGATGGGCAAATAGCAAAAAGGCGGGGAAATCCCCGCCCTTGCTTTGGCTCTGATTAAAAGGCCCCGGTGTAATCACCGGGGCCTTATTGTTATCACGACGCTTTTGCCAGGTTCCGCAGCACATAGTGCAGCACGCCGCCGTTCTCGATGTATTCGATCTCGACCGCGGTATCGATCCGGCATTTGACGGTGATGTCCTTGGTCGTGCCATCGGCATAGGTGATCTGGGCTGTCATGTCCTGTAGCGGCTTCACCGCGTCCAGACCTGCGATGGTCACCGTTTCTTCGCCGGTCAGGCCCAGCGTCTTGCGGGTGTCACCGCCGGTGAATTCGAACGGAACAACGCCCATGCCGACAAGGTTGGACCGGTGGATACGCTCAAAGCTTTCCGCGATCACGGCCTTGACGCCCAGCAGGGCCGTGCCCTTGGCCGCCCAGTCGCGCGATGAACCGGCACCGTATTGTTCGCCGGCAAAGATCACCAGCGGCGTGCCGTTTTCCTGATAGGCCATCGCCGCATCGAAGATCGAGGTCTGTTCGCCATCGGGGCCTTTGGTATAGCCGCCTTCGACGCCGTCCAGCATTTCGTTCTTGATGCGGATGTTGGCGAAGGTGCCGCGCATCATCACCTCGTGGTTGCCGCGCCGCGACCCATAGCTGTTGAATTCGCGCACGGGCACCTGCCGGTCGATCAGGTATTGACCGGCGGGGGTGGTTTCCTTGAACGACCCGGCGGGGGAAATATGGTCGGTTGTGACCATGTCGCCCAGCACCGCAAGCACCTTGGCGTTTTCCACGTTCTGGATGGTGCCCGCGTCCTTGGACATGCCTTTGAAGTAGGGTGGGTTCTGGACGTAAGTCGACGATGCAGGCCAGTCGTAGGTTTCGCTGTCGGTGGTTTCGACCGCCTGCCACTTTTCGTCGCCTTTGAAGACGTCAGCATATTTCGACTGGAACGCCTCGCGCGTGACGGTCTTTTCTACCAGCGCGTTGATCTCGGCAGAGGTGGGCCAGATGTCGCGCAGGTAGACATCATTGCCGTTCTTGTCTTGCCCGATCGGGTCGGTCGCGATGTTGACGTTCATGTCGCCCACCAGCGCGTAGGCCACGACAAGCGGCGGAGAGGCGAGGTAGTTGGCGCGCACGTCAGGTGAAATCCGCCCTTCGAAGTTGCGGTTGCCTGACAACACAGAGGTGGCGACAAGATCATAGTCGTTGATCGCCTTGCTGATTGCAGGCTCCAACGGGCCAGAGTTGCCGATACAGGTGGTGCAGCCGTAACCAACAAGGTTGAAGCCGATGGCATCCAGATCATCCTGAAGCCCTGCGGCCTCCAGGTATTCGGACACGACCTGTGATCCGGGGGCAAGCGATGTCTTGACCCATGGCTTGCGGTTCAGGCCCAGTTCGCGCGCCTTGCGGGCGACCAGACCGGCCCCGATCATCACATAGGGGTTCGACGTGTTGGTGCACGACGTGATGGACGCGATCACGATGGACCCGTCGTGCAACTGGTAATGCCCGTCTTCGGTCATCACGTAACCGCGCATGTGATGGCCTTCGTCGCCGGGGATGTGCTGCGGTTCGGGCTGGCCGCCTTCGCCTTCCCAGCGGGTTTCGGCTTTGGCGCTGGCGTCTTTGCCGTCGCGGATCCCTTTGACGTATTGACCAAAAGCGGTCCCGGCCACGTCAAGGTTGATGTGATCCTGCGGACGTTTCGGGCCGGAGATGGCAGGAACGACCGTGCCCATGTCGAGCGTGAGCGTATCGGTATAGACCGGCGCATAGGACGCATCGCGCCAGAAGCCGTTCTCCTTGGCGTAGGCTTCGACCAGCGCGATCCGGTCTTCGTCGCGGCCGGTGTTGCGCAGGTAGCGCAGGGTTTCGCTGTCGATCGGGAAAAAGCCGCAGGTCGCGCCATATTCGGGCGCCATGTTGGCGATTGTCGCGCGGTCGGCCAGTGGCAGATGGTCAAGACCCGCGCCATAGAATTCCACAAATTTCCCGACGACGCCCAGTTCGCGCAGCATTTCCACGACCTTCAGCACCAGGTCGGTGCCCGTGGTGCCTTCGGTCATGGCACCGGTCAGTTCGAACCCGACAACTTCGGGGATCAGCATGGAAATCGGTTGGCCCAGCATGGCGGCCTCGGCCTCGATCCCGCCGACGCCCCAGCCCAGAACGGCCAGTCCGTTGACCATGGTTGTGTGGCTGTCGGTGCCGACCAGCGTGTCGGGATAGGCAACTTCGTCACCGTTCTGGTCGGTGTCGGTCCAGACCGTCTGGGCCAGATATTCAAGGTTCACCTGATGGCAGATGCCCGTGCCCGGTGGCACGACGCGGAAGTTGTTGAATGCACCCTGACCCCACTTCAGGAACTGGTAGCGTTCCATGTTGCGTTCGTATTCGCGGTCCACGTTCATCTGGAACGCACGCGGGTTGCCGAATTCGTCGATCATCACCGAATGGTCGATCACAAGGTCAACAGGGTTCAGCGGGTTGATCTGCTGGGCGTCGCCACCCAGCGCCACGATCCCGTCGCGCATTGCAGCAAGGTCAACGACTGCGGGAACGCCGGTGAAATCCTGCATCAGCACGCGGGCGGGCCGATAGGCGATTTCGCGGGGGTTCTTGCCGCCTTTGGTGGCCCATTCCGAAAACGCCTTGATATCATCAACCGACACGGAAAACCCGTCATCCTCGAACCGAAGCAGGTTTTCCAACACCACCTTCAGCGCCGCAGGTAGTTTCGAAAAATCACCCAGACCGGCGGCTTCGGCGGCGGCGATGGAATAGTAGGCGACGGACTGGTCGCCCACGGTGAGGGTTTTGCGGGTCTTGGCTGTGTCTGTGCCGACTTGAATCGTCATGGCTATCCCTTTCAAGGCTGATGCTGTGCAAGGCTCTTGCCTGCGCTTTTGCCCCAAGGCGGGCGTGCGTTCAAGAGGGCGCGGGAAATATTTGTATACCATTGCACACAATGGCGACCCAAACGCCACTTTTTCGGCTGAAACATAAGTGACGCGGCAATCGCAATTGGTTGATTGGCCATTTCACCCTAATCTGCCTAAACCGAACCGGGTAATAAACTAGCAGGATACCACATGCGGCCCTTTCTGATTGCTCTTTCATTCATTGGTCTGTTTGCGACGGCCCCGGTGCAGGCGCAAAACGGTCCTGTGGTGGTCGAGCTTTATACATCGCAAGGCTGTTCAGCCTGTCCCCCGGCGGATGCGATGCTGCGGGAGCTGGCCAAACGGGATGATGTGATCGCCTTGGCGCTGCATGTGGACTACTGGGATTACATCGGCTGGAAGGACGTGTTCGCCAATCCTGCCTTTTCCGAACGCCAACACGCCTATGCCGAGGCCGCGCATGTGGCCACTGTATATACGCCGCAAATGGTGTTCAACGGGCAGGATCACGTTGTTGGATCGCGTACGATGCAAGTGATGGACCGGCTACAGACGCAATTGGAAAAGGGGCTGCCCGTCAAGCTGAGCATGACGCGGCAGGAAAGCCGCGTGCTGATCACGGCGCCACCCGGCGCACCTGGTGATTATGTCGTGCAACTGGTGCGCTACACGCCGCAGCAGGCGGTCGCGATCGGACGGGGCGAAAATGCCGGGAACGAATTTGTTTATACCAATATCGTCACGTCATGGTCGGTGATCCACCGCTGGGACGGGCAGGCGGCGCTTGCTCTTGATGCGCCTGCGGTCGGGCCTGACCCCGTGGTCGTCATCATTCAAAAGGCGGGGCATGGCCGGATCGTGGCGGCGGCCGAGCTGCGCTAGCCGTCGTTGCGCGTTTTCCAGCGGCGGTGGACCCAGAACCATTGCGCCGGATGGCGCGCGATCTGTGCTTCAAGCCGTGCGGTCATCTCTGCCATCATCGCACGGGGTGTTGCGTGGATGATCGGGGATTCGACTTCGACTGAAAAGGACATGCCATCGGGCTGTCTGATGCCGAAATAGGGAATGACCACTGCATCCAGTTTCAACGCGATATCGGCAGCGGATGTGGCGGTATACGCGGGGTGGCCAAGGAACGGCAGCCGCACACCCGTAGCAGACACATCAAACAAGAGCGTGCCCATCCCCCCTGATTTGAGGTGTCGGGCAAAGCCCATCGTGCCGCGCCGCCCCTGTTCGAACACCGGCCCCCCCCATGACGTCATGGTCTTGGCGTAATGGGCGTTAAAGTACGGGTTCTGCATCGGCCGGTATAACCCGCCGATGGTGTGGCCCATACGGGTCAGCACCTGACGCGGGGCTTCGTGATTGCCGAAATGGGCGGTCACGAAAATCACGGGGCGCCTGGCTGCTGCGGCCTTTGCCAATGGGGCAAGCCCTGCGCCGGTGGGCTGGGTCTGGGCAAGCCTTTGGCCGAATTCTGCCCACGCATAATTTTCGATCAAGGTGCGCCCGAAATTGTCACAGCAGGCCCCCGCCAATGTCCGGCGCTCTGTTGCGGGCATGTCGGGATAGATAAACGACAGGTTTGCCTCGGCCCGCTGACGATAGCCAACGAGCGGGCCGATGCCCCGCGCCAGCGCGGCGCCCATCATGGGAACCCGTTTGTCATAGGGCAGCGCCAGCGCGGTTCTGATCAGGCCGCGCAGCGCCTTGTCCGCCAGCCAATCGGTGCCTGATCCGTGTAGCGGTGATGCGGTCATACAGGGCCCGGCGCACGGGCGCGCCCGGTTCCGATCATGCTGTCGCGGGTGACCAGTGTCGCTAGCCGCTTGGCTGTCCAGCCCTGCGTGCCTGCCGGGCGGGCGGGGATCACGATATAGCGCATGTCGGCGGTGCTGTCGTGGACGCGCACCGTGGTGCCGGCCGGCAGGGTGACCCCGAATTCGGATAGCACCTTGCGGGGTTCGCGCACGGTGCGTGACCTGTAGGCGCGGGATTTATACCAATCGGG
This sequence comes from Yoonia sp., assembly GCF_965660735.1. Classification (GTDB taxonomy): domain Bacteria; phylum Pseudomonadota; class Alphaproteobacteria; order Rhodobacterales; family Rhodobacteraceae; genus Yoonia. The sequence goes on from NZ_CBFIBD010000028.1 coordinate 17,178, forward strand.
CGGCAGGCCGAGCAAGTTGCGCGGGTAGCACGAACATAACGTGCAGACGATCATATTGTGAACGTCGGCGGTGTTTTCGACGGCGATCAACTTGAGAGGGCCAATGTCAAAACCCATATCGCGCGTCGCCGCGCTGGCGTCGCGCAGCAGGGCGTCGCGGAAATGCGGATCGGTCCAGGCGCGGGCGACAACGGCGGCGCCGTTGGCCGGGTTGCGGGCATCCATCGCGTCGATCTGGGCGGCGATTTCGGCTGCGGTTGTCACCCCTTTTTCGATCAAGAGTTCGCGAATCGCAATTTCCATCTGCTGCCAATAAGTCAGCGGATGGTCGTCATCGGGCCGGTATGGGTGGCCCGAAGGCGACAGGTGGTCGTGATGATCATGGGGCATGGGGTTCAAGCCAGTGACTATAGATTTCGGCATCCAGCGTGTCGTCGGGATTTTCAGCCGCGTCGCCCCACACCTCGGACATGGTAAAGCGAAGCCGCAACAATGGCAGACAGGCCCCTTTGTGGCGATAGGCCAGATCCTCGGGGTTGGGGAAGGGGCCAAGTGTCCTTTCGACCCAGCCGGATTTGCCCCGCAGGTAGGCCGGGGTGCGCACGTGGCCGGGGGGCATGTCCGCACGAACACGCATATAGTGCCGGTCAGCCACTGCTCGCCTCTCCATAGGTGGGGCCACGGGCGGCAACATCTGTCATGCGACGGGCCAGTTCGGCAGTTGTATAGATGCCCGCCTCGATCAGGTTCTGGTTTACGGATGCAATCCAGCGTTCGTAATAGGTCATCTGCTCGAAAGAGGATGCAGGCATGTCTTCCAGCACGCGGCGCAACCCGTCCACGGTGAAATGTCCCTTTGCCGTCGCGATCATCATGAGCGCATCGACACGCTTTTCCCACAGGGCGTAGTCGTGGTCGTCGGTTGGAATGGGGCCAGCGGCATTGCCGCCCATGTCATGCCATCGGCGACCCGAATAGGTTTCTGTTGTGTCGGTCATGGCCCGAAGTTAATTCAGAACAGCCGGGACTGTCCATGTGCTATTCTTCCGGGGTTCGGTCCTCATCCGGGTCACGCAGTGTGATCATCCCGTTTTCGACCAATTCACGAATGGCAGTCGTGACTGCGGCCATTGCGGTCTCTGCCTCGGATTTCTTGATAGGGCCCATTTCGGCGGCATCATCGCGCAGTTGGCCGGCCATACGCTGCGACAGGCTGGACAGGATGAACTCTGCCGAGTCGACCAGTGCCGCGTCTCCTGACAATGCGGCAGCGATCGCGGTGGACATCACCGCGTTGTCGACAGAACGCAGACAGTTCGGAATGTCCGTGGACTTGACCCGCGGGGCGATATCCTTGAACGTGAAAATCGCGCGGCGCACGTCGCTGGCAAATTCAGGGTCGGCGGCCCCAAGCCCTTCCAGAACATCTTCGCGGGTGTCGGTGGCGGTAGAGTTCAGAATGGCCCCCAGACGCTGCACCGGGGCCTTGTCAAAGGCGCGCGGCCGCACCGCCCCATAGTCCTGCGCGAGCGCGGCCCCAATCCGCCGCACGGCATCCGGCGCGATCTGCCCGGTCTGCGACATGGCAAAGGTGATCCGCCGTGCCCTTTCGCCGGGTGTCTTGACCAGCACATCCGCGGCCTTGACGATGGGCAGCTTGGACAGGACGACCGCGCAGATTTCAGTGCTTTCCGACGTCATGATATCAACAATTCGGTCCGCGGGCAGATCGATGATCAGCGGCCAGTGATCCCCCCGGCGGACGCTTTGTGTCTGGGCCCGCAGTTTCCGGGCCAGATCGGGGCTAAGATGATCGGCAATCGCCGCAATCGCCCCGTCGCGGGTGCCCGGTGCAGAAAGACCGATTTTTTCAAGTTCTGATGTAAATTCCGCGGCCACGGCGCTGACCGTGTCCCGGTCAACCAGCCGCAGCGCGCCCAGTTCGCCGGTCAGAAGTTCCTGCAAGGCTTCGGGCAATTCCGAGAGGGACAGCGACCCGCCGTCGCTGATCAGCATCTGCACGATCACCGCCGCCTTGCGACGACGGTTGAGCGCCGGTGCGCCGGATATCTGTGTTTCGAATCCCATATCCCGAAATATCGCGCGGGACGTAAAGGAATGGTTATGAACGCCCGTCAGCTTCCCGGATGTGTGACCATGATCGACATTTTCTTGAGATGTTCGACCGTCTCGGGGTCAAGCGCCGACGTATCGGCGGTGTATTCGTGAATCAGTGCAACATCCCTGTGCATCTGTTCAATTTCTCCATCAGTGAATTCGCGGTCCGTGTGCGCAAAGCCACCGATGCTGCGGCTGTCACCAGAGGCAACTGCAATAACAACACCATAGTTCATGCCATGATCAGCGGCCATGACCATGACGCCTGCGGGGTCTTCCAGCAGGGACCAGCGTTGGGTGCCGGTGTTCTCAAATCCCCAGGCAACCATGGGATCCCTCATGATCAGGCCATTGCTGGAATAGTAATCAAGCCAAGCCTTTGGATAAGTCTGAAAGACAAACTTGGGTGTCGTGTATTCGATGTGGAAACCCAAAGCATAGCCTGCAATTGCAAGTTCATTCAGTTCACCGAGTGTTCTGCTGATTTCTAATTCTGAAGAACTCATAAGATTAACTCGCTTTCAGGTTGCTAAGGCAGGTTAAATACACATATTGTGCGCGATGTAATGCCTTCTAGCACATTAGAGCGAAGTCGGTCATGCTCACAAGAGATTTTCGTGTAGCGGGCTAGCTGAGGAATATGAATGTCGAAAGTTCTTGGTCTGGATGAAATTGAGCAACTTGCTCCTTCGGGCCATTATATCGCCTTGCGTATCGGCTTTGCTTTTCCGATGGAAGAGATGAATGCGCTTCCCCCTGATTGGGTGAGCCACTACACCAAGCAGCGATTCGCGCTTTTTGACCCAGTGCTTAGGTGGGCCTACAGTAATGTCGGCGCTGTCCGGTGGAGTGCGTTTCCCCTTGACGATCCCAAACGCGTGATTGCGCAGGCGCGGACATTCGGCATGCGCTATGGCGTTACTGTCTCGGTATTCGACAGCAGTGCGGACGCGCAGCGTTCCTTTGCATCCTTCACGCGAGCAGACCGCGAATACACAGATCTCGAGATGAAGCTGTTGCAAGCCTATCTGATGCGGCGTCACAATGAGACAGCGCCACCGACCAATCTGACCAAGGCCGAACTCGAGGCTTTGAGCATGGTCAAAGACGGACGCCGCCTGAAAGAAATCGCGTTTGAGTTGAATGTCAGTGAGGGCGCAATCAAACAACGCCTGAAGAACGCGAAACTGAAGCTTGGTGCCAAAACCGGAACACAAGCCGCCGCATTGGCTAATCAATATGGTCTAATCTGACCAGTTGTTCAGTCTTTTTTTCTGACCTCAATACAATTAGAGTTAAATTATCCACAAAGTGGTAACGTCTCACTTGGCGGAGGCGGGGGCCGTCGTCAAAAACTCTACAACCAGAGGTAAGAACATGAAGAATATTACTTTTAATCTGACCGAGCTTCACAAGCACGGCACTGCATTCTTTGAATTCCTTGCACTGCGCAAGAAGTTCTTTGTCGATCAGTTAGGCTGGGACATTCCACACGATGATGACGTGGAGATGGATCAGTATGACAACCCAAAGGCGTACTACTCGCTGGTCGTCAAGGATGGAAAGGTTGTTGGTGGCATGCGCACAATGGCCACGACGGCGCAATGGGGTACGCATACTTATATGCTGCGTGACGCGGTGGACGGAAAACTTATTGGCATTCCAACCAACATCCTGCCCGCAGCCGAAGTCACCCCCACAGTCTGGGAAGCAACTCGTATCGTGATTTCAGAAGACATCAAGACCCACAGTGAACGGTCCGAATGTCTGGGTATGTTGCTTGACGGTGTTGTAAAGCAGGCCCGCGAACATGGTGGCACTGAGATCATGGCGCTTTGTCCGCCTGTTTTTGCGCGGACGATGCGGCAGCTTGGATACCCGGTTTACCCAATCGGAGAGCCATATGTGAACGCCCATGACAATCGCAAATACGTCGCCATGAAGGGTAAGATCGCAGGGATTCGGTCACGTAAGGCTGATCAACCAATCGAATCAGCCCGGAAAGAGGCAAAGTCCGATCAGATGGTTCCGGCCAACGCAAGCAATTCGCGGGTTTCCACGCATCATATGGAACCGCAACCCGTTCATGCACCTTCAGTGGTGTAATGCGCGAAAAATGACCGGTCGGGTGTCGGGATGTTCCCGACCGGTCACAATCACCTGTCAGCTTTCACCAAACACCCGCGCAAAAATGGTGTCGACGTGTTTCGTGTGATAGCCCAGATCGAATTTCTCTTCGATTTCTTCTGGTGTCAGGGCTTTGGTCACGTTCGAATCAGCAAGCAGTTCGGTCTTGAAATCTGCGCCCTGTTCCCAGACCTTCATTGCGTTGCGCTGGACCAGTTTATAGGCGTCCTCGCGGCTGACACCGGCCTGCGTCAGGGCCAGAAGCACGCGTTGTGACATCACCAACCCGCGGAATTTGTTCATGTTGGGCAACATGTTTTCAGGATAGATCACCAGTTTTTCAATGACACCGGCCAGCCGGTTCATCGCGAAATCCAGCGTGATGGTCGTATCCGGCCCGATCGCGCGTTCCACGGATGAATGGCTGATGTCGCGTTCATGCCACAGGGCCACGTTTTCCATCGCAGGCACCACGGACATACGCACCAGACGGGCGAGGCCGGTCAGGTTTTCGGTCAGGACCGGGTTGCGTTTGTGCGGCATGGCAGAGCTGCCCTTTTGGCCTGGGCTGAAGAATTCTTCGGCTTCCAGAACTTCGGTGCGCTGCATGTGGCGGATCTCGATCGCGACGTTTTCGATGCTGGAGGCGATGACCCCCAGCGTGGCAAAGAACATCGCGTGGCGGTCGCGGGGAATCACCTGCGTGCTGATCGGTTCCGGCGTCAGACCCAGTTGGGCGCAGACGTGTTCTTCAACGGATGGGTCGATGTTGGCGAAGGTGCCAACAGCACCAGAGATAGCACCCGTCGCGATTTCGGCGCGTGCGGCCAGCAAACGGGCGCGGCCCCGGTCCATTTCCGCGTAAAACCGTGCAAACGTCAGGCCCATGGTTGTGGGTTCGGCGTGAATCCCGTGGCTGCGCCCGATGCGCACGGTGTCCTTGTGTTCAAAGGCGCGGGTTTTCAATGCGGCCAGTACCCGGTCCATATCGGTCAGCAACAGGTCGGCGGCGCGCACCAGTTGCACGTTCAGCGTGGTGTCCAGCACGTCGGACGATGTCATGCCCTGATGGACAAACCGTGCCTCGTGCGATCCGATGTGTTCGGCCAGATGGGTCAGAAAGGCGATAACGTCATGTTTTGTCACCGCTTCGATTTCGTCGATGCGGGCGACGTCGAATTCCGCATCCCTGGCCTTCCAGACGGCTTCGGCGCTTGCCGTGGGGATCACGCCGATGGCGGCCTGTGCGTCGCACGCGTGGGCCTCGATCTCGTACCAGATGCGGAACTTGGTTTCGGGCGACCAGATGGCAACCATTTCGGGGCGGGAGTAACGGGGAATCATGGGCAATGGCCTTTTTCAGGGGTGGGCAGCGGATTTCCCCTGCGTCATAAAGAGCCCCGCCCCAACCCTCAAGGGAGAGATGACATGACCATGCTTGGCCCTGCCGCCTTTGTCGGTCAATGGCGGTTGCAGCGCACAATTACCGACCGGTTGGGCGGGCAGACGGGGCGGCTTGTGGGGCAGGCGGTATTCACGCAAGCCGGACAGGGTGTGTTGGCCTATCAGGAAACCGGCGATTTGCGCATTGGTGACGGGCCCGTGATGGTGGCGATGCGCCGCTATCTGTGGGTATTTGATGCCGGTGGCGTTGCAGTGCAGTTTGGCGATGGTGCGGCGTTCCACCGCTTTATACCCACGGGGCATGCGGCCGGCACGGATCATCCCTGCGGCGACGATCTGTATCGTGTTGAATATGATTTCACCCGCTGGCCCATATGGCGGGCGACATGGGTCGTCCACGGCCCGCGCAAGGATTATACATCGGTTTCCGATTATGGCCCGTAGTGCAGGTTTTGCCCCGCCTGACGCAGGGATGGCTTGCGATTTGGCTGTCCTTGGGGCAATAAAAGCGGGCGATATACAAACAAAGGGGAGAGCGGCACATGGCCCTCGCACGTAACGACATGGTTCTGACAGAGGCCTTTGGCCCGTCGCAAGGGACCGCACTGCGCGTCAAGCAAGTGGCAATGGTGGTTCTGGGAATCGCCGCACTGGCGGTTTTCGCCAAGATCAAGGTGCCGGTCCCTGGTAGCCCTGTCGCCATCAACATGGGCACATTTGCCGTTCTGTCGATCGGGGCCGCCTATGGGCCACGGCTGGGGCTGACCACGATCCTGGGCTATATGATTGTCGGGATGCTGGGCTTTGACATTTTCCAAAGCTCGACCGCTGATCTGAACGGGATCACCTATATGATGGGCAGCACCGGCGGCTATCTGGTGGGCTATGTTCTGGCCACGCTGGCGCTGGGATATGCCGCGCGGGCCGGTTGGGACCGGTCTGTGCTGATGATGGCGCTGGCGATGTTGATCGGCAATGCGCTGATCTATCTGCCCGGTCTGGCATGGCTGGGGCAGCTTTACGGGTGGGACCAGCCGATCCTGGCATGGGGTCTGACACCGTTCCTGATTGGTGACGCGCTGAAACTGGGTCTGGCGGCGCTTTTGGTGCCTGCCCTGTGGAAGCTGATCGGCGACGCCCGCAAGTAAGGCGTCCAAGGGGAATGATTGAAAAGGCGCTGCACCCCGCAGCGCCTTTTTTCATGCCAGTTCGGTGCTGATGGTGGACGTCCGTTCCAATGTCCGATGAACCGGGCATTTGTCGGCGATCGCCAGCAGGCGCGCGCGCTGATCTGCGGACAGGTCGCCATCCAGCCGGATCAGCCGGTCAAAGTGATCGACCTTGGCATCGGATGCTGCCGCATCTTCTGCGTGGGACTTGGCATGGGTGACATCGACACTGACACCATCCAGCGGCCAGTCCTTGCGCCGTGCATACATACGGATCGTCATGGATGTGCAGGCGCCAAGCCCGGCGGCAACCAGACCATAGGGCGACAGCCCCTTGTCCGTGCCGCCGAATTTTTCAGGCTCATCCGCAAGCAGGTGGTGCGGGCCTGACTGGATGTCCTGCAAGAATCCGTCTGCATCCGCCTCGGTTACACGCAAGACGCCTTCGGGGACATTTGCGGGTTTTTTGGTTTCGCGCAGCGCCAGATAGCGTTTGGACCATGCCGCAATCACGTCGGCGGCATATTCGGCATCCTCGGCGCGGGTGATCAGGTGGTCGGCATCGTCGAGGGTGACAAAACTTTTGGGATGCCGGGCCGCCATGAAGATATCCGAGGCATTTTCGATCCCGACGGTCTGGTCACGCGGGGCATGCAGAACCAGAAGTGCCGTGCGCAGCTTTCCGATCGCCGTTTGCAGGGCCGATTGCGTGATGTCTTCGACAAAGTCCCGCCCGATACGGAACGGACGACCGCCAAGGCTGACTTCTGCACTGCCTTTTTCCATGATTTCGGGCAGGGTATCGGCAAAATTGTGGGTGACATGGGACGGGTCGAAAGGCGCGCCGATGGTCACGACAGCCTTGACCGACGGAATCATGGGGGCGGCTTTCAAGACGGCGGCCCCGCCCAGTGAATGGCCGATCAGCAGCGACGGTGGCGTCCCGCGTGCGTCCAAAGCTGCGGCAGCGGCGATCAGGTCGTCGACATTCGAGGTGAAACTGGTGTTTTCGAATTCGCCTTCGGAATGGCCAAGGCCCGTGAAATCAAACCGCAGGACCGCGATCCCCATGGCCGCCAATCGGGCAGCGATGCGGCGGGCGGCGGTGATATCCTTGGAACATGTAAAGCAATGGGCAAAAAGCGCCGTCGCAAGATGCGGGCCGGTGGGCAGATCAAGCCGCGCGGCAAGACTGTGGCCCGCATGACCGGTGAATGTCAGCTTTTCGGTGGGCATCGTCAGCTCCTTTATTGATGGGAAAGGGATGGCCTGTCCGGCCCCGGGGCCGCAACCCCAGCGCCGCTAAAATCGCAACAAAATGAGCAATGTTACCAAAACACGTCCACATAAAAAAACCCCGCCGGATGTCTCTGGCGGGGTTTTCGGTGATGTGTCGGCTTAACTTAGCAGCTGTAATACAATTTGTATTCCATCGGGTGGGGTGTGTGTTCGTAGGCGTAAACTTCTTCCCACTTCAGGTCGATGTAGCCTTCAAGCTGGGATTTGGTGAACACGTCACCGGCCAGCAGGAATTCATGGTCTGCTTCCAGCGCTTCGAGTGCTTCGCGCAGCGAACCGCAGACTGTCGGAATTGCGGCCAGCTCTTCTGGTGGCAAATCGTACAGGTCCTTGTCCGAAGACGGGCCGGGGTCGATCTTGTTCTTGATGCCGTCAAGGCCGGCCATCAGCAGGGCCGCAAAGCACAGATAGGGGTTTGCAGCCGGATCGGGGAAACGGGCCTCGACGCGCTTGGCCTTTGGGTTTTCGGCCCATGGGATCCGGACACAGCCAGACCGGTTACGTGCAGAGTATGCGCGCAGAACGGGGGCTTCGAAACCGGGGATCAGACGCTTGTAGCTGTTGGTCGCGGGGTTCGTGATCGCGTTCAACGCCTTGGCGTGCTTGAGGATGCCGCCGATGAAATACAGCGCTTCTTGTGACAGATCAGCGTATTTGTCGCCTGAAAACAGCGGCTTGCCGTCCTTGAAGATCGACATGTTCACGTGCATCCCGGTGCCGTTGTCGCCTGCGATGGGCTTGGGCATGAATGTCGCGGATTTACCATACGCCTGGGCGACGTTGTGGATGACGTATTTGTATTTCTGAATTTCGTCCGCCTGATGGGTCAGCGTGCCGAAAATCAGACCCAGTTCGTGCTGGCAGGATGCAACCTCGTGGTGATGCTTGTCGACCTTCATGCCCATGCGTTTCATGGTGGACAGCATTTCGGACCGCATTTCCTGCGCGTCGTCGATCGGGTTCACGGGGAAATAGCCACCCTTGATGCCGGGACGGTGACCTGTGTTGCCCATTTCGTATTCGGTGTCGGTGTTCCATGCGCCGTCGATTGCGTCGACCTGATAGGACACCTTGTTCATCGACACGCTGAAGCGCACGTCGTCGAACACGAAAAATTCTGCTTCGGGACCGAAATAGGCCGTGTCGCCGATGCCGGACGCCTTAAGATATTCCTCGGCCTTCACGGCGGTGCCGCGCGGGTCGCGGTCATAGGGTTCCATCGTGTCGGGTTCGACCACGTTGCAGTGAATGCAAATCGTCTTTTCGGCATAGAAGGGGTCGATATATGCGCTGGATGCCTGCGGCATCAGTTTCATGTCCGACTGGTCGATGGATTTCCATCCGGCGATGGAAGAGCCATCAAACATGAACCCTTCTTCCAGGAAGTCTTCGTCCACAAGGTCGGCGACGACGGTGACGTGCTGCAGCTTGCCGCGCGGGTCGGTAAAGCGGATATCGACATAATCGACGTCCTCGTCTTTGATCAGTTTCAGAACAGCTTGGTTGTCCATATGGGATGCCCCTTTTGTAGTAAATTTTACGGATTACAGCGCGTCGTCGCCGGTTTCACCGGTCCGGATACGGATGGCTTGCTCGATGGGTGACACGAATATCTTGCCATCGCCGATCTTGTCGGTTTTGGCGGCACCGATGATCGCCTCTATGGCAGCATCGACCTGATCGTCAGACAGCACCACCTCGATCTTCACCTTGGGGAGGAAATCAACGACATATTCGGCGCCGCGATACAGCTCTGTGTGGCCTTTCTGACGGCCGAAGCCCTTGACCTCGATCACGGAAAGCCCCTGAACGCCCACATCCTGGAGCGCCTCTTTCACTTCATCAAGCTTGAACGGTTTGATGATCGCTTCGATTTTCTTCATGAGATGCGACTCCCCCTTGCGGTCTTTCATGGTGGTCAGACCATTTCTCTTGCATGGGCACAATTCGTGTCGGAACCTATGCGCAAGCTGGTCAGGGGAAACCATAGGGTTTGCCTAAATTTTGTGCAAGACGCCCGCGTGACGGGCGAAATAAAAACAGACAGGTGCTGAAACCATGACCGAACTGCTGACCGCTGCCCAAATGCGCGCCATCGAACAGGCCGCGATTGCATCCGGCAAGGTGACCGGGCTGGACCTGATGGAGCGGGCCGGGCGCGGCGTGGTGACCGCGATATTTCACGCGTGGCCCGCGCTTGCGCCGTCTTGGGGGCCAGCCCCCAAACCCCCGGAGTATTTGTTGCAAGATGATGAGAGGGGCAGAGACCGGGCAGTTATCTTGTGCGGGCCGGGAAATAACGGCGGCGACGGCTTTGTCGTGGCGCGGTTGTTGAAAGAGGCCGGGTGGGATGTGGAGGTGTTTTTATACGGGCATCGTGAAAAACTGCCGCCCGATGCGCTGGTGAATTATGACCGGTGGAGGGAGGTCGGGGATGTCTTGCCCCTTGAAGACGATAGCCCACCAGACTTTCGGGGAAAAAGCATCGTCATTGACGCGCTGTTCGGCACAGGCCTCGCGCGTCCTGTGGACGATCTGAATTTCGTGTTGCGCGCCGTTTGCGACTGTGTCGATGCCGGCGGCGGTCAGTCCGTTCAGGATCGTCAGCCGTACTGGCCGCCGGTTGTTGCCATTGATATGCCGTCGGGGGTCTGCTCGGACAGTGGGCGCGTACTTGGCGATCCAGATGCCCGACAACACAGCGGTGCCCGCGCTTGGTGTGCCGCAGCCGATTTGACCGTGACATTTCACAGTCGGAAAATTGGACAACTGGTTTCTGCGGGACCGCGTCATGCTGGAAAAGTTATCGTGATCGATATCGACCTGAAGACCAGCGCCGAGCAACGCAAGGAGGCGGTGCGCCTGGTGCAGCCGCGTGGTGGCATGAACAAGCGGCATGGGCACAAATATTCCCACGGCCACGCTTTCATCCTGTCGGGTGGCGTGGGTCATGGCGGTGCGGCCCGCCTTGCCGCGCGTGGCGCGCTGCGCATCGGGGCAGGGGCCGTGACCCTTGGCTGCCCGCCTGCCGCCTTGATCGAGAATGCGGCGCAGTTGAATGCGGTGATGTTGCGCAGGGTTCGGGATGCGGACGACCTGGCAGAAGTGTTGGCGGACCGACGGATCAATGCGCTTTGCCTCGGTCCGGGATTGGGGGTTGGCCCGCGTGAGGCGGGGTTGGTGATGGCGGTGCTTGGCGGGGAGGGCCCCCGCCCTACGGTCCTTGATGCCGATGCGCTGACATTGCTGGCGGAGGATAACGCGCTTTTTGGTGCGCTGCATGATCGCTGTGTGCTGACGCCCCATGCGGGTGAATTCGCGCGGCTGTTTCCGGACATCGCTGCCAAGCTGGATGCGCCTGCAGCCAAGGGCCCTGCGTATTCCAAGGTGGATGCGACGCGGGACGCGGCGGCACGGGCAGGGTGCGTTGTGCTGTTCAAGGGGCCCGATACGGTGATCGCCGATCCGTCGGGGCGGTGCGGTATCAATGCCTCTGTCTACGACCGCAGCGCGCCATGGTTGGCGACAGCGGGATCGGGGGATGTGCTGGCGGGATTCATCGCCGGGTTGCTGGCACGCGGGTTTCCACCGATGCGTGCGGCGGAAACCGGGGCCTGGCTGCATACCGAATGCGCGTTGCAATTCGGCCCCGGACTGATCGCCGAGGACTTGCCGGAGGTGCTGCCGCAGGTGTTTCGCGCATTGGGGCTTTGATCGGCACTTTTCCTCTCGCATCCTGCCGCGCGCTTTGCTAGACAGCGCGCAAACTTGGGGTAGGTGACCGCCTGCCCCTTTTGATCATGCGGGTGTGGCGGAATTGGTAGACGCACCAGATTTAGGTTCTGGCGCCGCAAGGCGTGGGGGTTCAAGTCCCTTCACCCGCACCAACGAATGAAGAAGGAAAAACAATGCAGGTCACCGAGACCCTGAACGAAGGCCTCAAGCGCGGCTACGCCATCACCGTCACGGCGGCTGAATTGAACGCCAAGGTTGATGAAAAGCTGAAAGAAGCGCAGCCCACTGTTGAAATGAAGGGTTTTCGCAAAGGCAAGGTTCCGATGGCGTTGCTGCGCAAGCAGTTCGGCCAGCGCCTGATGGGCGAGGCGATGCAGGAAGCCATTGATGGCGCGGTGACCTCGCATCTGGAAGCATCCGGCGACCGCCCCGCAGCCCAGCCTGAAATGAAGATGACCAACGAAGACTGGAAAGAAGGCGACGACGTCAACGTCGAGGTCAGCTATGAAAAGCTGCCCGATGTGCCGGACACCGATTTCAGCAAGATCAAACTGGAAAAGATGGTGGTCAAGGCGGATGACGCCGCGGTGCAGGAGGCGCTGGATAATCTGGCCGCGTCACCGCAGGCCGTCAGCTATGAACCCAAAAAGACGCAGGCCAAGAAAGACGACCAGGTCGTGTTTGATTTCGTGGGCAAGGTCGATGGCGAACCCTTCGAAGGTGGTTCTGCCGAAGACTACCCGCTGGTGCTGGGGTCCGATTCCTTTATCCCCGGCTTTGAAGACGGGTTGCTGAAGGTCAAGGCGGGCGAGGAAAAGGATGTCGAGGTGACGTTCCCCGAGGATTATCAGGCGGAACATCTGGCAGGAAAGAAAGCTGTTTTTACCTGCACCATCAAGGAAGTCCGCGCGCCCAAGACGCCGGAAATGGATGACGAGCTGGCCAAGAAGTTCGGCGCCGAAGATCTGGAAGCGCTGAAGGCGCAGATCCGGGAAAGGCTGGAGGCGGAATATTCCGGTGCGGCCCGCGCCGTTGCCAAGCGCAGTCTGCTGGATGCGCTGGACAACGCGGTGAGCTTTGATCTGCCCGAGGGTCTGGTGACCGCGGAAGCGGGACAGATCGCGCATCAGCTGTGGCACGAAGAAAACCCCGAAGTACAGGGCCACGACCACCCAGAGATCGAGACCACGGAAGAACACAAGAAGCTGGCCGAGCGCCGGGTGAAACTGGGCCTGTTGTTGGCCGATATCGGCCAGAAGGCCGAGGTGAAGGTCAGTGATCAGGAAATGACCCAGGCAATCATGAACCAGGCGCGACAGTATCCGGGCCAAGAGCGTGAATTCTTTGAATTCGTTCAGCAAAACGCCCAGTTCCGCCAGCAGATGCAGGCGCCGATGTTCGAGGACAAGGTGGTTGACCACATCTTTGAACAGGCTGACGTGACCGAAAAAGAAGTCAGCAAAGACGATCTGGAAAAAGCTGTCGAGAAGCTTGAAGAAGAATAAGTGCTGTAAAATGCAGCGACGGGAAAGGGTGCCTGCGGGTGCCCTTTTTTGTTGGGGCGTGTTTTGTTTGTCAGCTGTGCGGACAACGCAGACTTTCTTTGTTACAGCACAAAGGCGCGGAGATGACCCAAAGCGAACCTGCAATTTGTCTGTCGGCAAACATGTTGGTCTACCCTCATTCGGCTGCAAATAGCTATGTCAGCTGAATGAAATGTTCTGTTTTGGGGCAGGTTTCATCAATGACCCGAATAGGCAGAATATATTCCGAATGCACCAACCAAGACCAAGCTCACCGCCCACACTACATCTAGGTTGAACCACGTTCGTGACAGAAACTTCAGGCCCAGCCAAAAGTAGATGACCACAGCAACAGCGCCTCCGGCAAGTGTCATGGACATCGTGTGCACTGCAGCTACTGTGAAAGCCGTCACGACATTGTTTCCCATCAAGCTCTGCGCCGCGAGATGACCGCTTTGATCTGCGCCAATGGCGCAAAGGCCCAGATATATGGGGACCAACATTAATCCGGCTCCATGTGCGGTCGCTGCCAGGAACGACCAAAGGGCAAGCCGCGCCGGATGGACGCGTGCCAGAATTTTAGGATGTCGCCTGTTGATCAGCAGGTAGATACCCATCGCAATGACAAGCGCGCCAGCTGCGATACGGATTTCAACTTCCCATGTTACAAGAACGACCATCATCGAGAAAGGCAGGAGGATTCCGATCATCGCCGCGAAATGCCCGATGGCCAGCATGGCCAATGCCTTGGGAAGGGCTGTGTGCTTGCGCTCCATCAGTGCTGCGGACACAGCGAGCGGCCACCCCATGCCGGGGTTGATACCGTGGTAGAGACCAGAAAAAATGACGGCCCCCCAAAGGGCCGTCTCCGATGTCAGTTCAGAAATCATCTATACAGACGGATAGCAAAAACTGTCAGTTGAGCAATCTCCGCCCTCAAGGCGGATTTGGTGTGACCTCAGACCTTTAGGGAACTCGACGTAGAAATCCTCGTTCAATTTCAGCCCCCCGTCTTCGCCAACGTCCGCCATGACCATCTGTCCGCCCTCGTCATTTGGATAGAACTGGTCGTCCCAAGTTGAATAGAGCGAATTGGTCCAATAAACGCGTTTACCATCACGGCTGATTTCCACCATTTGTGGCCCATATGCAAAAGGTTTGCCACTTGGGTGGTTCTTGCCTTTGGCGATACCGCCGATCTCCACCTTGCCTGCGAGGACGGGGTTCATCGGGTCACTGACATCATACTGATGCATCTCACCCAAGCCCCAGCATGCGACATAGAGATATTTGTCATCAAGACTCAGATCAATGTCGGTGACTAATGGCGGCACCGCGCCGAATCCTTGGAGCAAGGGGGGGAGGTTTTCAGGGTCTTCGGGCCGAGGATCAATAGTGATGGTTTTCTTGGACTGCCAGACACCATCGTCGTCGCGCCACCACGTAAAGATGGCACCTTGTAGGTTTGTAGTATCAACGACGACACCACAGAAGCCGTAGGATTTTGTAGGATCGTGGGCGGGACGAATTTCCAGTGCCATTTGATAGTTTTCACCGAAGTCCATGGTCTGGATGTTCTTGCGCGCGCGCAGGTCCCAAAAGTGGATGGAATGGCCATACTTGTTGGACAAAAGGTCCTCAGGTACGACTCCATTTTCAAACTGCGGCGGCAAGCCCCACTCAGAGCTGACCATGTAGTCTTGCGGCAAGTTCCACCAAAAATCGTAGTGCTTATCCTGCTTGCCACGATCCATCTCGTACTGCCCAATGATCTCGAACGTCTCGCAATCCATGATAAAGATTCCCGGAGGGCCGTCTGTGCCATCCTCGCCGCCGCCACCAAGGCAGGACACGTAAATGCCTTCGGGTCCGCAGTGGATCGTATGAGGACGCGAATAGCCCGTTTTGCGGAACACCTCCTCGGGTTCAATCGTTTTATGAATATGGGCCTTAAGAGGGTCTTTGACGTCAATCACATAGATACGCGAAGAGCGAATACCCGGCACGATCAAATAGCGGCGTTCAAGGAATGCGTGTCCAGACAGAGGCGAAAGGGATGACGAACAGGCATTCCATCCGAAATGATGAAACTCATCGCCTTTATTCGGAACAATAACTTGATGAACAATCTGGCCATAGGTGTCTGACCCCAGCTTCAAATCGATGACTGCGATACCATCCGACTGAGACCCGTCTGGGCTCAGCATGACTGTAAAAGCGTAGTTTTCGACAGGGGCTTCCATCGCCAATTTGGGCGATGCGTGGAACGTTGGATCGGGTCTCAGGTTCATGTCTTTCCTCCCAGTT
This sequence comes from Yoonia sp., assembly GCF_965660735.1. Taxonomy (GTDB): domain Bacteria; phylum Pseudomonadota; class Alphaproteobacteria; order Rhodobacterales; family Rhodobacteraceae; genus Yoonia. The sequence goes on from NZ_CBFIBD010000028.1 coordinate 32,860, forward strand.
TTAGTGAATGCCCTTTTGGGGGTCTATCGACGATCGGGCCCTCCTCGGCCAAATTGGAAAATTAGTTGAATGCGCTTCAACAACTCACGCCAGAGCATACCACCAAAGATGGCAAAACGCGGAGTCTCAAATTGGCCACTGTCAAGTGAGGTTGTTGTGCACTCATGCTAAATGCCTTTTATTTATTCAATTTCAGTATCTTGCGAGTTCTTCTGAAGTGATGGTTCCATTGTAGACAGGGCGTTAATCTTGGTCGTTTGCTGAACACAAACGGCAGTTTTGCGGACTGAGTGAGCTTTCGCTCCGGCTGCGCCAAGGGCTGATTTAACGATCATCTTTGGCTCAGCGCGTCCAATGCCAGATGAATAAGGCCATGCTTTGGAGCGTTGGAAGGCCAAACTGCGAAGACATCAATAGCGCGCAACTTCCAGTCGGGCAGAACGTATGTCATTGATCCATCTTCCACGTCGTCTCGGGCCAGAAAATCCGGAACGATTGCAAGCCCCGCGCCTGCACGGGCCAAACGATAGAGCGCCTGGGCGTCGTTTGCAAAGATGTGCGCTTCTGGTTTGATCGTTGCTTGAATACCTCCAGTTTTGCTGAACTCTAGGGGTACGTTTTGCGCAGGTGTCAGCGCCAGCCAATCCCAACTCATCAGGTCCTTTGGATGATCGGGAACCGGTCGCGATGAGAGGTAGTCAGCAGAGCCGACCAACGTACGCGCGACTGAAAAGAGTTTGCGGGAAGCGGCAGTGTTTTTTGCCTTCGGCCCCATTCGGATCGCAATATCGAAGCCGTCATCAATGAGCGCACGCCGTGTGTCCGAGAAATCCAGAAACAATTTGATCCGCGGGTATGTGTTGGAAAAGGCTGCGATTTGCGCGGTGAAATGCGATTGCGACAGGACAGAAGGAATGGTGATGCGAAGTTCACCGCTTGGCGCACTTGCGGAAACCGACAGATCAACCAATTCGCCTTCGACGGCCTCCAGCATCTTGTGCGTTGCAGCCAGAAGCCTGTGACCCTCAGATGTCAACGTCAGCTTGCGGGTCGAACGATAGATCAATGCGACGCCAAGGCTTTCTTCAAGCTGCGAGACATGGTGACTGACCACCGACGGTGACAGCCGAAGTTCCCGCGCTGCCCCGCGAAAAGACCCGTGATCTATCGTTTTGGCGAAGATCGCCATCTGGCGTAGCCGGTCGATCATAATGTCAGAAATCCGAACAGTTAAATTTATTTATCTTATCTTATGATTGTATCGGGATTTGTCCATCTTGGATGCACAGCGCTCGCAACCCCGTGAGGCAACGTCATTTATCGACCAGGAGACACATCCATGAACGCGTTTCGAACAACTCTTGCAGCGGCCTCACTTGGCCTCGCATCCATCGCAACAGGTGCCGCAGCCGACGACAAGGCAACTGTGCAGACGTTCTATGACCTGCTCAGCAATCCCGGCTCCGAGGCGCAAGTGACTGCATTTCTTAGCGCGACGTCCGAAAACTGGGAAAGCGTTGGCGATTATTCGGGCGAGAACGACGGCCGCGAAGGTTTTGTTGGCCAGATGGGCTTCTTCAGCCAACTCATTCCAGACCTCGACTGGTCCGTGCAGGCGATGCATCAGGACGGTGACTTTGTGATCGTTCGCAGTCGTGCAACAGGCACGCCCACAGGACCGTTCTTTGGTGTGGATGGCCAAGGGCGTAGCTTTGACATCCTCACCATCGATATCCACGAACTGGACGACGGTGTGATTGTCCGCACCTATCACGTCGAAGACTGGGCCAGCGCGCTTCAGCAGCTTTCCGGCCAGTAACCATTACCCAAGATTGGAGTATCCCGATGGATAGACGACAACTTCTTACCGCATCCGCAGCCGCCGCAACGGGACTCGCCCTGAGCGCGCCGGCAAGCGCGCAGACCACTGACGATCAGACACAGGCATCGTTCGACACTGTCATGGCCTTTATGGGGGCCATGGGTGGCGGCGACATGGACGGCATGGCCGCGCTGATGGCGGATGACATGGTCTGGCAAAACGAAGGCGACCCTGATCTGCCATGGATCGGCACTTGGGAAGGCAAAGAGACGATCTTTGGCTTCCTGGGCACGTTCTCGCAGAATGTTCAGGTGACCCATTGGGAAAATCAGAACGCTTTTGCCTCCGGTGACACAGTCGCCGTGTTTGGCCGGATGAAATTGCTGCTGACAGCATCAGGTGCAGAAACGGAGGAGTTCACCTTTGCTTTGCGGGCCAAGGTGCGCGACGGACAGGTCGTGCTCTGGAACTGGTTCGAGGACACCTATGCCGTGAGCCAAGCCTTTCACGCGGTCTGAATCACGCATAATCAACGCTGCGGCCCAGACCATAAGGATGTTAATATGACGACATTTCCAAAACAGTGTTTGATCTCGGCCGCAGCTACCATGCTGGTTATGTCTGCGCCTGCAATCGCCCAAGACAAATCCTTCCCAATGCGTGAGGCCCCTCGGCCTGAGACTACGAATGGGGTGCCACATGTGCAGATCGACGTGCAGGCAATCCCTGAGCTTTCAGAAGAGCTGCTGCGTCAGGTCGCAGAGTTTCCAGGTGTTGTTCTCGGGGCGACCCGCGTGTCTCTCCCCGGTGCCGTCGGATTTCAACTTGGGAGTGATGTCCCAATAGCCCAACCGCAGGCCATCGTAGGGGGCCGCGAGTTTGCGCATCTTCATCCTGATGGCAGCCTTCATGCGTCGCTCCACCCGGACACAGCTCGCGCCGCAATAGACGCCGGTTGGGCCGTGGCGCATCCTTGGGCCGATCAACGCGCAGGTTGGGAAGGGTTCGTGATGATCTACACCCCGATCACCGAAGCGGAATTGGATGTGGTGCTTCAATTGGTGCGTGGGTCATACACCTTTATCACAGGCGAGTTGTTGCCCGAAATATAAACAGAGCAGCATTTGCTGCAAATTGCAGCATCGGTCAAAGTGGGCTCCAAGCGGACCAAGACCATAAACCGGCACCCATTTCTGTTTGCTTTGCGGCAGCGGGTTGGATGCCGTTCTGCATGCGACAGGATTGCCTTGCATGGGGTGGTTCGAGGCCAATGCGAAACCCTGTGTCGTGCAAACAAAAAGGGCCGCGTGCGGATGCAGCGGCCCTTTTGTTGTGTTGTGTGATCGTGCGACCTAGTTTTCGTCGTCTGCTGCGTTCTCTTCGCGGGCAGGGGTGTCGTCGTCACCGAAATCTTCGGATGCGGCGCCACCGATGTCGTCGAACAGTTCCTGAATTTCGAATTCAGCGGCGGCCTCTTCTTCGGCAGCCAGTTCGGCGATGGATTTGCCGGCCTCTTGCAGTTCGGCCTCTTCCTTGGAGCGTGCGACGTTCAAGGTGATCGTCACGGTCACTTCGGGGTGCAGAACGACATCGACGTCGTGCAGGCCAAGTTCTTTGATCGCGCCTTTCAGGACGACCTGTTTCTTGTCCACGCTAAACCCTTCGGCTGTTGCGGCTTCGGCGGCGTCACGGGTGGTGACGGACCCGTAAAGCGAACCCGCGTCAGACGCGGAACGAATCACGACAAAGGTCTGGCCATCCAGCTTTTCACCAAGGCTTTCAGCCTCTTTCCTGCTTTCAAGGTTGCGGGCTTCCATCTGGGCTTTTTCAGCTTCGAAACGGGCCATGTTGGCGGCGTTCACGCGCAGGGCCTTGCCTTGTGGCAGCAGATAGTTGCGTGCATAGCCTTCCTTGACGGAAACGACTTCGCCCATCTGGCCCAGCTTTGCGACGCGCTCAAGTAGAATGATATCCATGTGTGTGGCTCCTTACTTTACAGCGTAGGGCAGCAGGGCAAGGAACCGGGCGCGCTTGATCGCACGGGACAGCGCACGCTGGTTCTTGGCACCGACGGCGGTGATACGGGCGGGCACGATCTTGCCGCGCTCAGAGATGTAGCGCTGCAAAAGGCGTGTATCTTTGTAGTCGATCTTGGGGGCGTTATCGCCCTCGAACGGATCGGACTTGCGACGGCGGAAAAATGGTTTGGTTCCCATGATTTAATGTCCTTTCAAGATCAACGGCGTTCGCGGCGTTCGCCACGTTCTTCGCGTTTTTGCATCTGCACTGATGGGCCTTCTTCGTGGGCGTCGACCTTGATGGTCAGCACGCGCATCACGTCGTCATGCAGGCGCATCAGACGTTCCATTTCCTGAATGGCGGTCGCAGGCGCATCCGTCCGCAGGTAGGCGTAATGCCCCTTGCGGTTCTTGTTGATCTTGTAGGCCATCGTCTTGACGCCCCAATATTCGTTTTCCAGAAGCTTGCCGCCGTTGTCGGCAAGAACGGTTCCGAAATGTTCGATAAGGCTTTCAGCTTGCGTGTTGGACAGATCCTGACGCGCAATCATGACATGCTCGTATAGCGGCATGCGTACTCCAGTTCATATATCGGCGCATTTCAAAGTGTGGGGCATGATCACCTTCCGTTCCCCACCCACGAGAGACTGCGCAGTTTCAAGTCATCACGGAAGGATGGCGCCTTATACCGCTGGTTTGGGATCATGCAAGGCTTGTCTGCGCCGCGGCGTGATTGCGTGGCGTTCTGTGGTGATATCTTGACCTTGCCACGTCATTGCCGCTTTGTTGCCGCCTTTGCATGGCCCGATGTTCATGCTGCATTAATGGAGAGTTGCGGATGCGCCCGGATCAGGGATTGAACGGACACAACGACGACAGTGCGACGCCACCCCCGTTTTCCGTCGAGGAGACATATTGGGGGTACATCGTGCGGCCAGAGCGTCAGCCATCCCTGGGGATCGTCCTGGCGCAGGCCCTGTCATTCCTTGCCGGGGCAGGTCTGTTGACGGCGTCAATCGGCACGGTGGTTTTTGCATCGGCTGTCTTTACCGGCGACGTCGGGCCGATGCGCATTGGTGCGGCCGTGCTGTTTGGGTCTGTTGCGATCTATCTTCTGTGGTTTGCAAGCCGCGGCACGCAGCCTGAATTGCAGGTGGACACCAGTGTTGGTGAAATCCGCGAGGTGATCCAGAACCGCGTCGGGTGGCCCACGACCGTCGGGTGCTACGGCTTTGATGCCATTGGCGGGGTCTTCATGGACAAACATCCGACCGACGACAGCGCAATGCTGATCCTGCGCTATCGTGATACGGCACAGACGCTTTGCGTGGCCGAAGGTGCCGGGGGGCAGCTTGTCCCGTTGCGTGACAGGCTGGGGCAGGATCTGATGATTGAACCGAAAACCGGACGCGCCAACGCGGCATAGGCGCGGGAATTCGGTGCCAGCTTACGAACAGGGCTTGTTCGATTTTGCGCAATTGCGCCAGAGGCGTGCTGACTATCTTAAGCGCAGACAGTCACACAGCTTTTGGAGTATACAAATGAAGAATATCCTGACGACCGCCGCACTGGTGGCCAGCCTTGCCGCTGCACCTGTTTTCGCATCAACCAAAAACTACACGCTTGATCCCAGCCACAGCCAGATCGTGTTCAGCTATGACCATCTGGGCTATTCCACCACCTATGGCATGTTTTCTGGGTTTGAGGGCACAATCAACTTTGACCAGCAAAATCCGGCGGCATCCTCGGTGAATGTATCGTTCCCTGTGCGCTCCATGCTGACAGGCTGGGAAGGCCGTTTCGAGCATTTCATGTCCGACGATTTTTTTGGCGCCACGGCGGATGAATTGGTGACCTTCACATCCACAGGTATCGAAGTGACGGGCGAAAATACCGCCCTGATCACCGGTGATCTGTCGCTGAACGGCACGACGAAATCCGTTGTGCTGGATGCCACACTCAATCAGGCGGGCGAACATCCCATGGAAGGCAAGCAGTGGGCAGGTTTCAATGCTACGACCACGCTGCTGCGGTCCGACTATAACGTGGGCGCATTCGCCCCCTTTGTCAGCGACGAAGTCGAGGTCATGATCTCGATCGAGGCAATGGAAAACTAAGTCGCCGCGATCGTTGACGACCGATGGCCGCGCTCTGTTCAAGAGCGCGGCCATTTTTTTGGCGACGCATATTGATCCGAAGGCCGGTATGCACAATCCGCTATTGAAGCGGCGATACCGGGGCCGGTTTCATGCGCGCCCCGTGACACCGGGTTCATCGCGATCACCGGTCGTTCCGCAGGGCAGGGCGCGCCGGATCATACGCGCGCTGTCGTTCCTTGGATAGCCACCGGATCGGGCGGGTCGACTGAGCGCCTGTCCGCTCAATCCTGACCTCTGGTTGCTGTCACCGACACATCGACGCTGACGCCAAAGGCCAGATTTGTTTCGTCATTCATGCTTTGCCCGATATTGAAATCGCGGCGGTCCAGCGCAACGCGGCCTTGCATTGTGGCCGTGTCGCCATCGACCGTCAGGTCAAAGGGCAGGGTGACGGGCATGCTGTTATCCTTGATCGTCAATGTGCCTTCGGCGCGGTAGGCGCCTGCATCTTCGATGATGGTGGCGTCAAACAGGGCGGTGGGAAAATTGCCCGCGTCAAAGAAATCCGGCCCCATGGCCTGATCAGTGACCGACCCCAGCGTCAGCGACCCGATGGAAACGGTTGTCGTGACTTCGCCTGCGTTTCCTGTGGCGTCGGGGTCAAAACGGATGGCGGATGTCCAATCGGCAAAGCGGCCCGACACAGGGCTGCCAAACTGGGTGACGGTGATTTCAATCGCGCCATCGGTCACGGCCCATTCTGACGAGACATCGGCCAGGGCGGCAGTTGTGGTTGTGCTGTCGTGGGAAAAGAACCCGGCAAGCGCACCAGCGCCTGTTGCAAGGCCAAACACCACCAGCGCGGCGAGCGGGGCGATCAGATTGCCACGGTGGGGCGCTGTTGCGGGGGCGTCTGCATGGCCGAACCACATACGCCGCAGTGTCGCGTCCTTGTCCACGAACTGGTGCTTGAGCGCGCCTGCGACGTGCATCAGGATCGCGGCGACCATGATCTTGCTCCAGATCCAGTGCAGGGCTGCAAAGGTTTCGGACAGGGTCTCGTTCTTGGGCACCAGCGGCAGGGATTGGCCGATGGGCAGAAGGATCGGGGCAAAACCGCTGGTAGCGGCGTGGTGGATCCAGCCGGTCAGCGGCACGGCAACCAGCGAGGCGTAAAGCAGCCAATGCACCGTTTCGGCCAGCACCGTTTCGCGCCTGCGGTCGGGGTGCAGGGGGCCGGGTTTGGGCTGTGTCAGCGCCCACAGGATGCGCGCCAGTACCACGACAAAGATGATAACACCCAGGGTTTTGTGAACCGAAAACAACTGTGCCTTGAAGGCCAGTTGCGCGTTGGTGTCATAGGGCAGCTGATTGGCTACCACCCCAAGCGGGATGACGGCGATGATCAACAGGGCGGTCAGCCAGTGAAAGGTTTTCGTGACGGTCCCGTAAAGGGTTGTGGTGTTTGCGGCAGGCATGGGAAATCTCCGGTCTGTTTGGCAGTCACCTAGCACTGCGGCGGGGTCTGGCACAGGTCACCGTCTGCGCAGACGCTGTGCGTGGCTGCTCATCCGCATGTGGTTGCTTGTGCGTTTGCGGCGGGCAGGGTAAGCCTGTGCCAATAATAATGACGGACAGGAGGGTGCCCATGCGGGCTTTTGTTTTTCCCGGACAGGGGGCGCAGACCATCGGAATGGGCAAGGCACTGGCCGAGGCTTATCCGGCGGCCAGGGCGGTGTTTGGTGCGGTTGATGACGCATTGGGCGAAGATTTATCCGGCATGATCTGGGGTGGCGAAATTGCCGATTTGACCCTGACGCGGAATGCGCAGCCTGCGTTGATGGCCACATCGCTTGCCGTGATGGCCGCGCTGAAATCCGAAGGGGTCGATGTGATGGCGGCGTCTTTCGTGGCCGGGCATTCGCTGGGCGAATATTCGGCATTGGCCGCGGCCGGCGCGCTGAGCGTTCCCGATGCCGCCCGCCTGCTGCGCCTGCGCGGCACCGCCATGCAAGA
>NZ_CBFIBD010000029.1:0-37801 GCF_965660735.1 Yoonia sp.
CAAAACGGCCCGGTCCAACATCGCGGGCGATGTATTGGGATTTGGGGTGGAAATCAAGTGTATTGGGGGCTTGCTGGCGCAATAACTTGCAGCCGTTGTGGCAGGGCAATCATGGACAGGAACCATGACTGGCGGTCATGATTCGCGTGAAAAGCAAAGGTCGTCCGCGAACGGTCAGAGACGAAAATACGGGGATGGGGCGGGCCGGAACGGCCCGCCCCATTTTAGTTTAGCCGACCAGGGCGTTGTCAGCCCGCTTGACCGCCACGATGGACGACCGCGGCAGCATGCCTTCACCATCGGGGAAAGGTGCCGCCGGGTGCTGGATACCGACGAACATCGTGCGCTTGTCGGCAGACCATGTCAGGCCCGTCACTTCGGACCCGTTGGGCCCTGTCATAAAGCGTTCGATCTGGCCTGTGACCGGATCACCTGCCAGCATCTGGTTGTTCCCCATGCCGGCAAAACCGTCAGCGTTGCTGTCGTCACCATCGGTCTGGATCCACAACAAGCCGGTGCTGTCGAACATCATCCCATCGGGCGAGTTGAACAGGTTGCCTTCGTTGATGTTGTCGGACCCGGCATAGGCATCGTCATGCACGGTCGGATTACCCGCCATGACATACAGATCCCACGTGAAATCGGCCGCTGCGTGATCGTCGCCCGCAGGACGCCAGCGCACGATCTGACCATAGTTGTTTTCATTGCGCGGGTTCGGCCCCTTGGCCGGCGTCCAGTCACCGCCCGCATTCGCACGCACACCGCGACGCGAATTGTTTGTCAGAGCGCAGTAACCTTCAGCGGCGACAGGGTTCACGGCCACCCATTCTGGGCGATCCATGGTGGTGGCCCCGACGCGTGACGCGGCAACGCGGGTAAAGATGGCGATTTCAGCAGCAGACATGCCGGTGGCTTCGGGGGTCAGTTCAACCCAGACGCCGGTCAGGTCGTCGTTGAAGACGGCCACGAACAGCTTGCCATCGTCCAGCAGTTCCGATGTAGGCCCGCCGGGTGTGTAAATGCCGTTCGAGATGTATTTATACATGAACTCGCCGCGTTCGTCATCGCCCATATAGACAACAACGCGCCCATCGGGTGCGATTACGGCAGCAGCGTTTTCGTGCTTGAAGCGGCCAAGTGCACTGTGCTTGATCGGGGTCGAGGTGGGATCGGTCGGATCGATTTCCACGATATAGCCAAAGCGATGCGGCTCATTCGGGTTCTGGGCCGTGTCGAAACGCGCGTCGAACTTTTCATACCCATAGCGGCCTTCGGACCCGATGCCATAGCGGCCATAATGTTCAGGTGCTGCAACGTTGGCGTCGGTGGACCCGAAATAGCCGTTAAAGTTTTCTTCGCAGGTCAGATAGGTGCCCCAAGGCGTCTTGCCCGCCCCGCAGTTGTTCAAGGTGCCCAGCACGGTGGTGCCCGCAGGGTCGGCTGCAGTTTTCAGCAGGTCATGCCCGGCGGCGGGGCCGGTGATCGTCATCGGGGTGTTCTGGGTGATGCGGCGGTTCAGGTCACTGTCCACCACGATGCCCCAGCCATCGGGGCCTTCGGCAACTTCCATGACGGTGACGCCCTGCATGTTTTGCAGGATCAGCGCATCATCGGCACTGGTGGTTTCGCCACCGGTGTGCGGCAGGTTGACGCGGGTGTTCACATATTCATGGTTCACCGCGATCACCTGTCGGCCACCCACAACAAACATTTCCATCCCGTCGGTGTTTTCGCCAAACACCCGGTCAGAGCTGGCCAGATCAATGCCGGTGTCCTGGCTCAGTTCATTTGCATCCGAAAACAGCGGCTCGCCCCATTTGGCGACAGCCTGCCAGGTGTAACCTTCGGGAACATGCACGGTGCTATCAGTCTGGGCAGAAATCGGCGTGAAACCAAAGCGGCTGACGGTCTGCGCCTCGGCAGATGTGCCAGACAACAGGCCCGCGCCCATCACGGCAGCACCCGACCCATAGGCGATCACGCCGGTCAGGAACCCGCGGCGGGAAATTGCAGCCTCGACCACGGCATCGAAATCGGTTGTTTCGGGCGCGGGGCGTTGCAGTTCGTCCCATTCGTCCCAAGACAGATTATAGGTGTCGTTATCTTTCATCACACTGGCTCCTTGCTGGTGAATTCCACCCGTGAAACGCTAGTGCCAGTCCTTTTCAGATTTGTGACATGAGGGCCAATTTTTAACCCAATCGCCGCCCAAAATTCGGGCAGTTTGCGCCGCTATTTAAAACGGTTGTTTTTCGGAAAACCGTAGGGGGGCCGCCTTCCCACACCGGCGCGCGCGGCCTTCCATTCGGACATATCCGGTTCGGTGCGGGTCTTGCCGCCGCCCATCTGCCATGACAGCCCGTCATCCCAGTTGAACGTCGTGATATCGGACAGCCCGCCATCCAGTTCCAGCATCCCCTGCCGTCCGGCGGCGCGTTTGTATTTCTGGATGCGCACGCCCTTGCCACGGCCCATTTCGGGCAGTTCGGTCACCGGGAACACCAACAGCTTGGCGTTTTCAGAAATCACCGCGACATGGTCGCCCGCAATCCGGTGGCACACCTTGGCTATAGTGTCCTTGACGTTCAACACCTGCTTGCCGCCACGGGTCTGGGCCAGCACATCCTCTTCCGGCACGACGAAACCATTGCCCTCGGCAGAGGCCACCAACAGTTTCTGGCCCGGTTTATGGATCAGAATATCGACGATTTCCGCCTCGTTCGGCAGGTCGATCATCAGGCGCAGGGGTTCACCCATGCCGCGTCCGCCGGGAAGGTTGGCGGCGCTGACGGTGTAAAACCGCCCGTTGGCCCCGAACACCAGCAGACGGTCCGTGGTTTCAGCGTGAAAGATGAAACGCGGGCCGTCACCGTCCTTGAATTTCAATTCGCGGGTCAGGTCGATATGACCGGTCATGGCGCGGACCCAGCCCATCTGCGAACAGACCACCGTGATCGGCTCGCGTTCGATCATCGCCTCCAGCGGCACCTCGACCACTTCGGCCGCTTCGGCAAACTGCGTGCGGCGCGCCCCGCCGGCACTGTCGCGGCCAAAAGTCTTGCGGGTGTCGCGCAACTGTTCGGCGATCCGCGCCCATTGCAGATCGTCGCTGTCCAGCAAATCCTCGATACCGGCGCGTTCTGCCATCAGCGCGTCACGTTCGGCGATCAATTCAAGTTCTTCGAGGCGGCGCAAACTGCGCAGGCGCATGTTCAAGATCGCCTCGGCTTGCACCTCGGACAGGGTCACCTCGGCATCTTCTGCCGCAGGCGATCTGTAATCCTTTTCCGATGTGGCACGGATATGATCCTTTGACCAATCCTCGACCATCAACGCCTTTTTGGGGTCGTCATCATAGCGGATGATGTCGATTACGCGGTCCAAATGCAGAAAGGCGATGATGAACCCTTCCAGCACTTCCAACCGGTGATCGATCTTTTCCAACCGGTATTTGCTGCGCCGGACCAACACGTCGCGCCGGTGGTCGAGAAACGCGCGCAACACGTCCTTGAGCGAACACACTTTCGGCGTCAGCCCGTCGATCAGCACGTTCATGTTCAGGCTGAACCGCGTTTCCAGATCGGAATTGCGGAACAGCATCCCCATCAGCACCTCGGCATCGACCGTCTTGGCGCGCGGCTCCAGCACGATGCGGATATCCTCGGCGCTTTCGTCACGCACGTCGGCCAGCAGCGGCACCTTTTTGGTCTGGATCACCTCTGCCAGTTTTTCGATCAATTTCGATTTCTGCACTTGATAAGGGATTTCGGTAACCACGACCTGCCACTGACCGCGGCCCAAATCCTCGATCGCCCATTTCGCGCGCAGGCGGAAGGACCCGCGCCCGGTGCGATAGGCCTCAGCGATGTTTTCGGGTGGTTCGACAATCGTGCCACCGGTGGGGAAATCGGGGCCGGGAATATAGTTTAGCAGCGTATCATCACGGGCGTCAGGTGTCTTGATCAGATGCAGGCAGGCGTCAATCAATTCGTGCAGGTTATGCGGTGGGATGTTGGTTGCCATCCCCACAGCGATCCCGCTGGACCCATTGGCCAGCAGGTTGGGAAAGGTCGCGGGCAGCACGGCAGGTTCGGTCAGGCGACCATCATAATTGTCGCGAAAATCAACGGCGTCCTCTGACAACCCTTCAAGCAGCGCCTCGGCGGCGGCGGTCATCCGCGCCTCGGTGTATCGGGATGCGGCGGGGTTATCGCCGTCGATATTGCCGAAGTTCCCCTGCCCGTCCACCAGCGGATAGCGGACGTTGAAGTCCTGCGCCAGACGCGCCATCGCATCGTAAATCGCGGCATCCCCATGGGGGTGAAAATCACCCATCGTGTCACCCGCGATCTTGGCGGATTTCAGGAACCCCCCGGTGGGCGACAGGCGCAGGCGTGACATCGCATACAGAATCCGCCGATGCACAGGTTTCAGCCCGTCGCGCGCATCAGGCAGCGCGCGGTGCATGATCGTAGACAGCGCATAGGTCAGATACCGGTCACCAATGGCCCGGCGCAGCGATTCTGTCGTTTCGTTTGGCCCTTTTGCGGGCGCACTGCTCTTATCATTCATACCAATGGGTTTAGCTGCGCCGGGAATGGCCGTAAAGGTAGCAAAACACACCGGCCACACGGCAAAGGGCAAAGAACACCCATGACACAAAAATCCATCCTGATCACCGGCTGCTCCTCTGGCATCGGCCTTGACGCGGCACATGGTTTGCGTGCGGCGGGCTGGCGGGTGTTTGCCAGTTGCCGCAGACAGGCGGATTGCGATGCCCTGCGGGCACAAGGTTTCGAAAGCCCCCTGATCGACTATGCCGACCCTGACAGCATCGTGAACGGGCTTGCCGAAGTATTGGAGGCCACAGGCGGCCCGCTCGACGCGCTATATAACAACGGGGCCTATGCCTGCCCCGGCGCGGTCGAGGATTTGCCGGTTGCCGCCCTGCGCGCGATCTTTGAAACCAACCTGTTCGGCTGGCACGAACTGACCCGTCTTGTGATCCCGGTGATGCGCGCGCAGGGGCATGGGCGGATCGTGAATTGTTCGTCTGTTCTGGGGCTGGTCGCGCTGAAATGGCGGGGGGCCTATGTGGCCAGCAAATTTGCTCTGGAAGGGCTGACCGACGTGCTGCGGATCGAAATGACCGGCACGCCGATCAAGGTGATCCTGATCGAACCGGGGCCGGTGACCTCGAAAATTCGCGAAAACGCGATTCCGCATTTCGAAAAATGGGTGGATTGGGAAAATTCCGCGCGCGCAGATGAATACAAGAACGTGCTTGACCGGCTTTATACCGATCGCGGGCCGGACAAATTCGAGCTGCCCGCATCTGCCGTGACGAAGAAACTTTTGCATGCCCTGACATCGCCCCGGCCAAAGGCGCGGTATTACGTCACAACGGCCACCTATCTTATGGGCCTTTTGCGGCGAATACTTTCGACCCGCTGGCTGGATGCCGTGATTTTGCGGGGCTGAGGGTTTCTTTCCCCCGCGTGCCTGCTACATCGGTCAGGAACTTATCGAAGGACCATATGACATGGCTGATGACCCGCTTTTCTGGCTTGTCGCCGTTGCCGTTCTGATCGTGCTGGGTATTTTGTTGCTGGGTATTGGATCATTCGGCAAAGGTGGCGATTTCAACCGCAAAAATGCCAACAAGATCATGCGCTGGCGGATCGGGGCGCAGTTCATCGCGGTTCTGTTGATTTTGCTGTTCGTCTATTTACGCAGACAGGGGGGATAAACCATGGTCGTCTTGAACAAGATTTATACGAAAACCGGCGATCATGGCGATACGTCGCTGGGCAATGGTTCGCGCGTGGCGAAACATTCATTGCGCGTCACGTCCTATGGCACTGTGGATGAAACCAACGCGACAGTGGGGCTGGCCCGCCTGCATGCGACTGGCGACATCGACGCGCAACTGGCCATGATCCAGAACGACCTGTTCGATCTGGGGGCTGATCTGTGCCGCCCCGACATGGAAAAAGACGCCGAGGCCGAATATCCGGTGCTGCGCATTTCCGACAGTCAGGTAGAGCGGCTGGAAAGCCAGATCGACGCGATGACGAAACGGGTGGAACCGCTGCGCAGCTTTATCCTGCCCGGCGGGTCGGCGTTGGCCGCGCATTTGCATCTTTGCCGCACGGTGTCGCGCCGGGCCGAACGGCTGACGGTGGAACTTGCCACCATGGAATCCGTCAATCCGGCGGCGGTGAAATACCTCAACCGGCTGTCTGACTGGTTCTTTCAGGCGTCGCGCATCGCCAACGATGATGGACGCGCCGACGTCCTGTGGGTGCCGGGGGCGAACCGCTAGGGTCGGCGGGTCAAAACCCACCCCACTTGACGTGCGCGTCAAGAACGTGGCGTCCCTGTGCCCTACCGCGTCGATTTTGCACTGTTGTCAGCGCCGCGCAGCGGGTAACAACACCCTCAGAACGCTACGATCAATTTCCTTGGGAGAGAAACGCAGATGAAGGTCATCGTACCCGTCAAGCGCGTGATCGACTATAACGTGAAGGTTCGCGTAAAAGCGGATGGTTCCGGTGTCGATCTTGCCAACGTCAAAATGTCCATGAACCCGTTCGATGAAATCGCCGTCGAAGAGGCGATCCGCCTGCGCGAGGCCGGCAAAGTCGAAGAAGTCGTGGCCGTGTCCATCGGCGTCAAGCAAGCCCAGGAGACACTGCGCACCGCACTTGCCATGGGTGCGGATCGGGCAATTCTGGTCGTGGCCACTGATGACGTGCATACCGACATCGAACCACTGGCAGTTGCCAAGATCCTTGCCGCGATCGTCAAGGAGGAAGACCCCGGTCTGGTGCTGTGTGGCAAGCAGGCGATCGACAATGACATGAACGCCACGGGGCAGATGCTGTCGGCGCTACTGGGTTGGTCGCAGGCAACATTCGCATCCGCAGTGAGCATTGATGGCGATCACGCCACCGTCACACGCGAAGTGGACGGCGGTTTGCAGACCATCAAGGTCAAGATGCCCACGATCGTCACCGTCGATCTGCGCCTGAACGAACCGCGCTATGCATCCCTGCCCAACATCATGAAGGCCAAGAAAAAGCCGCTGGATGAAAAGACACCTGCCGATTACGGCGTCGATGTCACCCCGCGCCTGAACGTCATCAGCACAACCGAGCCGGAAACCCGCAAGGCCGGGATCATGGTCGGTTCCGTGGATGAACTTGTCGAGAAACTCAAAGAAGCGGGGGCTGTATGATGGCTGTTCTTCTGATTGGTGAAGTGACCGACGGCGCGTTGGCTGTCGATGCAACCGCAAAGGCCGTCGCGGCGGCGGTAAAACTGGGCGATGTGACCGTGTTGTGCGCAGGCGCCTCGGCCAAGGCCGCAGCAGACGAGGCCGCCAAGATCGACGGCGTGGCCAAGGTGCTGTGCGCCGAAGATCCGGCACTTGGTCACCGTCTGGCCGAACCAACCGCCGACCTGATCGTATCGCTGGCAGGCGATTACACCCATATCGCAGCCCCCGGCACGACAGACGCCAAGAACGTCATGCCCCGTGTTGCCGCACTGCTGGACGCGATGGTGATCTCCGAAGTAACCGGCATCATTGACGCCGACACATTCGAACGCCCGATCTATGCAGGCAACGCGATCCAGACGGTGAAATCATCTGACGCGATCAAGGTCATGACGATCCGTACCGCCGGATTTGACGCCGCTGGCATGGGCGGGTCTGCGGCTGTCGAGGTCATCAGCGCGGCAGGCAACCCCGGCCTCTCTGAATGGCTCGAAGACAAGGTTGCCGCATCTGACCGGCCCGAACTGACATCGGCTGGTGTGGTTGTGTCCGGCGGTCGTGGTGTCGGGTCCGAAGCTGATTTTGCCCTGATCGAAAAACTGGCCGACAAGTTGAACGCAGCCGTTGGCGCATCGCGCGCCGCCGTAGACAGCGGCTATGCCCCGAACGACTGGCAGGTCGGCCAGACCGGCAAGGTGGTCGCCCCTGATCTTTACGTTGCCGTGGGCATATCCGGCGCGATCCAGCACCTTGCCGGCATGAAAGACAGCAAGATCATCGTCGCCATCAACAAGGACGAGGAAGCACCGATTTTCCAGGTCGCCGACTACGGCCTGGTGGCCGACCTGTTTGATGCAGTGCCGAAACTGACGGACAAGTTGTAGTTTCGGCAATCCGTTCCAGATACAGAAAGGCCCGCCAACATGGCGGGCCTTTTTACATGGAATAAAGGTTGTCCCGCAAGGACGGGATCAAGGCCGCCCCTGCTTCGGCGTGACAGGCGACGCCCAGCATTTCCGCAGCGATGTGGGTCTGGCTTTCCGGAAAGACCATGCCATTCACGCCTTGGGCCAGGGCAGCCTCGGACGGATTGACCACAACGATATCGCTGACCAAAGAGCGCAGCTCTTCGACCATCGACAAATTCACGAACAGCGGGTCTGTTTGCAACTGCCCCGGCTGGCGCGCCCAATGGTCATCGTTCAACGGATCCTCCGAGAACCACAGCAGCGTAACACGCGGCCCGATCTGGTTCAAAAGGGACCGCATGCGCGCCAACCACGCCAGCCGCAATTCACTGACAACGATATCAAATCTATCAGGCGATTTGCTATGCAGCGCACCCAGCATGTGGCGGGTAAACGAAAATTCGGAAAAATCCACATCGTCATAGATTGCCTGCAAAACGGTAGAGGCCGTCAGAAACCGGTCGTTACGTCGCGGGTGCACAGAATAAAACCGGTTCGACAGGTAATTCGCCCCCATCAACTGCACGATCGTCATATCTGCTCGCTGACAAATTTCCATCACAGTGGCATCATTGACGAACGCATCAATCCCGCCATTCACGCAGCCCAGATTTACACAGGTCTGCCGCATCGCCTTTTCCACCAGTGTCGGAAACGGCTTTTCGATAAATTTGCCGTAGGTTTCTGTCCCCCCAACAAAGGCAAGATAAGGTCTGTCCAGCCGTCGGCGCGGCCCCCGAAACAACATGCGGGAATTGCCATAACGGCACGGTGCATAAGACAGTTCAGTCGCTTCGATCACGTCTTGCTTCATTTTTTTCCCCGCGGAATTTGATCTGCTGGCGGATAGATTCGGCGCTTTGCATTGCAAATTTACTAATGCTTGAATTCGTCACTAATTTTCACTGTCTGCGCGCCTTGATGCCCCCCCCTGCAGGGGCCTATGGTGCTTGCAGGTCATTCAGGGGAACAGCATGGCGATCGAGAGAGTAGGCATCGTAGGCGCGGGACAGATGGGCAATGGCATCGCCCATGTCTTTGCGCTGGCAGGCTATGAGGTGCTGCTGACCGACGTCAGCGGCGATGCGCTGGAAGCGGCGACCGCGCTGATCGACCGGAATCTTGAACGGCAGGTCAGCCGCGACTTGATATCAGCAGCAGCAAAGACCGCCGCGATGGACCGTATCGGCACAACGATCACCCTGACCGATCTGGGCCAGACAGATCTGATCATCGAGGCGGCAACCGAACGCGAAACCATCAAGACCGCCATTTTCGAAGACCTCGTGCCCCATCTGAAGCCCGACACGATCCTGACGTCGAACACATCGTCGATTTCCATCACCCGGCTGGCATCCCGGACGGACCGCCCCGAAAAATTCATGGGGTTCCATTTCATGAACCCGGTGCCAATCATGCAACTGGTCGAATTGATCCGCGGTATTGCCACTGATGAGGCGACGTTCAAGACATGCCAGGATGTTGTGGAAAAGCTGGGAAAAACCAGCACCGCATCCGAAGACTTCCCGGCGTTCATCGTCAACCGCATCCTGATGCCGATGATCAACGAAGCGATCTACACGCTTTACGAAGGTGTCGGATCGGTAAAGTCGATAGACACCTCCCTCAAGCTAGGCGCGAACCATCCGATGGGGCCGCTGGAACTGGCCGATTTTATCGGGCTGGATACATGCCTTGCGATCATGAACGTCCTGCATGACGGGCTTGCCGATACGAAATATCGCCCCTGCCCTTTGTTGACCAAATATGTCGAGGCCGGCTGGCTTGGCCGCAAGACGGAACGTGGGTTTTATGACTATCGGGGCGAAACCCCCGTGCCGACCCGTTAAGGTGTTTTGCCAAGCTCCATCGTCACCTTGCGAAGCCACGCCATAAAGGCACGTTGATCAGATACCCGGTCCTTGATGGCATTATGCGCGATGGCATCACCGATGACCGGTTTTTGTGGTTTGCCGCAAGCGTGGACAATTTCATGCAACAACAGCCCCTGACGCAAAGTTGCCGAAACACGGTTGGCGATCTGATACAGGCGCGAATTCGATCCCGGAAAGAAACAGGGCACGATGGATGCGCCTGATTTGCGGATCATCTTGGCGGTGAATACATTCCATTCGCGTTCGATAGCGGGGCCAAACAATGTGTCCGACGACGCTACGACCCCAGACGGAAACAACGCAACAAGCCCGCCATCGCGCAGATGATCCATGGCAGCATGTCGCATATCCACCATCTTTTTCTGCGCATCCGGTTCGTGTGGAAACGGGACGGGGATCATGAACTTGGTGGCGTCTTCGTCGATCCCGGTCAGGATGGACCGCGTGAGGATCCGGTAATCCGTCCGAACGCGCCCGATCAGCTCTGCAAGGATCATGCCATCGACAAGCCCGTGCGGATGGTTGGCCACCAAGACCACGGGGCCTGATTTCGGAATGCGGGCCAACTGGTCATCCGGGGTCAGCAGGTCAATGCCCATCACATCCAGCGCACCGCGCCAGAACGCCTGCCCCTGGAATTTTCCCAACCTCTCGAACTTGCGGGTCATGCGGATCACACTGATCTTACCCGTCAACCATTCTATCGTCCGAATGACATTCCGCTTGGCATTGCTGTCAAAGGTATTCGAATAGGTCAGCGTGCGCCTGTCATAGACGATTGGTGCATCGTCTGACGCGTCAGTCGCGGCGATGGTATCTTTGCTGTTTTCATGCACTCGACGTATCCAATCTGATGTCGCGCCGGTTAATGGTCCTCGCCGAACTTGTCAGCCACCAGCGCGGTGATCGCAGCGGCAAGTGCGTCTGCCTCGGGGCCGCGGGTTTCGACATCAATGTAAGTGCCGATTGATGCAGCCAGCATCAAGAGCCCCATGATACTGTCTCCGCTGGCGGTTTCACCGTCCTTGCTGACGGTGGCGTCGGCATCGAAACTTTCGACAAGCTCAACCAGTTTGGCAGACGCGCGTGCATGCAGCCCCTTGATGTTCTCGATCCGAAGATGGCAGGACGTCATTGCGGCAATCCACCGTTATGGCTGTTGATGTATTTATGAGCGGCGGCGATCGCCGCCTCGACCGCGTCTGGCACGCTGCGGTTACGGGATTTGGCCAGCTTGATCAGCATAGGCAGATTGGCACCGTAAAGAATACGGCGGTTGTCGGGGCTGCACGCCCGCAACGACAGATTGGACGGCGATCCGCCGAACATATCGGTAACAATGACGACACCATCGCCGGTATCGACCGCATCGGCGGCATCGCAGATTTCGGCCTGCTTGGCGCTGCGGTCATCCTCGGGGCCGATGGCAATGCTTTTCATGCCCGGTTGCTTGCCCACGACATGTTCGACCGCCGATAGATATTCACGCGCCAAACCGCCGTGCGCAACGATGACGATACCGATCACATCTCTGGTTCCTTGTCTGACCGCGCTTGCGTGTCGCGTCGTTCCATCTCTCGATGTCGTTTAGATACATGCCATCCGTCCTTCGCAAGGGCAGACGCAAGCCTTTCCGTCACTGCGACTGAACGGTGTTGCCCTCCGGTACACCCGAAACCGATTGAAAGATGCGCCTTGCCTTCATCCTTATGCGCGGGCAGCAGCAGGTCCACTAGTGATTTGATCCGATCGAAAAACAGATCGAACCGGGGATCTTCGGCCACATAAGCCGCCACTGCCGGATCACGTCCATCAAGTTTGCGCAGGGTTTCATCCCAATGCGGATTCCGCAGGAACCGGCAATCGATCACGATATCCATGCCCCGCGGCAAGCCGCGTTTGTAGGAAAACGAATGAATTGTCACACCAAGCTGGCGGCTTTCGCCAGTGCCGAACCACTGGTCGATCTCGGCGCGCAAATCATGTGGCGACAGGCCGGTCGTGTCGATCAGCACATCGGCGCGGGCACGGATCGGGATCAGCAGATCGCGTTCACGCTGGATCCCGTCAAGCGGCGCATCGGACAGCGCCAGCGGATGCCTGCGACGGGTTTCCGAATACCGCCGGACAAGCGCCTCTTCCGCAGCATCCAGATAAAGCACCTGCGCATTTTGATCCGCGCGCGCCGCCAGCTGGTCGATCGTTTCGATCAACGCATTGGTGCCGAAGTCACGGTTGCGCACATCCAGCCCAAGTGCCAGCGGACGGCTGGGCGGCGGACCATCCAGCAGCCGCGGCAGCAGGGACAGGGGCAGATTGTCGATCACCTCATAGCCCAGATCCTCAAGCGCGTTGATCGCCGTCGATCGCCCGGCCCCCGAAGGCCCGGTGACCAGCACCACGGACGCGGGACCGGTTTTTGCGCTAAGTTGCCGTTCGTTCACGCCTCGCTCCACCCTGCCCTGAGAATTTGCAAAATCGCCGGACCAACATGTGGCCCCCGAACCTGACCAATCAAGGGGATTTCGCACCCAAGCAGCGTAACCGTGCGTCGCGCCGGCAGTCTTTGCTGGATTGGCTGATCAAGATCGGCAACCAATACAACTGTTGCCTGTGCAATATTGTCGGCCTTCAAAAGGCCGATGCCACGCGCCTCGATCATGCCGCGGATCGGGGCGGGACAGGTCGCGATCACCTGGTCACCATCGCGCTGCAACAACGTGCGGTCATCAGACACCAGCACGCAGCCCAGCCCCATCAGGATCAACCCAAGGGTAGATTTGCCACGACCTGACTTACCCGTGATCAAGACAGCCCGGCCATCATGCGCAACACAGGTAGCATGGATTGACGGTGACCGGGTCACAACAGCCCTCTAAACCGGCAACCCGACGACAAAACGTGCGCCCAGCGGCTCGGATGCAGCATCTGCATCTGTGGGGCGGATGTTTTCGGCCCAGATCACGCCGCCATGGGCTTCGATGATCTGTTTCGATATGGCCAGACCAAGGCCAGAATTATTGCCAAACTGGTTCTCCGGCCGTTCCGAATAAAACCGCTGGAAAATCTTGGTCAGCGCATCCTCGGGGATGCCGGGGCCTGTATCCTCGACCACGATCAGAACACGATTTTCGCGTCTGCGTGCCCAGATCCGGATGGCATCACCCTTTTCACAGAAAGAAATCGCATTTGTAATCAGATTGACGAACACCTGCGCCAGACGCCCTTCCAGCCCTTGCACAAAAATTGGCTGATTGGGCATATCGGCGACGAAATCAACACCCTTGGCAGCGGCCTCCTTGCCCATGAACTCGTGGATGTTCAAAAGCATCGGGATCAGGTCAAAGGGTTCTTCTTCTTCCTTGACCAATTCACTATCCAGACGCGACGCATTCGAGATGTCGCTGACCAACCTGTCCAGCCGTTTGACATCATGTTCGATCACTTCCAGCAGACGCTGGCGTTGATCATCGCGTTTGGTGGCGCGCATCGTGCCCACTGCAGATCGGAGTGACGCCAAAGGGTTCTTGATTTCATGGGCAACATCAGCCGCGAACTGTTCGTTCCCTTCGATCCGTTCATAAAGCGCCGAGACCATCCCGCGCAACGCGCCGGACAGGCGGCCAATCTCATCGGGGCGGCCAGTCAGGTCAGGGATGCGCACGCGCACCGGCGACATCTTGCGCGCGTTGCGGGCATGGCTTGCCTCGGCTGCGGTTGCAAGATCGGCCAACGGGTTAGCGATTGTTGACGCCAGCACAAGGCTCAGCCCGATACTGATCGCAATCCCTACGACGAACAGGCGCAACACCTGTTCGCGTTCGCGCCGGACAAGGCTGTCCACCTCGCCGGCAGCGGTTGTCACTGCAATGACGCCTACAGGTGTTCCGTTGCGCATGATCGGTGTCGTGACGACAAAACTGGTGTTGCCATCAATCTCCGATGTCTTCAACTGCGTACCCTCGGCAAGGGCGGCACGCACGCTTTCGCGAGACAGGGCGATGCGGCGTTCTTCGGATGTGAGCGCATCATTTCCAAACGGATTCAACTGCGACAGAGCACCCCAGATATTCGCAAGGAAATCAGTTACAAATGTTTTGCCGGTTTGCAGCTCCAGCTCTTGTATTTGTGTTATGCCCAGCCGCCCGGTTGCGGTGGCCACCAAGGTTGCATCCGTGGCGAAAACCGACACCTCGACACCGCCACGCAGGTTCAGCCCGGCCAGCGTAGCGGTCGGGTTGATCCCATCGGCCGTGACCAGATTGACGGGTGCGACCTGCGGCAGTTGCGCCTCGAACACATCGGCGATCAACTGTGCCTCGTTTATCAGGCCGTTGGCCCGCTGATAGGCAAGACTGTCGCGCGACGGGTTCAGGAACAGGACGCCTGAAATCAACAGGATCAGCGCGATCAGGTTGATCGTGACGATCTTGCGCGCGATAGGTGAGTGACGCAGAGCAAGAAGCCCTCGCTTGGGCTGCACCTCGACGTCATGTCCGTATCCCAGCACGTCAGGCGAAACCCAGTCATCCCCCAGCACAAGGTCAGGCGTGCGTGCTGCCGCGCGCACCGACTGAAGGTCGCGCACGTCAATCTTCGGGGCAGCTGTCATGCCCTACTCTTCGTTGTAGCGGTACCCAATACCATAAAGCGTCTCAATCGCTGAAAACTCGTTATCCGTGTTACGCATCTTTTTGCGCAGGCGCTTGATGTGGCTGTCGATCGTGCGGTCATCCACATAGACCTGATCGTCATATGCCACATCCATCAACTGATCGCGGCTCTTGACGAACCCCGGGCGCTGCGCCAGCGCCTGCAACAACAAAAACTCTGTTACTGTCAGCGATACATCGCGGCCCTTCCATTTGACCGCGTGGCGCAAGGGGTCCATCACAAGTTCCCCGCGCACCATGACTTTCGTTTCTTCGGTCTCCTCGATCTCTTCACCCGCAATCGCATCCTGCCTGCGCAGCAATGCGCGGATTCTTTCCACCAAGAGCCGTTGTGAAAACGGCTTTTTCACATAATCATCCGCACCCATGCGCAGACCCAGCACCTCGTCGATCTCATCATCCTTGGATGTCAGGAAAATCACCGGCATGGAGGATTTCTGACGCACGCGCTGCAACAGATCCATACCGTCCATCCGTGGCATTTTAATGTCCAAAACGGCCATGTCGGGCATCCGTTTATTGAATGCCTCAAGCGCGGAGAGCCCGTCGTTGTAGGTTTCAACCTCGAACCCTTCGGCCTCTAGTGTCATCGACACCGAGGTCAGAATGTTTCTGTCGTCATCAACCAAAGCAATTCTGGACATGCGGTATTCCTCAATGCGGGGCGTATCTGTGCGATTTCCCCAGAGTTTTCATCTTTTTAGGGCTGCGAATCAATCCCTAACTGTTGTTTCGCCTTTTTATTGCCGCATTTGGTGCATTTTAGACCAAAGGCCGCCTGATACTCCCATATATCGCCGCAGCTATGGGAATTGGTTACGCTAACAGTCACTTGGTTGCGCTAACTGTGCCAAACCGGTCTATCCGCACTGCCGGACATGGTGTTAAAGAAAGTATCCTATACCTAAAGGCCATGCACAAGGAGCAAACCCATGGACCACGGACCGGTCAACCCGAAGATGAAACTTGATGATCAAGGCATCACAGGGCTGGGTACAGTGTATTACAACCGCACTGAAGCCGCGTTGCAGGAAGCCGCAGTCGCGGCGGGTGAAGGCGTGAATGGTAAAGGTGGCACATTGCTTGTCGCGACTGGCAAACACACCGGACGCTCACCCAAGGACAAATTCGTCGTGCGGACGCCTTCGGTCGAAGATTCGATCTGGTGGGAAAACAACGCACCGATGGAACCTGAAAAGTTCGACGTGCTGTACGCCGACATGCTCGCACACATGAAGGACGGCAGCTACGATGTGCAAGACCTGTTCGGCGGTGCCGACCCGGCGTATCGGCTCGATGTGCGGGTCGTCACGGAACTGGCATGGCACGGCCTGTTCATCCGCCACATGTTGCGCAGACCCGAGACATCGGAACTGGAATCCTTCGTTCCCGATTTTACCGTCATCAACTGCCCCACCTTCAAGGCAGACCCCGCCAAACACGGGTGCCGGTCCGAAACCGTGATCGCGATGAATTTCGATGCCAAGCTTATTTTGATCGGCGGCACGGAATATGCGGGCGAAAACAAGAAATCTGTATTCACCCTGCTGAATTACCTGTTGCCTGAAAAAGGCATTATGCCGATGCACTGCTCGGCCAACCATGCAACGGGCAATCCGGTGGATACAGCTGTGTTCTTTGGCCTGTCCGGCACCGGCAAGACCACGCTGTCCGCTGATCCGTCCCGCACATTGATCGGCGACGACGAGCACGGTTGGTCAGATCGCGGCACCTTCAACTTTGAAGGCGGTTGCTATGCCAAAACCATCGGGCTCGACCCCGAGGCAGAGCCGGAAATCTACGCGACCTGTTTCATGCCCCACACGGTGATCGAAAACATGGTCTACGATCCCGAAACGCTGGAACTGGATTTCAACGACGACAGCCTGACCGCAAACATGCGCTGCGCCTATCCGTTGCACTATATCCCGAACGCATCGGAAACCGCACTTGGCGGGCACCCCAAGAATATCATCATGCTGACCTGTGATGCCTTTGGCGTGTTGCCCCCTATCGCGCGGCTGACACCG
Organism: Yoonia sp.; assembly: GCF_965660735.1. Lineage (GTDB taxonomy): Bacteria > Pseudomonadota > Alphaproteobacteria > Rhodobacterales > Rhodobacteraceae > Yoonia. The sequence goes on from NZ_CBFIBD010000029.1 coordinate 16,849, forward strand.
GCGCAGGCGATGTATCATTTCCTGTCGGGCTTCACCTCCAAGGTGGCAGGCACCGAACGCGGCGTAACGGAACCAGAGCCTACGTTCAGCACCTGTTTCGGCGCACCTTTCATGCCGCGCCGTCCCGAGGTGTATGGCAATCTGCTGCGGTCAAAGATCGCAAGCCACGGCGCGACCTGCTGGCTGGTCAACACCGGCTGGACCGGTGGCGCTTATGGCACCGGTTCGCGGATGCCGATCAAGGCGACCCGCGCACTGCTGGCAGCCGCACTGGACGGCACCCTGATCGAAGGCACGTTCCGCAAGGACCCGAATTTCGGCTTCGAAGTTCCTGTTGCAGTCGATGGCGTGGATGATGGCCTGTTGGACCCGCGCAGCACATGGGCCGATCAGACCGCCTATGATGCGCAGGCACAAAAACTCGTCACGATGTTCAGCGACAATTTCGAAAAATACGTCCCCTTCATCGATGACGACGTCAAGGCAGCCGCTATCGGCTGATCGATCGGTGTGGGTGGGTGAAAACCCACCCTGCGCACCTTGGCTCGACGTAGGCAGGGGATCGGGTAGACTGGTAGCATGAAACATGCCCTTGTTCTGACCGTCGCATTTTGCATTGCCCAGCAAGCTGCGGCGCTGCCGACGCAATTCTCTGATGACATCGCCAGTCTGCAGGCGGGGGTGATCTGCCCCCCGCCAACGGTCGGCAATGCCCCTGCGCCCGGCACAATCGCCGGAACGACCCATATCATTGCAAATGACCCACCGTTCTTGTCAGCATCCCGCAGGGTTCCCGCCGTGCTCGGCATCGGCTTTGGGATCAAGGCGCTGGCTGCGGATAATGTCGGTATCGAAGATGTCACAGTCGTTGTCACCCATCCGCCAATGGGTGACGGTCAGGTGGTCACCCAGCAGTTCATCACGCGGATCAGCGGGGTCAGCCCATCAATTACATTCTATCAGTTCGACCATGACTTTGAACTGATCCAGGGCATGTGGACCATGGTTGGCGTCGCGAAAAACCGCGTACTATATTCCGTCACCTTCGAGGTGACGGCCCCTGGTGACATTCCCGAACTGGCCGGTATTTGCGGCACTCAGGACGTCTTGTCATGAAATGGTTTCAGCCCATGACCCCGCGCCGGATCAGGTTGGCCCCTGCAATGATCAAGATCAGCAAAGTCGCCTTGCGGAATTTATCCTGATCAAACTTGTCACCCAGCCGAAACCCAAGCCACATCCCTGCCATGGCAGGGATCACCAATGCGACCGACAAGGGCCAGGTTTGCGCATTCAACACACCCGATTTCATATGCCCCAGAAACAGCATCACTGACCCCAACCCGTAGATCACCCCCTGCACCGACATCTGTCGGTCACGCGGCGTATCTAGTGCCAGCAGATACAAGACTGTCGGCGGCCCCCATGTGCCGGCAAGACCCCCCAGCATCCCGGCCAGCGTGCCCGCCACCCATTCAAACGGTCGCCGCCATGCCGGGTTGATCCGGGGCCGCCAGCCCGCCAGCTGGATCGCACACAGAACCACGACCGGCACACCCAGCACCACGAACATCGCGTCTGCCGGGATCACCCGCAGAAACTGTGCCGAAATCAGGATCATGACACAGACCAGCGTGATATAGCGCCGATGTTCAACCACAGCGTCACGCGCCTTGCCCAGTCCCGCGCGGGCCACCTGCCAGCCATTGCTGATGAGAATCGGCAGAATGATACCCGCTACCACAAGATCGGGTGCGATCAGAATCCCCATGCCGGAAATCATCACCAAGGGCATGGCAAATCCCACCGCGCCCTTTACAAAGCCACCCAGCAGGGTGACGGCGCAGGCAAAGATGAATAGACTGGGACTGATCACGGCGAAAAGATCGAACATGCTGCCTCTTACCCAGTCTGGCACGCCTGTGCATCAGGAATTTCACTGCGACATATTTGTGCTTCTTAATGCGTAGTTTCGAATGAATGTTGCGCTGCAACTGCGAAGACGTTATCTCTGCACCCGCAAAAAGAGGAATCGCGTATGGCCCATGACGGACAGGACATTGCATTGACCACCCAGCAGAACTTGCCGGACCTGACGGCATTGACCGCGGCCGCCCTGCCTGCCGTCGATGAGATTACCGAGCGGGCAAAGTCCAGCCTGCGCGCCTTGGTAACCGCAGATGGCCGCGTGTCCGGTCGCCTGATCGAAGAAAACCAGACCGCAGCCCACGGTTTTGCCTGGCTGGCCACCTATGCACAGGCCTTGCATCAAATGCAGGCCTGGGCCGAGACCCTGCAAACAATGGGTAAATTCGGCGAGGTGGAACAGTTGATCCACCAGATCGCCTTTGGTGAATACCTTTGGCAGATCTATGGCGGCATCCAGATGAATCAGGGTGAAATCGTCCGCCCGCAGGATATGGGCCTGACGCAGGATGACATACGCGCCCTGATGCAGCCCGCCGTCGTGACCCTGACCCAGACCGGCAACACCCAGGCCGCACGCACACGGCTGGTGGAACTGATGCAGGAACAATCGGCCAATATCACCGTCGGCACCTCTGGCCTTGATGATGAGTTGGAAATGATCCGCGAACAGTTCCGCCGGTTCAGCCTGGAGCGCGTGGAACCCCACGCCCACGATTGGCACCTGAACGACGAATTGATCCCGCTCGACATCATCAACGAGATGGCCGAACTGGGTGTGTTCGGCCTGACCATCCCGGAAGAATACGGCGGCTTTGGCCTTTCCAAGGCGTCGATGTGTGTGGTGTCAGAGGAATTGTCGCGCGGCTATATCGGTGTCGGCTCGCTTGGCACCCGCAGCGAGATCGCCGCCGAGCTGATCCTGTGTGGTGGCACAGAGGACCAGAAAAAGCATTGGCTTCCCGGTATTGCCAGCGCCGAAATCCTGCCCACCGCCGTGTTTACCGAGCCCAACACCGGGTCCGACCTTGGCAGCTTGCGCACCCGCGCCGTGCGCGACGGCGACGACTGGAAGATCACCGGCAACAAGACCTGGATCACCCACGCATCCCGCACCCATGTGATGACCCTGCTGGCCCGCACGGACCCCGACACGACCGATTATCGCGGATTGTCTATGTTCTTGGCCGAAAAGACCCCCGGCGACGACGAAAAGCCGTTCCCGACCCCCGGCATGACCGGTGGCGAGATCGAGGTGCTGGGCTATCGCGGCATGAAGGAATATGAACTGGCGTTCGATGGCTTTGCCGTAAAGGGTGAAAATCTGCTGGGCGGCGAGACCGGCAAGGGTTTCAAGCAACTGATGCAGACGTTCGAATCCGCCCGCATCCAGACCGCCGCCCGCGCCGTTGGCGTGGCGCAATCAGCGCTTGATGCCGGTATGCAATACGCGCAGGACCGCAAGCAGTTCGGCAAATCCCTGATCGATTTCCCCCGCGTGTCCGGCAAACTGGCGATGATGGCCGTGGAAATCATGGTCGCACGGCAGCTGACCTATTTCAGCGCCCATGAAAAAGACAATGACCGCCGCTGCGACCTAGAGGCCGGAATGGCCAAACTGCTCGGGGCGCGCGTGGCATGGGCTTGTGCCGACAACGCGCTGCAAATCCATGGCGGGAATGGGTTTGCCCTTGAATACAAGATCAGTCGCATTTTGTGCGATGCCCGGATTCTCAATATCTTTGAAGGCGCCGCCGAAATTCAGGCGCAGGTTATTGCACGACGTTTGCTGGACTGACGCTGCCCGCCCGCTAGGTTCCGAGATGAACCAGACAAAGGAAGCGCCTTGCCAAAGACTGTCCTGCTGACCGGCGCGTCCGGCTTCATCGCCAAACACATTGCCCTGCAACTGCTGGAGGCCGGGTATCACGTCCGCGGCACCGTCCGCGACCTGTCCCGCGGGGCTGAAGTGATGGCCGCCGTCCGCCCCCACCTGACCGACCCCACCGATCTGGAAAAGCGACTGACGTGCATTGCGCTCGACCTGACGCAGGATGACGGGTGGCAGGCCGCGATGACCGGCATCGATGTGCTGATGCATACGGCATCGCCCTTTCCCATGGTCCAGCCCAAGGACGAAAGCGACCTGATCCGCCCTGCTGTGGACGGCGCGCTGCGGGCGTTGCGCGCGGCACAGGCAGCAGGTGTGCGCCGGGTCATCATGACATCATCAACCGCCGCAATCAGCGGATCGCCCCTGCCTGCGGACGATACATCCTATGATGAAACCAACTGGACCGATCCCGACGATCCCGGCATCACGGCCTATAGCAAATCCAAAACACTGGCGGAAATGGCCGCTTGGGATTTCTTGCGCGACACGGCGCCTGATATGCAACTGACCGTCATCAACCCCGGCTTTGTCGTCGGCGCGCCACTGGACGCGCGGTTCGGCACCTCCGTCGGCGTGATCCTGCGGATGTTGCGGCGCAAGGACCCGATGCTGCCCAAACTGGGCTTTAGCACGGTCGATGTGCTGGATGTGGCCGAAATGCATGTCGCCGTGATCGACAAGACCGACAGCATCGGCCAGCGGATCATGACTGTGGACCGTTTCATGTGGTTTGCCGATATGGCACAGGCGATCAGGACAACGCACCCCAACCGCAAGATCGTCACAAGGGTCGCCCCCGATGCGGTCGTCAAATTCCTTGGCCTTTTCGACCCGGCGATCCGGTCGATCATCCCGTCACTAGGCCGTCAGGAAAAGGTGGACAACAGCCGCGCCCGCGCAACGTTGGGCCGGGGGATGCGGCAGGCCCACAAGGGCGTGGCGTCAGCGGCAAGCTATCTGATCGACAACAAACTGATTTAATCCACCTGACGCGCGATGGCATCCAGCAACCGCGCGCGCGCGGCAGGCACCGGCTTGTCGCCGAGGCTGCGCATCAGGCGCTGTTCAATGAAATAACCGGTCGTCGTCAGCGCCATGAGTATCTGATCGTTCGATGCATCGCCCCGCCCGACCAGCACCGGCGGCAGCGGCAACAGACGGTTGGCCCATTCCCCCGCCGCGTCCCGGCTGACGGCACGGCCCGTTCTGGGCGACACGAAGGCCAGATCTTCGTTCACCCCGCGCACTGCACAACGCGACAGGTCAAGGCCGAACCCCATTTCATCCAGCAGCGCCTGTTCCCATCGCAGATAGGCCAGCGGCCAGACGTCCCCCTGCCCCAGCAGATCAAGCAGCGCGATCGTCCGATCATAAAGCGCGCCATGCTCCTCGCGTTCTGGCAGGACATTGGACAATATCGCACAGACGGCATTCAATCCCGCCAGCGCCAGCCGGTCACCCATGGCGGCTGAAGCGCGGCTGCGGATCGGTTCGACGATGAACGTCCCCAAATGGCTGTCCAATCGCGCTTTCCATGTCACCGCCAGTTGCGCACCGGGTTGCAGGATGGGGGCGACCTTGCGGCTGGTGCCGCCACGCACAACACCTGCATGGCGTCCATGTGTGGCGCTGAACACCTCGATAATCAGCGAAGTTTCACCGAAAGCCCGGGTGGACAGCAGGGCTGCCTCGTCTTGCCACGTGATCATCTGGAAACGCCCGCATTCATCTGGGTATATCAATCCGGTTGGCAAACCAATGCAAGCGCTCCGAACATTGTGGGCGAAGGACGCCTCCGGCGGGGGAGTATTTGGGGCAAGATGATAAGAACCGCCTTGCCCCTTGATGATCAATGTCATCACCTTGCACGGTCATCGGCTCTCCAGCCTGTACCGTATCACTCTGATCGCACGGCATGGTTAAAATACTGTTATCATCTTGCCACAAATACTCCCGCCGGAGGCATTAAAGTTATTCCAAGCCCGGCTCGTCCAGCAAATGCCGCCCCTGACGGTCTTCAACCTCGATTACCCACAGGTCGGGATCAAAGCTGCGTTGCTTGGCGATAGAGGCATCGACATCCGCCTCCTGTCCTTCGGTCAGCACCATCCACTGCCGTTCCCCGGTCATCAGATCGAAACTGCGCTGGTAACAGCGGGCTTGTCCGTCCAGCGTGTTCAACTTGACCAGAACCGCGCCTGCCGTGCTATCGCCTCGCTTGACCACAAAGGCCGGGATATGCGCAAGGCGCAACCGCGTCAGATAGGCCGACACCCATATGTCGGCGGTCAGTCTCACGTATTGCCGTCTTTGAAATCAAGGCCCATTTCGGAATACCTTTCGGATTCCTCCAGCCAGTTGGGCCGCACCTTGACCTGTAGAAACAGATGAACACGGCGGCCCAGAAAATCCTCCAGTTCCTTGCGGGCGGCCTGGCTGACGGCCTTGATCGTCTCGCCGCCCTTGCCCAGCACAATACCCTTGTGCCCGTCGCGGGCGACATAGACGATCTGGTCGATCCGGGCGGTCCCGTCAGGGCGTTCTTCCCAGTTTTCGGTTTCGACCGTCAGTTCATAGGGCAGTTCCTGATGCAGGCGCAGCGTCAGCTTTTCGCGGGTCATTTCGGCGGCGATCATACGCATGGGCAGATCGGCGATCTGATCCTCGGGATACAGATACGGCCCTTCGGGCAGTTGCGTGACCAGCCAGTCGCGCAAGGCGTCGCAGCCATGGCCCTTTTCAGCAGAAATCATAAAGGTTTCCGCAAAGGGGTAGGCGTCGTTCATATCTTTGGCCAGAGCCAGCAGGGTTTCCGATTTGACCTTGTCGATCTTGTTGATTGCCAGCGCGACCGGGGTCTTGCCCGCGCGTTCCGCAAGCGTTTCAAGGATCGCCTTAACCCCTTCGGACATGCCGCGATGCGCCTCGATCATCAGAACGACCACATCGGCATCGGCAGCCCCACCCCATGCAGCGGCAACCATCGCGCGGTCCAGCCTGCGGCGCGGTTTGAACAGCCCCGGCGTGTCGATAAAGATCAGCTGCGCATTTTCCGCCATTGCGACACCGCGGATGCGGGCGCGGGTGGTTTGCACCTTGTGGGTCACAATCGAGACTTTTGCACCGACCATCCGGTTCAGCAGCGTGGATTTACCTGCGTTCGGTTCCCCGATCAGCGCGATAAATCCGGCCTTGGTTGGGGTATCGTTCATTTATCGACTTTCTTCAAAAGGGCGGTCGCAGCCGCCTGTTCCGCCTGCCGTTTGGAGCCGGCCGTTGCACGTTCAGCCAGGCCAGACGCAAGGCGTACCTCGATCGTAAAGACAGGTTGATGATCAGGGCCGCTGCGCGCAACCTCGACATATTGCGGTGGGACTTCACCCCGGGCCTGCGCCCATTCCTGCAAGGCGGTCTTGGCGTCGCGGGCATCTGCGGCCACATTGCGCACCCGGTCGCCCCAAAGGTCCAGCACGACACGGCGTGCCGCATCGAACCCGCCATCCTGATAGATTGCGGCGATCACCGCTTCCATCGCGTCGGCCAGCAGTGCCTCCTTGCGGCGACCGCCCGATTTCATCTCGGACCGGCCCAGTTTTAAAACAGCCCCCAGATCGATCTCGCGGGCCACATCGGCGCAGGCTTCGCGACGGACGAGCGCGTTATAGCGCGGGGCAAGCAGGCCTTCGGGGGCGTTGGGATCGGCGCTCAACAGCGCCTCGGCCATGACCAGCCCCAGCACGCGGTCACCCAGAAATTCCAGCCGCTGGTTATCGTCCCTATGCGGGCTGACCATCGACGAATGGGTGACGGCCCGCACCAAAAGTTCCGGCTTGGCGAATGTATGGCCCAGCCGTTCAGAAAATATGCGAAGGTCGCCCGAAAGTTTCACTCAAGCGCCTTGAAAAAACGGTCGCCACGCCACGTCCAGAACGCCAGCATCGACCGCCCACCCGAGGAAAAGATCACCCGGTCGGCACGGCCCACGATGTCCTTGGCTTCGACAAAGCCAACACCACCACGCGATTGGGCAAAGCGGCTGTCGGTAGAGTTGTCGCGGTTGTCGCCCATAAAGAAATACTGCCCTTCCGGCACGGTAAACACCCCGGTATTATCGGCAGGCCGCGGACCGATATCAAGGATACTGTGGCTGACCCCGCCCGGCAGCGTTTCAATCTGGCGTGGTTTTTCGCAGATCGCGCCGGGGCCCACAGGCCCGTTCGCACATTGTGGCTGCTGGCCCAAGGGGCCTTGCGGTTCCATTACCTCGGTAAAGATGCCGCCATCGGCAACCTGCACCGGTTCGTCGTTGATATAAAGGCGGCCCGACTGCATCTGAATGCGGTCGCCGGGCATCCCGATCAGCCGTTTAATAAAATCCAGCCCCGTCACAGGATGGCGGAAAACGACAATATCCCCGCGCTCGGGGTCCGACCCGAACAGACGGTCGTCGTATCCGTCGAACCAGCCACAGAAATCATCCGCACCGACATCAACGCCCAGTTGCGGGATACGGATCGACGGGCAGGACGCGTAGGAATAACCATAGGCCATCTTGTTGACGAACAGGAAATCCCCGATCAGCAACGTGTCCTTCATAGACCCGGATGGAATCCAGAACGGTTGAAAGAACAGCGTGCGGAAAACACCAGCGATCAGCAGGGCCCAGAACACTGTCTTGAACGTTTCGACCACACTGCCGACAAAGCCTGTTTTCTCGGCCATGAACTGATCCTTCTTTCGGTTTGAGGCTACATGAGGCCGCGCGCAGGCCCTGTCAAGCGATGGGTCGGGCCTCGATCACGACAAAGGCCTGTGCCCATGGGTGATCGTCCGTCAGAGTGACGTGAATGATCGCCACGTGCCCCGGTGGCGTCATGGCATCCAGCCGGTCGCGGGCCCAGCCGGTCACGGCCATAACGGGCTGGCCCGTATGCAGGTTTGAAACGGCCATATCCTTCCACGCGATCCCCATGCGCAGGCCGGTGCCCAGCGCCTTGGAACAGGCCTCTTTCGCGGCCCAGCGTTTTGCGTATGTGCCGGCCACATCGCGGCGGCGTTCGGATTTAGCCTGTTCCACCGGCGTGAAGACACGATTGCGAAACCGGTCGCCAAAACGATCCAGCGTGCCCGCGATCCGGTCAATATTCGCAAGATCGGCGCCAATACCAATGATCATGACAGCCACCACCGAACGCCTGCACGCCGCATCATGCCGCCCCCGTTTCAAGGTCGATCACAGTCAGCCCATTCACACCATCGGCACACAGCGCCACAAGACGCGCGCCAAGCGCCTGATGGTCGGGATCAACCAGATATGCCTGTGCTGTGGCGACATCGGCAAACTGGCAGACAAACCCATAGTCATGCCCGGGCGACATATTTTCAAAATCCCGGTTCGGACCGGCAGCAAAGCCGATGAAACCCGGCAGCTTGTCTTGCAGGCCGCGCAGGCCGTCCATAACAGCGGCCAGTTCTTGCCGGTCATGATCAGGCGGCAGATCACAAAGAACGATATGTTGGATCATCCTGCATCTCCGGGGGCATAGATATGGGCAACCCTGTGTTCGTCCAACCCGCCGCACCAATCGAATGCGCCGTCGCAAGCCGCATGGAAATCCCTGATCGTCAGCTTGGGAAAGCGAAAGAACGCATCGCCCGTATTTTCCTGTTGCGCGGCAAAGATCACCCGGTCGATTCGCGCCCAGCGCATCGTGGACAGGCACATCTCGCAGGGTTGGCAGGATGCGATCAGGATTGCGCCGGATAAATCGCGCGTTCCAAGCGCTGCAGTCGCCTTGGCCATCGCCACGACCTCTGCGTGGCGGCTGACATCGCCGGTGTCTGCCACTTCGTTGCGGGCACGGGCGATGATTTCGCCGTCTTTGACGATGGCAGCGGTAAAGACGATATCCTTGCCCTGCGCGTGCAGATCGCACGCGTGGTCGGTCACGACACGCATCGCGTCACGCTCTGCCGTTGTCGGGATCAGCGTGCCATTCGTCATGCGCGCGCGGCATCCATGCAGCGACGCATTTCCGCAATCGCCGGGCCAAGGCCGCGAAAAATCGCCTCGCCTATCAGGAAATGCCCGATGTTCAGCTCGATCACTTGCGGGATCGCCGCAATGGGGCCAACGCTGTCATAGGTCAGCCCGTGACCAACATGTACCTCCAGCCCCAGTTCATGACCGTAGGCGGCCATATCCGTAATTTTCGACAACTCGCTGTCGCGTTCGTCCCAGCGTTCCTCGGCCCATGCATCGGCATAGGCACCGGCGTGCAGTTCGATCACCGGCGCGCCGATCCTTGCCGCTGCTTCGACCTGGCGTTTGTCGGCGGCGATGAACAGCGAAACGCGGCTGCCGGTATCGACAAATGGTTTGATGTAACGGGCCAGCGCATTGTCCTGACCGGCAACTTCCAGCCCGCCTTCGGTTGTGCGTTCCTCGCGTTTTTCAGGCACAAGGCAAACTGCATGGGGCTTGTGACGCAGGGCGATCCGCTGCATTTCATCGGTCGCGGCCATTTCGAAATTCAACGGGGTCGCAAGGCTGGATATCAACCTGTCAATATCATCATCGACGATATGGCGGCGATCCTCTCGCAGGTGTGCGGTGATCCCGTCGGCACCGGCCTGCTGCGCGAGAAGGGCCGCGCGCACCGGGTCGGGTGACGCACCCCCGCGTGCATTGCGCACTGTCGCCACATGATCGATATTCACGCCAAGGCGCAGTTTCGCAGATGTCATCGGCATTCTCCCTTTGGTCCTAACCTAGCGCGGCCACATTCAGCCGTCATCGGCAGACCTTTTCTTTTTTCCCAGCTGCTCCAGCTTGGCACGCAACAATTTGCGTCGCCGGTTCTGATAGGCAGAGATCAGCGGCACCGACACATAATATGCAATCCCGCCCATCACGACACCCGGAATGACACCGCCTATCATGTAGGGAAAGAACACGTCGTCATAGAAAATATGCAGTCTATGCCAGTCAGCGGTTTGCGACGTGAAAACAGCCATGAAATTCTGCCACAGGTCGCGGCCTGCACCTGCAAAAGTTTCGCCCAGCGACTGATGCACCGCCGCATCAGGGCGCATCCCAAGCAGGAAATACCCCGTGCCCAACGATGTGGCCGCAATCGGCACATAGGTCAGCGGGTTGCCAAAAAACGTCGCCAAGAGTGACGCCAGAATATTGCCGCGCATCGCCCGCGCCAGAAACGCCGCGATAAAAAAGTGAAAGCCGTAGAATGGCGTAAAGGTGGTGAAAACGCCCGCCGCGATCCCGCGCGAGATTTTTTCTGGGGTGTCAGGCAAGCGCCGCACCCGATGTTTGACGTATTCAAAAGCGCGCGCCCATCCGCCCCGGGGATAGACGACACTGGCAACGATCCGCCAGATTGGCCGCCTATCCCTGCGCTTGAATACCAAACCCTTTATCCCTTTTCTGACGCCTAGCTGCGATGCACTGGCGTTGCCAGTCCGGGGTCGCGATGCCGCGAGATCGACGATACATTGCTTTCCGCATCAAGCGCTGTCTGAACCCGGTGCAGATGTTCGGCATCGCGCAAATCCACGTCAATCAACAGCCGGAAATAATCCGGCTTGCGGTCGATGAATTTCAGGTCCGAAATATTGGCATCCTGTTCGCCGATCAATGTGCAAATCCGCCCCAGAACGCCAGCGTCATTGGCGATGGTCACATCGAAGGTCACTGTGTTGACCGCACCATGCGTGCCTTCCTGCCAGTGCAGGTCGATCCAGCGGTCGGGCTGGTCTTCGTAATCGGCCAGCGCCTGACAGTCGATCGCATGGACCATCACACCCTGCCCGCGAAAGGCGATGCCAACGATGCGTTCGCCCGGCACGGGCTGGCAACAGCTACCCCGCTTCTTGATCTGATCGGGGCTAAGACCAACAACCGCGCGGCGCTGATCGATTTCATCGCCATTCTTGGTTTCCAGCGCAGGATAGATTGCGCGCACCACTTCGCGCCCTGTAATTTCCGCGCTACCCAGCCGCGCAAGCAGTTCTTCAACGCCGTCAAGCGCCAGCGCCTTGGCCGCCGTCAACAGGGCCTTGTCGGTGGCTTTCTTGCCAAAATTCTCGAATGCGACGCGCGCAAGTTCACGGCCCAACCGGACAAAGCGTTCGCGGTCTTCTTCGCGCAAGCTGCGGCGGATCGCGGTCTTGGCCCGGCCAGTGACGGCAATGTCGATCCATGTCACCTGCGGTGTCTGGCCTTCGGCCGTGATCACCTCGACCGACTGGCCGTTCTTCAACCGCGTCCATAGCGGCACGCGCAGTCCATCGACCTTAGCCCCCACACAGGCCGACCCGATCCGCGTGTGAATCGCATAGGCAAAATCAATCGGCGTCGCCCCACGCGGCAGCTTGATCACGTCACCCTTGGGCGTAAAGCAGAACACCTGATCCTGATACATTTCCAGCTTGACTGCTTCGAGAAATTCCTCGTGATCCTGGTCATCTTCGAACCGTTCGGTCAGTGCCGAAATCCATTGCACGGGATCTACGGCAAAACGGTTTTCAACCCGTTCCCCGTTGCGATAGGACCAATGCGCGGCCACACCTGTCTCGGCAACCTCGTGCATTTCGCGGGTCCTGATCTGCACCTCGACCCGCTTGCCATCACGCCCCGACACGGTGGTGTGGATCGACCGGTATCCGTTGGTCTTGGGCTGGCTGATATAGTCCTTGAACCGCCCGGGCACCGCCCGCCACCGTTGATGGATCGCACCCAGCGCACGATAGCAGTCCGCCTCTGTCGCGGTGATCACGCGAAAGCCATAGATATCGGACAGGCGGCTGAATCCCTGATCCTTTTCCTGCATCTTGCGCCAGATCGAATAGGGTTTCTTGGCCCGGCCCATCACGTCAGCCTGGATATTGGCCTTTTCCAGTTCCACGCGCATATCGGCTGTGATCTTTTGCACCACGTCGCCCGCTTCGCGTTGCAACGTAATGAACCGGCGAATGATCGAATTGCGCGCCTCGGGGTTCAGAACCTTGAAGGACAGATCCTCCAGCTCTTCGCGCATCCACTGCATCCCCATGCGGCCTGCCAGTGGGGCAAAGATATCCATCGTTTCGCGGGCCTTTTGGGCCTGCTTTTCAGGGCGCATGGATTTGATCGTGCGCATGTTGTGCAACCGGTCGGCCAACTTGACCAAGGTCACCCGCAGGTCGCGGCTGGTCGCCATGAACAGTTTGCGGAAATTTTCCGCCTGCTTGGTCTGGGTGGAATTCAGTTGCAGGTTGGTCAGCTTTGTGACGCCATCCACCAGTTCCGCAATTTCGTGACCAAAGCGCTGTTCGACCACCTTGTAAGACGCTTTGGTGTCTTCGATCGTGTCATGCAACAATGCAGTGATCAGGGTGGCGTCATCCATCTGTTGCTCGGCCAGAATACGGGCCACAGAAACGGGATGGGTGAAATAGGGTTCGCCGGAATGGCGAAATTGCCCTTCGTGCATTTCAGCACCAAAGGCAAAGGCGTCGCGCAAAAGCGCCTCGTTCGAGCGGGGGTTGTATGTACGGACCAGCGCGATCAGGTCATCAACAGTCGTCATCTGGTCCCGTGCCCATTTCTCTCAGGCCGGTAAACTGGCCCTAACGTTGACCCTGCGCATCCATCAGCGCGCGCAACAGTTTCTCTTCTGACATATCATCTTCGACCGGTTTGTCAGCTTCGGACCCCATCAACAGCGACATGCTGTCCTCTTCTGGTTCGTCCACCTCGATCTGTGTCTGGTTCGCTTCGATCATCCGCTCGCGCAGATCGTCGGCCTGCTGTGTTTCCTCGGCGATTTCGCGCAGGGATACGACCGGGTTCTTGTCGTTGTCCCGGCTGACGGTAATCGGCGCGCCGGCGGAAATTTCACGCGCCCGGTGGGCCGCCAACATCACAAGTTCGAACCGGTTTGGAACTTTATCGACGCAATCTTCTACGGTGACGCGGGCCATGGAGCACTCCAGCATTCAAGGGTCGTTCGGAAGTCGCCTATCTAGAGCCTCGATCAGCTATTGACAAGGGCCGGCATGTGACAATTCAGCCCCGCAGGTCCTGATTTCACAGTTATTCCCGCAAGATCAGCCGATTTTTTCAGCCTCCGGGCCGTGACACGCGAATCACGGCAACGGCACGACGGTCGCCTGCTCTGACTCTGGCCGTTTTTCCAGCAGCGCCTGCACCGTCCTGCCCAGAACCGGATGCATCCAATCAGGCGCCACGTCTGACAGCGGGACCAGGACAAAACTGCGATCCTGCATGCGCGGATGCGGCAGGATCAATTGTTCCGGGGCCTTGGTCTGCTGGGCTGTCTCTGGCAGTGTGCGCCAGTGATCCTGGGTTTTACGATCAGGACAAATCAGATCGTCCATGGCGATCAGGTCCAGATCCAATGTGCGCTGGCCCCAGCGTTTTTCGCGCACGCGCCCTGCGCGTGACTCGATCAGGTGCAGCTGTGCCAGCATCGCCTCGGGTGACAGTAAGGTCGTGATCGCCATGGCAGCATTTACGAAATCCGGACCGGCCCCGGCAGGGAAGGCGGGCGTCTGATATAGTGCGCTGGATTTTGGCGCGGTTTCCGAAAGTGCGGCAACCGACGCCATCGCCTGTGTCACCGTTTCCCTGGGGTCACCAAGAACCGACGTTGCGTTGCTTCCAAAGCAAATAAGCGAAACATGGCCCGAGTCAGACATTTTGATGGCTTGCCTCATTTTTCAAAACGATTATTTATAGTGCGCGTTGTATACAAATACACCACTCACACAGACTGCAACACACACGATATATTCGAAAGGACATTTCATGTTTTATCGGGACGAGCGATTGGCGCTCTTCATCGATGGATCGAACCTTTACGCAGCGGCAAAGTCACTCGGGTTTGACATCGACTACAAATTATTGCGGCAGGAATTCATGCGGCGCGGCAAGATGCTGCGCGCGTTTTATTACACCGCCTTGCTTGAGAATGACGAATATTCTCCGATCCGCCCCTTGGTGGATTGGCTTCATTACAACGGATACACCATGGTCACGAAGCCGGCCAAAGAATACACCGACAGCATGGGCCGGCGCAAGGTCAAGGGCAACATGGACATTGAACTTGCCGTGGATGCGATGGAATTGGCCCCCTATGTGGACCATGTGGTTCTGTTCTCCGGCGATGGTGATTTCCGCCCGCTGGTCGAGGCGCTTCAGCGCAAGGGTGTCCGGGTGTCGGTTGTGTCCACGATCCGCAGCCAGCCGCCCATGATTGCGGATGAACTGCGGCGCCAGGCCGATAACTTTATCGAACTGGATGAACTGCGCGATGTCGTGGGGCGCCCGGCGCGTGAACCACGCGTGGAACAGACCCAGGAAACGATGGCCGACAGCTGAACACCGGGACATCAGGCGGTCCGCCGCCTGATGGCGTCCACGCCCTCCAAAGCCACAAAGCCTGTGTGCCCTGGTCGCAGATTGCGGGGCTGGACGTCACTGCGCCAACGCCTTACCTCTTGGGTAACGCCGGAGGACCAGCATGACAAAAACACCCCTTACCTTGTATCTGGCAGCCCCGCGCGGGTTTTGCGCCGGCGTGGATCGCGCGATCAAGATCGTGGAAATGGCGCTGCAAAAATGGGGTGCGCCGGTTTATGTGCGCCATGAAATCGTTCACAATAAATATGTTGTCGACAATTTGCGCGATCAGGGCGCCATATTCGTCGAAGAGCTGGATGAATGCCCCCCCGACCGCCCGGTGATCTTTTCCGCTCACGGCGTGCCCAAATCTGTGCCCGCAGCGGCACAAGCGCGCGAAATGGTCTATGTCGATGCCACCTGCCCGCTGGTCAGCAAGGTCCACATCGAGGCCCAGCGCCACGCCGACAACGGATTGCAGATGATCATGATCGGTCATGCCGGGCACCCCGAAACGGTCGGCACCATGGGCCAGCTACCGCCGGGCGAGGTGCTGTTGGTCGAAACCCCCGATGATGTGGCTACCGTGCAGGTCCGCGACCCGCAAAAGCTGGCGTTTGTGACCCAGACAACCCTGTCGGTCGATGATACTGCAGATATCGTCGCGGCCTTGCAGGCCCGTTTTCCCACGATCGTCGGTCCACACAAGGAAGATATCTGTTACGCCACCACCAACCGGCAAGAGGCGGTCAAGGCCATGGCCCCAAAATGCGATGCCATGCTGGTCGTGGGCGCGCCCAATTCGTCAAATTCCAAGCGGCTGGTCGAGGTCGGCGCCCGTGCGGGCTGCGATTATGCCCAACTGGTGCAGCGGGCGACGGACATCGACTGGCGTGCGCTGGACGGGATCACATCCATCGGCATCACCGCCGGGGCCAGCGCCCCCGAAGTGCTGATAAACGAAGTCATCGATGCCTTCCGCGATCGGTTTGACGTGACCGTGGAACTGGTCGAAACCGCCATTGAGAACGTCGAATTCAAAGTGCCGCGCGTGTTGCGAGAGCCGGCCTGATCCCATGAATATCATTCCCCGTTCCGCACTGATCCTTGGCCTTGCGGGCCTTATTCCGTTTGTCTGGGGCGCGCTGACTGTCTTGCGCCCAGAACTTGGACAGTGGGGGCAGATGACACTTGGGGGGCGGTTCATCGGCCCCTATGTGCAGCTGTTCTATGGCGCGATCATTCTGTCGTTCATGTCCGGCGTGTTATGGGGGTTCGCAACCAAGGCCACCGGGCAAACCGCCACTGCGGGTTATGCGCTGTCGGTCATTCCCGCACTTTGGGCGTTCTTCATGACCGGTGGCGGGCCAACTGCGGCGGCAATGAACCTTGTCGTGGGTTTTCTGGCGCTGCTGCTGCTGGACTGGCATTTCTGGCGGCTTGAACTGGCCCCGTCGTGGTGGATGCATCTGCGGGTGCTGCTGACGGCGGTTGTCGTGCTGACCTTTCTGCCGGTCGTGCTGTAATGGCAGAATTTTTCGCCTATACCGACGGGGCTTGTTCAGGCAACCCCGGCCCCGGTGGGTGGGGTGCGCTACTGATCGCCCGCGACGGTGATACTGTTATCAAGGAACGCCCACTGTCCGGCGGAGAGGCACAGACCACCAACAACCGCATGGAATTGCTTGCCGCGATCAGCGCGCTTGAAACCCTCAAACCCGGCACGAAAATCACCATCGTGACCGACAGCAACTATGTCAAAGACGGGATCACAAGCTGGATCCACGGCTGGAAGAAACGCGGCTGGAAAACCGCCGCCAAGAAGCCGGTAAAGAACGAGGATCTGTGGCGCAGGCTGGATGCCGCCGTGGCCAGCCATGATGTGACATGGGAATGGGTCAAAGGCCACGCAGGGCACCCCGAAAACGAACGCGCAGATGAACTGGCCCGCGCGGGCATGGCCCCGTTCAAGCCATGACATTGCTGGTTGTGCTTGATTACGCGGCTGTTTTTGTCTTTGCCCTGACGGGGGCACTTGTCGCCAGCCGGGCGCAGTTGGATATCGTCGGGTTCATATTCGTGGCCAGCCTGACAGCGGTCGGAGGTGGCACGATCCGCGATATCATCCTGAACCGCGACACGGTGTTCTGGGTCTCTAACCCGACCTATATCGGGGTGGCCGCTGCTGCCGCCGTCGCGGTATTCTGGACAGCGCACCTGCTGGAAAGCCGGTATCGTGCGATCTTGTGGCTGGATGCCTGCGCGTTGGCGGTTGCCGTGCCTGCCGGGGTTGCCGTGGCACTGGCCACGGACCAACCGGGCGGTATTGTCGTGATCATGGGGATCACCACCGGCTGCATGGGCGGGCTGATGCGCGATGTGGTCTGCAACGAGGTGCCGCTGGTCCTGAAACAGGGCGAGCTTTACGTCACCTGCGCACTGGCCGGGGCAACCGCAGCGCTGATTGCCCTTGCTTTGGGCGCATCTGCACCGCTGTCCCTGCTGATCTGTGCAGGCGTCACATTCGCCCTGCGCGCGGGCAGTCTGGCCTTTGGCTGGAAACTGGGCGTCTACAAGGCCTATCCGCCGCGCCAGTGATCAACTCACCTTCAACACGATCTTGCCGATATGTGCGCTGCTTTCCATGCGGGCATGCGCGTTGGCAGCATCGGCCAGCGCGAATTCACGGTCCATCACCGGCGCGATGCGACCTGCGTTCAGCAAGGGCCAGACGTGTTCCCGCAACTGGCCGGCAATCCGCGCCTTGGCCAGATCAGACTGCGGGCGCAGGGTTGATCCCGTAATCGTCAGCCGCCGCGTCATCATTTGCACAAGGTTCAATTCAACCTTCGGTCCCTGAAGGAATGCGATCTGCACCAGTCTGCCATCATCGGCCAGTGATTTCAGGTTCCGCTGTATATAAGGGCCGCCAACCATATCCAGGATTAGGTCGGCCCCGCCTTCGCTGCGCATTTCGTCCACGAAATCAGCCGTGCGATAGTTGATCGCCCGCTCGGCCCCCAGATCAACGCAGGCCGCGCATTTTTCATCCGATCCGGCGGTTGCAAAGACCCGCGCACCAAAGGCATGTGCCAGCTGGATCGCCGTTGTCCCGATACCAGACGAACCGCCATGCACCAGAAAACGCGCGCCCGCCTGCAATCCGCCGCGCATGAATACGTTGGACCAGACGGTAAAGAACGTCTCTGGCAGGCAGGCGGCCTGTTTCAGCGTCATGCCATGCGGCACGGGCAGACAGTGCGCCGCCGGGGTCGCCACGTATTCCGCATAACCGCCACCGGGCAACAGCGCACAGACCTGATCGCCAACCGCTGGCCAGGTGACGCCAGCGCCAACCGCGACGATTTCACCCGAACATTCCAGACCGGGCAGGTCGCTGGCCCCTTTGGGCGGGTTGTAAAGCCCCGCCCTTTGCAATGCGTCGGGGCGGTTCACGCCGGCATAGGCCACCTTGATGACGACCTGATCGTGGGCGGGCTTCGGCCTAGGGCGCTGCGTTGGTGTCAGAACCTCTGGTCCGCCAGGCCTGCTGATCTCTATCGCCTGCATCATTGCGGATCGTTCCACATGCCGGGCAGATCGACAGGCGGCATTCTTGCCGGGGCCCGGATACCGGACATCAACCGCCCCAGTGGACCTGTTACAGGTTTCAGCAGCGGGTTGTCGCGCACCTGCGCCTTGACCTTTTCAAATTGCATCACGTCGTCGATGCGCCGGTCGATAAAGGCATCGGTCGCCTGCCCGTCCAGACTGTCATCACCGAGCCAATACAGAACGACCGATGCGTAGACACCTGACAACGTCAGCCGCTTGGTATACCAGTTCACGTCCATTGATGTATCGCCAAGCGTATCCCAGATCGCATCTGCCGTGCCCCAGATCAATTTCGTCCCGTCAGCGGCCATATGCGGCAGCGCGAACAATGCGGTGCCCCGGCGCACGGCCTCTTTATCGTCAATGGCGCTGATCCGCAGGCGGATCGCATGGGCCACCTTGTCGCGAAACCGCATGTCTGACATATCCGCAGCCTTGATCGCGTCCACCATCACGCGGTCGCCACGTTCGTGATAGGCGACGGCCAGATCAACCGCACCACGCGGGCACAGCGTGCGGGCATGGGCAGGATTCATATCCACATCAGCCACGGCGGCGTGAAAGGCGTCTGGCGACCAGCCGTCAAAGGTGACATGCGGCAGGATCGCATCCAGCAATTGTTCTTTTGCGGGATCAACGGGGGTCTGCATCATGGGCGTGTCTCCTTCTGCGTGTCGGTACTGGACAAACTAGCCCACCTTTGCTACATGCCCAGTTCCTGCAATTTTTGCAAATCCAACTTAGAGAGGTGGTGAAAACCACATGCAGGTTAGTGTTCGTGATAACAACGTCGATCAGGCGTTGCGTGCTCTGAAGAAGAAACTTCAGCGTGAGGGCGTTTTTCGTGAAATGAAGCTCAAGCAACATTTCGAAAAACCATCCGTCCGCAAGGCACGTGAAAAAGCAGAAGCAATCCGCCGTCAGCGCAAGCTGGCACGGAAGAAGCTGCAGCGCGAAGGTTTGCTGTAAAGCAACCCATCGACGTGAAGATCAGAACCCCGGCTGAGCAATCAGGCGGGGTTTTTTGTGTCCTTTTTGAGCATGCAATGGAAATTCGCCTTCACCCCCGTCATAGTTTGCGGACACACAGGGAAGGCATGATCATGAGCAAAGAGAGAATCGGATTTATCGGCACCGGTCTGATGGGGCACGGGATGGCGGCCAACATATGCAAGGCAGGCTTTCCCCTGACCGTGATTGCCCATTCCAACCGCGCCCCTGTCGAGGATCTGGTCAGCAAGGGCGCAACCGAGGCGGCGACGCTGGCCGATCTGGCCGCCGCATCGACCATCATCCATATCTGCGCGCCCGGTTCACCGCAGGTCGAGGCCATCATTGCGGAACTTCTGCCCGCGTTGCAGCGCGGCACCGTCATCGTGGATTGTTCCACGTCTGATCCCAACTCGACCATACAACTGGCCAAAAGGCTGGAGGCCGCGGGCTGTCACATGGCTGACGCACCGCTGGGCGGCACGCCCGTGCAGGCCGAAGCGGGCGAGTTGGGAACAATGATCGGGGCTGCTGACGATGTATTCGCGCGGGTCAGACCGGTTATCGCGGCGTGGGCCGGCGCGATTGTCCACCTTGGGCCCAGCGGCACGGGCCACAAGATGAAATTGCTGAACAACTTCCTGTCGCTCGGCTATGGCGCGCTATATTCCGAGGCGCTCGCGCTGTCGGAAAAGGTGGGCATCAGCACCGCGCAATTCGACAGCGTGATCAGGGGCAGCCGGATGGATTGCGGGTTTTACCAGACCTTCATGGGTTACGCTGTCGAAGGAAACCGCGAAGCCCACAAGTTCACCCTGACCAACGCGCTGAAGGACATGCGCTATCTTGAATCCATGGCGGACGGTGTGTCGCTTGCCAATCCCATCGGGAATGCAGTCAAGAACAGTTATGCGCTGGCCCATGCGGCAGGCGGTGACGGCCCGGCAGATTACGTTCCGCATCTGGTGGACTATGTCGCCAAACAGAACGGGGTGGAAAAGTAACCGGCGCTTTTGTTTTTTGATCGCCGGTGCCGGACAGCTCAATGCTGCTCCGGCACCAGAATTTCGCGTTTGCCAACGTGGTTTGCGGAACTGACCACGCCT
>NZ_CBFIBD010000030.1:0-33993 GCF_965660735.1 Yoonia sp.
AGAACGCGCGGTCGAGATTGCCAAGACCAAGGGCGCCAAACGCGCCGTGATCCTGCCGGTCAGCGCACCGTTCCATTGCAGCCTGATGGCCCCCGCGGCACGCGCGATGGCCGCCGCACTGGGCGATGTGGACATCGCCGCACCTGCGGTGCCGGTGGTGGCCAATGTGGTGGCACGCGCCGTGTCGGACCCTGATGAAATCCGCGCGCTGCTGGTCGATCAGGTGACAGGTGCGGTTCGCTGGCGCGAGAGCGTAGCCTATATGGCCGCGCAAGGCGTGACAGAGGTGTTCGAGATCGGCGCGGGCAAGGCGCTTTCGGGCATGGTCAAGCGGATTGACCGGGGGCTGACGGCGACGGCGGTCAGCACACCCGAAGATGTGGCTGCCATGGCGGCCGCTATCCACACGTAATACATAAGTAAAGGCAGGCATATGTTTGATTTGAATGGAAAGAATGTTCTGATTACCGGCGCGTCCGGTGGAATTGGCGGCGCCATTGCGGCAGCCTTGCACAGTGCCGGGGCGACGGTGGCGCTGTCCGGCACGCGGGTGGATCCGTTGAATGCACTGGCCGCGCAGTTGGGCGCGCGTACCCATGTGCTGCCATGTAACCTGAGCGATGCCGAGGCCGTGAACGCGCTACCCAAACAGGCGGCCGATGCGATGGGATCAGTTGATGTTCTGGTCAATAATGCGGGCATCACGCGCGACAATATTTTCATGCGTATGTCTGATGACGAATGGTCCAGCGTGCTGGACGTGAACCTGACCGCGACGATGCGGCTGTGCAAGGGCGTGATCCGGGGCATGATGAAATCCCGCTGGGGGCGGATCGTGAATATCTCGTCCGTTGTCGGGGCGACGGGAAATCCGGGGCAGGCCAATTATGCCGCGTCCAAAGCCGGCATGGTCGGCATGTCGAAATCGATCGCCTATGAGGTCGCCAGCCGGGGCATTACCGTGAATTGCGTCGCGCCGGGTTTCATCACCACGGCGATGACCGAAAAGCTGACCGATGACCAGAAATCGGCCATTCTGGCGCAGGTGCCCGCAGGTCGCATGGGTGACCCAGAGGAAATCGCGGCGGCGGTGCTGTATCTTTCCAGCCCCGAAGCGGCCTATGTCACAGGAACGACCTTGCATGTGAATGGCGGGATGGCCATGCTGTAAGGGCGGTGATTGGCGCTGCCCAAAACCGTTTGCCTATCTGCAATTGTCTGCTATAGGCCACGCAGATTTGTCGCAAGGCAGACATGTTGCCCGTTTCGGGCGCAACCAAGAGGGCACAAGCCCTGAGTAGAACAGGGCCCTTTGCCCGTAAAGAATGAGGAATTGACATGAGCGACGTTGCTGACCGCGTACGCAAGATCGTTGTAGAGCATCTTGGTGTTGAAGAAGACAAAGTGACGGAAACTGCGTCCTTCATTGATGATCTGGGCGCTGACAGCCTTGATACCGTCGAGTTGGTCATGGCTTTTGAAGAAGAATTCGGGATCGAAATCCCAGATGATGCAGCCGAAACGATCCAGACGTTCGGTGATGCGGTCAAATTCATCAATGGCGCGCAATAAGCGATAGCCTGATCGTGCTTGAAATGCGGCGCCCCCTTGGGGCGCCGTTTTCGTGTGCGGGATCCTTGGTCGCTGGCTGTATTCTGCCGGGTGATTGCGTGTCCCGCACTTGCCCCGGTGCATCCGACTGCGTTACTAGGGTGGGAAAATACGCCAAATGTGAGGGCAGATTATGCGTCGTGTTGTTGTAACGGGCTTGGGGCTGGTCACACCCCTTGCGGATGGTGTGGAAAAATCTTGGGAACGTCTGTTGGACGGAAAGTCCGGGGCGGGCCCGATTACCGGGTTCGATCCCAGCGGGCTGAGCACGACCTATGCCTGCGAAGTGCCGCTTGGCGACGGGTCTGACGGGACTTTTCTTGCCGACACCTACATGGACCCAAAGGAACAGCGTAAAGTCGATACCTTTATCCTGTTCGGTATGGCCGCAGCACAGCAAGCCGTCGAAGATTCAGGCTGGATGCCAACGGACCGCGAAGATCAGGAACGCACCGGCGTTTTGATCGGGTCAGGCATTGGCGGGCTGAATTCCATCGCGAACACTGCCATCATGATGAACGAAAAAGGCCCCCGCCGGGTTTCGCCGTTCTTTGTGCCGGGCGCGCTGATCAACCTGATTTCCGGGCAGGTGTCGATCCGCTATGGCTTTCGCGGGCCGAACCATTCTGTCGTGACGGCCTGTTCGACGGGGGCGCATGCCATTGGCGACGCATCGCGCCTGATCCAGCATGGCGACGCCGAGGTCATGATCGCCGGCGGCGCCGAGGCTGCGATCTGCAAGATCGGGATCGCCGGTTTCAATGCCTGCAAGGCGCTGAGCACCAAGCACAATGACGACCCGCAAAAGGCGAGCCGCCCGTGGGATGTGGACCGTGACGGTTTTGTCATGGGCGAAGGTGCGGGAATTGTCGTGCTTGAGGAATACGAACATGCCAAGGCGCGCGGTGCGAAAATATATGCCGAGGTTCTGGGCTATGGGTTGAGTGGTGACGCCTATCACATCACCGCCCCGCCGCCGGATCATGAAGGTGCCGAACGCGCGATGCGTGCGGCTTGCCGGAATGCCGGGATTGAACCGGCGCAGATTGATTATGTGAATGCCCATGGCACCTCGACCATGGCCGATACGATCGAACTGTCGGCGGTGGAACGGCTGATGGGCGATGCAGCGGGCAACCTGACGATGTCATCGACGAAATCGGCAACCGGGCATTTGCTGGGCGCTGCCGGCGCGATCGAGGCGATTTTCAGCATTCTGGCGATCCGCGATCAAGTTGCCCCGCCAACGATAAATCTGGACAATCCTGCGGTGGAAACCGTCGTCGATCTGTGCGCCAACGAAAAGCGGCCTTGCAAGATTGATGTGGCGCTGTCCAATTCCTTTGGCTTTGGCGGCACCAACGCCAGCGTGGTCTTTGGGAAAGTCAGCTGATGTGGCGACACATTGCGGCCAATACGCTGACCTTTCTGATTGTCGCCCTGTTTCTGATGGTGGGTGCGATCAGCTGGGGCGCCAAGCAATATCGTGATCCGGGCCCCCTGGCACAGGCCATGTGTCTGCGCGTTCAGGGTGGATCGAACATGTCCGCAGTAGCAGCGCAGCTTGCTGAAAAAGGGGCGGTCAGCTCACCTGCGATTTTTCGGATCGGTGCCGACTACCAAGAGAAATCCAGCCTGCTGAAAGCAGGAAGTTTTCGGGTGCCCGAAGCCGCGTCGATGCAGGAAATCGTCGATATCGTGACCCGGGGTGGCCGCAACACCTGCGGCACCGAGGTGATCTATCGGATCGGTATCAACGCGGCTGACATTCAGGTGCGGGAACTGAACCCCGTCAGCAATGATTACGAGGAATTGGTCCGGTTTGATCCAAAGGAAGAAAATATCCCCGATGCCTATGGCACTGTGCGCGCGGCGACCGATACGACCTATCGCGTGACGCTTGCCGAGGGTGTGACGAGTTGGCAGGTTCTGAACGCGCTTGGCGGGTTTGACGTGCTGGAGGCCAATGTGAACGAAATACCAGCCGAGGGAACGCTTGCGCCCGACAGCTATGACATCCACAGCGGCGAGCGCGTCTCGGATGTATTGGCCCGGATGCAGGACCGGCAAACCGCTATTTTGGCCGAAGCGTGGGAAAATCGCGCCGATGACCTGCCGATCACGACGCCGCAAGAGGCGCTGATCCTGGCCAGTATCGTTGAAAAGGAAACCGGCGTGCCGTCCGAGCGGGGCGAGGTCGCGAGCGTTTTTGTCAACCGTCTGAACCGCGGGATGCGTTTGCAGACTGACCCGACCGTAATTTACGGAATCACACAGGGCGAGGGGGTTCTGGGCCGCGGGCTGCGCCAAAGCGAATTGCGTGGACAAACCCCATGGAACACCTACGTCATCCCCGGCCTGCCCCCGACACCGATTGCGAATCCCGGCCGTGCCAGTATCGAAGCGGCGTTGAATCCGGACAGCACGGACTACATCTTTTTCGTGGCTGATGGCAGTGGAGGGCATGCGTTTGCCACCAATCTGGATGATCACAACCGCAACGTCGCCCGCTGGCGCGAGGTTGAGGCGGAACGTGCGCAGTGACGTGTAACGTGCTGTAAAACGTTAATAAAAATAAAAGCACCCGCGCGCATGGCGTGCCGCCTGCATTTGACATTTGGGGTGTGATGACGCTAGTCTGATCGGGCTAGACGGTTGGCTGGTGCTTGCTGCACCACAGATCGCTCGACTGTAACGGAAGCCCCTTACAGGTCAGACCATCATGAATGAAATGAACGAAACGGGTGCGCATTGCCATGGCGATGCGGCGGCCCGTGTGGCGGAAATTTCCGGTCTTTTCGTCAGTATCCGGCAGATCCTTGCGCAGATGATCGACGGCATCGGCGTGCCCGATGCCCGGACCCCCAAAACCATCATCGCAAAATTGAGCGAGTTGCAATCCGCGCATCTGAAGGTGCTTGCGGCAGAGGAGGCATTTCATGCCCAGCAAGATGCAGTCGGCGGCGCCGACACAATCGACATGGAGACAATCCGCGCTGACATCCGGGGCCAGCTTGATCGCATCCGCGCCGCGCAGGACGCAGGACCGCTTTCTGGCGGGGCTGAGTGATGTGCAGCTTGCCGCCTTGCCGTATCTGTTCGATTTCTGGGCCTTGCCGCATCAACGGCCCCCGGATGGCGATTGGCGCACATGGGTCATTCTGGGCGGGCGTGGTGCGGGAAAAACCCGTGCCGGTGCAGAATGGGTGCGTGCCATGGTCGAAGGCCGCCGGCGCCTTTTGCCAGGTGGGGCGCGGCGGGTTGCATTGGTGGCCGAGACGATTGATCAGGCGCGCGAGGTCATGGTGTTCGGCGATAGCGGGATCATGGCGATCAGCCCGCCCGGCCAGCGCCCGGCATGGGTGCCGGGGCGGCGGATGCTGATCTGGCCCAATGGCGCGCAGGCGCAGCTGTTTTCCGCCCATGATCCCGAAAGCCTGCGCGGCCCGCAATTCGATGCGGCCTGGGTTGATGAACTGGCGAAATGGCGCAAGGCCGATGCCACTTGGGACATGCTGCAATTCGGTCTGCGGCTGGGCGACCGCCCGCGCGTCTGTGTGACCACCACACCGCGGCGCATCACGCTGCTGCGCGATTTGCTGGACCGCGACAGCACGGTGATGACCCATGCGCCGACGCAGGCGAACCGCGCCAATCTGGCGGCCAGTTTCCTGTCGGAAATCGCAGCGCGTTATGCAGGCACGTCGCTGGGCCGGCAGGAAATCGACGGTGCGTTGCTGACAGACGTGGATGGTGCGCTGTGGGGGGTGGAACAGCTGCTGGCCTGCCAGGTGGAAAGCCCGCCTGACCTGACGCGCATTGTGGTGGCGATCGACCCGCCGGGGTCGTCACATGCCGGGTCGGACGCTTGCGGGATTATCGTCGCGGGGGTCTGCGTGGACGGCCCGGTGCAGAGCTGGCGCGCCCATGTGCTGGAGGATGCCAGCATCGGTGCCGCCCGCCCGACCGACTGGGCGCGCGCCGCGATTGCAGCGATGCAGCGCCACGGCGCCGACCGGCTGGTCGCCGAGGTCAACCAGGGCGGTGATATGGTCGAGGCGGTCATACGCCAGATCGATCCGCTGGTGTCCTACCGGTCAGTGCATGCGTCGCGGGGCAAGGTGGCGCGTGCGGAACCTGTGGCGGCGCTCTATGAACAGGGGCGGGTGGGCCATGCCCGCGGCCTTGGCGCGCTGGAGGACCAGATGTGCCAGATGACGACCGCAGGTTTCGCGGGGCGCGGGTCGCCCGACCGTGTCGATGCGCTTGTCTGGGCGCTGCATGATCTGTTGATCGAACCGGCGGCGACATGGCGCAACCCCAGTATCCGCACACTATAATGGGGTGTTGCAGGGGGGTGCGTGCGCCCCCCTGTCATCTTTGTAATCTTTGTCAGGCAAATTGTTTTTCGTGGATCGCAGACGGTCACCACCGACCGGCACCAAGGAGTTTTGAATGTTTGAATTTTTCGCCCGTGCCAAGTCAGATGCCCCCGAGGTCAAGGCCTCGGCTACGGGGCGTGTGTTGGCGATGCAAGGTGCCGGTCGCGTGGCCTGGAGCCCGCGAGATGTCGTGTCGCTGACCCGCGCTGGATTCACCGGCAACCCCATCGGCTATCGCGCGGTCAAGATGATCGCAGAGGCGGCGGCGGCGATGCCGCTGGTCGTGCAGGACGCGCAGCGCCGCTATGACACGCACCCTGTGCAGGCGTTGCTGGCGCGGCCCAATGCGGCACAGGGGCGCGCTGAACTGCTTGAGGCGTTGTTCGGGCAGGTTCTGCTGACCGGCAACGGCTATCTGGAGGCGGTTGCCGACGATGCGCTGCCTGTGGAAATGCATGTGCTGCGGTCTGATCGGATGTCGGTCGTGCCGGGGGCGGATGGCTGGCCTGCGGGGTATGAATACAATGTCAATGGGCGCAAGCATCGGTTTGCCGTCACCGAAGGGCAAAGCCCGATCTGCCATATCAAGAGCTTTCACCCACAGGACGATCATTACGGGTTTTCGGCCTTGCAGGCCGCGGCGGGTGCGATTGACGTGCATAATGCGGCCTCGCGCTGGTCCAAGGCGCTGTTGGATAATGCAGCACGGCCATCGGGGGCAATTGTCTATCGCGGGGCGGACGGACAAGCATCGCTGTCGGCGGATCAATATGACCGCCTGCTGAGCGAGATGGAGACCCAGCATCAGGGTGCGCGCAACGCCGGTCGCCCGATGCTGCTGGAAGGGGGGCTAGATTGGAAGCCGATGGGCTTTTCACCGTCCGACATGGAGTTCCAGAAAACGAAAGAGGCCGCCGCACGCGAGATCGCGATTGCCTTTGGCGTTCCGCCGATGCTGCTGGGGATACCGGGTGATGCGACCTATGCCAATTATCAGGAAGCCAACCGCGCGTTCTATCGTTTGACGGTTTTGCCCTTGGCAACCCGTGTGACCAGCGCGATTGCCGACTGGCTGTCGGATTTTTCCGGCGAACGGATCGAGCTGCGCCCTGATCTGGACCAGATTGCGGCGCTGTCAGTCGAACGCGATGCGCAGTGGCGCCGGGTCAGCGATGCCGCGTTCCTGACGGATGGGGAAAAACGCGCGCTTTTGGGGTTGCCCGCGCTGGAGGTTGGCAATGGACAGTAAGATCGTCGATCTGACGGGCAAGCCGCGCAAGGATGTGCCGCCGCCGGTGTCGGATTTCTGGTTCGCGCAGGTCGATGTGCGGCTGGGCCGGATCGAATTCATGGTGTCGCGGCTGGAATGGCAGATCTGGATCATTGTCTGTGGCTGCGCGGGCCTGCTGATTTTTGAGATTGTGAAAGCATTAAGCGGGGGACCCCAATGAGTCTGGAACATAAATTCTGCCCTTTGGCTGGCGATGTGACCGTCACGGACGGATCTGTCATTTCGGGATATGCGTCATTGTTTGGTAAGGCCGATCAGGGCGGTGACACGGTTGAAACCGGCGCCTATGCCGCATCGCTGGCCAGGGGGCGCAAGATCAAGTTGCTGTGGCAGCATGATCCCACCCAGCCCATCGGCGTCTGGGACGAGGTCCGCGAGGATGCGCGCGGTCTGTGGGTCAAGGGCCGGTTGCTGACCGATGTGGCCCGCGGCCGCGAGGCGGCGTCGCTGATCGGGGCGGGGGCGATTGACGGTTTGTCGATCGGATACCGCACCGTGAAGGCCCGCAAGGACGACAAGGGCGGACGCCTTTTGTCGGAACTGGAGCTGTGGGAGGTGTCGCTGGTGACCTTTCCCATGCTTTCCGATGCGCGTGTGGCGGCCAAGGGCGATGACCCGGCAGCGGCCATAATGCGTGACCTGGCAGAGGCATTTCAGGATGCGCGCCAGTTGATGGTGCGGGGCTGACCCCGCCAGAAACCACGATCAAAGGATTGATTGATGAGCAAGACTGAGAGCGTTTCTCGGGCCGGGGAAGATTTGTCTCCGGCACATGAACTGAAAACGGCGATTGCCGGATTCATGAGCGATTTCAAAGACTTTTCCAACGGCATGAATGCCAAACTTCAAGAACAGGACAACCGGATGAACAAGCTGGACCGTAAGACGATGATGACTGCGCGCGCCCCTTTGGCGATGGCTGCGACACAGGATGCGCCGCATCAAAAGGCCTTTGCCGCCTATCTGCGCTCGGGTGATGACGACGGCTTGCGCGGGCTGGAACTGGACGGCAAGGCGATGGGCACCACGATTGCCGCCGACGGTGGTTATCTGGTGGACCCGCAGACGGCGGATACAATCAAGGGCACGCTGTCGTCCACCGCATCTATCCGGGCGATTGCCAATGTGGTGAGTGTCGATGCGACATCTTACGACGTGCTGGTCGATCACACCGAGATGGGCGCAGGCTGGGCGACCGAAACCGGCGGCATTGCGGAAACCGCCACCCCGCAGATCGACCGCATCACCATTCCGCTGCACGAATTGTCGGCGCTTCCCAAGGCATCGCAGCGTCTGCTGGATGACAGCGCCTTTGACATCGAAGGCTGGCTGGCCGGGCGCATCGCCGACAAATTCGCCCGGTCCGAGGCAGGGGCGTTCATTGCCGGTGACGGCGTGGACAAGCCTAAGGGGCTGCTGACCTATCCGACCGTGGATAACGTGATCTGGGAATGGGGCAACATCGGGTATGTGGTAACGGGTGAAACGGGTGGGATTCCGGGCGGCGATCCGATTGTCGATCTGGTCTATGCGCTGGGGGCGGAATACCATGCGAACGGCACGTTCGTGATGAATTCGAAAACCGCGGGCACCATTCGCAAGCTGAAAGACAACGATGGTCGTTTCCTGTGGTCCGATGGTCTGGCCGCCGGTGAACCTGCGCGTCTGATGGGCTATCCGGTGCTGATCGCCGAGGACATGCCCGACATCGCCGCCGGTGCCACAGCGATTGCATTCGGTGACTTTGGTGCCGGCTATACCGTGGCCGAACGCCCCGACCTGCGCGTGTTGCGTGATCCGTTCTCGGCCAAGCCGCATGTGCTGTTCTATGCCACCAAGCGCGTCGGCGGTGCCGTCAGCGATTTTGCCGCGGTCAAGCTGCTCAAGTTCGCGACCAGCTAAGGCGCTGGCGTGAAGGGGGCCGTTCTATCCTGGATGGTCCCCGTCACCCGGGCGCGCGCGATGCAGCCCTGCATTGTCTAGCTGCTCCCTTCCGTCCGAGGAATGCAGGGCGGGCGCGTGCCCGGGCCGATTGGCCCCGCCGCCAATAAGATCAGTGATTTGCGGAGTAATTCCATGATGTTAATCGAAAAGACCACCGTGCCGCAATCGGCGCTGCCGGTCGCAGAATTCAAAGACCACATGCGCCTTGGTTCGGGGTTTGCCGATGACAATGCGCAAGACCCGGTGCTGGAAACCTACCTGCGGGCTGCGATGGCCGCGATCGAGGCGCGGACTGGCAAGATCCTGATTGCGCGGGAATTTGAATGGACCCTGACCAGATGGCGCGATAGCCACCGCCAGCCGCTGCCCGTGGCACCGGTTGGCGCGATCATCGGGGTGACACTGGTGGATCGGGACGGGAATGAAACTCTGACCGGTCCTGACGCCTGGGTTCTGGAACCGGACAGCCAGCGCCCCGGTTTGACGGCAACAGGGGCCTGCTTGCCTGCCATCCCCGCATATGGCGCGGTGCAGATCGGGTTGCTGGCCGGCTTTGGGCCAGAGT
This sequence comes from Yoonia sp., assembly GCF_965660735.1. Classification (GTDB taxonomy): domain Bacteria; phylum Pseudomonadota; class Alphaproteobacteria; order Rhodobacterales; family Rhodobacteraceae; genus Yoonia. Next base: position 9,794 of record NZ_CBFIBD010000030.1, read on the forward strand.
GGGATGATCTGCCCGCCGATCTGGCCCAAGCGGTGATGCTGCTGGCCGCGCATTTTTACGAATACCGCCATGATGTCAGCCGGGGCACACCTGCGATGCCCTTTGGCGTCACCGCCCTGGTCGAACGGTATCGCGCCGTGCGCCTGTTCATGGGGGGCCAATCATGAGGGCCCCGCATCTGAACCGGGCGCTGGTGCTGGAGGCGCCTTTGCGCGCGGGTGACGGCGCCGGTGGCTATATTCGCGACTGGCAGGTGCGCGGCGTGCTTTGGGCCGAGATCAAGGCGGGCATGGGGCGCGAGGCGGCGGCCTTTGCAGCCACAGTATCGCGCGTCCCATACCGGATTACAGTGCGCGCCGCACCCCATGGTGCTGCATCGCGGCCTGTTGCGGGTCAGCGGTTTCGCGAAGGTAGCCGCGTATTCCAGATCAATGCCGTCGCCGAAAGTGACAGCCGCGCCCGCTATCTGACCTGCTTTGCGACAGAGGAAACCGCGTCATGAGCTATGCTGTGTCTTCCGCCTTGCAGGCGGCTGTTTTTCAAGAACTTTTCAATAATTCAGGCGTCACCGTTCTGGTCGGGTCGGCGATCTATGATGCGCTGCCCGGTGGCACGCTGCCTGCGCTTTACATCGTGCTGGGGGCCGAGGATGTGCGCGATGCATCCGACAAGACCGGCGGGGGTGCATTGCATGAATTCACGGTCAGCATCGTGACGGAAAGTGCCGGATTTTCCAGCGCCAAAAATCTGGCGGCGGCGGTGTCCGACGCGCTGATCGATGCACCCCTGACCCTGACGCGCGGCACGCTGGTGTCGCTGAATTTCTACAAGGCAAAGGCCGCCCGCGTGGGCACCGGCGACATGCGCCAGATCAACCTGATTTTCCGCGCCCGTGTCGCGGATGATGCTTAATCCAGAGGAGTAGTGGCAATGACAGCCCAGAACGGCAAGGACCTGTTGGTCAAGATCGACATGACAGGCAATGGACTTTTTGAAACTGCCGCAGGTTTGCGGGCGACGCGGATCAGCTTTAACGCCGAAAGCGTGGATGTGACCAGCCTTGACAGCACGAGCGGATGGCGCGAACTGCTGGGGGGGGCGGGCGTGAAAACCGCGTCAATCTCTGGCTCTGGCGTGTTCAAGGACGCGGCGACAGACGAACGGGCGCGTCAGATTTTCTTTGACGGCGACACGCCGGATTTTCAGGTCATCATCCCCGATTTCGGCACCGTGCAGGGACCGTTCCAGATCACATCCGTCGAATATGCCGGCAATCACGACGGCGAGGCGACGTATGAGCTGTCGCTGGCATCCGCCGGGGCGCTGACCTTCACGGCGCTGATCTGATGGCGAACCCCTGGGCAGGCGAGGTGGCGGTAATGATCGACGGGCAGGCGCATGTCTGCAAGCTGACGCTGGGGGCGCTGGCCGAACTGGAATCCGCTCTTGGCACCGGCACCCTGATAGACCTGATCCGCCGTTTCGAAGGGGGCGCGTTTTCGGGCCGCGACGTAATGGCGGTGATCGTGGCGGGCTTGCGTGGCGGCGGCTGGACCGGGCAATCGTCCGATCTGATCACCGCCGAGATCGCGGGCGGGCCTGTCGGGGCGGCAAAGCTGGCGGCGACGCTGCTGGCGCGCGCCTTTGAAACCCCGGCATGACCGGGATGGACTGGCCAGGACTGATGCGTGCGGGGCTGCATGGGCTACGGCTGCACCCCCGCGATTTCTGGGCGCTGACCCCGTCCGAGTTGCAACTGATGCTGGGCCTGTCGCAGGCGCACATGCCCATGGGGCGTGCCCGGCTCGATGACTTGCTGCGTGCCTTTCCCGACACACCAAAGGACATGAATGATGGATGACTTTGACAAGCTGGATGCGCTGGACAGCGATATCAGCGCGCTGGAACGCACCTTGGGGGATACGGCGGCGATGACCGCGGCCTTTGACGGGCAGTTGCGCGGGATGCAGGGCACATTGGGCGAAACCACCCGCGATCTGGGCAATCTGGAACGGGGGTTTTCGCGCGGGTTGCGCCGGGCGTTCGATGGGTTGGTGCTGGACGGTGTGAAACTGTCCGATGCGCTGGGCGGTCTGGCGCAGTCGATGATCGACACGGCGTATTCCGCCGCGATCAACCCGATTACCAATCATATGGGCGGCATGCTGGCCAGCGGCCTGAACGCGGCCGTGTCCGGCCTGATGCCCTATGCCGACGGCGCGCCGTTTTCCCAAGGCCGCGTGATGCCGTTCGCCAAGGGTGGCGTCGTCGGCGGGCCGACGACAATTCCGATGCGCGGCGGCACTGGCCTGATGGGCGAGGCCGGACCAGAGGCGATCATGCCGCTGGCGCGCGGCGCCGACGGGCGTCTGGGCGTGCGCGGGCAGGGCGGCGGCGGGGTGAGTGTCACCATGAACATCACGACGCCTGATGTGCAGGGGTTCCAGCGCAGCCAGGGCCAGATCGCCACGCAGGTGGCCCGCGCCCTGGGCCGCAGCCAACGTAATCGCTAAAGGGGGCCAGCAGATGGCATTTCACGAAATCAGATTTCCCACATCGCTGAGCTTTGGTGCTGTCGGCGGGCCAGAGCGCCGGACCGAGATCGTCACGCTGGCCAACGGGTTCGAGGAGCGCAACACACCATGGGCACATGCCCGCCGCCGCTATGACGCGGGGCTGGGGATGCGGTCGCTGGATGATCTGGAAACCGTAATCGCGTTCTTTGAGGCGCGACAGGGCCAGTTGGCCGGCTTTCGCTGGAAGGATTGGAGCGATTACAAATCCTGCCCCCCCTCGCAAGAGGTGTCGGCGCTGGACCAGCTGATCGCGGTGGGTGACGAGGTCACACAGGTGATGCCGCTGACCAAGACCTATCGGTCGGGCGACCAAAGCTACACGCGCCCGATCGCCAAGCCGGTTGCGGGGTCGGTCCGTATCGCGGTGGGGGGGGATCCATTGCAGGAGGGTATCGATTATACCGTTGATGTGACGACCGGATCGGTCAGTTTCATCCATCCCCCCGATCTGGGGGCCGAGGTGCGCGCGGGTTACATATTCGACGTGCCGGTGCGGTTTGACACCGATGCGATCATGACGTCGGTGTCCGGCTTTCAGGCAGGCGAGGCGCCGAATGTGCCCATCGTGGAGATCCGGGTATGAGCGCCGCACTACAGGCGCATCTGGCGACGGGCGCGACACATGTCTGTCATTGCTGGGCCGTGACCCGCCGTGACGGGCGGGTGCTGGGGTTTACGGACCATGACCGGCCGATCGTCTTTGATGGCATCACGTTTCAGCCCGAAACAGGCCTGAGCGCACGCGCGCTGTCCAGCACCACGGGGCTATCGGTGAACAATTCCGAAGCCATCGGCGCGCTGTCGGCTGCGGCCATCACCGAAGCAGACATCACCGCAGGCCGCTATGACGGGGCCGAGGTTGCGACATGGCTGGTGCAATGGGATGATCCGGCCGCGCGGCAGTTGCGGTTTGTCGGCACGATCGGTGAAATAACCCGTGCGGCAGGTGGCTTTCAGGCGGATCTGCGCGGGCTGACCGAGCCGCTGAACCAGCCGCAGGGCCGGTCCTATATGACGACGTGCAGTGCGGTTCTGGGTGAGGGGCGGTGTGGTGTCGATCTGGCTGATCCGGCCTTTTCCGTCACGCTTGTGGTGGATGCGGTCGCGCAGGGCCAGCAGTTCCGGTTCACCGCTGTCACAGGTTTCAATGACCGGTGGTGCGAAGGCGGTTTCCTGGAGGTGCTGACCGGCGCCGCCACCGGCCTGCGCGAAGTTATCAAACATGACCGGATCAGCGCGGATGCGCGCGCAATCACGCTGTGGCAGCCGATCAGGGGGGCCGTGGCTGCGGGTGACCAGGTCCGCCTGATTGCGGGCTGCGACCGGCGGGCCGGCACATGTGCCGTGAAATTCGCCAATCTGATCAATTTTCAGGGCTTTCCGCATATTCCGGGCGAAGACTGGCTGACGGCGGTGCCGCGATCCGACGGGCAGAATACCGGCGAAAGCCGGACGCGATGACCGCAGAGTTCGCGCGCGCGGCCCGTGGCTGGATCGGCACACCCTATCTGCACCAGGCCTCGGTCCGGGGGGTGGGCTGCGATTGCCTTGGGCTAGTGCGCGGGATCTGGCGCGAATTGCACGGGGACGAGCCGGAACAGGTTCCGGCCTACACCCCGGACTGGTCAGAACCGCAGGGGGACGAGGTGCTGTTGCGCGCGGCATCACGGCATTTGCGCCGCGTGCCGCTGGCGGACATCGCACCGGGCCAGATCATTCTGTTCCGGATGCGGGCGGGGGCCGTGGCCAAACATCTGGGCATCGTCGCGCGCTGCGGCGCGGCACCCACATTCATTCATGCATACGCGGGGCACGGTGTGGTCGAAAGCCCACTGTCGGCCCCGTGGCGGCGCCGGATCACGGCGTGTTTTGCATTTTCCGAAAGGTAGGTCTCTCATGGCGACAATCGTTCTTTCTGCGGCGGGCATGGCCCTTGGTGGTGCTGTCGGCGGGTCTGTTCTGGGGTTGTCCACGGCTGTGATCGGGCGGGCGGCGGGGGCCGCCATCGGGCAGCGCATCGACCAGCAGGTGCTGGGCGCGGGCAGTGAACCCGTCGCGGTTGGACGCATCGACCGCTTTCGCGTCATGGGCGCCAGCGAAGGCACTGATATTGCACAGGTGCATGGCCGGATGCGGATCGCGGGGCAGGTGATCTGGGCCAGCCGTTTCGGCGAAGCCCGCAAGACCACCGGTGGCGGCAAGGGCGCGCCGACGGGCCCTGCGACAACCACCTACAGTTATACCGTCAGCCTTGCCGTGGCCCTGTGCGAGGGGCAGATTTCCCGTGTCGGTCGGATCTGGGCCGATGGGGTCGCGCTTGCGCCCGAAGACCTGAACATGCGCGTCTATCCCGGCACCGCCGATCAACTGCCCGACCCCAAGATCGCCGCCGTCGAAGGGGTGGATGACACCCCCGCCTATCGCGGCACGGCCTATGTCGTGTTCGAGGATTTGTCGCTGGCGCAATTCGGCAACCGCGTGCCGCAATTCACCTTCGAGGTGATGCGCCCCGCGCCCGCAGACCAGCCCGCTGATATCAAGGGGCTGACCGATCTGGTGACAGGTGTCGCGCTGATCCCCGGCACGGGCGAATACAGCCTTGCAACATCGCCGGTGACTGTGGAACCCAGCTATGGCGCACAGGTGGCGGTCAATACCAACACCCCGATGGGGGGCACCGACCTAACGGTGTCGCTGAATGCACTGCAAGAGGAATTGCCCGCCTGCCAGTCCGTCGTGATGGTGGTGTCGTGGTTCGGTGACGACTTGCGCTGCGGCGACTGTTCGATCCGGCCCAAGGTCGAACAAAACGACGTGGATGCGCCCGCCATGCCATGGCGCGTGTCAGGGGTCGCGCGCGCAGATGCCCTGCGCATTCCATATCAGGACGACGCCCCTGTTTATGGCGGCACGCCAACAGATGCGGCGGTGGTTGAGGCGATTACCGATCTGCACATGCGCGGGCTGGATACGGTGTTCTATCCCTTTATCCTGATGGACCAGCTGGCGGGCAACACCTTGCCTGATCCTTACAGCGGGCAGCCGGGCCAGCCTGCGCTGCCGTGGCGGGGGCGGATCACCACCGACCTTGCCCCCGGTCTGGATGGCACAACCGATGCCACAGCGACCGCGACGGCAGAGGTCGCAGCCTTTATGGGCAATGCCGCGCCCGGCGATTTTGCCGTCAACGGCACGACGGTCACCTACAGCGGCGCCGCAGACTGGGGGTACCGGCGGTTCATCCTGCATTACGCCCATCTGTGTGCGGCTGCGGGTGGCGTCGGGGCCTTTTGCATCGGCTCGGAAATGCGCGGGCTGACGCAGATCAGGGGCGCTGCAAACAGCTTTCCCGCTGTCGCAGCATTGGTGCAGCTGGCCGCCGACGTGCGCGGCATTCTGGGACCGGATTGCAAGATCAGCTATGCCGCCGACTGGAGCGAATATGACGGCTATCAACCCGGCGGGACGGGCGATAAATACTTTCATCTTGATCCGCTTTGGGCCGATCCGAACATCGATTTCATCGGGATCGACAATTACATGCCGCTGGCCGACTGGCGCGACGGGGACGATCATGCCGATATCGCGGCCGGCAGTATCCATGACCTTGACTACCTGTCCGGCAATGTCGCGGGCGGCGAAGGCTATGACTGGTATTATCATTCGCCAGAGGCGCGCGATGCACAGATCCGCACGCCCATCACCGATGGGAACGGTGAACCCTGGGTCTGGCGCACCAAGGACCTTGCCGGTTGGTGGGCGCACCAGCACAACGACCGGATCGACGGTGTGCGGCAGGCCACGCCGACCGCGTGGGTGCCGCAATCCAAACCGTTCTGGTTTACCGAATTCGGCTGTGCGGCCATCGACAAGGGGGCAAACCAGCCCAACAAGTTCCTTGATCCCAAATCATCGGAATCGCAGCTGCCGCATTATTCCAACGGCAACCGCGACGATGCCATGCAGATGCAGTATATCAAGGCGGTGCACCGGCATTTCGCCGACCCGGCACATAACCCTGTGTCTGTGGAATATGGTGCGCCGATGCTGGACACGGGCCGCATGCACGTCTGGGCCTGGGATGCGCGGCCCTATCCGTTCTTTCCGGGCAACCGCAGCCTGTGGTCGGATGGCGGCAACTATGCGCGCGGGCACTGGCTGAACGGGCGGGTGACCAACCGCACGCTGGCATCGGTCGTGGCTGAAATCTGTGACCGTGCGGGGGTTAGCCGCTATGACGTGGCGGACCTGCATGGCGTGGTGCGTGGCTACAGCGTTGACCAGATCGGCACGGGGCGGGCGGCCTTGCAACCCCTGATGCTGGCCTTCGGCGTTGACGCCGTAGAGCGTGACGGCCTGCTGGTTTTTGAGAACCGCAAGGGGCGGGTGGATCACGTCATTGATGCGGACCGCCTCGCGCTGGATCCCGAAAAAGATCAGGCCATCGCCCTGACCCGTGCAGCCGCGGCCGAGATATCGGGCCGTGTCGCATTGGCCCATATCGACGCCGATGCCGATTACGCGGCCGTCGCCGCAGAGGCCATTCACCCTGATGAGGTGAGTTTCGGTGTCACCCGCACCGAACTGCCCCTCGCGCTGACCCGCGCCGAAGGACAGGGCACCGTGACCCGCTGGATCGCCGAGGCGCGGATCGCGTGCGACACCGCAAGTTTTGCGCTGCCGCCCTCGCAGTTGGCGCTGGGCGCCGGGCATGTCGTGCAGATCGAGACAGGCGATCACAGTGGGCTCTACCGGATTGACCGGATCGACGAATCCGGTCTGCGGCTGGCCGAGGCGACGCGCATCGATGCGCAGGCATACCGCCCCCAGACAAATCCGGGCGATACGCCCGTACTGGCGCCTTATGTCGGGCCTGTGCCGGTGGACATGCTGTTCATGGACTTGCCCTTGCTGACCGGCGAGGAAAGCGCCCACGCGCCCTATGTCGCTGCTGCCGGGCGGCCATGGCCGGGGAATATTGCGGTTTATTCCGCACCGCAAGACAGCGGCTATACCCTGCAAGAGGTGATTGCCGACGGCGCAACCGTGGGCGTGACGACAACCGACCTGCCACTAGGGCCATTCGGCATCTGGGACCGGCAGGCGGGGTTGCGGGTGCGGCTGGTTGATGGCGCGCTGGGCGCTGTGACGACACAGGCGCTGCTGGGGGGGGCAATACATTCGCCATCGGCGACGGCACCCCCGATATGTGGGAGGTGTTTCAGGCCCGCGACGTGGTGCCGGTGGGCCTGCGTGAATTCGCACTTTCGCGGATGTTGCGCGGGCAGGCGGGCAGCCGGGGGATCGTGCCCGATGTCTGGCCTGCGGGGTCGCGTATCGTGGCGCTGAATGGTGTGCCACGCCAGATCCTCCTGCCATCGGCGGCGCGCGGACTGGAGCGCCATTATCGCTATGGGCCGGCCAAACGCCCGCTTGGGGATGCAAGTTTCCGCCATGCGGTGCGGACCTTTCAGGGAAACGGGCTGCGGCCCTATCCGGTGGCGCATTTGCGTGCGCGGGTGACGGCAGCGGGACGCGAGATCAGCTGGATCCGGTGCAGCCGGATCGACGGCGATCTTTGGGCCGCGGGCGATATCCCGCTGGGCGAGGACAGCGAAAGCTATCTGCTGCGCATCACCCAGAACGGCATGACGCGGCGCACGGTGGCGCTGGGCACGCCCCAGTGGACATATGACGCCGCCCAGATCGCCACCGACACCGGTGGTGCGCCTTACCGGCTGGAGGTGGCACAGGTTTCCGCCCGCTTTGGCGCAGGGCCATTCAGCGCGCTTGTGCTGCAAGGCTGATGCGCCCTGTGCAACTGGCCGATATCGAATCCGCGCTGCGGCATCTGTTGCAGGTGCCGCCCGCCCACCGCGGCGCGGCCATGGCCGATCTTCTGACGCGCGCCGAGACCGCCGACCGCTATCGCAAGCGGCTGGGGCGGCGGCATCCGGAATTTGGCGACGGCACGCTGATGGCGGCGGCCCTGGGGCAGGCCGTCGCCCCGCGTCCGTCGGCCTGTGACGCGCAGGTGCTGGCGTGCCTTGCGATTGTCATCGCCGCATTGCAGGAAAAAACGGGTGAAATGTCGTGATCTTTGACATCAAGGGTTTGTTCTTGGCGAAGCGGCCCTATCTGCGCTAGACAGGGCACGTTAAAAAAAGGATCGACACGATGGCCTATCTGCACAAATCACTGACCGAGGTTGATCCTGTCTGGCATCGCATCTGCGAAGAGGCCGAACATGCCGTGGTGTCCGAGCCGCTGATGGGCGGTCTGATCCACGCCAGCGTATTGCATCACAAGAATTTCGAAGGTGCGCTGGCGTATCGTCTGTCGATGAAGCTCGCCTCGCCGGAAATGTCCGAACAGATCCTGCGCGAAATCGCGGATGAGGCGTATGTGACGGCCCCCGAACTGGCCGCAGCCGCGCGCGCCGATCTGGTGGCGATCTATGATCGCGATCCGGCCTGCCACCGCTTTGTGCAGCCCTTGCTGTTCTTCAAGGGGTTTCAGGCGGTGCAGGCATACCGGCTGGGCCATTGGCTGTGGCAACAGGGCCGCCGTGATCTGGCCTATTTCATCCAGATGCGCGTAAGCGAGATTTTCGGCGTCGATATCCACCCCGCCGCGCGCATCGGCAAGGGGATCATGATCGACCACGCCCATTCCATTGTCGTCGGCGAAACCGCCGTGGTGGGCGATAACGTGTCGATGCTGCATTCGGTGACGCTGGGCGGCACCGGCAAGGAAGACGACGACCGCCACCCGAAAATTGGTGATGGCGTGCTGATCGGCGCGGGCGCCAAGGTGCTGGGTAATATCAAGGTGGGCCATTGCAGCCGCATCGCCGCAGGCTCCGTGGTGCTGGAAGAGGTGCCGCCGATGAAAACCGTCGCAGGCGTGCCCGCGCGGATCGTGGGCGAGGCGGGTTGCGCGCAGCCGTCCATGTCGATGAACCACCTGCTGCAGACGCCCAAAGGCTGATCTGCGCGCCCTGTCACGGTCCTGTCATGTCTGGCGGCTAGGCCCAAGAGGTTAACGAAATGACCTCAAGGAATAGTCATGACCAGAAATATCCTTTGCATCACAAGCGCCATCGCGTTGTTCGCTGCGGCCCCCGCCCTGGCCGCGGGGCCGATTACCGTCACCAGCAACGCCGACAGCGGTGACGGGTCGCTGCGCGCCGCCCTGATCGCCGCCGAAACGGCCACCGCACCGGTGCAGATCGTGATGCTGACGCAAGACGATCTGCAACTGCAAAGCGGGCTGGTCTATGCGGGCACCGCACCCGTCACCATCTTTGGTGCAGGACAGACCATCGCCACCGGACTTGATATAACCTTGCTGACCTCGGCCAATGGCGCCGATCTGAACATCCATGATCTGACGTTTCGCGGCCCCGGCGGTTTTGACATCAATACCCGTGCCGATGCCGATGGAACGGCGGGCAAGGGCGTGTTCATCGACGTCCGTGATGACCAGACCGGCACCGTGACGCTGTCGCTGACCAATGTGACGGTCGCGGATGTGGCCAACCACGGTGTGCATGTGTCCGATTGTTCGCTGGCCGATTCCTGCGGCGGCGGCGGTGGCGGGGCTGGCGAAGGGTCGGCTGCGTCGATCATCGTGACGCTGAACAATGTCACTGTCGATAACGTCGGCAACGGCAAATTCGATGCCGACGGGCTGCGCGTCGATGAACGCGGGCCGGGCGATATCCGTGTCACCGGCCAGAACGTCACCTTTACCCGTGTCGGCGCTGACGGGGCCGAACTGGACGAAGGCCAGGATGGCAACGTGGTGGTGGAGCTGTCCGGCGCGCGTTTTGTCAACAACGGTGGGTATTGCCACCCCGACATCCTGTCGGCCTTCATGCCGTCCGAGGACGAGGGCGAATTTGACGAAGGCCAGATGGCCGCCGATGCGATCCCCGGCCCGATCACAGGCAGCCCCGATGACGCGTGTTTCGAACGCGAGGTCGATCTTTATGACGACGGATCAGTCGAAGCCTATGAATTCGCCATCGACGTGGACGACGGTTTCGACGTGGACGAGGCCGGGATCGGGTCGATACATGGCACCCTGACCGGAACCGAGATTTCGGACAATCTGGACGAAGGTCTGGATTTTGACGAAGAAGACGCAGGCGATATCGTGATTTCGATCAACGGCTTTGACGGCAGCGGCAACGCCGATGATGCCATCAAGATGAGCGAAGCAGGCGAAGGTCACGTGCTCGGCCTGATCGCCAATGCGGTGCTGACGGCCAATGGCGGCGTCGGCATCGTGCTAGAGGAAGAAGACGCAGGCGATGTTTACGGCACCGTCACCGGCGTGACGACCGCTGGCAACGACGACGGCGATCTGGGGCTTGAGGCCGTGCAAGAGGACGAAGGCGCAGGCACGATGACGGTTGTGGCATCGTTCATCACCGACGGTGTCGAAGTCGAAGGCGTGACACTGGCCGACTGATCGCATCAGTCGCAGTCAAAAAAGGGGGCCACGCGGCCCCCTTTTTCATGTCTTGTGTGGACCGGCCTAGGCCAGCATGGTCATCGGGTTCTCAAGGTTTTCCTTGATTGCGTTCAACAGGTTGGCCCCCAAGGCGCCATCAATCACCCGGTGATCGACCGACAGCGTGGTGGACATCACCGTGCCAATGGCCAGTTCGCCGTCTTTACCGACGATGGGTTTTTTCACACCGGCCCCGACGGCCAGAATGGCCGCATGGGGCGGGTTGATGATCGCGTCGAAATTGTCGATCCCGAACATGCCAAGGTTGGACACTGCAAAGGCGCCGCCCTGATATTCATGCGGCGCAAGTTTGCGGTCGCGGGCCCGGCTGGCCAGATCTTTCATCTCGGCCGACAGGGCCGACAGCGATTTCATTTCCGCGTCGCGCAACACCGGCGTGAACAGCCCGCCTTCGATCGCAACAGCCACCGCCACATCCGATTTTTCGAACTTGAGCGTGCGGTCACCGGCCCAGACGGCATTTGCATCCGGCACCTGTTGCAGCGCCAGCGCGCAGGCCTTGATGATGAAATCATTGACCGACAGCTTGACGCCGCGCGCTTCCAACTGCTTGTTCAGCTGGCCACGGAATGCCAGCAGATCGTCCAGCAGGATATCGCGGCGCAGATAGAAATGCGGCACGCTCTGCTTGGCTTCGGTCAGGCGGGCGGCGATTGTCTTGCGCATCCCGTCCAGCTTGACCTCTTCGAACGGGCGACCGTCATACATCTTGATCACGGCATCGGTGCTGGGTCCGGCGGCCATGGTTGCGGCAGCGGGCGTGGCTGCCTTGGCGGGTTCAGCGGCTTTGGCGGGTTTCGCACCCGGTTTTGCCGCCTCGACATCGGCCTTGACGATCCGGCCATGCGGGCCGGTTCCCTGGACATCCGTCAGATCAAGCCCCTTGTCCGCCGCAATGCGCCGTGCGAGCGGTGACGCAAAGATGCGTTCGCCATCCTTTTGCGGGGCGGCAGGGGCGGCAGCAGGCGCGCTGTCGTCGCTTTTTGCGGCCTTGGGGGCTTCGGCCTTTGGCGCGGGTTTTTCCGCCTTGGCGGATGTATCACCGATATCATCGGCACTTTCGCCCTCTTCCAGCAACACGGCGATCACATCGTTGACCTTCACGCCTTCAGTGCCTTCGGGGATGACGATCTTGCCCATCACCCCTTCGTCCACGGCCTCGAATTCCATCGTGGCCTTGTCGGTTTCGATCTCGGCCAGAATGTCACCCGACGACACGGTATCGCCTTCCTTGACGTGCCATTTCGCCAGCGTGCCTTCCTCCATCGTGGGGGACAGGGCGGGCATCAGAATTTCTGTGGGCATCGCTGTCTCTCCTTAGCGGTAGGTCACTTGTTTGCAGGCGGCGACGACCTCATCCGTGGTCACCAGAGCGTGCTTTTCCAGATTGGCGGCATAGGGCATCGGCACATCCTTGCCGGTGCAATTGATCACCGGCGCATCCAGATAGTCAAACGCCTGCTGCATGATCACGCTGCTGATATAGCCGCCGACGCTGCCCTGCGGCCAGCCTTCCTCGACCGTGACGCAGCGGTTGGTCTTGCGCACGGATTCCAGAATGGTTTCGGTGTCCATCGGGCGCAGGGTGCGCAGGTTGATCACCTCGGCGTTGATGCCTTCTTCGGCCAGCTTTTCGGCTGCTTGCAGCGCATAGGTCATCCCGATACCGAACGACACGATGGTCACATCGTCGCCGGCCCGTTCGATCTTGGCCTTGCCAAAGGGGATGGTGAAATCATCCATCACCGGCACATCGAACGACTTGCCATAAAGGATTTCGTTTTCCAGAAAGATGACCGGATTGGCATCGCGGATTGCGGTTTTCATCAGCCCCTTTGCGTCAGCCGCAGAATAGGGCATCACGACCTTGAGCCCCGGAATTTGCATATACCATGCGGCATAATCCTGGCTGTGCTGCGCACCCACGCGGGCGGCGGCACCGTTGGGGCCACGAAACACCATCGGCGCACCCATCTGACCGCCCGACATATACAGCGTCTTGGCGGCAGAGTTGATAATCTGGTCAATGGCTTGCATGGCAAAGTTGAAGGTCATGAATTCGACGATCGGCTTCAGCCCGCCAAAGGCGGCACCGACACCAATACCGGCGAACCCGTGTTCGGTGATCGGCGTGTCGATCACGCGTTTCGCGCCGAATTCATCCAGCAAGCCTTGGGAAATCTTGTAGGCGCCCTGATATTCGGCGACTTCCTCGCCCATCAGGAACACATCGGGGTCGCGGCGCATTTCCTCGGCCATGGCATCGCGCAGGGCCTCGCGCACTGTGGTCTGCTTGACCTCCACATCGTCGGCCCAGTCGGGGGCGACGTCAGGTGCAGGGGCCGCAGGGGCGGCGGCGGCAGGGGCCTTGGCGGGGGGGGCCTCTTTTTCCTGCTCTTCCTCTTTTGCTTCAGGCGCGGGTTTTGCACTTGCTTCTGGCACGTCTTCGCCTTCCTCGACCAGAATGGCGATCACATCGTTGACCTTCACGCCTTCGGTGCCTTCGGCGATCACGATCTTGCCGATCACGCCTTCATCGACGGCCTCGAATTCCATCGTGGCCTTGTCGGTTTCGATCTCGGCCAGAATATCGCCGGACGATACGGTGTCGCCTTCCTTGACCAGCCATTTGGCCAGCGTGCCTTCTTCCATCGTGGGGGACAGGGCGGGCATTAGAATTTCGGTTGCCATGGCGTCATGCCTCCTGCGGGATTTCTGTGGCGTAGATATCTGTCCAAAGCTCGTCCAACGCGGGCTCGGCGCTTTCCTTGGAAAACTCTGCCGCGTCGTTGACGACGGCCTTGATTTCCTTGTCGATGGCTTTCAGATCGTCTTCGGATGCGTGTTTGCCGGTCAGCAACATCTCGCGGACCTGTTCGATCGGGTCGCGTTCATCGCGCATTTTCTGCACCTCTTCGCGGGTGCGGTATTTTGCGGGGTCTGACATGGAATGGCCGCGATAACGGTATGTCTTGACCTCAAGGATATAGGGGCCTTTGCCTGCGCGGCAGTGGGCCACGGCGCGTTCGCCGGCCTCTTTCACCGCCAGCACGTTCATGCCGTCCACTTCCTCGCCGGGGATGCCGTATGCAGCGCCGCGTTCCCACAGGCTGGGTGACTTGGTGGACCGCTGGACCGACGTGCCCATCGCATACTGGTTGTTTTCAATCACGAAAACGACGGGCAACATCCACAGTTCGGCCATGTTGTAAGTCTCATAGACCTGGCCCTGGTTCGCCGCGCCATCGCCAAAATAGGCGAATGTCACACGGTCATTGCCCTTGTATTTGTCGGCAAACGCCAAACCGGCCCCGATTGGCACCTGAGCGGCAACAATGCCGTGGCCACCATAAAAATGTTTCTCTTTCGAGAACATGTGCATGGAGCCGCCCTTGCCCTTTGAAAAGCCGCCCTCGCGCCCTGTCAGTTCGGCCATGATCCCCTTGGGGTCCATCCCGCAAGCCAGCATGTGCCCGTGGTCGCGATAAGAGGTGACACGCTTGTCGCCTTCATCTGCGGCGGCTTCCAGGCCCACAACGACCGCTTCCTGGCCGATATACAGGTGACAGAAGCCACCAATCAGGCCCATGCCATATAACTGGCCCGCCTTTTCCTCGAACCGCCGGATCAGCAGCATTTCACGGTAATGTCCCAGCAATTCCTCGGCCGAGACGTTGGGCTTTGCGGCGGCCTTTTTGGGCGGCATGTGCAGTCCTCCAGCGTATGAACAAAATAGTTTAGCTTTAAACTATATTCTAAATCATGCGCGCGCAAAAGGCGAGGGTCAAGCCATCAATCAGCCAAGCCCTGTGCACATAGCCGGAATACCGTCAGCGGATAACGATTTCATCGGCGCGGATCATGCCCAGCACATCGCGGGCCTGTTCATCCAGCAGGTCAAGATCGAGGAATTTATCCGAAAGCCGGCGCGTGAGGTTTTCCATCTGGCCCACGTCTGCCTGCAAAAGCGCCAGCTCTGTTTCCAGCGCGCGGGCCTCGGCGTTGATTTCGATACGCTTGAACAGCCCGTAATCCCCCTGCACGGCAGCAAAGGTAAAATACAGCCCCAGCATCAACGCGCCGAGGAAATAGAACAATGCACCCAAAGGGGGACGGTAGCGTTGGAACATCTGCTTGCCTCAATGCCGTTTCTGCCGAACGGCCTTGGCACAGAATCGCACAAACGATTCGCAATGTGAATCCCTTATTTTCCGGTCGGCGGAAAATAAGGGATTGCAAGGTGACGATCCCGGATGCGTGGCCCTGATCAGGCCTTGCCGCGATAGATATCCACCAACTTGCCCAGCATCGCAAGCGCATCATCCCGGTCGCGCTGGAACGAGTTGCGCCCGATGATCGACCCGTTGCCGCCACCGTCACGAATGGCGCGGGCATCATCGTAAACCGCATCGGCCCCTTTGGCGGCACCACCTGAAAACACCATCAACCGCCGCCCGGCAAAGGCGCTTTCCACGCAGTGCCGCACGCGGGCGGCCTGTGTGGCGATGTCGATGTCCTGCGCCTGATACACCTTCTTGGCCTCGCCCAGGCTCAGGTGATCGGTGGACAGTTTTATCTTGATGATATGCGCGCCCAGCAGGGCCGCGATCTGGGCGGCATAGGCGGCAATGTCGATGGCTGTTTCGCCGTCCTTGTCCAGCGCCTCGCCGCGGGGATAGGACCAGATAACCGTGGCAATGCCCTTGGCTGCGGCCTCGCGGCGCATCTCGGCAATGTCGCTGAACATGTTCAGCGCGGCGGATGATCCGGGATAGACGGTAAACCCGATGGCCGATGCCCCCAGCCGCAGCGCATCATCGACCGATGCGGTGATCGCCTGCGTCTTGGGGGCCGCGTCTGGGATCAGCGAATTGGCGGAATTCACTTTCAGGATCGTCGGGATCTGGCCTGCAAATGTGTCCGCACCCGCTTCCAGCATCCCCAGCGGTGCCGCAAAGGCGTTCAGCCCCGCGTCAATCGCCAGCTGGTAATGATAGTGCGGGTCATAGGCTGCGGGGTTGGGCGCGAAAGACCGCGCCGGCCCGTGTTCGAACCCCTGATCGACGGGCAGGATGATCATCTTGCCGGTGCCACCCAGTTTGCCGGTCATCATGATGCGGGCAAGGTTGGCCTTGACGCCCGGCGTCTCGCCTTCGTAGTTGGACAGGATTTTCTGAACGATACGGGTGGTTTTCATGATCGGCCCCTCGGGTTTGCGTCATCTCTGGACAATCCGATAAGTGGCGGCGGGGCCGGTTGCAAATGTGTTAGCGCAACCGGGGCCGATGTTATCGCAAACGGGGCGGATCGGGTTACCCCAGCGCCGCGACACCCGGCAGTGTCTTGCCTTCCATCCATTCCAGAAACGCGCCGCCCGCGCCGGAAATATAGGTAAAATCATCCGCGACACCGGCCTGGTTCAACGCCGCGACCGTGTCACCACCACCGGCGACGGACACCAGCTTGCCTGCTTTCGTCAGGTCAGCGGCCGTTTTGGCGGCGGCATTGGTGGCGGCATCGAAGGGTGCGATTTCAAACGCACCCAGCGGGCCGTTCCAGATCAGTGTCTTGCTGCGTTCGAACACCTGCGCGATATGCGCCACGCTGTCGGGGCCGGCATCAAGGATCATCGCGTCAGCGGGGCAATCCTCGGCCTTGACCACTTCGCTGTCGGCGCCGGCCTTGAATTCACGCGCCACGACCACGTCGCGGGGCAACAGGATCTCACAGCCCGCAGCGGCGGCCTTTTGCGCAATGTCGCGGGCGGTGTCGGCCAGATCGTGTTCGCACAGCGATTTGCCCACGTCGATCCCTTGGGCGGCAAGGAAGGTGTTGGCCATGCCGCCGCCGATCACCAGCGCATCGACCTTGGTGACCAGATTGCCCAGCAGGTCCAGTTTCGTCGAAACCTTTGCCCCGCCGACCACGGCCACAACGGGCCGTTCGGGATTGCCAAGCGCCCTTTCCAATGCGTCCAATTCCTCGGCCATCAGACGACCGGCGCAGGATGGCAGCAGATGCGCAATCGCTTCGGTGCTGGCATGGGCGCGGTGTGCGGCGGAAAACGCATCGTTCACATAGATATCGCCAAGGCTGGCCAGACGCTTGGCAAAACCTTCGTCGTTTTGTTCCTCGCCGGGGTTGAAACGCAGGTTTTCCAGCAGCAAAACCTCGTCATCGTCCATCGCGGCAACAGCATCGGCGTAATCACCGTTGACCCATGTCACCGGCAGGCCCAGCACATCGGCCACCGTGGGGGCGATATGTTCCAGCGACATTTCGGGCACGACCTTCCCCTTGGGGCGCCCGAAATGCGCCATCAGGATCACGCGGCCCCCCTTGGCCTGTATATCATCGACTGTGGGAATGATCCGTTCGATCCGGCTGGTATCGGTCACGCGGCCATCCTCGACCGGCACGTTGATATCCACGCGCACCAGCGCGCGCTTGCCGGCGAAATCCATATCATCAAGCGTTTTCCAGGCCATCTGCTTTTCCCTTGGGTTTGGTTCACCGCTTTGTTGCGGCAATGCATGGCCCACGTCAACCGGACCCGGGTTGGCAATTGCGCGCGCAAGCCATATGTCTTCGCCAACAGCCCAAAAAGGAGAGCCTAATGGCCGATATCAAAGACCCCGAAAACACGATCATCATGACCCTGAAAGATGGCGATGTCATTATCCAGCTTTTGCCCGATGTGGCCCCCAAACATACCGAACGGATGAAGGAACTGGCCCGTGCGGGTGCCTATGACAACGTCTGCTTTCACCGCGTGATCGACGGTTTCATGGCGCAGACCGGCGATGTGGCCAACGGCAACATGGAAGATAACTTTAACATCGGCCGCGCTGGCACCGGCGGGTCCGATCTGCCTGATCTGCCCGCCGAATTTTCCAAGATCCCCCATGCACGCGGGTCACTGGGGGCCGCCCGGTCGCAGAACCCGAACTCGGCCAACAGTCAGTTTTTCATCAACTTCAAGGATAATGATTTCCTGAACGGGCAATATACCGTCTATGGGCAGGTCATTTCCGGGATGGAACATGTCGACGCCATCGTAAAGGGCGAACCGCCCGTGAACCCCGACCGCATGATCAGCGTCAAGGTGGCCGCAGATGTTTAAATACGCCGCAATCCTGTCGCTGCTGGCGTCGCCGGCAGTGGCCACCGGACTGGAAATTGACATCGCAGGCGAAGCGAACGGCACCGTCACCATCGACCTGTTCGAGGATGTCGCCCCCCTGCACACGGCACAGATCACCGCGATTGCCGAAGCGGGTGATTATGACGGCGTTGTGTTTCACCGCGTGATCGACGGTTTCATGGCGCAAACGGGCGACGTGCGGAACGGCGTGCTGGGCAGCGATCTGTCGCGCGCGGGCACCGGCGGGTCTGATCTGGGCAATATCCCGGCCGAGTTTTCCGAGGTACCGTTTGAACGCGGCGTGGTCGGCATGGCCCGGTCGCAGAACCCCAATTCCGCCAACAGCCAGTTCTTCATCATGTTCGAACCGGGGTATTTCCTGAACGGGCAATATACTGTCGTGGGCGAGGTCACAGAAGGCATGGAAATCATCGATGCGATCAAGCGCGGCACGGGGGCCAATGGCGCCGTCATCGGCCAGCCTGACGTGATGCAGACGGTCCGCGTCACCGAGTAAAAAAAGCGCGGCCCCCTCACATCTGCGCGAGGGGGCTAGGCGCAGGCCCGCGCAACGGTCACTCTGGTTTTACATTTCCGGAGGTTCCCATGCGCATCGTTCCCATTATCGCGGCCCTTTGCACCGCGGCCAGCACGGCGGCGGCCAGCCCGGAATTCTGGGTGCACGAATGGCCAAAGACCAATTTCGAAAACACAAGCGTCGAAAGCTGGGTTGAAATCCTGTCCGGTGGGCCGTCCAAGGATGGCATCCCGGCGCTGGACGCGCCGCAATTCATCGCCGTGGCCGATGCGGCAGTGCTGGAACCGCGCGAACCCGTCATCACGCTGGAAATCGAAGGGCAGGTGCCGCACGCCTATCCGATCCGTTATCTGACATGGCATGAAATCGTGAACGACGTGGTGGGCGGCATCCCCGTCGCCGTGACCTTTTGCCCGCTGTGCAATTCCGGCATCACATTCGACCGGCGCACCGATGCCGGCGTGCTGTCGTTCGGTGTTTCGGGCAAGCTGCGCAATTCCGACATGATCATGTATGACCGCCAGACCGAAAGCTGGTGGCAACAGGCCGTGGGCGAGGCGATTGTCGGTGATCTGACCGGCACCGCATTACAAACCCTGCCAAGCTGGATGGAAAGCTGGGAGGCGTTCCGCACCCGCAACCCTGACGGGCTGGTAATGGATCAGCCGGATTTTCGGCGCAACTATGGCGCGAACCCTTATGTGCGCTATGACAGTTCGCATCGTCCGTTCCTGTATTCCGGTGAAATGCCACCCCATGACATTCCCGCATTGGCGCGTGTGGTGCGCGTGGGTGATCGCGCCTGGCCGCTGACGCGGCTGGCCGAACAGGGCAGGATCACCGAGGCAGGCGTGAACCTGACATGGACCGCCGGGCAGGCATCGGCGCTGGATACCGCGCAACTGGCGCAGGGCCGCGATGTGGGCAATGTGCGCGTGCGTGATGCCAGTGGCGCGGATCTGGCGCATGACGTGATGTTCGCCTTTGCCTTCCATGCCTTCTGGCCTGACGGGGAATGGATGCTGGCCGACTGAGCTGCTTGACATGGCCTGCCCCTGCGCATCAGGTGCGCAGATGGAACGCAAATCCCAGATCGACCTTTTCGGTGCGACCGCCCTGACAGGTTTCGCCCTTTTGCTGGCCTTTAACCAGGTGGTGATCAAGGTCACCAATGATGGCTTGCAACCGGTATTTTTTGCCGGTCTGCGGTCTGCTGGTGCGGTGATCTGCATCTGGCTGTGGATGCACTGGCGCGGTATCCCGCTGCGGTTCGCGGCAGGTACACGGCTGGCGGGCGCGATCACCGGCGTGGTGTTCGGGGTCGAATTCATGCTGCTTTTCGTGGCGCTTGATCTGACCACGGTCGGGCGGTCCGGTGTCATCTTCTATTCCATGCCGGTGTGGCTGGCGCTGATGGCGCATGTGTTCATCCCCGATGACCGGATCACCCCGCTCAAGGCGCTGGGTCTGGCTTTTGCACTTGGGGGCGTTGCCTGGGCGATTCTGTCGCGTGACGACGGCGTTGGCAGCTTTTGGGGCGATATGGCGGCCCTTGGGGCAGCTGTGGGCTGGGCCGTGACGGCGATGATGGCCAAGGCATCACCGCTGGCGCGGGTGCGGCCCGAAATCCAACTGATGTGGCAGGTTGGTGTTTCGGCGCCCATCATGCTGGTGGCGGCGCTGTTTTTCGGCCCGCTGGTGCGCGACCTTGCCCCGGTGCATATTGCGGGGCTGGTATTTCAGATCGTCGTCGTGGTCAGCGCGGGGTTTATCTTCTGGCTGTGGCTGTTGTCGATCTATCCGGCCTCTGGCGTGGCATCGTTCAGCTTTCTGACGCCTGTGCTCAGCGTTGGTCTGGGCTGGGCCATATTGGGGGAACAGGTCGGCGTCGATCTGATCGGCGCGCTGGTGTTGGTGGTGATCGGGATCCTGCTGATCAACCGCAGGCCACGGGTGCCGGGGTAGGGGCGGTTCAGGTCCCACAAAACGTGCGTGTCACGCGTTCGTCGCTGGTGGGCGCGCGGGTGAAGGGCTCTGTCTCCGCTGTCACGGTGTAGGGCTGCGTGACAGCCGCCAGCAATGCATGAAACGGGGCGAAATCGCCCGCAACGCCTGCGCTGATGACCTCTTCTACCCGGTGATTGCGCGGGATGATCTGCGGGTTGGCCCGGCCCATGATCGTGGCGGCATCGGGTGATTTGCGCGCGTCCCAGCGCATCCGCCACGCATCAAAGGCATCGCGGTCAAGGAACTGGTCGCGCGCATCGGGCAGATTGGCGAACACATTGGTAAAGTCCGCCTGATCCTGCGCCATCAGCGCCAGCAGGTCGGTGATCAGGGCGCGGTCCTCGGCGGTAACATCACGCAGCCCCAGTTTTGCGCCGAACACATCCAGCCATGCCGCATCGAACAGATCGGCAAAGCGGTGCACACGGTCGGTGAAATCCGCAATCGCGGCGTCGCGGTCGGGCATCAGCGGGATCAGGGCGGTGGCGAATTGCGCCATGTTCCACGCCCCGATGCCGGGCTGGTTTGAATAGGCATAGCGCCCTTGCCGGTCGATTGCGCTGAACACCGTGTCGGGGTGAAAGGCATCCATAAAGGCGCAAGGGCCATAGTCGATGGTTTCACCCGCCACCGATACGTTATCGGTATTCATCACCCCGTGTATGAACCCCAGTCCCATCCAGCGTGCAATCAGCCGCGCATAGCGGGCAATCACCGCATCCAGCAGATCCGCCGGGCCACCGGCACCCGGATAATGTCGCGCGATCACATGATCGGTCAGCGCCTGCAAAGCGGCGACATCGCCCCGCGCGGCAAAGAACTGAAATGTACCGACCCGGATATGGCTGTGTGCCACGCGGGTCAGGACCGCGCCGGGCAGCGGGCCGTTTTCGCGCAAGACAGTTGCGCCTGTGGTCACAGCCGCCAGCGCGCGCGTGGTGGGCACACCCATGGCCTGCATCGCCTCTGACACCAGATATTCGCGCAGCACCGGCCCCAGCCACGACCGCCCGTCGCCGCCGCGCGAATAGGGGGTGCGCCCCGCGCCTTTCAGTTGGATATCCCGGCGGATGCCATCGGTGCCCACCACCTCGCCCAGCAACACCGCGCGGCCATCACCCAGTTGCGGGTTCCAGTTCCCGAACTGATGGCCCGCATAGACCTGCGCCAGCGGGTTTGCCCCGGCGGGCACGGTGTTGCCGGCCCAGACGCCCGGATCATCCAGATCGCCGGTGATCCCCAACCGCGCCGCCAGATCACGGTTCACCGCAATGATCTGCGGATCGGGCACCGGGGCGGGGCGCTGTGGCGTGAACATCTGCGGCGGCAGGGTGAAATAGCTGTTGTCAAAGGGGATTTGCATCACATCGTATCCGTCATCACACGTATCGTTTGATCCTTGCCAAACCCGGCCCTGGCGCAAAACCGGGCCAGCGCATCATCGCCATCGGGTATGCGCACATGCAGCGCCCGCAGATCGGCCCGCCCAAGCGTGACTGCCACGGCATGCAGCACCTCTGTCCCGATGCCGCGTTTGCGCACGCTGGGGCGGATATAGATATCCTCGACCCAGCCGATCATCCCGCCAGTATCGACCGACCAGCCGAAACTGATCAGCACATAGCCCAACGGCGCACGCGCCGGCCCAATCAACCAGATAGCGCCCAGCGGGCTGCCGTCCAACAAGGGCGCGATCACGTTTTCGCGGTGCGCATCGTCATGGGGCAGGGCGCGTTCCGCGTGGCTGCGCTGCATCAGCGCCTGCGCCTTGGCGGCATCATCGGGCCCGGCAAGGTGGATGGACGTGGTCATAGCCGCGCCAGCCGATCCGCCAGCAGCGCATAAAACCCGGCCGTATCGATATCCTTCATGAACAGCGCATTCTTTGGCCGGTCAGTGATCCGCCACCAGTCGGCAACGGTCATCCCAAGCGTCAATTCCGATATGGTTTCGATTTCCACGTTGATCAGCCGACCCGCGAACAGGTCGGGCCGGATCAGATAGGCGATGGTGCAGGGGTCATGCAGCGGCGCGCCCTCTGATCCGTATTTTTCCATATCGAACCGTTCAAAGAAATCGGTCCAGGCGGCAACCATATCGCCCACGCGCGTGCCCATCGCGCGGAACGCATCGATACGCGGTTTCGTGGTCAGCGCCTTGTGCGTCACATCCAGCGGCATCACGACCAACGGCGCACCTGCATCAAACACGATTTTCGCGGCCTCGGGATCGACATAGATGTTGAATTCCGCCGTGGGGGTGATGTTGCCCACCTCGAAATAGGCCCCCCCCATCAGCACGATGTCCTGCACGCGGGGGATGATGTCGGGCGCACGCTGAAACGCCGCGGCGATATTGGTCAGCGGCCCGATGGGGCACAGCGTGACCGTGCCCGCCGGTTCAGCGCGCAGGGTTTCGATGATGAAGTCAACGCCGTGCTGGTCCTGCAACGGCATGGTGGGATCATCCAGCTGCGGGCCGTCCAGCCCTGTCTGGCCATGCACATGTTCTGCCGTCACCAGCTTGCGCTGCAACGGCGCATCACAGCCCGCGAAAACCCGCACATCGGGCCGCCCCGCCAGTTCGCACACGATCCGGGCGTTCTTTTCGGTCAGCGCCAGCGGCACATTGCCCGCCACCGCCGTGATGCCCAGCAGGTCGATCTCCTCGGGGGACGCAAGCGCCAACAGGATGGCGACAGCGTCGTCCTGTCCGGGGTCGGTGTCGATGATGATCTTTCGCGGGGCCATGGATGTTCCTGTAATGTTGTTTGCGCACAGAGTGTCGTGTCAGGCGGGCAGGGGCAAGGGGGGCGGATGTGCCACACGCATCAATGTCCGCCCCCGCCTGCGCGGCATCTTGCCGGTCGCAGCGGCGCGCATGGGAAAAGACCTGCCTGTCGGCCCCGGCGCGCATATGATCAGCGTGCTTTGGCGCATCATATTGGCTGTATCTGGCCAGACTGTGCCGTTTCACTTTTGTTTTTCCGGTATCCATGGAAAAAGATGTGCGCAATACACATGTATCGTCGTGGATGTGACAAACGCCTTCGCGCTGTCCGTAACAGGAGACCGTAATGACCTATCCGACAAAGCTGCTGACACCTTTCGCCGTGCTGGCTGTGCTCGCTGTCCCGGCTTTTGCACAGGACGCTGCCATCGATATCAACGGTGACGGCATGTACAGTTTTCCCGAAGTGCAAGCGGTGGCGCCCGAAGTGACCGAGGACGCGTTCACCGGTCTGGATACATCAGGTGACGGTCTGCTGGATGCAGATGAGATCGCCGCCGGTGTTGCCGCAGGCGTGTTGCCGGGCTGACGCCCCGGATGATTGCCCCCACGCCAAGCCCGGCGCGGGGTCTTTTCACACCTCTCCGCGTGCGAGCGCTGCGAC
>NZ_CBFIBD010000031.1:0-7867 GCF_965660735.1 Yoonia sp.
AAGCCCGCCCTGACGTATTTAACCATAATCTGGAAACCGTGCCCGGCCTCTACCCAGAGGTCCGGCCTGGCGCACGTTATTTCCATTCCCTGCGCCTGTTGCAGCGGGTCAAGGAACTGGACCCGACGATGTTCACCAAATCCGGTATCATGGTTGGCCTGGGTGAGGATCGTCAGGCTGTCGTGCAGGTGATGGAGGACATGCGCGCCGCCGATATCGATTTCCTGACCGTCGGCCAATATCTGCAACCGACACCCAAGCACCACAAGGTGGACCGTTTCGTCACGCCTGATGAATTTGCGTCGTACGAAAAGGCTGCGTATAACAAGGGGTTCCTGATGGTTTCGGCAACGCCGTTGACCCGGTCATCCTACCATGCGGGCGATGACTTTGCCCGTCTGCGCGAAGCAAGGCTGCGCAAGCTGGGTGCGGTCTGAAACAGCGTTCTTATTGCGGATCGGCGACGGCTGGCACTGCCTTGAGATAGGCCGCAATGGCGGCTCTGTCATCGTCGGTCAGTTGCGCGGTATTCAGGACCACCTCTGCCATTTCTCCGCCGGCACTGTCGAAATCGGGGGTGAATCCGCTTGCAAGATAGATGGCGATATCCTGTTCCGACCAATCCAGCCCCCCGGGGGTTATGTTGGGGATGCGGCCTTTGCCTGACGGGTTGGGCGCACCTGCTAGCCAGTTGGCGCGGTTCAGGCCGCCAAGCGCATTGCGCGGTGTATGGCATTCGCCACAATGTCCCAGCGCCTCGACCAGATAGCGCCCGCGCTGAACTTCTGCGGTCAGGTCACCGTTCAATACCCAATCATCGCTGCCAAACAGCAGTTTCCAGCCGCCAAGGCTGCGCCGGATGTTGAAGGGAAAGCCGACATCATGCGGCTGACTGGGGGTGGCGGACGCAGGCAGGGTGCGCAGATGTGCGATCAGATCGCCGATATCCTGCGCGCTGGCCCTGGCATAAGCGGTATAGGGAAAGGCGGGATAATAATGCGCACCGCCCGGGCTGATGCCGCGCTGGATTGCGTTGGCCAGTTCCAGATCGGTCCAGTCGCCAATGCCGTGGATCGGATCGGGGGTGATATTCGGCGCATAGAAAGTGCCGAAATCACTGGTGAAGGCCCGCCCGCCCGCCAGCGGACCTTCCTCGGTGTCTGGCGCACGATGGCAGGATGCACAGCCCGCGGCGGCAAAGATCACGGCGCCATGGTCGGGGTCTGCGTTTACGCCGGAAAGTGCATCGTCAGATAGCGGTTGCGGACGGGTTACAACAAACCCACCCGCAACGCCTGCGACAAGCAACAGCGCCAGACCCCGCCAGATGCGCATGGATCAGTTATCCGAAACGCGGTAACCACGGTGACAGCTGCCACAGGTCCCGCCCACCGGACCGAACGCGGCCTTGAGCGCGTCAAGACCATCGCCTGCCGCCGCCGCCAATGCGGTGCTGGCCGTCGCCAGTTCCTGCCGCTTTGCGGCAAAGCCTGCGGCATCGGTCCAGATTTCGGGCTTGGCGCGGCTGCCTTCGACGCTGCTGTCAGACCCTTCGATCCAGTATCCGGTCTGGCTGATGTTTGCCAGGGCCGCCAGATCGGCGGCTGCAGTGGCAGCGGCTTGTGCATCATAGGGGATCTTTTCCTGCGCCATCCCGCCAAGGGTGCCAAGGTTAAAGCTGTAAAGGGTCATATGGGATTGGCGCGCCTCCATCGCTTTGGCGACATCCTCGTCGATATGACCAGCGGCGAACGCTGTGCCTGTCAAGACGACGGCAAGGGCGAAAGTTGATGCAAGATGACTTTTCTTCATAATAGATCTCCATGTTGATTCATTGGGTTAAGCATGACACATGCTTAAGATGGTCCGACTGCACAGCCGGTCAAATTTTTGTGATGGGCTGCTTCCCGCCTGTCCCGCCCTATGACGCGTCACCGGGAAAGCTGACCTTGCCGATATACGGCAGGTTGCGGTTGCGTTGGGCAAAGTCGATGCCGTAGCCGACAACGAATTCGTCGGGAATTTCAAACCCCGTCCAATCCGCGACAATATCAACCTCGCGCCGGGCCGGTTTGTCCAACAAGGCAATCGTGCGCAGGCGGGCAGGGTTGCGGGTGGCCAGAAACTGCGTGACCTGCGCCAACGTGTGGCCGGTATCTACGATATCCTCGACCACCAGCACATCGCGCCCTTCGATCTGGCCGCGAATATCCTTGAGGATTCGCACCTCGCGGCTGCTTTCCATCGCGTTCCCATAGCTGGATGCCTCTAGGAAATCGACCTCGACCGGCAGGTCCAGTTCGCGCACCAGATCGGCGATGAACACGAACGACCCGCGCAGCAGGCCGATCACCACCAGTTTGTCCGTATCCCTGAACTCCGCCCCGATCTCGCGGGCCAGATCCTCGATTCTGGCGGCGATTGTCTTGGCGCTGATCATTTCGTGGATCACGTAGGGGCGGTGGGTCATGGGGGCCTCGGGTCAGGAAAGGGTTGATTTTCCGGGCAGAGTTTACGACATCCCACAGGGAAGTCATCCGTGAAAGCCAGTTGATGCCCACCCATTCGGAAACAAAGTTCCTGCCCTACACCGCCCGACAGATGTATGATCTGGTGGCAGACGTGGCCAATTATCCCAAGTTCCTGCCATGGACCGCCGCTGCGCGGATCAGGTCAGTCGACGATCAGGGCGAAAAGACCGTGATGCTGGCGGATCTGGTGATTTCCTTCAAGGTGTTTCGGGAAAGGTTCGGCAGCCGCGTGACATTGTGGCCGGACAAGCAGCAGATCGACACTGAATATCTGGATGGCCCGTTCAAATACATGGAAAGTCGCTGGAATTTCAAAGATGTATCGGGCGGTTGTGAAGTATCTTTCTTTGTGGATTTTGAATTTCGAAACCGCCTGTTGCAAGGCGCCGCAGGCATGTTTTTCAACGAGGCGATGCAGCGTGTCGTCCGGTCGTTCGAGCGCCGCGCAGCAGAGCTTTACGCATGATACCTGAGGTTTTGATCGCGCGGTTTGCTGCCACAGCAACCCCGCCACACGATGCCATGTCGATCATCCGGCTGGCGCTGTTCGATTGGGCTGTCTGTGCCATTGCAGGCCGGGATGAACCGATTGCCCGCATCCTGCGCGATCTGGCCGAGGCCGAGGGCGCGGTGGGTGACCGCCTGCCACCGGCGCGCGCGGCGCTGATCAACGGGGCGACCAGCCACGCGCTGGATTACGACGATACGCATTTTGCCCATATCGGCCACACCAGTGTCGCGGTGATGCCGGCAGTGCTGGCCCTGTCACAGGGCCGGACACTGGACGAGGTGCTACAGGCTGCGCTGATCGGATCAGAGGTTGCGGTGCGTGTGGGCCTTTGGCTGGGGCGCGATCACTATCAGATCGGGTTCCACCAGACAGCGACCGCCGGTGCCTTTGGCGCGGCGATGGCGGCATCGCGTCTGCTGGGGTTGACGCAGCCCCAGATGATTGCCGCACTCGGGCTTGTATCCACCAAGGCCGCCGGTCTTAAATCGCAGTTCGGCACGATGGGCAAACCGCTCAATGCAGGGTTGGCGGCTGAAACCGGGGTGTTGGCCGCGCAATGGGCCGCGGGCGGGATGACATCCGCGGATGCGGGGCTTGGCGGGGCATTGGGCTTTGGCGCGACCCATCACGGGGCAGGGGATATGGCCGGTTTCAGGCGCATGGGGGATGACTGGTTGATGCGGGACGTCAGCCATAAATTCCACGCCTGCTGTCACGGTCTGCATGCCACGTTGGAGGCGCTGAAAGGGCTGAACGGCGAAGTGGCCGAATTGACAATTACGACCCATCCCCGCTGGATGAGCGTCTGCAATATCCTGACGCCGCGCAGCGGGCTGGAATGCAAGTTTTCCTACCGGATGGTCACGGCGATGCATTTGTCCGGGATCAGCACGGCGGCGATTGACAGTTATTCAGATCAGGCCGCCACCGATCCTGCATTGGCAGACATACGCGCCCGCGTTCACGTGCACGAAGATGCGGCCCTGACTGAAATGCAGGCGCAGATTGATGTCACCTATGACGACGGTCGCAAGGCCGAATTGTTCCACGACCTGAACGCGCCGCTTGATCCGGCCACGCGCCATGACCGGCTGATGCAAAAGGCGCGGGCCGTCGTTGGCGGCGCTATGGCGGAGGATCTGTGGGGCGCGGTCGGGGCGGATGACACACGCGCCCTGGCCCGCCTGATTGGTTAATTCACCGGCGGGAAGGTCTCGATCTGTCCCAGCAACAGGGCCAGCGCATGATCACGGGCGGCGGCGCGCACATGATCGCGCCCCAACGCGCCGAATTCGACAGTCTCGGTCTGGCAGGTTGTGGCGGTGGCGGTTGCGAAACACACCCGACCTTCGGGTTTGTGATCTGACCCGCCGGGGCCGGCGATGCCGGTGATGGCAACCGCGATCTGCGCATCGGAATGGGCCAGCGCGCCTTTGGCCATTTCGCGCGCGACGTCCTCGGACACCGCGCCATGGGCGGTCAGGGTGTCGGGCGCGACGCACAGCATCTGTTGCTTGGCCGCATTGGTATAGGTCACAAAGCCACGGTCGAAAATGGCCGAACTGCCGGGCATATCGGTGATGGCGGCCGACACCATGCCGCCTGTGCAGCTTTCGGCTGTGGTGATCATGATGCCACGCGCCTTGGCTGCCTGTAGCAGGACCAGCGCGTTCACATCAGCACCAGATGAAACAGGGCTGCAAGGGCGGCAACGCCGATTGCGGCAAAAAGACCTGCGATCACATCATCCAGCATGACGCCTGTGGGGCCATGCATCCGATCTGCCCAGCCGACAGGCCCCCATTTTGTAATGTCGAACAACCGAAACAGGACAAACGCCGCGACCCAGCCAGGCCAAAGCGCGGTGATCGCGACACCGTTATTGGCAGCGCCAAACGCGATCGGCAGCAGCGCGATCCACTGGCCGCAAACCTCGTCAATCACGATTTCGCTTGGGTCGTGGTTATCCTTGCCGCGGGTTTCGATCCGCGTGGCCCAGATGCCCAGCGCATAGGACAGGACGACCCCCGCCAGCAGCCCCCAGGGACCCGCCAGCATATAGATGACCCAAGCGGCCGGCAGGGCGGCCAGCGACCCCCAAGTGCCGGGGGCAGGGCGGATGTGGCCTGCGTAAAAGAATGTTGCGATCAGATGGGTCATGGTTTCACCAATGTGACAGTTGCTATAGATGCGATGCCTTCGGCGCGCCCGGTAAAGCCCAGCCGCTCCGAGGTTGTCGCCTTGACGCTGATGCGGTCCGGTGTCAGCCCCATGATCCGCGCCATCGCGGATTTCATCGCGCCCTGATGGGGCCCGATCTTGGGTGTTTCGCAGACCAGCGTGCAGTCGGCATTGCTGATCCGGTAGCCATGGTCGGCGGCCAGTGCCACGGCATGTTCCAGAAAGATATGGCTGGCGGCGCCTTTCCATTGTGGGTCGGACGGGGGGAAATGCTGGCCGATATCCCCCATGCCAAGCGCGCCGTAAATCGCGTCGGTCACTGCGTGCATCCCTACGTCTGCATCTGAATGGCCTTGCAGGCTGCGGTCGTGGGGCACCTGAACGCCGCACAGCCACACATGGTCGCCAGGGCCGAACCGGTGCACGTCATAGCCATTGCCACAGCGGATATCCATCTGGTGTCCCATCAGTTTTGTCGCGCGGGCGATATCGCCCGGCGTGGTGATCTTGATGTTGTCCTCATCGCCCGCCACAATCGCCACGTCCAGCCCCGCCGCGCGGGCCACGGCCACGTCATCGGTGGCGTCATCACGATTGGCGCGATGCGCGGCCAGCAGGGGCCCCAGATGAAACCCCTGCGGTGTCTGTGCACGGTAAAGCCCGCTGCGGTCCTGCATACCGGTCACCTTGTCGTCCTGCCCATGCCACAGCGTATCGGTGACGGCTACGGCGGGCGCGGCCCCGGCGTGTGTATCAAGCGCGTCAAGCACACGGTCGATAATCGTCGCGCTGACCAGTGGGCGGGCGGCATCATGGATCAGCACACGGTCTGCGGTCTTGGCCGCGGCCTCCAGTCCCGCCAGAACAGATTCGCGCCGCGTTGCGCCACCCGTGACAATTTCTGCGACCGGGATGCGCGGCCAACGTGCGCTTTCCATGTCATCGGGGTGCAACACGAGGATCAGCCGGTCGATGCCGGGGTGGTCGGCAAACACCTGCATCGCTGTCGCGGCGACGCAGCGCCCGCCCAGCATCTGCCATTGCTTGGGCAGATCACCCCCGGCCCGCGTCCCGCGCCCGGCGGCGACGATGATTGCAACTGTGGTCATGCGTTTCCTGATGTGTCCTTGCCTCAGGTTTTAGGGGCGGGAACGCCAAGGCGCAATTCGTCAGTTTTGGTTACGCGACGCACAAATATTAGGCATATGCTGTTTTGTGCACAGAAATTGCGCCTTGCGGCGTTGTGAAACCCTGATGTTCAGCCTATTTTACCTTCAAAGCACACTCATTAAGCGAATGACTATTCCTTTGGCGAATTCCGAATCTCTTACGCTGGACGGCGTGACCCTTCGGCCACCTGTCGCGCTTGCGCCCTTGGCCGGGATCACCGATCTGCCGTTTCGCCAGCTTGTGGCGTCCTTTGGTGCGGGCTGGGTTGTGAGTGAAATGGTCGCCAGTCAGGAAATGGTGCAGGCCAAGCCCGGCGTGCGCGAACGGGCCGAACTGGGGTTCGATCAGGCCGGCACAGCGGTGCAGATCGCGGGCCGCGAGGCGTATTGGATGGCCGAGGCCGCGCGCATGGTTGTCGCCAACGGGGCCGCGATGATCGACATCAACATGGGCTGTCCCGCCAAGAAGGTGACAAACGGTTATTCCGGCTCAGCCTTGTTGCGCACGCCCGATCATGCCTTGCGCCTGATCGAGGCGGTTGTAAACGCCGTCGATGTGCCGGTGACGCTGAAGACCCGGCTGGGCTGGGACGATGACAGCCTGAATGCCGCCGATGTGGCGCGGCGGGCGGAAAACGCAGGCGTCCGGCTGGTCACCATCCACGGGCGCACGCGCTGTCAGTTTTACAAAGGGTCCGCCGATTGGGGCGCGATCCGGGCGATCAAGGACGCCGTCGGTATTCCCGTCATCGCCAATGGCGATATCGTCAATGCAGCCACGGCGCGGCAGGCCTTGCAGATGTCGGGTGCCGATGGCGTGATGATCGGGCGCGGCGCGCAAGGGCGGCCCTGGGTGCTGGCGGCGGTGGCGGCGGCACTGCATGGCGGTCTACCGCCCGAAATCCCGCAAGGGCACGCCCTGATCGACATGGTAAGCCGTCATTACGAGGCGATGCTGTCGTTCTACGGGCCGGACATGGGCCGCAAGGTCGCCCGCAAACATCTGGGCTGGTATATGGACGATGCGGGCACAGGCCCGGCATTGCGCCGCGCCATCCTGACGCAAACCGACACCGCGCAGGTATTGCGCGATCTTCCCCAAGCGCTGAGTGAAAGGATTGCGGCATGATCGTCGATACCGCCCTGTGGTCGTCGCTGCCGGTGCCGGCCCTATTGCTGGATTGCAATGATGTGATCATCGCCAACAATCCGGCGGCGGAAGGTTTCCTGAACATGTCCACCAAGTCGCTTGCTGGCCAGAAGCTGTGGGAAAAGGTGATGATCGATGCCCCGCTTGAGGCCCCGTTTCAGCGCGCGCGTGAAAACCGCACGTCGCTGTTCGTCAATGATGTCGATGTGGGCAGCGGCGAACGTGCGCCGATGCTGTGCAACCTGCAATTCGCGCCATTACAGGGGGCCGAGAATGCGATGATCGTCATGATCAGCCCGCGCGAAATCGCCAGCCGCATCAACCA
>NZ_CBFIBD010000031.1:7877-33586 GCF_965660735.1 Yoonia sp.
CAGAACCATTCCTCGGGCAAGGCGGCTAAATCGGCGATCGGCATGGCCGAAATGCTGGCCCATGAAATCAAGAACCCGCTGGCGGGCATCACCGGCGCGGCACAGCTTTTGTCGATGGGGCTGTCGCCCGAAGATCAGGAAATGACCGATCTGATCGTCGCCGAAAGCCGCCGCATCGTGAAACTGCTGGAACAGGTCGAACAATTCGGCAATCTGCGTCCGCCGCTGCTGAAACCCGTCAATATCCATGATATTCTGGACCGCGCGCGGCAATCTGCGGCGGTCGGATTTGCCGCGCACATGATGTTCATCGAAGACTACGATCCGTCGCTGCCGCAGACACTGGCCGATGGCGATCAGCTGTTGCAGGTGTTCCTGAACCTGATCAAGAACGCCGCCGAGGCAAGCAAGGCAGGCGGCGCGATCCGACTGCATACATTCTACGATGCTTCTTTACGGGTGCGCAGGTCTGACGGCACGCAGGCGCGCTTGCCTTTGCAGGTTGAAATCATCGACGATGGGCCGGGCCTGCCGCCCGAAATTGCCGATGACATTTTCGAGCCCTTCGTATCGGGCAGGGAAAACGGGACCGGCCTTGGGCTGGCGCTGGTGTCCAAGCTGATCGGTGATGGCGGCGGGTGGATATCGGTGGATAGCGTGCCGGGAAAAACGGTGTTTCGTATCTCGTTGCCGCTAGCGCCCAAGGAAATTGAGACAGGAGAGAATTGATGGATGGAACCGTTCTTGTTGCAGATGATGACCGCACGATCCGGACGGTTCTGACCCAGGCACTGACGCGGGCGGGCTGCAAGGTGCATGCCACATCGTCACTTGTCACGCTGATGCGCTGGGTGGATGAAGGCAAGGGCGACCTGGTGATTTCCGATGTGGTGATGCCGGATGGAAACGGGCTGGAACAACTGCCCAAGATTTCTGCTGCCCGCCCCGGATTGCCGGTAATCGTGATTTCGGCACAAAACACCATCATGACAGCGATTCAGGCGGCCGAAGCAGAAGCCTTTGATTACCTGCCCAAGCCATTTGACCTGCCTGATCTGATGAAACGCGCCGCCCGTGCGCTTGAAATCAAGCGCCGCGCACCGACGACACGCGCCCCTGATATTACCGCGACCGAAAAGGGCGGTGATCTTCCTCTGGTCGGGCGGACCCCGGTGATGCAGGCGCTCTACCGGCTTGTTGCACGGGTAATGAACACGCAACTGCCCGTGCTGATTACCGGCGAAAGCGGCACGGGAAAGTCGCTGATCGCACGCGCCGTGCACGATTTTTCCGACCGCCGCAGCCTGCCTTTCGTCGTTGTATCGGCGGGCGACCTGGAGGGGATGGATGGCCCGTCCACCGTGCTGAGCCGTGCCAAGGGCGGGTCGATCCTGTTTGATGAGGTCAGTGATCTGTCCGACGACGCGCAGGCGCGGATCGTGCGGATGCTGGACACATTGGGCGAGAATGCCCCCCGGATCATGGCGACATCGCAGTCGGACCTGATGGCCCGCATGGAAGAGGGCAAATTCCGTGAAGACCTGTTTTACCGGCTGGGCGGCGTAACCGTCGATGTGCCGTCGCTGCGCGAGCGGGTCGATGACATTCCGTTGCTGGCCGCGCATTTCCTGGCCCGCGCCGAACGCGATGGCGCACCGGTGCGCCGGTTTGGCGATGCCGCCCTTGATCTGGTGCGCGCCTACAGCTGGCCGGGCAATGTGCGCCAGTTGGAAAATGCGGTCCGGCGGTTGGTTTTCACCTCGACCGAAGAGGAGATCACCCGATCCGAAGTGGAAACCGTGCTGGGCAACCAGCCTGCGATTGAACCGCTGCGTGCAGGCGGCGAGGGTGAAAAGCTGTCGGCCAGCGTGGCCAAGCATCTGCGCCGTTATTTCGATCTGCACGGCGGCGTGTTACCGCCGCCGGGTCTGTATAACCGAATCCTGTCCGAAGTCGAAGCGCCGCTGATCGAGATTGCGCTGGATGCCACGGGCGGAAATCAGGCGAAATGCGCCGATTTGCTCGGGATTAATCGCAATACCCTGCGCAAGAAAATCACAGACCTCGATATCCGCGTGACACGCCGCCGCAAATTGATGTAAAACCGCAACAGAACCGTGGCCTCGTTGCGTCAGCGCAACGTCAGGACCATTGGCAAATGCGATAGCGTGGGGCCATCCCCACCTCAGTAACAGGTCAAAGCGCGTGCGGCGGACCCTGACGGGATTGAATTTTACGCGGTTCAGCCGTTGGCAGCGCCAGCGGCATGTGCGCAGTGCGGTCACGCTCTCTTTGCTGATCCTTGGGCCGCTGCTTGCGGTTCTGACCTATGTGATCGTCGGACCATTGGGCCAAGGCGCATCATCGCCACGCCTGCGCTTGGTGCTGTTGGTGGATCTTGTCTATGTCTTGATCGTTGCTGCGCTGGTGATGGGGCAGGTGGCCCGGATGATCGCGGCACGGCGCGCGAAATCGGCTGGCTCGCGGCTGCACCTGCGGTTGACGGGTGTTTTCGCGCTGTCCGCACTGATCCCCACGGTGCTTGTCGCGGTGTTTTCGGTTCTGTTGATTTCGGTCGCTCTCGAGGGGCTGTTTTCGGAACCGGTCGGGAATGTGCTGAGAACGTCACTGACCACCGCGCAGGCCTATGAAGAAGAACACCGGCAGGAACTAAGCCGCGATGGCCGCGCCCTGGCGGCTTATCTGAACAATGAACGCCAGCAGAACCTGTTCATGGACGATGGCGAGGTCAGGCGTGCGTTGGGCGAGGTGCAGCCACAGATCGAACGCGGGCTCAGCGAGGTCTTTGTGCTGGATGGGCTGGGCAATATCGCGGCGCGTGGTGCGCGGTCCTATGAATTCGCCTATGAACGCCCCCCGCCGGACGCGTTTCCTGCCGCTGATGACACCGGGCTGGTGATTATCGAAGACCTTGAAAACAATGAATTCCGTGGGCTTATCCCGCTTGGCGCCTTTCGGGACCGCTATCTTTACGTGACGCGGCAGGTCGACGGGAATGTCTTGTCCCTGCTGGACGATACAACCGAAACCGTCGCGCAATATCAACAACTTGCAACTGAGCGGGGGCAAATCCTGTTTCAGTTCGGCCTGCTATATCTGGGCTTTGCGGTGATCCTGATTTTGGCTGCAATCTGGATGGGTCTTTGGTTTGCCGAACGGCTGTCGCGGCCTGTGGGCCGGCTGGTGTCCGCGTCGCAGCGCGTCGGTTCGGGTGATCTGGACGTGCGCGTGATCGAAGATGATGGCGACGACGAGATTTCTCAACTGGGCCATTACTTTAACCAGATGACCAGCCGCCTGAAGGGGCAGCGCGACGAGTTGATGGAAACCAACCGCCAGACCGAACGCCGCCGCCGGTTGTTCGACAGTGTGCTGAGTTCCGTAACGTCGGGTGTGGTGGGGTTGGACGAAGATGGGCGCATCACCTTTGTGAACCCGTCGGCGCGGCGTCTGCTCTCGGTGGATCATGCATTGGCGGATAGTTCGCTTGCCGTGGCGATCCCGCAATTTGCGGCACTTTTCGATCAGGTGCGCAGCGCCGATAGCGACAGTGTGCAGGAACAGATCAATATGATCCGCAACGGCCAGCAGGAAAGCCTGCTGGTGCGCATGTCCCCCCGGCGCAATTCGGATGGCGCCCTGGAAGGGTATGTCGTGGCCTTTGATGACGTGACCGATCTGGTCAGCGCACAGCGCATGGCCGCGTGGGGTGACGTCGCCCGGCGTATTGCCCATGAAATCAAGAACCCGTTGACGCCAATTCAGCTTTCGGCGGAACGCATCAAACGCAAATTCGGCACGCGTGTCGGGGCGGATGCGGATAAGCTGGAACAGATGACTGACGTTATTGTACGGCAAACCAATGACTTGCGTCGCATTGTTGATGAGTTTTCAAAGTTTGCGCGCATGCCCGAGCCGCAACTGAAAATGTGCGATCTGACAAAGTTGCTGCGCGATGCGGTGGCATTGCAGCGGGCGGGTCAGCCTGATGTGAAAATCCGGGCCGACCTGCCCGAGGAATCCATCTTGGCAGAGGTCGATGGCACAATGATCAGCCAGGCGTTAACCAATTTGATCAAGAACGCAGGCGAAGCCACCGAAACATTTCGCGAAACACGCGATACGCCCGAATACCGGGCCGAAATTCATGTCGGCATGACGCGCGTTGACGGCCATGTTACCATCACAATTCAGGACAATGGCGTGGGCCTGCCAGAGGATCGCGCGCGCCTGTTTGAACCCTATGTGACAACGCGGGACAAGGGCACAGGGCTGGGTCTGCCGATCGTCAAAAAGATCATTGAAGAACACGCCGGAACGCTGACGCTGACCGATGCCGACATATTCGACGGGCAGGACCACGCCGGGGCCTGCGCAAATATTCAACTGCCTGTGCTGCCGGCGCGCGCACAGGATAAGAAAATACCAGCATGAGGGCACAGATGGGCGATATTCTGATCACCGATGACGAACGCGATATCCGGGAATTGATTTCCGACATCTTGCAGGACGAAGGCTATAGCACCCGGTTGGCCGGCACGTCGGATGCCTGCATGGCAGAAATTGCAGCAAGTCCGCCCGCGTTGATGGTGCTCGATATCTGGTTGAAAGACAGCAATATGGACGGGATCGACATTCTCAAGTCCGTCAAGCGCGATCACCCCGACATTCCGATCGTCATCATCTCGGGCCACGGCAATATCGAAATCGCCGTCGCGGCGATCAAACAGGGTGCTTACGATTTCATCGAAAAACCCTTTAACATCGATCAGTTGCTGGTGGTGATCCGGCGGGCGATGGAAACGTCGCGTTTGCGGCGGGAAAATATCGAACTCAAGCGGGGCGATGTGATCAGCGCCGATATGCTGGGCGAAAGTGCGGCTTTCCGGATGTTGAAATCAAATCTGGACAAGGTGACCAAATCCAACGGGCGCGTCATGCTGACAGGCCCTGCGGGGGCAGGCAAGGAGATTGCAGCCCGCTATATCCATGCCAATTCCAACCGGTCGTCGTCACCTTTCGTGACTGTGAACTCTGCCTCGATTGCGCCCGACCGAATGGAGGAGGTTCTGTTCGGCCGAGAGGACAGCACACGCGGCGTAGAGCCTGGCCTGCTGGAGGAAGCGAACGGCGGTGTCATCTACTTTGACGAGGTGGCGGATATGCCTATCGGCACCCAGTCGAAAATCTTGCGGGTGCTGGTCGAACAACGGTTTCAGCGGGTGGGCGGCACGGACAAGGTGCAGGTTGATTTGCGCGTCATTTCCAGCACCAACCGCGATCTGCCTGCGGCCATCGCTGCGGGCACATTCCGCGAAGAACTGTATCACCGGCTGAACGTCGTGCCGATCGCGGTGCCGTCGCTGGAAGAACGGCGCGAGGATATACCGCTTTTGGCAGAACATTTCATTTCTGTTTTCAACAAGGTCCAGGGTTTGCCGCTGCGCCAGCTGGCCGATGATGCACGTGCCCTTTTGCAGACGATGCTGTGGCCGGGCAATGTGCGACAGTTGAAGAATGTCGTGGAACGCGTTCTTATTCTTGGGGAAAACACGGGCGAGATCGGTGCAAAGGAATTGCCGGCATCTGACGAAGGTGGCGGCGGTGGTGGTGGACGGATCGTGCTGGGCGGCGGGCTCGCGACATTGCCCCTGCGCGATGCGCGAGAATTGTTTGAACGCGAATATCTGCTCACCCAGATCAATCGCTTCGGCGGCAATATCAGCCGGACCGCCTCTTTTGTCGGGATGGAACGGTCGGCCTTGCATCGCAAGCTGAAATCGTTAGGCGTTGTGACATCGAACAAGGCCGGTGGCCGTGTAGCATACGTGGAAGACGACGCTTCATGAAGGTGATCATCTGTGGTGCAGGGCAGGTCGGCTGGCAGATCGCCCGCCATCTGTCTGGCGAAAAGAACGATGTTACGGTTGTGGATAACAACCCCGAACTGGTGCGCCGCGCGACAGATACACTGGACGTGCAGGGCATTTCCGGTTTCGCCAGCTATCCCGATGTTCTGGACCGGGCCGGCGCGCGCGACGCCGATATGATCATCGCCGCCACCCATTCGGACGAGGTGAACATGGTCACCTGTCAGGTGGCCCATTCCGTCTTTGCCATCCGCCGCAAGATCGCACGCCTGCGCGCGCAAAGCTATCTGGATGCCATCTATTCGGATCTTTACCGCCGCGACCATCTACCGATCGACGTGGTGATTTCCCCCGAGAAAGAAGTTGCAGAAGCCGCCTTGCAGCGGTTGTCTGCGCCGGCTGCGTTCGACACTGAAAACTTTTTCGACGGCGGGGCCCAGCTCTTGGGGATCACGATCGAGGATGATTGCCCTGTCATCAACACACCGTTGCGGCAACTGACGGACCTGTTTTCGACATTGCGCGCGATTGTTGTCGGCATCCGGCGCGAAGGTGCCCTGTTTGCGCCGTCTGCCGGTGACCAGATCTTTGCGGGCGACGATTGTTATATCTTTACCGATACGCGGGACATGGCCCGCACATTGGAAATTTTCGGTAAAACGCAGTCAAAACAAGAACGTGTGGTCATTATCGGGGGTGGCAATGTCGGGCTTGCCGTGGCACGCGCGCTAGAGGCGCGCACCGACCGTGTCCGCGTCAAGGTGATCGAAAAGAACCGCGAATTTGCAGAGCGGGCTGCTGACGCGTTGGACCGGACCATTGTGTTGCATGGTGACGGGCTGGACAGTGCCTTGCTGCAAGAGGCGAATATCAGCGGCGCGGATGCGGTGCTGGCTGTGACCGACGATGACAAGACAAATCTGCTTGCCTCTGTGCGGGCCAAGGAAATGGGCTGTGCCATGGCAATCAGCCTGATCAATGACCCGACACTTGTGCCGCTGATGGGGCCTTTGGACATTGATGCCTATATCAATCCGCGCGCGACCACCGTCAGTTCCATTCTGCGGCATATCCGGCACGGACGGGTGCGCGGGGTTTATTCGATTGGCGATGCCGAGGCCGAAATGATCGAAGCGCAGGTGCTGGGGACGTCACCGATCGCGGGCCAGCGGATCAGGGATGTGGCCTTTCCCGAAGGCACGCTGATCGGCGGAGTTATGAAAAACGGGCAGATTGTCAGACCCACAGGTGAAACGCGGATTGAAGAGGGCGATGTCATCGCCATTTTTGCAATGGCTGACGACGTCCCCGAGGTAGAGCGGCTTTTGCAGGTCACGATTGATTATTTCTGATGACCTGGATCACCCGCCTGCCGTTTTTTGTGATTCTGATGGGCCTTGGTGCGATTGCGATGATCGTGCCGGCGATGCACGCAGCGGTGATGCAGGATTTCACCACGATGCGGGTGTTTTTCTATGGGTTCGTCCTGTTTTCCCTTTTAACGCTGGTGATCGCGCTGGCCACGGCCGGTTTTGAACCCGCCAGCGTTGCCCGCAGCCAGTTGGTCGGGCTTTTGTCGGCCTTTACTGTCCTGCCGCTGATGCTGGCCGTGCCGTTCCACGAGGCCGTTGGAAATACGACATTTCTGAATGCATGGTTTGAAATGGTGTCCAGTTTCACAACGACAGGCGCGACGGTTTATGACAGTGCCGGGCGTTTGACGCCGTCCTTGCATTTGTGGCGCGCGCTGGTTGGCTGGCTGGGCGGGCTGCTGGTCTGGATTACGGCGGTGTCGATCTTTGCGCCGATGAATCTGGGCGGCTTTGAGGTGCGTGCGACGGCTGGCGTGGGCAAGGGCCCGGTGCGCAGCTTTACACAGATCGCGGAAATTGCGGACCCTTCGGTCAGGCTGGTGCGCTATACGCTGGCACTGACGCCGATTTACGTGGCGCTGACAGGCGCGCTTTGGGTCGGTCTGGTGATCGCAGGTGAATTTCCCTACATCGCGCTTTGCCATGCGATGTCGACCCTTTCAACGTCGGGTATTTCCCCCATCGGGGGGCTTTATTATGCGGCCTCGCGGTTTTGGGGAGAGTTACTGGTCTTTTGCTTTTTCGTTTTTGCCCTGTCGCGGCTGACATTCAGTCGCAGTCTGATCCGGGATGCCAATCAGGGCTTGCGCCGGGATCCTGAATTCATGACCGCGCTTGTGTTGATCGGGATTGTCACGGGGCTGTTGTTTCTGCGCCACTTCATCGGGGCGGCGGAAATCGGCGCGGGCCGTGACACTGGCGGAAGTTGGCGCGCGCTGTGGGGAACGCTGTTCACGGTCACATCCTTTCTGACCACCACAGGGTTCGAATCGCATTATTGGGGCGGGGCGCGCGGCTGGTCCGGGCTTGATACACCGGGGCTTTTCCTGATCGGCATGGCGCTGATCGGAGGTGGGGTTGCGACGACGGCCGGGGGGGTCAAGCTGTTGCGCATCTACGCGCTTTACCGCCACGGTGAACGCGAACAGGAACGGTTGCTGCACCCGTCGTCGGTAGGTGGCGGCGGGCGCGAAGCGCGGCGCATTCGTAAACAGGGCGCTTATATTTCATGGGTGTTTTTCATGCTGTTCGCGATCAGTATCGCGGTGGTCATGGTGCTGTTGTCGTTGACGGGCGTGCAGTTCGAAACGGCAATGGTGCTATCGGTGTCGGCCTTGTCCACAACGGGCCCGCTTGCCTCTGTCGCAGCCGAGGCCCCGATTTCCTATGCTGGCATTCCCGACAGTGCCAAGATCATTCTGGCCGCTGCGATGGTGTTGGGGCGGCTGGAAACGCTGGCGATCATCGCCCTGTTCAATCCTGAAATCTGGCAGCGCTGAGCGGGTCATCTTTTGGGCTGGAAACTCTTTCAACGCCGCGACATACTGCAACCAGAACGAGGGGGGCCGACACGCGGCCGCAAGAACAATAAAAGGGGTTCATTATGGCCGCCGACAAGGCAAATCTTCAGGATGCATTTCTAAATCATGTTCGCAAGACGAAGGTTCCTGTGACAATTTTTCTGGTGAATGGTGTCAAATTACAGGGCGTCATCACGTGGTTTGACAGTTTCTGCGTGCTGCTGCGCCGCGACGGGCAATCGCAGCTGGTGTATAAAAGTGCGATTTCCACGATCATGCCCGCCCAACCGATCAGCCTTTATGAAGGTGAAGAATAACCTTGCTGGAACATGACAGGCCGGTCACCCGTGCATGGGTGCTGCACCCGGATCTGAAATCCGACTTTGACCGCCGCGCCGCTGGCCCTGCGCTGGAAGAGGCCGTGGCGCTGGCTGCGGCGCTGCCCGATCTCGACGTCGTTGGGGCCGATATCGTGCGTCTGCCCAAGATCCATCCCGGTATGTTGTTCGGCAAGGGCAAGATCGCGGAACTCAAGGAAAAATTCGCCGCAGCGGACGTGGAACTGGTTCTGATCGACGGACCAGTGACCCCCGTGCAGCAACGTAACCTTGAAAAGGCCTGGGGCGTCAAATTGCTGGACCGCACCGGGCTGATCCTTGAGATTTTCAGCGACCGCGCCCGCACATCCGAAGGGGTGTTGCAGGTTGAAATGGCCGCTTTGTCCTATCAGCGCACCCGCCTTGTCCGCGCGTGGACCCACCTTGAACGCCAGCGCGGGGGCCTTGGTTTTGTCGGTGGTCCCGGCGAAACCCAGATCGAGGCGGACCGTCGCGCCATTGACGACCAGTTGAACCGCCTGCGCCGGCAGTTGGCCAAGGTCGCGAAAACCCGCGAACTGCACCGGGCATCCCGCGCCAAGGTGCCGTTTCCGGTTGTGGCCCTTGTTGGCTACACCAACGCGGGAAAATCGACCTTGTTCAACCGCCTGACCGGTGCGGATGTGTTCGCCAAGGACATGCTGTTCGCAACGCTTGATCCGACAATGCGCAAGATCGTTTTGCCTGCGGGCGAAGAGGTGATCATGTCGGATACCGTGGGCTTCATCAGCGATCTGCCCACCGAACTTGTCGCGGCCTTTCGCGCCACACTGGAAGAGGTGCTGGACGCCGATCTGATCGTCCACGTGCGCGACATCAGCCATGCCCAAACCGAAGAACAGGCCGCCGATGTCATGGCGATTCTTCACAGCCTTGGTGTCGCCGAAGAAGCGCCGATCATCGAGGTCTGGAACAAGATCGATTTGCTGGACAGTGACGGGCGCGATGCGGTGCTGACGCAAGCGTCGCGCAACCCCGATATCTTTGCCATTTCAGCGGTCACGGGCGAAGGGTTGGATCGTCTGCTAAGCGCGATACCGGAAAAACTCAGCGATCCAAAAACCGAAGAAACCTTCTTGCTTGGCTTTTCAGAGGGGCGCAAGCGCGCGTGGCTGTTTGATGCCGGGGTCGTCATAGGCGAGGATCAGACAGATGACGGCTATCGTGTTACGGTGCAATGGACGGCCGTGCAAAAGGCACGCTTTGCACAGCTTTAATCCGCCGGGATCAGCCTGGTAACCCCGACGGCAGCCGCGCGCGCCAGATCCGGATCAAGCGACATCGGAATATATTCGCCGCGCCGCCACAGCGTGCCCAGATTGTCGTAATAGCGCGACAGCGGATGCCCTGACTGCCCGGTGGCCGTGACAAAGACAGAACTATCCGGGTCTGCAAAATCGTAGACGCCACGATAACCTGCCGCATGAACATTTCCAAACGGCGCAGGCCCGGTGCCAATCGTCTTGCCCCGTTGCAATGTATTGTCGCCGCCACTGGTCGATTGCCGGATGTTGACGACCCAGTTCAGGAACGCCGCTTGCCCCAGAACGGGGTGATCATGCATGGCCTGATGGGCATCGCCCCAGCGCACGGCCTCGATGGCGGCACCGTGATTTTCGGTGATCCAGATCAGCGCGTCGTCCAGCGACTGACGGGCGATTTCCGTGCAGGTTTCCTGCGGGGCCGACTGAATCACGTCACACCAGATCGCAGCGCCGTCCACATCGCGCAGCACGCGTTCAATGAACACCGGATCGGGGTGGATAAAGGCGGGCGCCAACGGGCCCAGTTCATCGCGGATCAGGCGGCGCTGGAATTCGCGGACCCATGCCGCATAGATCAACGGTTCAGGCAGATGTTCGTTCATCTCGCCGTTCCATGCCGACAATAGATCAAGCGCGATCTGGCGACGGCGTTCGGGGGTGCCTTCCGGTGCCGGATCGCCGGTATACCATAGATCTGCCCCCATCAGGGTCAGCAACGTCCGCGCGGTAAAGCTGACGGTGTCCTGCTGGGCCTCGATGAAACTGTCGCGGGTGTGGACCTCGCGTGCCTGCATCAGCCGCCGCCAGCGGTTGATGCGCTGGGTGTCGCCCCAGTCATAGGTCACGTGATTGGGAAAGGGCCGATCAACGGTCTTGTTGTTGGTATTGCCAATGATCCCGCCGTCGGGGTTTACGAATTCGGGGTTGTCGCTGTAGGGAAAGCGTCCTTGCCAGCGGTTTTGCGGCAGGTATCCATAGGCAGGCATCCGGCCTTTGGTCTGGTGATCCGCATCGCGGGCAGGCAGAGCGCCGATGGTCTTCATCGCGATCCTGTTGCGATCCGCGATGGTCAGATTCTGGGCGGGTGCGATAAAATCCTCGCCCGCGGCAATCGCGTCATCGACATTGCGCGCAGCCATGATGGACATGGCCGCCGACATGGATGTGTCGCGGTCCGACAAGGCGGACCACGCAACGGCGGCGACATGCCCGGAGGGCGTGATCGTGCCCAGATCGAACTGGCTGCGCGGCATCACAGGCCCGTTCGCTGTCCAACGCAGGCGGAGCGTGATTGCGGGGGCGTCCTTGATCGTGATGATGCTGTCGCGCTTGCGAAACGGCACCCATCCGTCCGGGCCACGGTATTCATCGGGGTTGTCGGGGTTTACCTCTTCGATCAGCACATCCTGGTCGTCCACATAGGCGCTGGTCAGGCCCCAGCCCAAATCCGTGCTGCGCCCGCTCAGGATGACCGGCATCCCCGGGATTGTCGCGCCGATCACCCCGCCCGTGGTCAGTTCCATCCGGGCCAGATACCAGATCGTCGGTGCGGTCAGTCCCAGATGCGGATCATTTGCCAGCAGCGTGGCACCGGTGGCCGACCGGGTCGGATTGGCGGCCCAGGCGTTCGATGCGCCAGCCAGCGCGCGCGGCTTGATCGGGGAAAGCGGATCATAAGCCATGCGCATGTCGGGTGTGAACGCGGGCACGTCAGGGAACAGGCTGGCATATTCGGGCAGCGCCGCAACGCCATCAGTGGGATCGTCGGGCATGATGTCGCGCAGGCGGTCATCGTCGATGATCAGCGACGTGCGCGCGCGCAGCACCTCGTTTTCGAGCTGCGAAGAGAGTTGCAGCGCCATCAGTTTCAGAATCGCCAGCGAATCAGCAGGTTGCCATGGGGCGATCGCATGGTTGAACAGCCACATCTCTGGTGCACCCCGTCCAAGGGCGCCTTTGTTGACCTCTGTCAGCCAGGCGTTCACCCCGGCAGAATAGGCATTCAACGCGGTCGTCGTTTGTGCATCCTGTGCCGCGACCGATGCCACTGCCAGATTATAGATATCGAACCGGCGTAGCGCCTCGTCGATGCCGATTGTGCGCAGACCGAACAGTTCTGACAAACGGCCCTGCGCTGTGCGGCGCAGCATCGTCATCTGCCACAAACGGTCTTGCGCGTGGGCATAACCAAGCGCGAAATAGACGTCTGCGTCTGTGTCCCCAAAGATGTGGGGCACATTGGCATTATCGCGCACGATTTCGACCGGCGCGCTGATCCGCGCAACGGTGGCCTGTGCATTATAATCGGGCAGGGACCGGGACGCGAAATAATACGCCAATGCAAGGCCGGCGACCATCACCACGATCAGAACTG
The DNA here is from genome assembly GCF_965660735.1 of Yoonia sp. Classification (GTDB taxonomy): domain Bacteria; phylum Pseudomonadota; class Alphaproteobacteria; order Rhodobacterales; family Rhodobacteraceae; genus Yoonia. The sequence continues at coordinate 20,678 of NZ_CBFIBD010000031.1, forward strand.
TGGCCAGACGGACCAGCCAGCGAAAGATGCGTATCATCAGATCCTCGTGTTTGCCTGCCCTGCTTGTAACAAGGCAGGCGGCAAGGACAAGTCAGCGTTCAGGGATCAGGCCACGGGGGCTGAACCGCAACACGAAAAGCAGCACAAGACCCATGGTCAGCAGGCGCATATGTGCCGCAGATTCGATCATACCTTCCTTGAGCGCACTGCCGTCCGCCAGCCCGGAGGCCAGAAGGGTCATCAAAGCCAGTCCCATTGGTTCGACCTGCACCCAAAGCCACCAGATCAGAATACCGCCCAGTACCGCGCCGAAATTGTTGCCCGAACCGCCCACGATCACCATGACCCAGACCAGAAAGGTAAAGCGCAGCGGCTGATACGTGCCGGGCGTCAACTGTCCGTCCAGCGTCGTCATCATCGCACCCGCTATGCCGCAGATCGCCGAGCCGAGAATGAAAATCTGCAAATGCCGCGCGGTCACATCCTTGCCCATCGCCTCGGCTGCTGTCTCATTGTCACGGATCGCCCGCATCATGCGGCCCCATGGGCTCTTGAGAGCCATCTGCGCCATCCACAGCAGGATCAGCAGCACGATGGTAAACAGGATCGCATATCCGGCCTTCGTATAAAGGGTCGACGCGGTAACCGGATCAAGCCCAAAGCTGGCGGCGCGCTCTACAAATCCCGGATCAGCCTGCAGGTCCACTTCGTAAGGGACCGGACGGGGGAGACCGATGACGTTCTTAACGCCACGTGCCAGCCAGTCTTCGTTTTTCAGCACGGCAATAATGATTTCGGCGATCCCAAGTGTGGCAATCGCCAGATAGTCCGACCGCAGGCCAAGCGCGGTCTTGCCGATGATCCAGGCCGCCCCTGCGGCCAGCAATCCACCGACGGGCCAGCTGAGCAGGACAGGCAGGCCCAGTCCGCCAAGGTTACCTGCCAAAGCCGGGTTTATGGCCTCGACCGCGTCAACACCGCGATCGAAAACCGCCCGGTAAAGAAAGAATCCACCAATCAGGATCACAAGTGTCGCAAGCGTTCGACGCCTGCCTTTCAGATGCTTTTGCGCCAGAACCGCCGCCACGATCGTTGCCGCCCCCAACAGCAGTCCTGCGATGATCCGCAGCCCGCCGGCGGCCCAGGCCTCGCCCACAGGGGGCATCGATACCAGCACCGTTGCCAGCCCCCCAAGGGCGACGAAACCCATCACCCCGATATTGAACAGCCCGGCAAAGCCCCATTGCAGGTTCACGCCGAGCGACATGACCGCTGAAATCAGCCCCATGTTCAGGATCAGCAATGCCGAATTCCAGCCCTGCACGATACCGGTGCCCAGGATCAGCAAGCCGACAAAGACAAAAAGCAGGGTGTTCTTGAGTGTCGGGTTCATACGGATTGCCCCTTGAACAGGCCGGTCGGTTTGAACAGCAGCACGATGATCAGAATCGCGAAACTGACGGCAAATTTATAATCAGTGGACAAAAGTTGAACCAACCCATCGGGCTCCAGATTCTCGGGCATCAGATAGACCAGCACTTTTTTCCAGGCATATGTGATCGTGACCTCGCTGAAGGCGATGACAAAGCCACCCGCGATGGCCCCCAAAGGGTTGCCCAGCCCGCCCACGATGGCAGAGGCAAAGATCGGCAGCAAAAGCTGGAAATAGGTGAACGCCTTAAAGGATTTATCCAACCCATAAAGCACGCCCGCCGTCGCCGCGAGGGCGGCGACGATCATCCATGTCACCTTGACCACCCAGTCGGGATTGATGCCGGACAAAAGTGCAAGATCCTCGTTGTCGGAAAAGGCCCGCATCGATTTTCCCGTGCGCGTCTTGTTCAGGAACCAGAACAGCAGCGCGACGACAACGACCGCGACGACCACGGTGATGGCCTGTGTGGTCTTGATTGCCAAACCTTCCTCAAGCCCGGTCATGGTCTTGAAATCACGGGCGGTGATGATGAACCGTTCGCCATCGGCAAAACGGATGTCGTCAACCCCGATGACGAAACGCACGATCCCGTTCATCACAAACATCACGCCCATGGACACGATGACAAGGATAACCGGCGCGGCTTTTTGATCGCGGTAGAATTTATACACCAGCCAGTCGATGGCGAGCACCAGCAGGATCGTCGCACCAATCCCAAAGGGCAGGGCGAGCAGGGCGGTCGGCAGCGGGCCAAAGGTGATCCCCAGCGCCAGTAACGCATTGGTACCAATGATGGTAAATGCGGTCCCGAATGCCATCGTGTCACCATGGGCGAAATTCGAAAACCGCAGGATGCCATAGATCAGCGTGACACCCAGCGCCCCGATGGCAAGCTGCGCGCCATAGGCAAGACCGGGCACAAAGACAAAATTGGCAAAGGCCACAAGGGCGTTCAGGATGTCCATGGTATTGCCCCTTGGGTAGAGATCTTGATGATCTGGCTTGAAAACATGTTCATCCGCCCAGAAAACTCCGCCGCACTTCAGGGTCTGCCAAAAGTTCCTTGCCGGTGCCGGTATGCGCATTTCGCCCCTGCACCAGAACATAGGCTTTGTCAGCAATTTCAAGCGCTTGGCGGGCGTTCTGTTCCACCATCAGGATCGGAATGCCGGTGCGGGCAACCTCGATGATCCGGTCGAACAATTCGTCCATCACGATGGGGCTAACGCCTGCGGTGGGTTCGTCCAGCATCAGCACCTTGGGCTTCGTCATCAGCGCGCGGCCCACGGCGACCTGCTGGCGTTGCCCGCCCGACAATTCGCCTGCCGCCTGATTGCGCTTTTCCTTGAGGATCGGGAACAGGTCATAGACCTGTGCCATCGTATCGCGGAAATCATCGTGCCGGATATAGGCACCCATTTCCAGGTTTTCCTCGACTGTCATAGAGGTAAAGATGTTGCGGACCTGTGGGACAAATCCCATGCCTTTGACCACCCGCTGCTGCGGCGACAGATGTGTGATGTCTTCGCCATCAAGACGCACCGCACCCTGATTGACGTTCAACATTCCGAAAAGGGCCTTCATCGCGGTCGATTTGCCAGCACCGTTCGGCCCGACAATCACGGCAATTTCGCCCTTTTCGGCAGCAATGGTGCACCCGTGCAGGATGTCCGGGCCTTTGCCATAGCCACCGGTCATGGCGTCGCCAATCAAAAACGGATCACTCACGGGGCGATATACTCTTCTAGAAATGGGGCGTAGTTCAGCAATGTGTCGCGCATCATGGTTTGCTCTGCGGGATCGGCATGGTTTTCATAGATGTAATAAAGGGTCGCGCCGGACCCCAGGACCATGCCAACCAGCACGGTAAGAATGAAACGGGTCATGCGGTTACCTTGTCCTTGTTTTTCAAACCAGTGCCGAGATAAGCCTCGATCACCTGTTCGTTTGCCTTGATTTCGTCCAAAGTCCCTTGGGCCAGAACATGGCCCTCTGCCATACAGATCACCGGATCACAAAGGCGGCCAATAAAATCCATGTCGTGTTCGATCACGACAAAAGTATAGTTGCGTTCCTTGTTCAAGCGGATGATCGCATCGCCGATGGTGTTCAGCAGCGTGCGGTTCACGCCAGCGCCGACTTCGTCCAGAAACACGATCTTGGCGTCCACCATCATAGTGCGCCCCAGTTCCAGCAGCTTTTTCTGCCCGCCGGACAGGTTTCCGGCTTTTTCATCCCGCAGATGGTCAACGGTCAGGAATTCAAGCACCTCGTCGGCCTTGGCCAGCAGCGCACGTTCTTCATCGGCGATCCGTTTGCGCCCGAACCATGTGTTCCACAAGGTTTCGCCCGATTGACTGCCAGGCACCATCATCAGGTTTTCGCGCACCGTCATGGATGAAAATTCATGTGCGATCTGAAAGGTGCGCAGCAACCCTTTGTGAAACAATTCATGCGGGGGCAGGCCGGTAATGTCTTCGCCATTCATCGTCACGCGACCGGACGTGGGTTTCAGAACGCCCGCGATCACATTGAAAAGTGTGGTTTTTCCTGCGCCGTTCGGCCCAATCAAGCCCGTAATGGTGCCCGCGCCAATCTCAAGCGATGCGCCATCCACAGCGCGAAAACCACCAAAGGTCTTCACCAGATTTTCAACGATGATCATAACCGTCCCCTTGCGCGCAATTTACTGCGTCTGCTTTTTGGGACCGGCGCGGGAAATACCCCGCGCCGGTCCTGTTCGATGGATCGTATCAGCGATAGCCGATGGTCGAATAGACACCATCCGCAAATTCGATTTCCTGATAATTCCCGGCTGATTCACCTGGTCCGATCAGTTCCACCGCAGAGGCACCGACATAGTCGATGTCTTCGCCAGCGGCGAGCAGCTCCAGCCCCTTGGCCAGTTCGCCGGGGAAGATTTCAACGCCGGGGGCGTTGGCCACGTCGAACACGTGATCCTTGAAATCAGCCGATGCCGACGATCCCGCGGCCTGCATCGCCAGCATGATCAGCGCTGCGGCATCGTATGATTCAGGGGCAAATGCGCCTGTGCCGTCAAAGCCGTTCGCGTCTGCCAGTTCGACAAAACGGGCGGCGCCGATGCTGTCGGTACCCGGATAGGCCCCGAAGGATCCGTTCAGCTCATCACCGAAGTTTTCGTTCAGTTTCACACCGACCATACCGTCGGGGAAATAGAAGGTATCGAACGCACCACTGTCCAGGGCAGACCGCACGACGCCCGACCCACCTTGGTCAACGTATCCGGCAACCACCAGGACGTCGCCACCGGCAGAGGCCAGTGCGCCGACCTCGGCCGAATAATCGGCCTTACCGTCTTCGTGGGCTGCGGAAATTGTCACGGTGCCGCCAGCCGCTTCAAAGGCGCCCTGAAACGCATCGGCCAGACCCTTGCCATAGTCGTTGTTGGTATAGGTCAGCGCCACTTCATCCACGCCGCGGTCCTGCAGGATTTCCGTGATGATGACACCCTGACGGGCATCGGAGGGCGCAGTACGGAAGAACAGGCCGTCATCCTCGGCAGTCGACAGGCCGGGCGAGGTGGCAGAGGGCGAAATCATCACCACGCCATTGGGGCGAGCGACGTTTTGCAGGATTGCGCCAGTCACGCCGGAACAGTCCGCGCCCATGATGGCGGCAACGCCATCAGATGTCACAACGCGTTCAGCAGCAGATGCCGCGGCGCCTGCGTCGATACATGTGCTGTCTGCGCGCACGGATGTCACCGTCGCCCCGCCCAGCAGCGCGCCGGCTTCGGTCACTTCGGCCATCGCCATTTCGGCACCGGCACCCATGGCCGGCGTTATCGATTCCAGCGGTCCGGTAAAGCCCAGCACCACACCAATCTTGATTTCCTCTGCGTGCCCGGCGGCAAATGCCCCGCCCGAGATCATCGCCATGGCGGTTGTCGCCATCATCAGTTTTTTCATTACCCGTGTCTCCCTATCGGATGTCGTTTTCCTGACGCGTAGATTAGCAGCAGGTTTTCAAAAGAAAAGGTGGAACCAAAAGGCAAACCGCCCGCAGAGCGTAAATTACCGGGAAAATAGCCTGCGGGGTTGCGCAATTAGCGGCAATCATGGCTGCACGTTACCGAGATCAGACAGACAGGCGTGCCGCGTGGCTGCCGCGTTCACGGTATGGGGTGGTGTCATAGTGCGACCGATAGCATTTCGAAAAATGCGATGGTGACGCAAAGCCACATGCCAGCGCCACGTTGATCACCGTCATATCCGTCTGCATTAACAGGTTACGCGCCTTTTGCAGGCGCAATTCCATATAATAGCGCTTTGGACTGCGCGCCAGATAACGGCGGAAGAGCCGCTCCAGTTGCCGGGTGGACATGCCCACCTCTTTGGCCAGTATCGCAGGGCTGATCGGGTCTTCGATGTTGTTTTCCATCATCTGGATCACCCGGCTCAGCTTGGGGTGGCGCACGCCGATCCGCGTGGGAATCGATAGACGCTGGGTGTCCTGATCTGTGCGGATGGACGAATAGATCAGGGTATCCGCGACCGCATTGGCGAGATCTTCGCCATGGTCGTCGGCAATGATCTTGAGCATCAGGTCGATGGATGCGGTGCCGCCCGCGGTTGTGATCCGATTGCCATCGACGACAAAGACGGATCGCGTCAGATGCACATCCTCGAATTCCTCGGCAAAGCTGTCCTGGTTTTCCCAATGTATCGTGGCGCGTTTGCCGTCCAGCAATCCGGCCTTGGCCAGCGTATACCCAGCCGTGCAAAGCCCGCCGATGGTCACGCCGCGCCGGGCCTCGCGGCGCAGCCAGTTCAGCACCCGTTTCGTGGTCGCGGCCTGCACGTCGATCCCGCCACACATCATGATCGTATCATCGCGTTCAAGTTCGGTCAGGTCGCTTTCGACGCGGAACGCGCAGCCATTCGAACAGACGGCATCCTCGCCGTTTTCGCTGACGATTTTCCACGAATACAGTTGCTTTCCCGCGGTACGGTTGGCGATCCGCAAACTTTCGATCGCACTGGCAAAGCAAAGCATCGTAAAATCGCGCATCAGAACAAAGACAAACCGGCGCGGTTTGCCCTTGTGGTCGACGTCGATGATCTGGGGGTCGATGGACATTTCTTGATCCAGTAAATATTCAGTCGCAAAACCTGATCAGTTTTGCCCGCAGCCTTCAAGGGCAAATACAAGCACAAGTCCGCGTTTGCCTTCTATCATGGCATGTTTCGTGCAACTTTGCCATTGGCCCGGGGCGCCGCCCGCGCTATACCGACGCCCTGATACCGCTAACCATCCTGAACGGAGCGAAACAATGACTGACTGGCAAAAATCTGACTGGCGCAAGAAGCCCCGGGTGCAGATGCCTGACTATACCGATGCCGCCGCCCTGCGCGCAGTCGAGGACCGTCTTGCCAGCTATCCGCCACTGGTGTTCGCCGGCGAGGCACGCAAGTTGAAATCGCAACTGGCTGCTGTCAGCAAGGGTGATGCGTTTTTGCTGCAAGGCGGCGATTGCGCCGAAAGTTTTGCGGAATTTTCCGCTGATGGCATCCGTGACACCTTCAAGGTGATGTTGCAGATGGCGATGGTGCTGACCTATGGCGCCAAGGTGCCCGTGGTCAAAGTGGGCCGCATGGCAGGCCAGATGGCAAAACCGCGGTCGGCCGCCACCGAAACCATGGATGGCGTGGAATTGCCCAGCTACCGCGGTGACATCATCAACGGGTTCGATTTCACCGAAGACAGCCGGATCCCCGATCCTGAACGCATGTTGCAGGCCTACTTGCAGGCCGCTGCCACATTGAACCTGCTGCGCGCCTTTTCCACCGGCGGCTTTGCCGATGTGCACCGCGTCCATGGCTGGACCCTTGGCTTTACCGATGCGCCAGAGGCGGAAAAATACCGCGCCATGGCCGAACGGATCGGCGATACATTGTCGTTCATGGAAGCCGCGGGGCTGACCAGTGCCACCAATCACCAGCTTCAAACTGTGGATTTCTACACCAGCCACGAGGCTTTGTTGCTGGAATACGAAGAGGCGCTGTGCCGTCTGGATTCCACATCCGGCAAGTGGCTGGCCGGGTCCGGACATATGATCTGGATCGGCGACCGCACGCGGCAGCCTGACGGGGCGCATGTGGAATTCTGCAAGGGCGTGCAAAACCCCATTGGCCTGAAATGCGGCCCGACCATGACCAGCGGGCACCTCAAGGCGTTGATGGCGTCGCTGAACCCCGACAACGAGGCCGGACGCCTGACGCTGATTGCGCGTTTCGGGGCAGGGTCCGTGGGCGAACACCTGCCGCGCCTGATCCGCGCCGTCGAGGAAGAGGGCGCAAACGTCGTCTGGACCTGTGACGCGATGCACGGCAACACGATCAAATCGACCAGCGGATACAAGACGCGGCCATTCGACAGCGTGCTGCGCGAGGTCAAGGAATTCTTTGCCGTTCACAACGCCGAAGGCACGATCCCCGGTGGTGTGCATTTCGAGATGACCGGCGCGGATGTGACCGAATGCACCGGCGGCGTGCGCGCCGTCACGGACGAGGACCTGTCAGACCGCTATCACACTGCCTGCGATCCGCGCCTGAACGCCTCGCAGTCGCTGGAACTGGCGTTTCTGGTGTCCGAAGAACTGTCCGCACGCCGCGACCGCATGCAGCAGTCCAAGGCAGGCTAAGTTAGCTGTTATCGACTACCAATCGCAGGGCTGGGCGCCGCGCGCCTGGCCCTTTGTGATTCATGGCAGGGGTGACTGGCTGGGTGCTTGCCAGATGCAGGCAGAGCGTTTCGTGGCGGATCACGGCACCCTCGGGCACGTAAAAACGCCGTGGCCGGTTGCCTGTTTGCCCGTCTGTCACGATCGCGCCAAGTACGCGGGTCGTTTCGCCTTTTTCGTCATTCAGCGGCAAAAGCAGCATGGTGCCTTTCATCGCCGGCCGCAAAAGCCCACCTGGTGACTGCAGCGGCAAGGCGATGATGGCTGGTTCCTGAAATGCCGATTCAATCAACTGCGCGATCTGTTCGCGGGCGGCTGATTCAAAGAATGTGCTGACGGGCATACCACGCGCATCCATCTGCAACAGATCGTGCAGGTGCTGCCCCGCCACCCGCATCCGCGCGACCCCCGGTGCGACACGTTGCAGAATAAACGCATGTGGCAATGCCCGATCAATCTGGCTTGGCTCGATCTCATTGCGCAGCGGGAGCCGGCGGGCCCGGCGCAAGGTCTGCCAGTAATGTTCAAGGCTGGTCAGTATCGGGTTGTCGGCACCGGGTTGCGTGCCGGGCTGGTGGTGCGGGGTATCTTCTATACGTTTCATAACTGACCTCAAAAATCCCTGATGCCTGCCTTCCCGACATCCTGTGGTGTATGCAAAGAGGGTAACAAAGATTACCGCTTTTTTCACTTAACAAATTCTTAACGGGTTAACAGTGGAAGCCCGCGCAGGGTTGCCCCAACGGGGACTTTGCCGTTAGGTGCGCCCATAACTCGTGACGGGGACATGCAATGATGCATTCGATGACCGCATTTGCTAGCCGGACCGGCCAATTGGGCCCGGTATCATGGGGCTGGGACATACGCGGTGTGAACGCACGCGGTCTGGATCTGCGGCTGCGTATTCCAGATGGCTTTGATGCGGTCGAACAGGCCTTGCGCCGCGCGCTGACACAAGGGTTGGGGCGCGGCAATATCACTGTGAACCTGCGTCTGCACCGCGCCGAGGACGCCACAGCCCTTGCCGTTGACCAGGCCCAGCTTGACCGTGTTCTGGGCGCGCTTGACACGGTCCAGGAACGTGCCTTTGCGATGGGTGTCACGCTGGGGCAGCCGACTGCGGCGGATGTGCTGACGCAACGTGGTGTGTTGGTTGCGGGGCAACCCGCGGGGGATGATGCCGCACTGGTTGCGGCCTTGATCGCTGATATCGCACCTTTGATCACGGCCTTTACACAGATGCGCGCCACCGAAGGCGCCGCCCTGCGCGCTGTCATCGTTGACCAGTTGGACAAGATTGCCACGCTGACGACGGCGGCGGCCGGTGCGGCCGCTGACCGCGCGCCGGTTGTTCGCGCCAATCTGCGCGCGGCGCTGCGCCGCGTGGTGGATGATGTCGAGAGTATCGATGAAACACGCATTGCCCAGGAACTGGCCATGCTCGCGCTCAAGAATGATGTGACCGAGGAAATCGACCGGCTGCGCGCCCATGTCGGGGCCGCCGCCGACCTGCTGGATGAGGCAGGCCCGGTAGGCCGAAAGCTGGACTTTCTGTCACAAGAATTCAACCGCGAGGCAAACACCCTGTGCTCCAAGGCGCAATCTGCGCCGCTCACGCGGATCGGGCTGGACCTGAAGGCCGTGATCGACCAGATGCGCGAACAAATTCAAAACGTGGAGTAAGGTAATGTCACGACGCGGCCTATTGATAATTCTTTCGTCACCGTCCGGCGCTGGCAAATCGACCCTGGCGGGCTTGCTGCGCGCATGGGATGACACGCTGGAATTTTCCGTATCCGCCACAACACGCCCGCCGCGCGAGGGGGAACAGGACGGCAAGGATTACTTTTTCGTGTCGGCCCCCGAATTCCAAAATCTGGTCAGCCAGGGAGAAATGCTCGAACACGCGCTTGTCTTTGGAAATTATTATGGTTCGCCCAAGGCGCCGGTCAAGACAGCGATCGATGCGGGGCGCGATGTCCTGTTCGATATCGACTGGCAAGGCGCGCAGCAAATCAAGAATTCCAGCTTGCAGGAACATGTGCTGTCGATTTTCATCCTGCCGCCATCGATCAAGGAATTGCACCGCCGTCTGGTCAGCCGCGGACAGGACGCGCCCGAGGTGATCGAAAGGCGCATGCAAAAAAGCTGGGATGAAATCAGCCACTGGGACGGATATGATTATGTTCTGATCAATGCGGACCTGAACACGACCGAAGAGCGGCTGAAAACGATCATCAGCGCCGAACGACTGCGCCGATCGCAGCAACCGGATTTGATGGATCACGTCCGCGCCCTGCAAACCGAATTCGGAGAAATGACATGACCCTTTATGCGCTTGGCGATACCACCCCCGATGTGAAAGAGGATGCCTGGGTTGCACCGGACTGCAATATCATCGGCAAGGTGGTCTTGGCTGCCGGATCATCGGTATGGTTCGGAAGCACGTTGCGCGGCGATAACGAGCAGATCACAATCGGTGCCGGCAGCAATGTTCAGGAAAACTGTGTCCTGCATACCGATATGGGGTTTCCGCTGATCATCGGGGCGGGCTGCACTGTTGGTCACAAGGCAATGCTGCATGGCTGCACGGTCGGGGATAACTGCCTGATCGGCATGGGCGCAACCGTTCTGAACGGGGCGCAGATCGGCGACAACTGCCTGATCGGGGCAGGGGCGCTGATCACCGAAGGAAAGGTCATTCCGGCCGGGTCGCTGGTAATGGGCGCGCCGGGACGCGTGGTGCGGGAACTGGACTCTGATGCGATCAAGGGGTTGCAGGCATCGGCATTGAATTATCAGCAGAATGCGGCGCGGTTCCGGGCCAGTCTGCGCCCGCTTTAATCAGTCGTCGCCATGCGCGGCGGGCATCAGCAACAGATCGAAATCAAGATCTGGCGCCATCCGCTGTAATTCGTCGCGGATCAGGGCCGCGTCAGGCAGAGATGGTGCAATGACACGGTAACGGCCCTGAAATCCCAGTGAAACCAGGCGGTCTGCCACATCGACAGCATCAAACCCATCAGCCACCAGCGGTGACACAACGATCCCCGATGTCGCTCCGTTGATATTTTCCGCAGTCAGGTCGGCAATGTCGACAAAGGCAAACCCATCCAGATCCGGAATGATACGACCATCCGATTGCCAGCGTTCAAGATCGCCGACAATCAACATTTGCCCGGCGTTTTCATCCATGTCTTTCGAAAAACGATCAATCGGGTCGCGCTTGGGTCGCATGAACAGTATATCATATGCTAGAGAAACGATGGCAGGTTGAATCACTATGTACACGTTTACCGCTGTGCGTGTCGGAAAAATGCGCCGTTGCGGGACACTATTTCTTGCTACCACCCGATGTGACCCCACGTCGACTGAACAGGTAACCCGATGATGCCCAAGGACATGGCGGCATTGATAAATGCGTTACCGCTGGCAGTCATGGTGGTTGGGGATGATGATCGCGTGCGCGCGGTGAATGCCCCTCTCGAGGCGATGCTGGGGCAGAATCTGCTGGGAAAACATCATATTACGGCACTGCGCCAGCCAGCGATCCTTGATGCGATCATGCTGGCGCGCGAGGGCGCAATGCCGGTCACTGCACAATACATGGGACGCGAGGGGGATCGTGATACGACATACCGTGTCGTTGTCGCCCCTGCTGACGGCAACATCGTCATATCATTCGAGGACCGGACAGCGACAGAGTATGCCGGACAGATGCGCCGCGATTTTGTGGCCAACGTCAGCCATGAATTGCGCACGCCGCTGACCGCCCTTTTGGGGTTCATCGAGACATTGGGTGGTGCGGCCCGCAACGACGACGCCGCGCGCGACAGGTTTCTGGCCATCATGACCCACGAGGCCAACAGGATGACGCGGCTGGTCGATGACCTGTTGTCGCTTAGCCGCGTGGAAGATGACGAACGGGTCAGGCCGCGCGGACAGGTGGACATTGGCGAACTGCTGGAATCCGTGATCAAGGGGTTGGAACCGCAGGCGGCCAGCGCGGATATGACTGTCACGCTCGAACAGCCAGACCAGAATGTCATGGTGCCCGGCGATCACGGGCAATTGGTGCAGGTGTTTACCAATCTTGTGGAAAACGCGATCAAATACGGGGCAAGCGGTGGCAATGTCGTGGTCAGCCTGTCACCGCAGGCCATGCATCAGCGCCTGCGCGGCGAAGGGGTTGAAATTGTCGTAGCCGATCAGGGCGAAGGCATCCCCGCGCATCATATTCCTCGGTTGACCGAACGGTTTTACCGGGTGGATAGCCACAGATCGCGTGCGATCGGGGGAACGGGTTTGGGGCTGGCAATTGTCAAACATATCGTGAACCGTCACCGGGGCCGGTTTTCAGTCGAAAGCAAGCAGGGGCAGGGGACCCGCGTGCATGTTCTTTTGCCCACCGAGCCAGGCTTGTGATATCTGTCAGGTGCTGTCGCCCGACGATGAAAACGACTGGAATGTTATCATTATAATGTCACACAAAGCGGCGATAAATGGTGCCACTGCGTGCCGAGGGCAACGGCCCCGACAAAATGGGATAAACCGCGCACTTGCGGATCGCGTATAAGGGACACCAAGATCGTTGCGAAGGCGGGCAACCTGAATTACGCCGATGACGATGTGACCGAATGATGACAATGTCCATAATCAACCGGATGAACGACGCGAAAAACCCGATGCGTCGAGGAACAGACAACATGAATGATCATATTTCAGCCGCCTATGACCGTGACCTTGAAAG
>NZ_CBFIBD010000032.1:0-32945 GCF_965660735.1 Yoonia sp.
CGGCGAACACGCTGTCGTCTTCCAGCCAGGCGCTGTCTGCGTCGTAAATCTGGCTGATCAACGGGCGGTAGCCGTCCTTTGAGATGATGAAGTGCATGTGGCCCGGACGGTTCGGGTGGTGCCCCATGAAACGCAGCAATTCACCAGCGGTTTCATCTTCCGGGATCGGATAGGGAACCGGACGCACGGCGACAAAGGCATAATGCCCGTTCTCGTCTGTCTCAAATCGACCGCGCAGGTTGTATTCCGGCTGATCGGGGTCAAGGTTTTCGTAGATGCCGTTTGGCGCATCTTCCCAGACGTCCATGGTGGCGCCGGCAACGCCGTTACCATTCTCGTCGCGGATATAGCCTTCGAAATAGGCGGTTTCTTCGTTGTCGAAATGCTTCTGGATGGTCGATCCGCCCTTGGGCAGAACCGGCGGGTTTTCGCGGTAGAACGGGCCAAGCACCGTGGATTCGCTGGCATTGCCCTCAACCGGGTTGGTCATCATGTCGACCAGCACCTCGACACCGATGATGTCTGCCAGCAGAATGAATTCCTGACGGTTGTCGTTGCTGAGCTTTCCGGCGCGCACAAGGTAGCTGCAGGCCTCCAGAAATTCGCTGTGCTGCAGTCTCACGTCCTTGATAAAGCCGTGCATGTGCTTGATCAGTGATGTCATGATCTCGCGCTGGCGATCGGTGATATCGCCATTCTTGCCGAGGCTCTCGATCACGACGTCCGTGATGTTGTCTTGGTTTACGATGCCCATGGGTGTTTCCTCCTCTTGGCGGTCTAAAATCTGATCACGGGATGCGTGTGTGCTCCCCGTCACTATACAGACTTCGTCGAAACGGCCTCATACCCCAATGCCTGTGGCGGTATCGGTTGATACCGTATCAAGCACAGATGCGCTTGGCATGCGGTAAACCACCTGTTTGGCGGGACATCTTCGCTTCGACCAGTCCCAGAGTATTGACCCATACCTCCCGCAGTATGGCCTCGGCGTGCCAGTCCGTGTCACCAAAGGGTAACGCATCAACCCATGGGAGGCTCAGGTGATCGATACCTTTAAGCACATCCAATCCACCCTTGAAGATACACCGCATCTTCTGCGGATCGGGCGTCTCTTTTCCGAGACGGTTTTGATCGAGGTGGATGGCAATGAATATTATCTGACCTTTGAAAAAGGCCGCATCGTTTCGATCAACGAGGGCCCGAGCCGCAAGACCCCGTGGCGCTTTGCGTTGCGCACAGACGCCGAAGCCCTTGAGAAATTCTGGCAGGCGCGTCCCGAACCCGGGTTCCACGACGTCTTCGGATTGGTGAAGATCGGCCGTGGCCGGATCGACGGAGACATCCTGAGCCTCGTCAAGAACCTGCGATTTTTCAAGGAAGTTCTGACGCTGGCACGCGCAAAAGAGGAGTTGGCCGCATGAGCATCGAACCAATCACCGGTCGCTATGTGACGGTCGCCATTCAGGGCGCAGCCCGCCGCATCTATTTTGAAGAGGCAGGGCAAGGGCGTCCGGTCATCTGCCTGCACACCGCAGGCGCAGACACCCGCCAATGGCGCCACCTGATGAATGATGTCGAGATCACTGCATCGAACCGCCTGATTGCATTTGACATGCCGTGGCACGGTAAATCGCTGCCGCCCGAAGGCTTCGAGATTGAAGAATACCTGCTGACGACCGAGGCCTATATCGAGACCGTTCTCGCCGTCATCGGCGCGCTTGGTCTGGACCGCCCCGTACTTGCCGGCTGTTCCATGGGTGGCCGCATCGCACTGCAACTTGCGGCTCTTCACCCCGAAAAATTCAGCGGGTTCATCGCCATCGAAGCGTCGGATTTCCAGCCTGCCTGGTACGATATCGATTGGTTCCACCGCCCCGATGCCCACGGTGGGGAGATGGGTGCCGCGCTGGTATCGGCCAATATCTCGCCTTATGCGCCGAATGCGGAGCGCTGGAACACCCTGTGGATGTTCATGCAAAGCGGGCCGGGCGTGTTTCGCGGGGATCTGAGCTTTTACACCAAGGACGACAGCCTGATCCCGCGCCTTCCGACGATCAATACGGCCAAAACGCCCGTCCATATCATCGTCGGGGCCTATGACCTGACCTGCACGCCCGAGGATGCCGAGAGGACAGCGAACGCGATCCCCGGTGCCACACTGGCTGTCATGGATGAACTCGGACATTTCCCGATGAGCGAACATCCGGACGGGTTCCGTCCATTCTTTGTTGAGGCATTGGAAAAGATGCCGAAAGCGGCCGCCAAAGCCGCCTGAGCGAGACCATATCAAGGGAGGAAGAACCATGTGCAAGAACGCAGAAAACCCCTGTCCGGGATGCAAGAAACACAAGACGTCCGAGGCCGCATGGATGTTTTTCAGTGATGAAGAACGCGAGGCCCTGGAAGTCTTGAGCAAGACCCAAGCACCTGTGCGCGCCGCCGCGCATCCCTGACCAGACCCTGACCACGGCACAGCGACGATCTGTCGGCCTGTCCAAACGGAAAGATATCATGACCAGTCCCTGTATCATCTGTGTGGCAATCACGGGTAGTTTGCCCACGAAAGCCAACAATCCCGCCGTTCCGATCACCGTATCGGAGCAGGTCGAGTCCACGCATGAAGCCTTCGAGGCGGGTGCCTCCATCGTTCATGCCCATGTGCGCAATGACGATGAAACACCGTCCTCTGACCCCGAGAAATTCGCGGCGCTGAAGGAAGGGATCGAAGAACACTGCCCGGGTATGATCATCCAGTTCTCGACCGGCGGTCGTTCTGGTGCAGGCCAGACGCGTGGCGGGATGTTGTCGCTCAAGCCGGACATGGCATCGCTCTCTGTTGGCTCTAACAACTTCCCGACCCGCGTGTATGAAAACCCGCCGGATCTGGTGGATTGGCTAGCCTCGGAAATGCTGGCTTACGGCGTCAAGCCCGAGATCGAAGCTTTTGATTTGAGCCACATCCTGAAGGCCAAGGACATGGCCGACAAGGGTCAGCTGGCGGGCACCCCTTATGTGCAGTTCGTCATGGGTGTGAAGAACGCGATGCCGGTCGATCGGGACGTGTTTGAATACTACATCCACACGGTCAAGCGCCTGTTTGGCGCGGACGCGCCGTGGTGTGCCGCAGGCATAGGTTCCAACCAGCTCACGCTGAACGAATGGGCCATCGCCGCTGGTGGCCATGCCCGGACCGGACTCGAGGATAACGTCCGACTTTATCGCGAAAGACTGGCACCCTCGAACGCGGCGCTTGTCCGCCGCGCCGCTGAAATTTGCGAACAGAACAATCGGCCGGTCGCGACCTGGGTCGAGGCGCGCCGCGTTCTTGGACTGCGTCTTCCCGAAGATATCAAAGAAGGACAAGTGGAATGAAGAAGGTCTACAACACAGCATCAGAGGCCCTCGACGGGCTCCTGCATGACGGGATGCTGATCGCAGCCGGGGGCTTTGGTCTCTGCGGCATTCCCGAGCTGCTGATCGACGCGCTTGTGGAGAGCGGCGTTAAGGATCTGACCGTCGCTTCCAACAACGCGGGCGTTGACGATTTCGGCCTCGGCAAGCTCTTGGCGACCCGCCAGATCAAGAAGATGATGTCGTCTTACGTGGGCGAGAACGCCGAGTTCATGCGCCAATACCTGTCTGGCGAGCTTGAACTGGAATTCAATCCGCAGGGCACCCTGGCCGAGCGTATGCGTGCAGGTGGGGCAGGCATACCCGGATTTTACACCCAAACCGGAGTGGGCACCCAGATCGCGAAAGGCAAGGAAGTCAAGGTTTGGGGCGGCAAAGAATACATCCTTGAAGAAGGCATCTTTGCCGATCTCGCCATCGTGAAGGCGTGGAAGGCCGATGACACCGGCAACCTGATTTTTCGCAAAACCGCCCGCAACTTCAACCCGCCGGCGGCCATGTGCGGCAAGGTCTGCGTGGCGGAGGTCGAGGAAATCGTGCCGCGCGGGGCAATTGACCCAGATCACGTTCACCTGCCCGGCATCTACGTGCATCGGATCATTCAAGGCCATCACGAGAAACGGATCGAACAGCGCACTGTGCGCAAGCGGGAGAACGCATAATGCCCTGGGATCGCAATCAGATGGCGGCACGCGCCGCCGAAGAGCTTGAAGACGGCATGTATGTTAACCTCGGGATTGGTATCCCGACACTTGTGGCCAATTACGTTGGCGACAAGGATATCACGCTTCAATCGGAAAACGGAATGCTCGGCATGGGCCCTTTCCCGTTTGAAGGGGAAGAAGACCCTGATCTCATCAACGCCGGAAAGCAGACGATCACCGAACTGGCGCGGACCAGCTATTTCGACAGCGCCACGTCCTTCGGCATGATCCGTGGCGGCAAGATCGCGGCCGCAATCCTGGGTGCTATGGAGGTGTCCCAGACCGGCGATCTCGCGAACTGGATGATTCCGGGCAAGCTGGTCAAGGGTATGGGCGGCGCCATGGATCTTGTCGCTGGCGTCGGTCGCGTTGTTGTGGTCATGGACCACACGAACAAACATGGCGAAAGCAAAGTCCTGAAAGAATGCACTCTGCCCCTCACCGGCAAGGGCGTCGTGGACCGCATCATCACCAACCTCGGCGTGCTCGATGTGACCCACAAGGGGCTGCATATCGTGGAATGCGCCGAGGGCGTGACCCGCGAGGATATCATCAAGGCCACAGAGGCGACGATTGTCTGATGCCACAAGATACCGGGGGCTGCGCCCAAGCGACATTTCCGGCTCCGCAATAGGGGCCGGTTTTCTTGCTGCCTTGTTTCTTACTCCGATCCTCTGCTGATCTACCTCAGCGCCGCCGATGCCATGGGCATCTCCAATCCTGCGTTCACATCCTGGGTTTTCGCGATTTCGGTCGCGGCAGGTCTGTCGAGTATTGGTCTAAGTCTTTGGTTTCGGGTTCCGATTGCGATGGCATGGTCTGCCCCGGGAACCGTGCTTTTGATTGGGCTTGGAACTTCGCTGTCGGTTGCTGAAATGGTCGGGGCCTACATTGCCGTCGCGGGCGCTTTGGTGCTCATCGGTGTTTCCGGCATTCTCGAACGGCTCGTACAAGTCGTGCCGCCTGCAGTCACGAACGGCATGATGGCAGGTATCTTTTCGGCTTTGGCCTCTAGGCTGCAGGCGGCTTGGCCACCGAACCGGCAATCATCGCGACTTTGATCGCGGCCTTTGCCGTGTGCACCGTCACCGTCCCGCGCTATGCCGTGCTTGTCCTGCTGGCTTTGGCGGTTGTGCTCACCTCATCCGCCTACGAAACCTCGATCTCTTCGGTCAGTGTGTCGATGGCGCATCCCCAGATCATTTCGCCAGCGTTCTCGGTGCCTGCGATGCTCAGCCTCGCACTGCCTTTGCTGATCACCACACTCAGCGGGCAATACCTGCCCGGCATGGCGATCCTTCGTGCGCAAGGCTACGACGTTTCTGCCAACCCGATTATGATCTTTGGGGGCATAGCGTCGATTTGTGCCGCGATATTCGGAGGAATTACAACTGCATTGGCATCAATCACAGCGGCCTTCTGTGCCGGTCCTGATAACCATGTGGAACCAGATCGCCGGTACATTGCCGGTGTTGCCTGTGGCGTGTTCTTCTGTGTCGGTGGTGTTTTTGCCGGGACTATCGTCGAAATCCTGATCCTTTTGCCGTCCTCGGTCATCGCATTGCTGGCCGGTTTGGCGTTGCTGCAACCGATCCTCAAATCCACGGGCGCAATCATCGTTTCCGAAGATGCGCAGGCCGGGCTGCTCACCTTTCTCTTCACCGCATCTGGCGTCACGTTGTTCGGGATCGGCGCCGCCTTTTGGGGGGCGCGGTCGGCATCGCCGTTCATTTTCTGACGCTGACGACCCGAAGGTTCACTACGAAATCCTGATCGAAGCATCACTCGACAACCAATAAGAGTGCGCAGGTATTCTTGCGCGTCGCCGGGGCTTTGTCCGTCAACTGGCCCGAAAGATACCGTTGAAGAATTCGGAGATGTCCGAAAAGGCATCCAGCGGCAGAATATGCGCAACATATTGGTCCGGGCGAACGACCACGAGGCAGCCGCATTTGCGATCAATCCCGCGCATGCCGTAGATGTCGTCGCCTGACTTGTGATCGACGCAAAAGACCTTTTCGAAATCGCGCAGCCCGTAGCGGCCCTTTGCGGGGCGCAACAGCGCAGGCATGTCTTCGTAATTCAACGACGTGAAATCCTGCTGAAAGATGGCCCGAATGTCGATCAGCGCATCTGGATCTTCATCCCTTCGGGTAAAGCGCCGTACTGGCGACTCCTTATCCGCATCAAGGAACTTGCAGAGCTTGTGCATCGCGCCGTCATTGTGCCCGCTGTCATCAAGACCAGCAAAGGCGTAGATGCGCCAGCGCCCGTCAGCTTCGACAATGTGACCCAGTTGCATGGGCTTCGCATCAGCCAGTCTTAGCACGGGCGCTGAGTGAAAGCGCTTGCCGATAATCTGTCCGGTGGCGGTATGCTGGTGAATTGGCTTCGCCACGATCGCCGAGGGTTCGTAATGCACGGCCAGTCCGCCGGTAAATTCGAGGTTCTCGATGAATTGCTTTTGGAAGCGTGGCATTTCGCTGCCATCAAGCTCGGATTCGCCGGGTGGGGCGCTCATGATCCGCGCCCATTTGTGGTCGGTTTCAACAAGGCGCTTTGCCTCCAGCTGCCGCTCGGCCGAATAGCTGTGTAGCAGGCTTGGATCCGTCCGACCTGTGAGCACATGGGCGAGTTTCCAGCCGAGGTTGAACGTGTCGCCCATGGATACATTCATGCCTTGTCCGGCCTTGGGGCTGTGGGTGTGGCAGGCATCACCGGCAGTAAAGACGCGCGGGTTCCGGCGATCCGTCTCGCCCGCTCGCACATCGTCGAACTTGTCGGTCAGCCTGTGTCCAATCTCGTATATTGACCACCAGACAACTTCTTTGACGTCGATGGCGTAGGGGCACATGATCCGGTTCGCGGCGGCTATTATGTGGTCCGAGGTCAGGTTGCGGGTCGCAACGCGTTCATCGGGATTGAGCTTTTCCAACTCGACATACATCCGGAACAGATACCCGCCTTCGCGCGGAATGATCAGGATATTGCCTTCCTTGGCGGATTGGATCAGGCATTTCCGCCGGAGATCAGGGAAATCGGAATTTGCCAGAATGTCCATCACGCCCCAAGCCTGATGCGCGGCGTCGCCGTGCAGCTTGCCTCCGATAGCCTTGCGAACTGTGCTGCGCGCGCCGTCACAGCCCACAACATAGTTGGCACGCACCGTCGTTGTGTCGCCTGCGCTGCCATCTTCGGTCACATATTCCAGTACGACGGTGACGGGATGGTCATTGGTGCTGACATCGATGGTCAGATCCCGGACACGAAGCCCATAGTGCGGTTCGAGCCGGGTAGGGGCATTTTTCATAACATCGAGGAAAAGTTGATGAATCCTGGCCTGGTTCACAATCGTATGCGGCATTTCCGATTGGTCGTCAGCTACATCCTGCGCGATACCGACTCGGTGGATGTTCTGCGGCTTGCCGGGGTCCGGCTTCCAAAACGTCGTCTGGTTCACCCAATAAGCTTCTCGCTTGATCTTCTCGGCAAAACCGAATGCCTGAAACATCTCCATCGACCGGACGCTTACGCCATCGGCCTGGCCCTTTTCCATCGGGCCATGCTTAGGTTCGACGATCATTGTTGAGATTTCCGGAAAACCAGCAAGTTGCGCGGCAAGGCAAAGCCCGGCCGGTCCGCATCCGGCAATCAGAACGTCGACGCATGCAGGAATGGCGTTGCCATTGGCAGCGTCAAGGTTCGGGTCACGGGCGGATGCCTTGATATCGGGATCTCCGGGCCTGAAACCATCAAGATAATACTGCATGGAACGCCTCCTCAGCGTCGATATGGTTGATATTTGATATCTACACTTACTAATCTTACGCGGAAAAGGTATGTGTACATACCTTCCCTCTCAGGGTTAAATTTTGACATATGTATTTGGGCGGCACTCAAACGGAGATCCACAGACAATGAGCGTTGCAAACATGGCAGGTCACCTGATCCGGCGACTGAACCAACGCTCCACGCATGTTTTCCAGGCCCGTCTGCAACAGGCAGGTTATGACCTGACGCCTGTTCAATTCGCAGCTTTGGACGCGCTTGCAGCAACACCCGGGTTGGATCAGGCGACCATCGCCGCACAGATTGCCTATGACCGCGCCACGATCGGTGGCGTGATCGACCGGCTGGAACAAAAGGGCTATGTGTCCCGCACAATCAGTGAACGTGACCGCCGTGCCCGCGAGGTGACACTCACCAGCCATGGGCGATCGGTGTATGATGGGGTTTTTCCGATTGTCGTGACGCTGCAAGACGACATTCTTGCCGGGCTTGATGCGCCAGAAAAGCATACCTTCTTGCGCCTGGCTGAAAAGGCCATCTTTGGAGCAGGGAATTAGGCTCAGGACCCATTAACCAGCTTGATGTTGAGTAGTTGTCGTGATTCAACGTCTCTAATGATTTGGGGGACTAATGAGCAATCTTTATTGGCTGACAGAGGCGCAGATGGTGCGGCTTCGACCGTTTTTTCCAAAGAGCCGAGGTCGACCACGCGTTGATGATAGGCGTATTCTGAGCGGTATTATCTTCATTAACCGCAATGGGTTACGCTGGTGTGATGCGCCCACTGCCTACGGTCCAACCAAGACATTGTACAACCGCTGGAAGCGGTGGAGCGATATGGGTGTGTTCGCCCGGATAATGACTGGGTTGGCGGCGGAGGCCCCCGACAACAAGACTATTTCCATCGACGCGACCTACCTCAAAGCGCACCGGACGGCCTCAAGCCTGGGGTTGAAAAAGGGGGGCGTGGACGCCTGATAGGGCAGACCAAGGACGGAATGAACACGAAGCTGCATGCTGTCACGGATACGGAAAAAGAACAAAAAAGGCCCGCGAAATTCTTCGCGGGCCTGTATTGGAATAGTCGAGTAGTTCTTTAAAAAGTCTCTCAGGGCATACCGGATGGCCCCTCTTGAATAAGCCGCGCCGTCTGGTGTTGATTGGCCCTTAAGCTCCCGCCAAAGGCAATCTGCTGCTGCTTCTACACCGTGTTGGTCGATCAATGACACCACGTGCTTGTAAAGCTCATAATCGTTTGAGAGCCACATAGTGACGTTCCAAAGTTGCCAGTTTGGATGACCGTTATACGGCCTGTATTCAAGTTCATTAGTTGTATTTTTCATCGCTTGTCCTTCGTAACAATATGGTTGGACTAGCGATTTGGGTTCCTTTCCCGAGGAGCAAAGAAATGCTTTTCACCTACAGATCAAACGTTGCGTATTTTTTTACTACTGTCATGCGTTATTCTTTTGCCCTCAAGCTGCCAGTTCGACAGGTGCTCTCCTCATTGATACCAGGGTGATTTACTTATGCCACGATTTCTGCGGCCGTGTTCATGGTCGCAAAAGGGCCCCAACTGGGGCCCTTTAAGTTGTTCTTATCTTTTGGCATCAAGTGTCAATCGTCTACGTTGTCTTGGCCGGAACGGTAGGCTGCATTTTCTTCATGTACCTCTGACAGGCTCTTGTGGCTGACCCCGCAGAATGCGGCGAACTCGCCTCCTATACTATGAGGTGGATTGTAATCGCCATTTGACGCGTCTGTCTGACCGTCATTGTGATGATCGTTGAGTGATTTTCCCATTTTAGTTCTCCTGATCTATGCTTGGTTGGTGGTCTTGTTTGCCCTGCTCATCAGGGACAAGGACACTAGAGCTGAAGAAGGTTTAGTCTGTCGGAAAAATAAAACTGAAAATAATAGGCAACATTGGAGGGCATCGAAAATTGCGCAAGGCCGTGGGAGACCTAACCCCTAAAATCGACCGTTTTGACAGGGCCTAGTGCAACTTTTCTTCCAACCAGTGCTGAACCACGGGCTCAACTAACCTTTGGATTTCTACGTTCGCATAGCCGCACCAGTGTATTCCTGTTTTACAATCAAATGAAGCTGTCAGCTTGTTCTCAAAACCATCTGTTAAGATCACACCCGCTGCTTCCGCTATCTTTAGTCCGGCAATGTCGTAAGGATGGCATTCAAGGCCGTGTTGGAAAGATGTGTCTCGCTGAGTCTGGATACGGTGAAACAACGGACGCAAATCGCAACAGAAGCGATCATGCCCGCAGAGAAGCTCAACAAACTGACCAGCTGTCGAAAGATATTGGTCATCAAATATTAGGCTCTCACCGACACGGGCAGATCCGGAAACGTTTGCCGCTATGAACTCCATCAGTTCACTTGCTAGCACCTTCGTACCAGGGAAGAAGTTCGCAACCTGCGCAAAGCCAAATTCCAAGCTCTTTGAACTACTGGGCCTAGGAACCCATTGTATTCCTTTCCCTTCCGCGAGAGGTGTTCTGTCAGCAATAAGCGGCCCATCAAACGCTAGAACAAAACTGTCTGATAGCCCCGCCTTACTCGGTGGAATTTCAACCAGAGCCGATGCACGAATATCGTCTGTTGTTGGTCTCTGTTCCCGCCAAGCGGCAGCCGCAGCAATGAACCACGCCGACCGTTTGTCATACATAATGTTGCGCGTACCATCTATTGGATCGATCAAAATAGTTATCTTGGGTCGACACCTGCGATCACCCACGATTAAGCCTTCTTCATCAAGGCCTTCTCCGTAAAGCTGGATGGGCTTGTAACAATCTGGCCACTTAGAAAAAGCCTCTAGCAGCTCTTCTTCCGCGATCTTGTCTATCTTGAAAATCGTGTCGCCACCGGCGAAACCCATAACCGCTTGCGGACCATGCGTGGCCTCATCGCCTCTTCCTTGCCGGTGCTAAAAGCGGGGAATTCGACCTCACCTGATGTGCATGCATCACAGCTAGGTGCTCCGTCGCTTAGAAATTAGGCTCAAGAACAAAAAATGGGCGCTTTAAGCGCCCATTTTGATATCTAGATATCGACCGCTTATTGCTTGCTTCCAAGCATAGCATGCCCGTCCGCGCGAAGCGCCAACAGGTCACGAATGGCCAGTTTTGGACAAAACCCGCTGCCATTGTTCGGACAAAAACGACCGTTTTTGCTCAAGCCGTTTTATCTATAGGCTTTTGGCAAAGTTTCGTACTGCAACACGAATGTGGGTAGCTAAGTTGCAGTCAACGCACATTCGCTGATTGCGAGAGCAGAAAGGACGGCCCATAGCGCGCTCCACAACTTTCCGAGCTTTCGCGGAGGTATCAAAACTCATACGTTTCTGTCACCGGCGGAAACGACCGTTTCTGACAGCTCTCGATTTTCAAAAGCGGCCGTTGGCGCTGTCGCAGCGAAATGGTGCTCCGTCCGCTCTGCCGACCTTGAACAAGGCTGCGATGTAGGTCCGGTCTGGGTTAGAAATGCTTGACGTTTGGGCCATATTTGCATGACGCTGCCCATTCATATGATTCAGAAAATCTTGGCTATCGAGTCAAAGGTTTGCGGCGTTCCACAGCTACCAGCTACCACGCAGAGGCCGCTCAACTTGAATCGGCCTTTTCTGGCCTTACGATTGGAATTGTGGAGCAAAATGTGGAGCGAATCCGACTAATTACTGCCACTCCGGAAGTACCGGTGGCGATTTAAGTCATTGATATAAAACATTTATCCACACAATTTTGTAGGATAAAAATGGTGCCCGGGGGCGGAATCGAACCACCGACACGAGGATTTTCAATCCACTGCTCTACCCCTGAGCTACCCGGGCATCGGAAAGGGCGCCTGAGCGACCCATTGGGTAGCGGCGTTTTAGACGCGGGGGCGGGGGGTGTCCAGAGGGAAGTTGACCGGAATTCAACTCTTAATGCGGTTTCTGAGTTTGCGCCTCTTGCATCGCGTCTTCCAATGCGTCCAGATCCTCGGGATCTTCGGATGCAATAGCGTAGCTTCCGGTCAGCCATTTGCCCAGATCGATATCCGCGCAGCGTTTTGAACAGAAGGGACGGAACTTTTTGTCAGTCGGCTTGTCGCAAATCGGGCAGGTCATCAGATACCTCTCGTCAGGGTTCCGGGCAGAGGCGCGCGTTCGCGCTTGCGCTGCAATTCGAACAGACCCATGGGTGTCCAGCCGACCAGCGACGTTTCGATCGGGTCAGACTTGAATGCAGCGCGCAGCGATTGTTCCACCTGTTTGCGGTGCGCCTTGGAAATCGACACGAAATCAACGCTGATCTGTCCGGCAAGCCCGCGCAGGCGCAGCGCGCGGGGCAGGGCACGGGCGGCGGCAAGGTTCGCCTTGAGTGCTGCCGCAGGCGACGTGTCACCCCCGGTATTCACATCAACGGCCACCAGCGCACGCGTCGGTTCCACATACATCGTGCCTTCGCCCAAGGGCACCATCGGATTACTTAGGGCGCCGATCTGTTCCAGCACACCGTGGGCGTCAAGGCTGCCGGCCTCGGTGACAACCGTCGCCGCCCCGGTCCAGTCGCGCCAGGCCAGCGCGTGCGGGCCGTCGCCTTCGGTCAGAGCCTCTGGCGTGGTACCTGTCGCATCTGCCAGCACCGCATCTGCCAATGCGGCCATGGCAAGGATGTCATCGGCAATTTCTGTCGCGTCCGCGCCGTCGCAGGACGATCGCAGGATCAGCCCATGCGCACCCTCGTACACCTCATGTGCCACCGCAAGCAGGGCATCGCGGGTATCCTCATCGGTAATCTGGCGAGAGATGTTCAGCCCCGGCTTGCCTGGTGTTACAATCGCATAGCGGCTTTTGAACAGCACGCGGTCGGTGACGGGCACCGCCTTGCCATCCTCCGCATAGCCTGTGACCTGCACCAGCAAGGCCTGGCCCGCGCGCAACCCCTTGCCTTGGCGCAAGAACGCCGTTTCACCGTCGGGCAGGCGCAACATCATGCCGCCTTGTCCCTTGATCGGCCTGTCGCAGATACCGCGAAAAATGGCGCCGGGTCGCGGGCCATCTGCGTGATCGATCAGCAGATCATCGAGTTTTCCATCCACCAGACGGGCGGCAGCTTCCATATCATTTATATGGTCGAGGATAATCATCCGGCCCTTCATGCAGCACCTTGATAAAGCGGGAAACCGGCCGCTGTCAGCAGTCCTGCGGTTTCGGTCAATGGCAGTCCGACGATGCCGGTATAAGACCCGTTGATCCACGGAATAAATGCACCCGCGGGGCCTTGAATGGCATAGCCCCCCGCCTTGCCCTGCCAGTCTCCGCTGGCCAGATATGCATTCACCTCGGCGTCGGATAATTGCTTCATGGCCACGGTGCTTTGCACGTCCTTCAACCATATCCGGTCGCCGTGTTTGACGGCGACGGCGGTGATAACCTTGTGCCGTCGCCCCGACAGCGCATCCAGAAATTGCGCTGCCTCGCCTGCATCTACGGGTTTGCCCAAGATCCGGCGCCCAAGCGCCACAGTGGTATCAGCGCAAAGCACGACCTCGCCTGTATCGGCAACCACTGCCGCTGCTTTTTCGCGCGCGATCCGCTTGACATAGTCGCGGGGCAATTCGCCCTTGTGGGGGCCTTCGTCAATGTCGGGGGGGCGGATGGCAGATGGGGTCACGCCAAGCTGCGCCAAAAGCTCCAGCCGCCGGGGCGAGCCTGAGCCGAGGACCAGCGAAAGCGTTGGATCGGGGGAGAGCGTTGTCATGCCGCGTAACTTGCAACCGGGCGACGACCACGTCTTGCCAAGGGCAAGACGCTTACCCGCGCTGCGTGAAGCATTGCCTCACGCTATTTGAAACGATAGTTGATCCGACCCTTGGTCAGATCGTAAGGGGTCATTTCGACTTGCACCTTGTCGCCGGCCAGAACCCGGATGCGGTTCTTGCGCATCTTGCCTGCCGTATGCGCGATGATCTCATGGCCGTTTTCCAGCTCGACCCGAAACGTCGCATTTGGCAGAAGTTCTTTCACGACACCTGGGAATTCGAGCAGTTCTTCCTTGGCCATGTGATCTCCTGTGTTTCTCTTCCGCTGACTTTTGCGGACGGCGCTTAGATGCGCCTCATTTCACCAATTTTCAAGGGCAAATCAGCGCCTCATCAGCGCAACATCACGGATGTGATGGATTTGATGCGCGTATCCTGCTCGGACCAATGGGCAAAGTTACCGACCTGGCCGGTGTTTCGTGCACTGCCAACATGGGTCAGGTCAACATCCGCGATGGTCCAACCGGGCTGATCGGTTTCCCCCTGCGCAATGATCCCGTCGCTGGGCAGGCCGTAATCGGGCGGGCAGAACAGTGCGGCGCGCCCGGTATTGGCATTCACAATGTCGCAACCTGGCACGCGCCCCACCAGCGGGGATTGCACGACCAGGCATTGCCCTTCGATTGCGCGGGCACGGGCGGATTGGCGCACGCGGGTCTGGCCTGCGCGTTGTTCGGTGCAGGATGGCACAAGGATGATCTCTGCCCCTGCCTCCAGCAGGGCGCGGGCCAACAGGGGAAATTCGCTGTCGTAGCAGATCAGCACGCCGATCCGCCCAAGGGTTGTGTCGAACACTTGCAAAGCCGCGCCCGCTGTCAGGCCCATGTTTTGCCGTTCATAAGGCGTCAGGATCATTTTGTCCTGCGCGCCTGTGGCGCCATTTGGTGTGCAAAGTGTCGCGCGGTTCACTCGCCCTGCGGGGCCAGCTGCGTTCAAGCTGCCCGCAAGGATGGTCACACCGTGCCGCATCGCCAATTCACGGTGCAGCGCGATCCAGTCGTCGGCCGCCCGCACCATCGCATCGCGCCAGCGGACGGGATCGCCATTGCCATCGGGCACGCCAAGCAGCGCCGCCTCGACCCCGGCATATTCGGGAAAGACCAGCAGATCGGCTCCCCGTTCCGCCGCATTGCTGACCCAGGCATCCAGTTTGGCCGCCGTCGTTGCCCAATCTGCATGCCATTCCGGCTGATAGGCGGCGGTGGCGATCTTCATAGGTGTTTGCTCCAGAATTGCATCAGTTTGGCGGTCTGCGCGGCATCACCCACATCCGTCCATGAAAATGACGTGACGACACCGGGCAGGGGCATATAGCCGCGGTTATGCCAGAACGGATCAAGCGGGGTGTAGCCAGCGGGCCGTGCAGGGTGATCTGCCGGGCGCTGAACCGCACAAAAAGCCGAAATCCCGCGGCCTAACCGGCGGGCGTGATCCTCGCGCGCGGCAAAGAACGCATGTCCGATCCCGCGGCCGCGATAGGCGCGCAGCAGGACCGATCCGGCGCAATAGAAAATATCGCTCAGCGCCATGTCGGTGCCGGCAAAGGCGGCGGCGAAATCATCGGCGTGATCTTCCATCGGGGTGCCGGTTGCCGCACCGACCAGCGTATCACCATCGAACGCCCCGACAAGGATCGCGCCTGCACTGTTGCGATAGCTTTGCAGATAGCGGTGTTCGTAGTCGAATGTGCCCTCGTACAGATAGGGCCAGTCACGGAACACGGCCATGCGCAGCCGCGCCACATCCGGCAGCACGGCGGTCAGGTCTTCACCTGTCAGCGGGCGCACATCGACGGTCATGACACCTGCTGCAACCAGTCGGCCAGATTGTAATAGGTCGTCACGCGGGTGATTTTGCCGCCATGCAAGGTCATGAAAGACCCGCCGGGTAAGCGATAGATCTGGCCACGCGCCTCTGGCAGGCCGGGGTCGGTTTGCAGATAGGTGCCGTTTACGGTGAATTCGGCTGCACCCCGCGTGCCTTCCAGGGCTGAATACAGAACGATATCGGTCAACTCCTCGGCATAGCAGCGGTTCATATGGGCGCAGAATTCGGCAAAGGCAGGTTTGCCGTGGCGGATCTTGCCTTCGTTGACGTGATGGGCCACATCGTCGGACAGTTCCGCCAGCATCCCGTCTACCTCGCCCGCGTTGAAGGCGTCGAAATAGCGGCGCAGGGTTTGTGTGGCGTCAGTCATGGGTGTCTGCCTTTCCCGGTCCCCAGCGGTCTGTCAGCCGTGCGATGATCTGATCACGGGTCTGGCGGTAGCTGTCCAACTTTGCCGCGCGGCTGTCACCCAGACCAGTGGGGTCAAGGATCGGCCAATATTCAACATCAAGGTGGTAAAACCGTGTCAGGTCCAGCGCACGGCGCTGGCTGGCAGGCGACAGGGCAAGCACCAGATCAAAGGATGACAGATCGTCGCCCCAGTCTTCCATTTCGTCGAAAGACCGTGACCGGTGGCGCGAAAGCTCCACCCCGATTTCCGCACAAACGGTGATGGCAAAACCGTCAATTTCCATATCGTTCTTGACGCCAACGGACTGAATATAGCAATCGGTCCCATACAGCTTTTTCATGATCCCCTCGGCCATGGGGGATCGCACGGCGTTGTGGTCGCAGCAAAACAGCACCGATTGGGGCAGCGCCTGGTATGTGCCATCGTTCGCCACTTCAACCCCCGAAATGCAAGACACAGATCAACGTGAAGAGCCGGCGTGCGGTGTCGATATCGACCTCGGCCTTGCCTTCCAGGCGTTCCTGCAACACCCGTGCGCCTTCGTTGTGGATGCCGCGCCGGGCCATGTCGATGGTTTCGATCTGGCTGGGTGGCAGGGTCTTCACGGCGTCGAAATAGCTTTCGCAGATCTGAAAGTAGTCTTTGACGACCTGTCGGAACGGCCCCAGCGACAGGTGAAACTCGCCCGCCGGGGTGTCGTCCTCGGTGCGCACGTCAAAGACCAGCCGCCGTTCGCGGATCGACAGGCCAAGGTGATAAGGCCCGTCAGGCACGGCGCGCCCGTCGCGCGCTGGCAGGGCAAAGCTGTTGTCCTCCAGCAGGTCGAACATCGCGACCTTGCGTTCCTGATCAATTTCGGGCGTGGGTGGCGGCAGACCACTGTCGTCAAGGTCGATATGGGTGATCTTGCTCATGCGTCCCCCCGGTTCAGACGGTCCAGGCGGGCGCGCACAGACAGGCCATGCGCCTGTAGGCTTTCGGATTGGGCCAGCCGTTCGGCGGCGGGGCCAATGGCCGCCAGCGCGTCTGGCGTCATGCGCGACAGTGTGGTGCGTTTGATGAAATCCATAACGGACAGTCCACTTGAAAATCGGGCCGACCGCGCAGTCGGCAAGACGTGATTAGGCCCGCCAATGTAATCGCCGATCGCTTCGGGAGTCCAACCCCCGATGAAGATCGCGCCGGCGTGGTGGATGCGATTGGCCAGATCTTCAGCATCTACTGTGCAAATTTCAAGGTGTTCGGGTGCGATGCGGTCAGACAGGGCCACTGCCTGATCCATGCTGTCCACCGTGATGACCGCGCCAAAGTCGCGCCAGCTTGCCCCGGCAATCGCGCGGCGTTCCAGCGTTTCCAGCCGCTTGTCCACGGCAGCCGCCACCGCCTGCCCGAATGCGGCATCGTCGGTGATCAGCAGCGACTGGGCGCTTTCGTCATGTTCGGCCTGCGACAACAGATCAAGCGCGATCCAGTCGGGGTCGTTGTCCTTGTCTGCAATTACCAGAATTTCGGATGGCCCGGCGATCATGTCGATCCCCACTTTGCCGAACACGCGCCGTTTTGCAGCGGCGACAAAGGCATTGCCCGGGCCCGTGATCTTGTCCACCGGTGCAATCGTCTGCGTGCCGTAGGCAAGTGCGGCAACCGCTTGCGCGCCGCCGACCCGGTAAATCTCATCCACCCCGGCTATTCGTGCCGCCATCAGTACCAGCGGGTTCACGACACCGTCGGGCGTCGGGACCACGATTGCCAGTCTTTGCACGCCAGCGACCTTGGCAGGTATCGCGTTCATCAGGACCGATGAAGGGTAACTGGCCAGCCCCCCCGGCACATAAAGCCCTGCCGCCGAAACGGGCGTCCAACGCCAGCCCAGCATCGCACCGGTGTCATCTGTCCATTGCGCATCGTCGGGCATCTGGCGGGCGTGATAGGCGCGGATACGGGCCGCAGCCAGTTCAAGTGCCTGTGTGTCGGCATCGCTGACCTGGGCGCAGTATTCCTCGATTTCATCGGGTGAAAACCGCATCGTTTCAGGCGTCAGGTCCAAGCGGTCGAATTTTGCCGTCAATTCCAGCACCGCTGCGTCACCGCGCGCGCGCACATCAGCGATGATTCCGGCGACGACATCATCCACATCGGGGCTGTCCTCGCGCTTGGCGCCCAGCAGGGCGGTAAAACGGGCGTCGAAATCTGCATCAGAGGTGGACAGAAACTGCGGCATGGGTGACTCCTTTGCGCCACGACATAGCGGGGCGCATCGGGTTCATCAATGCGGTCCGGTCATTCAGGATGCGACGGCGCCTTGCCCGAGGGCGCGACATATGGTCGGGTCACATCGCGCAGGATCAACTCCAGCGCTTCGACCTCCAGCGCGATGACGCCGTCACCTGCCAGCGTCAGTTCGATCCGGCCCGTGCCATCCTCGGCCGGTTGAAATGTGATCGACAGCAGAGAGAACACCATATCGGGGTCGGATTTATCCACGCCCTGGCTTTGCACGCGCATCACATCCTCGAATGCCAGAACTGCCTGTACCCGTTCGAACCCACGCTTGCCACGGGCCGCGCGATCCGCGTCTTCCCAGCGGAACCTGTTCAACAGCAGCGCGAAACGGCGCGCCTTGTGATCCCAGCGCATTTCGGACGCTGGAAATACCGCATCCTGCGCAAGGGCGGCGATCACCGCCAGATCATCGGTATCCAGCGCTCTTAGCCGCAGCGGCGCCTCGCGCCCGTCCTCGAACTTTGCGTCTTCGGTCATGATCCTGTCACCCGTTCGATTTTTGCGCCAACCGCACCCAGTTTTTCCTCGACCTGCTCATAGCCGCGATCCAGATGATAAACACGGCTGACCAATGTTTCACCTTCTGCCGCCAGCCCTGCAAGGATCAGCGACACCGATGCGCGCAGGTCGGTCGCCATCACAGGCGCCCCTTTCAGTCGGTCCACACCGTGGACGGTCGCCGTGCCGCCATGCACCTCGATGTTGGCGCCCATGCGGACCAGTTCGGGGGCGTGCATGAAACGGTTCTCGAAAATCTTTTCCTCCAGCACCGATGTGCCTTCCGCCGTGCACAGCATCGCCATCATCTGCGCCTGCAAATCCGTCGGAAAGCCGGGGAAAACTTCGGTTGTGATGTCAACGGCGTGCGCCCGGTCGGTCCGGCGTTTCACCTTCAACCCATCCGCCGTTTCGGTCACATCCACCCCCGCCGCATCCAGTTTTTCCACAAAGGCGCCCACCAGATCCAGCCGGCCGCCCAGACATTCCACCTCGCCCCCCGCAAATACGGGTGCCAGCATATAGGTGCCCAGTTCAATCCGGTCGGTCACGACGGGATGGGTGGCCGCACCCAACCGGTCCACGCCCTGCACCGTGATCGTGCTGGTGCCTTCGCCTTCAATCTGCGCGCCCATGCGACGCAGGCATTGCGCCAGATCAATGATTTCGGGTTCGCGAGCGGCATTTTCGATGATAGTGGTGCCTTTGGCCAGTGTCGCGGCCATCAGTACGTTTTCAGTGGCCCCCACGCTGGCAAAACGCAGCGGCACACGCGCGCCTTTCAAGCCGCCCTTGGCGGTGGCGTGCAGATAGCCGTCCTTCAGTTCGATCTGCGCGCCCATTGCCTCGAGGGCGGAGACATGAATATCCATCGGCCGCGCACCGATCGCGCAGCCGCCGGGCAGGGATACGATGGCCTTGTGATGCCGCGCCAAAAGCGGGCCCAGCACAAGGTTCGACGCCCGCATCTTGCGGACGATTTCATAATCGGCGGTCGTCGATGTCATGTCATGGCTGGACAGGACCTGCACCTTGCCGTCCTGAAGGGCTGTCACCTCGACCCCCAGCGATTGCAGCAGCGCGGTCATCGTCTTGATATCCGACAGGCGCGGCGCGTTGGTCAGCGTCAGCGGTTCCTCTGAAAGCAAGGTCGCGGGCATCAGGGCAAGGGCCGCATTCTTGGCCCCCGCGATCCGGATTTTTCCCTTCAGCGGCGTGCCGCCCGTGACGACGATGGAATCCATGCCTGCCTACTCTTTCTTTTCTTTGCCTGTTTCTGTGGTCCGCGCACGGGCCTGCGCCTTGCGCTTGGCCATATTGGCCTTCAGCGCGGCCTTCAACCGGTCTTCGCGGCTGGCGGCGGGTTTTGCCGGTTTGGTCTTGTTTTGTTTGTCGCTCATGACTGCCGTGTTATCAACATGGGTAAAAACCGTCCAGAGAGGGCTTGCACCACGTTGCAATTGTCGCTAATTCCCCGCCTCACGGATGCTGTGGTAGCTCAGTGGCAGAGCACACCCTTGGTAAGGGTGAGGTCGAGAGTTCAATCCTCTCTCACAGCACCATCTTTTCTCTTTCAATATCAAAAATATAAGTGCTAACAGTGCGTTGAGAGATGCTTGGGTCTACACCGAGGTCCTACACCGCTATGGTTTTGCAAATGTCCCGACCCCACAAAAATCCGAAGAGTGGCGTGTACTATTTTCGCCAGAAGACACCTGCAGACCTTCGCGCTATCTTTGGAACGGCGGAGGTCAGCCGGTCTTTGCACACAAAGAATGCCGAAGAAGCGAAAGAACGGCACGCTGAAGAAAGCCGGAAGCAAGCGTTGATCTGGCAAGCGTTGCGTGCTGTGCCCAGTTCAATTCCACACAAGCAACTCGTGGCCATCGCAGGCGATTACTACCGTTCGATGAACGAAATTGTCGAAGATGAACCGGGCGAGCCTGCGCTTTGGAAAGCGATGGCTGAAAAGTTTAACGGCATTGAAGGTCACCCAGATAGTCTTGCACAGTGGTTTGGCGTCGATGCTGATCGTTTACTTTCTGAGCGAGGACTTGCTGCGGATGCGTTCAGTCGACAGCGGCTTTGCGAAGAACTCAGCAACGCATGGCGTCAATGGTATGAGTTCCAGAAGGCACGTTCACAAGGTGAC
This sequence comes from Yoonia sp., assembly GCF_965660735.1. Classification (GTDB taxonomy): domain Bacteria; phylum Pseudomonadota; class Alphaproteobacteria; order Rhodobacterales; family Rhodobacteraceae; genus Yoonia. Next base: position 20,897 of record NZ_CBFIBD010000032.1, read on the forward strand.
TACAGCCCTGACCCAAGAGCTAGCCGGTTCCCCACCATGGAAGCGCCGAAGGGGGCATCTGAAGCTGCAGCAAAGGGTGTGAGCATGACAGCTCTCTTTGATCTTTGGGAGCGAGATCACGTCTCAAACGGCAAGCCTAAGAAAACCGCCGAGGACTTTCGTCAGAAGGTCAACAACCTCAAATCCTTCGAGGATCGCGTCGCGCACCGCTTTGGCCGCCTCGGATGGCACATGTGCGGCTGCCATGATCATGTCGTTGGGAAGATCGCCCGAACGCGCAATCATCTTGTAAAAGCCGTAAGGCAGCTCTGTCTGGCCGTTGCGGACGCCGGTGAAAGTGCCTGCATTCATGCCGAGCGCGTCGATATCGCCGTTGTTCAACGCTTCGAAAGCGATGTTGCGCGAGGTGTGTGTTCGCTTAATGTCGTTGACCGGATCGACGCCATGATCAGCCAACACTTGCATCGGGCAAAGCATGTTTGAGGTTGAGCCGATATCGCCAAAGGCGACCGACCGACCTACCAGATCACGGGGACGTTGATGCCGCTGTCAGCGCGCACGATAATGGCGCAGTGATAATCGGGGCGACCAAGGCCGATCAGCGGCGTGGCATTGGTCAGCTTGTTGATAACCACATATTCCGCTGGTCCAGAGACCACAAAATCCACGGTCTCACCGCGCAGGGCCTCGGCCGCAGCCGTGCGCGAGTTTACGGCATAGAATTCGAATGTGTCGCCGGTGGCCACTTCAAGCGCCTCCTTGAACGGACCCCATTCCAGTTGCAGGCGTTCCATGCCTTCAACATCCGTGACGGCAAGTTTCCAGGTTTCTGCTGTCGCTGCAAAGGCAGACACAGCGGCAAGGCTTACACCCAGCAAAAAGGATTTCAGTTTCATAGCACCCTCCGGGTTTTTTTCATCTGGATGAATGATGGGGGGGGCGTATCACTGGCGCTACAGTTCCATGAAAGCTTTGTGACGGATGCGGTCGAGACTCTCTAGGCCTCAGCCAACTTTGTTGCCTTGGCTCCAGACGCCGCGGAGCAGAGGTGTTTGGTCGATTTTGCGCACACGCAGAACATCACCGCGCAAACCTGTTTTCAAAGCACCACGGTCGTGCAACCGCACGGCCTTTGCGGGGTTGCTGGTCGCTGTAGCAATGGCGCGGGGCAGATCATTCCAGATATCTGCAAGGTGGAAGGCCGACAAGAGCAGCGCCGAGGGCACGTAGTCTGACGAGACAATATCGAGAAGATCGGCCTTTGCGAGAGCCTCTGCCGCGACATTGCCGGAATGTGATCCGCCGCGGATCAGGTTGGGTGCGCCCATCATCACGGCAATACCGTGGCTGCGGCACGCTTCAGCGGCCTCAACCGTTGTGGGAAACTCGGCAAAACCCACGCCGTTCCCCGCAGAGGTTCCGACATGATCGGCCGTGGTATCATCATGGCTGGCCAGAACTGCACCCAGACGGCGGGCGTCATTCACGGCACCCGCCTCATGCTTTGCCCCGAGGCGCTTTTGCAGGCGCAACAGTGTCTCGACATGTTCGGCAAACTCTGCGTCGTTCATTCCGCGTTTCTTGGCGACATAGGTTTTCAGCGCGGTCAGGTCACGGAACTGGCGCTGGCCCGGCGTGTGATCCATCAGGCTGACGATGCCGACCCTGTCAGACGGTCCGAACGCCGCCAATTCCTCAAGCAGGGTCTCTGAACAGATTTCGGCCCGCAGATGGAGGAAATGACTGATCTTGAAATACCCTTGCGCGCGGGCTGCCAAGAGTTCATCCGCCAGTTTTCGGGCGTAGTCGATGTAGCGTCCCTTGCCGCTATGGATGGACCCCACCCGCATGGCATCAAACACCGTCGTGATGCCTGTGGACGCCAGCTCTGCATCGTGGGCGATCAGGGCCGCAAGGTGGGGCCAATCCACCTCTGGCCGCGGTTCGATATGGCGTTCAACGTTGTCTGTATGCAGTTCGACAAGACCGGGAATCACGAGATCACCAGCACAATCCAAGGCACCGGATGGAACACGATCCCCCTCAGTAATATCACAAATGACGCCCTGTTCGATTGTCACCGAACCCGTGAGCACCTGATCCTCCAACACAAGCTGCGCATTGGCGAGACAGAGGTCGCTTGACACATCGTTGTCACAAGCCTTTGTCAGATAGGACGTGGGAAAAGGGGAATTCATGTCATACTCTCGATTTGCGATTTTCTATGTGCCGCACGACGGACCCTTGGCCGATTTCGGCGCGTCTTGGCTCGGTTGGGATGTTGTGCATGGCCGTGAGGCGCGTCAACCTGATGTGCCCGGTTTGCGTGACATCACGATGACACCACGCAAGTATGGGTTCCATGGGACATTGAAGCCCCCGTTTCGCCTTGTCGGCACGCGGACGATCACGGATTTGGAAAAAGCCACATCGGACCTTGCGGCATCGCTTTCCCCTGCGATCTGCGAGTGTTTGCAGCTGATGACCTTGGGCCGGTTTCTGGCGTTGACACCGCTGGGCGGAACAGACGCTTTGCAACGGGTTGCGCAGGCTTGCGTCAGCGATCTTGACGAATTTCGGGCACCGTCCGAGGAGCCGGAGTTGGCGCGCCGTCGCGCGGCTGGTCTGAGCGCGCGGCAAGACGCATTGCTGGTGCAATGGGGCTATCCCTATGTGATGGAGGAATTTCGGTTTCACCTGACCCTTTCGGGACGTCTGCCCCAGGCAGAGATCCCCGCGTGGGCCAAGCAGGCACAGCGTTATCTGGCCGACTTGCCAGCGCCTTTTGTCCTTGACCAGATCGCCTTGTGTGGCGAGCGGGAAGACGGGCGGTTCGAGATGCTGCATCGCTACACGCTCGCCGGTTGAAGCAGCGCCGCCCCTTGGGCGACGGTCCGTGACAACGGGCCATCGTTGGCGAGATGGATCACATTCAGCCCAGCCGGCAAGGGCTTTTCAGCCTGCGCAAGGCGTTTCGCGATCTCTTCTTCTGTCTCACGCCCCCGCGTGGCCAGACGAGACGCAAGCGTTTCCGGCTTTGCGGTGATATTGAGAACCAGGAAACGTGGGAAAATCTTTGCCGCCTGGGCCAGAGCCATGCGGGAGAAATTGACAAGACAATCGGTGCCCTTGCCCAGTTGGTAATTCACGGTGATCGGTATGCCATAATACAGCCCGTGCGCGCCCCAATGGACGGCAAAAGCCCCATCTTCAACCAAGGCTTCAAATTGTGACACAGACACCGCATCGTAATCCTCGCCGCCCAGTTCGGGTGCCCGCGTGATGACGCGGCGCACCACATGCAGACTTGGGATGGCGCTGTGAAGGCCTGCCATCACGCTGTCTTTGCCCACACCCGATGGGCCGACAACCGCGATGAGACGTCCCCCGGACTTTAAGGCAAGCGTCATGCGGCCATTCCCGGGGTAAAGCGACCGACATCAATTTCGCGATCACAGACACGGGTACGGGCCGCTTCGTCATGGAAAATACCGATGATGGCCGCGCCGCGCGCTTTGGCGTCTTCGATCAGGGATAGCACCACCTCGCGGTTCGCGGCGTCAAGGCTCGCGGTGGGTTCATCCAGCAACATCGCAGGGTAGGTATGGGCAAAACCACGGGCAATGTTCACGCGCTGCTGCTCGCCCCCCGAAAAGGTTGTGGGTGAGAGAGACCAGAGCCGTGCGGGGATGTTCAATTGGGTCAAAAGCGCCCTGGCGCGGTCCTGCGCGTCGTCTGCCGATACTCCCAAAGCGCGCAGAGGCTCTGCAACCACATCAAGCGTTGGGACGCGCGGCACCACACGCAGGAACTGGCTGACATAACCCAGCACATCACGGCGCAATTTGATGACGTCGCGCGGTTCGGCCTGCACGATGTCCAGATTGCCAATGCGAATTTCACCCGCCTGCGTCAGATAGTTGCCGTAGATCATCCGCATCAGCGTGGATTTACCAGCACCAGACGCCCCGGTGAGCGCCACGCATTCGCCAGGGGCAACCGCGAAAGACACATCGCTGATTACCTCGATCACGGCACTTCCCTGATTGTGCAGGGTAAAGGTTTTGGAAACGTTTCTAAGATCTATCATGGTTCATACCTGCAAAACGGAACTGACAAGAAGCTGGCTATAGGCGTCTTGCGGATCGTCCAGCACCTGATCTGTCAGGCCCGCCTCGACCACGCGGCCTGATTTCATCACCATAAGCCGATCCGCCAAAAGGCGAACAACGGCCAGGTCGTGGGTCACGATGATCGCCGACAGCCCCATGTCGCGCACAAGACCGCGCAGCAGATCCAGCAGACGCGCCTGAACCGACACATCCAGGCCGCCGGTGGGTTCATCCATGAACACCAATCGCGGTCCGGTGACAAGGTTGCGGGCGATTTGCAGGCGTTGCTGCATCCCGCCCGAAAAGGTTGTGGGGCGATCATCCACACGAGACGCATCGATTTCGACCCGGCCTAACCAGTCCGTGGCCTTGTCACGGATGTCGCCGTAGTGGCGCTCGCCCACTGCCATCAACCGCTCGCCCACATTGCCGCCAGCGCTGACGCCCATGCGCAGACCGTCACGGGCGTGCTGGTGGACAAAGGCCCAGTCGGTGCGACCAAGCATCCGCCGCTCTGGTTCTGACATGGTAATTGTGTCGCGCCGGCCATTGGTGCGCGTATCGAACACCACCTGCCCTGCATCGGGGGCCAAATGTCCTGCCATGCAATTGAGCAAGGTGGATTTGCCTGACCCGCTTTCGCCCACGATCCCCATCACCTCACCGGGATAAAGATCGAAAGACACATCCGCGCAGCCGATATGCGCGCCATATCGCTTGGTGAGGCCCTGAACAGAGAGCAAAGGTGTCATGCTGCGTCCTTTCCTTTATGTCCTGCGGCTTGGCGGGCTTCGCAGTAATCGGTATCAGAGCAGACAAACATTCGCCCGCCTGCGTCATCTATGATCAACTCGTCCAGGTAGCTGTCGGTCGCGGCACACATCCCGCAGGGATGATCCGCCTTTGATGCCTCGAACGGGTGATCCTCAAAGTCGAGGCTGACCACGTGGGTATAGGGGGGCAGCGCATAAATACGCTGCTCGCGTCCTGCGCCAAAAAGCTGGATCGCCGCCATATCGCCGAGCTTGGGATTGTCGAATTTCGGGATCGGCGATGGGTCCATCACATAGCGACCTTCGACCTTGACCGGATAGGCGTAAGAGGTCGCGATATGACCGTGGCGGCTGATATCCTCATATAGCTTCACATGCATCAGCCCGTATTCTTCAAGGCTGTGCATCTTGCGGGTCTCGCTCTCGCGCGGTTCCAAAAAGCGCAAGGGTTCGGGGATCGGCACCTGATAGACAAGGATCTGGCCCTCGTTAAGGGCGTCTTCGGGGATGCGGTGCCGGGTCTGGATCACGGTGGCGTCGGCTGTCACGGTGGTCGTCGCAACCCCTGCTGTGCGTTGAAAGAAGGTCCGGATCGAAACCGCGTTCGTTGTGTCATCGGCCCCTTGGTCGATCACCTTGAACGTGTCTTTGGGCGTGAGCACCGCCGCCGACACCTGCACGCCACCGGTGCCCCAGCCATAAGGCATCGGCATCTCGCGCGAGGCGAACGGCACCTGATAGCCAGGAATGGCAAGCCCCTTGAGGATTGCACGGCGGATCATGCGTTTGGTCTGCTCGTCCAAGTAAGCGAAATTGTAGGCTTGATCAGTCATAAAAAGGCCTCAGTCCGTTGGCAGGATGAAGGATGGAATTTTTCAGTGACCTGCTCGTTGCCGTTCGTGATCATCCCGGCGCAGTTCTGATATGCATCGCCTTTCCCGTCGTCCTGGCAATTCTCTTCAAGGGAGATGGTCCAAGTGGTGGTTGGTTTGCCGGAGGCGACGACGGCGATTGTGGCGACTAACGTCATTCCGCGGCCTCCTGCACCTGATCGGCCCCGGCCTCACGGCGGAGCTTGCGCACCAGTTCCAATTCAGACTGAAAATCGACGTAATGGGGCAGTTTGATATGTTCCAGGAACCCCGTCGCCTGAATATTGTCGGCATGGGCCAGCACGAACTCGATGTCCTGGGCCGGCGCCCCCTGGTCATCCTCGCCCAATTCCTGCCATCGCATGGCCCGGTCCACCAGCGCCATGGAGATCGCCTTGCGCTCGGTCTGGCCAAAGACCAGTCCGTAGCCGCGGGTGAATTGGGGCGGCTCAGTCTTGGAGCCAGTGAACTGGTTTACGGTCTCGCATTCAGTCAGGGTGACCTCGCCAATCTCGACGGTAAAGCCCAGTTCCGGTATGTCCATCTCGACGGCCACCGCGCCTATGCGCAACTCGCCCACGAAGGCGTGGTTGCGGGCATATCCGCGCTGGGTGGAGTAGGCGAGACCCAGCGTGAAGCCCTCGTCGGCGCGGGCCAACGCCTGCAGCCGCAGGGGACGGGCGGCAGGAAATTCCAGCGGCTCACGCGTCAGGTCAGGGGGCGTGTCCTCCCGGAACGGTTGCTGGTCTCGGCGGGCATCTTCGGCGCTGAAGCGCAGGCCGTCGCGCGTGATATCGGCTGGCGCATCGGCCGTCGCAAGGCCCGGTCCCGCCTGTTCGATCAGGCCTTCGCGGTTCAAGAAGCTGGTAACATGGGGGACAGGCGCGTCGCTCGCTTCGCGCGTCGCGGCCTGCGGCACCTCGCCATCCGCGGCCAGTTTGAAATCCAGCAAACGGTGTGTGTAGTCAAATGTTGGCCCAAGAACCTGCCCGCCGGGCAAGTCCTTGAAGGTGGCCGAGATGCGTCTGTCGCAGGCCATCGCGCCGGTATCGACAGGCTCGGACGCGCCAAAGCGGGGCAGGGTGGTGCGATAGGCGCGAATAAGGAAGATCGCTTCGATCAGATCGCCCCGTGCCTGCTTGATCGCAAGTGCCGCAAGGTCTGGATCATAAAGCGAGCCTTCGGCCATGACACGATTGACGGCAAGGCTCAGTTGCTCGCGGATTTGCGCGATGCCGAGTTCTGCGATATCCGTGTTGCCCCGGCGTTCTTCGGCGAGCCAGGCATGGGCATTCTCGATTGCCCGCTCTCCGCCTTTGACTGCAACATACATTTCAGGATGTTCCTTCTTGCGCTACCGCTTCGCTACTTGCGCGCGAAACTTTGGTCGAGCGGGGCAAAGCCGCGAGGCGTGCACCACAGGTAAGAATGAAATCCAGACCCAGTGGGAACAGGGTCCGGTTGGCCTGAAACGCCTCCACGTCTGGCAAGGAAAGCGTTGCTTGATCCTTGATGCCAGGACCCGTCAATGTTGCTCCTGAAGCGGCAAGCTCGGAACATTCCACGATGAGCGTGGCCGAGCGGTCGGGGTATTCGGATGTGCCGATCGGGTAGACCGCGAGCGGCGCGAGCGCGTCCCACTTGCCAACCGCAAACATACAATGCGCGGGGCCAACAAAAGGCGCGCCCGTGTGAAAAGACAGCCACGCCCGCACCGCGCCGCAATCCATATCGCCAGCCAGATACACCGGTGTTTCCGTATCGCAGAGCGTCAGCAGAACGGTGCCCATCGCGGGCGACAGAGGGGCCGGGGGTGCTGCCCCTTCGATATCGTGAATGGTGCCCGGACGCGCCATGGCCTCCATCACACTGCGAAAGGCGTGGGCTGACCCGATGGCTGGATCGGCAAAGCCGCCGGAGAGGGTGCTTGCCTGCATCAGTCGTCTCCTCGGGTCATGGTGAAGAAATCAACTTTTGTCGCGGCTGCCTTGGCCGCGCGGGTGGCTTTCGCCGCGGTCATCCCGGCTTCCAGGGGCTCAAGAACCGCCTCGCGCAGTCTGCTTGCCATTGCGGTTTGCATAAGCGCATCGACCAGCGCGGCGACCTCAGCATCTGCCTTGCGACGCCCCTGGATATAGCTGTGCCCGACTTCGCCGGTTTCCAAGGTCAAAGCGCAGCGGGTTATCGTCATCTCGCCCAGATTGAAGGAGGCACCGGTGGCACCCGCGCGCGCGCGCACCATCGTGCTGCCAATCTCTGGTGCGCGCAGCCATGTGAAAGCGGGGCGCGATATTTCAGCATCCAAAAGGGCGGCCACACGGCCTTCGGGCGCTTTGGCCAGTAGACCCATCCATGCCTTGCGGGGATTATTTTCGCTCACAGTGTCTTTCATCTCGACAATTTGTCTCTTTCCTATACAACTATACATATCTTATCATATTCATGCCCTCATGACAGAAGAGATTTGTGAAACTTGCGTGACGGTTCCGCCAAAACCCCTATCTGGAAAGCAATCGCCAATGCATTGCGCAGCGACGTGGCCGAAGGGCGCTATAGCCCCGGTGACAAGCTGCCGACCGAAGGCGCGCTGGCAGACCGCTTCGGCGTTAACCGCCACACCGTGCGCCACGGGATTTCTGTATTGGTTAAGGAAGGTCTGGTGCGTACCCGTCGCGGTGCAGGGGCCTTTGTCGCGGCCACGCCAACCGACTATCCCATCGGAAATCGGGTTCGTTTTCATGAAAACCTGATCGCAGCAGGCCGCAGGCCAGAAAAGCGTGTGCTTGCGTTGGACGAGCGTGCTGCGACGATTGGCGAGGCTCGGGCGTTGCAAATTCAGGCAGGCGATCCGGTTTTCGCCTATCATGGGCTTTCATTGGCAGACGGTCAGCCGATTGCCGTATTTGAGAGCCTGTTTCCGATCCTTAGGCTTCCGGGGATTGCCGCTGCATTGAAGGACACAAGTAGCGTCACACAAGCTTTGAGTATTGCGGGGGTCGACGACTATACACGTGCCTCAACCCGCTTGACAGCAGTCCGCGCCACGGCAACCCATGCGCTGCTTTTGCATGTTTCCGAAGGCGATCCGCTGCTGAGGTCTTCCGGTGTAAATCAATGCGAGCGCGGGCAACCGGTAGAATACGGTCGCACCTGGTTTGCAGGTGATCGTGTCACACTGACGCTTGAAGCGTGAGGGTTGGGCGATTGGCACTTCGGTCGCTTTTGGCATGCTTGTGCAGGGTGCAAGCGGCGTGGCCGCGATCCTGGCCTGCCCAAAGGGCGCAAGGGCGCGAAATTTTCGGAAGTGTTTTCGAAATCTCCCAATGTGAACTGGCGCGGCACCGGTATGTCCGTGCGGTGCCCGCGATGTCTGGTTCTTCGTTGGCATCCCGGTCTATTTCTACGCGGTGCAGTCGGATGGCACGCTTGAGGGCAACCGCGCCGCGTTCTTCATGATTGGGCCGATGATGGCCCTTTGGGTGATCCTCTATGGCGTTGTTCAGGCCAACGCGCCGCGCATCTTGCGGGCAAAGAACCGGTCCGAGGCTGACACGCGCGGCTGTCACCGCCGGAGAGCCGCAAATGTGGCTTACCCCCGTGCTTATCGTCGGATTGCCGATCTTCGCGCTGAACGCGTCTCTTTATTCCTGGCTGATCCTGTCTTTCACCAAGGCAAAGCGGGTCACGATGGATTTGGGCCTTTACTGGATGGCAAATGCAGGCGGGCACGCGGTCGGGTTTGACCTGTCAAGCCGGAGGACTGCCGCTGATGCTGGGAACAGCGTCGGCCACAACGGTTGGATTTTTACGGTCGCAAGAGGCCGACAAGCGGTCTTGCGGTGTGGTGGTGTCTTGCACGTATACCATGGCAGGCCTTGGCTATCCGCCATATTTTTTCAGAAACGCTTCGGCTTCAAGCGTTCGGAAATCGTCCAGAGCCACACGCAGCGCATCGTGTGGCCAGTCCCACCATGCAAGCGCGATAAGGCGGTCTGCAATCTCACGCGGCTGGCGCAGGCGCAGCGGTTTGGCCGGGGTGCCCGCGACGATGGTGTAAGGGTCCACGTCTTTGGTCACCACCGCACCGGCGGCCACAACAGCGCCGTGCCCCAGTGTCACGGCGGGTTTGATCATCGCGCCGGCCCCGATCCATGTGTCATGGCCGATATGTGCGATGCGTGATTGGCGATGCGCAAAGAAGGCTTCGTCGCGTTCTGTGTCATCCCAATAATCTGCAGAGCGATAGAGGAAATGGTGACAGGCGGCAGTATGCAACGGGTGATCTGTGGCTCCGATCCGGGCAAAGGCTGCGATATTGGCGAATTTGCCAATCTGAGCGTTCGCCATATCGGCGTAGCGGTCGCAGTAGCTGTAATCCCCAAAAGCGGAATGCGCGACACGACTACCCTTGCCGATCTCGACATACGCCCCGAATGTGCTGTCTGTGATCTCGCACTTGGGGTGAATGAAGGGGGTATCAGCGGAAAGGCGCGGCATGGTCAAAATGCGCGTTCTTCGCCGGTGAAGCGAAAGAACTTTCCGGTGTCTTGGATCGTCAGGCGCTCTACGATGGCCAGGATGCCCTTGGCGACCTCATCTGGGTCTTCTTCGGCCTCTGTTCCCCCCATGTCCGTGCGCACCCAGCCGGGATCGACCAAGACCACTGGGATGCCTTCGGGTTCCAACGCCGTCGCCAAGCCTTGCATGACCTTGTTCACCGCAGCTTTGGAGGCGCGATAGGCGATCCGGTCTGCCTTGCGGTAGCCCAACCACGCCATCTGGGATGACACTGTCAGGACTTTGGGCGCAGGGCTTTCCCGCAATCGGTGTATCACAGCCTGTGCAACCGCCAAAGGGGCGATGGTATTGACGGCCATTGTGTGCGCGAACCCTGCAAAATCCATGTCTAAAGGAGACTGGCGATCTGGCGTGATGACGCCTGCACTGTTGATCAGGACATCCAAGGGGCCGATATCTGCCAGCTGCTCTGCAATCGCCTCTGGATCATCGAGCGCCAGCGCGAGCGTACCGCGCCGGGCGTCTCTGGTTGTACCAATCGGAGTGTGTCCTGCGGACTTGGCAGCGCGAAGAAGCGCCGCGCCAATCCCCCGGTTACTGCCTGTCACGAGGATCCGCGCCATCAGTCCTTGCGCCCGATCAGCTTGCTGCGCAACCATCCCGAGAACCAATCCATGAACATCACCATGGCGATGATCAACATGATGTAATAGGCGACTTCCTCCCAGTCTTTCTGGGTCTGGATCGCTTGTGTCAGCATCAGGCCGATGCCGCCACCCGTGATCGCGCCGATGATGGTGGCAGAGCGGGTGTTGGATTCGAGGAAGTAGAGGATTTGCGCCAGCAGCACCGGCACCACCTGCGGGATCACGCCAAAGCGATACCGTTGCAGTGGTTTGGCCCCGGTCGACGACACGCCCTCGATCTGTTTCTGATCAACGTTTTCCAGCGCTTCGGAGAAAATCTTGCCGAATGTGCCGGTGTCGGTGATCAGGATCGCCAACGCGCCGGTGAGCGGACCGGGGCCAAAAGCGCGGGCCAGGACCACCGTCCAGATCAGGGCATCCACCCCGCGTACGAAATCGAACAGGCGGCGGGTCGCGGCACGCAATACCATCACCGGAGAGAAGCGCTTGGCGGCGAGAAAAGCCAGCGGCAAAGCGATGATCGCCGCGCCCATGGTGCCGAGAAAGGCCATCAGGATCGTCTCGCCTATGGCCCATGCGACGTCCTTGTGACGCCACATGGCATTGTTCCACCAGTCCGATATCGCGCCTGAGATGTTTGACCGTGCGGGGTCCAGACGCTCGCCGAACAACAACGTGCCAAGGCCGTGCCCGTGGTATGGGCTGTCTAATGTGAACCAGAACAGCTCCCACCCGGGAAAATAATTGAAAACCTCGGTTCTGGCACCGGTCAACGTGATGCGGCCTTCGGGTGTTGTGATCCCCAAACGGCGGTTGGAGGCGGAAATCCAGTTGGGCAGGTCATCTGGCAAGTTCGTTGTCAGGCTGCGGCCTTCCGCCTGCACCTCGATCATTTGAAATCCGGGAATTTCGATTTCGGTCCGGTTGTCTGGCAGATATCGCACGACATGCTCGCCCCCAAGATCAATGGTGATGACCTCATCGCCGCTGACCCAATCGGGGCGCTGGCCATCGGGGTAGGTGCCTTTGCGTTCTCCCTCCACGGCATAGGTGATCTCGCCCGAACGATTTTCGCGGGTGACATGCACCTTGTGGGACCAACTGTCAGAGACCAGCGTCACAGCGTT
>NZ_CBFIBD010000033.1:0-32621 GCF_965660735.1 Yoonia sp.
CACCGCGATACAGATAACTGGCCGCGATATGGCGCAGGCTGGGCAGGGTGCGGGCAAGTTCCGGCAAGCGGGCTGCAAAACGGTCAGGATCATCGTCGGGCAGGGCGATCAGCTGAACCCCTGTCGCATGGGCGGCAAGATCGTCCAGCGCCAGGTGGCACGCGCCCTTGGCCTGCCATGCGCCGTTCGCATCGCGCATTTTGCCCTGCGACAGCAGCGCGCAAAGCCTGCCATAGGCATCCCGGTCGGTGGGATAGGCCAGAAACGCCGCCCCGCTGTCCAGCGCGATCCGGCAGCCGATGATCGGTCGCAGACAGGCCTTGGTCGCGGCGCTGTGCAGGCGGACCACACCTGCCATCGTGTTCAGGTCTGCAATGCCGATCGCATCATACCCCTGCGCCGCCGCCGTCGCGGCCAGATCGACGGCATCCGACGCCCCGTGCAGAAAGGAAAAGCAGCTTGTGATCCCCAGTTCGACAAAATCGGCACGCGGATTGGGGGCAAAGCCGTCATCTTGAAGGGTGCGTCTTGGGGGTTGGTGATCATTCTGTGGCATCAGGCAAACAATCCATGCACGAACCAGCGCGGATCGGTCCCGCGCCCATCGCCATGCACCCCTTCGCGGTAAAGCCACAGGCGGGTGCCGTTGTGATCCTCGATCTTGAAGTAATCGCGCAGGCGCGTGCCGGGGCGGTCTGTCCACCATTCCGGCGCGATCCGTTCGGGGCCGGCATAACGGGCAACCCGGTGCGTCTGGCGGCGCCAGATGAATTGGGCCGGCGGCCCTTCGGGGACGGCATAGACGACGCGCACTTGCTCTGGCGGGGACAGCAGCCGGATGGGGCGGTCCCGTGCGGGGACATCCTGCACCGGCGCGGCAGTGGCCAGCACATCACCGCGCGTTTCGGCGCGTTCGGGGATATGGCTGCCGTAGTGGCGGGGCGCCATCACGGCCCGCGCACCCAGCCGCGCCACCAGCCGGTCGATCAGCAACGGCAGATGCAGATCGTCCTGCCCCTTGCCGTCCAGTCCGACCTGCACCGTTTGAACAGGTTCCACAACGCCCGCCCCGAGCGTGATCAGATCAAAGCCGAAGCCGGGATTGATCTGTTCAAGTTTGTCATTGAACAGGCCCCGCAGATGGGTGGGGTCGTGGCTGGCAGCGGCGGTGGCCGCATCAAGTGTGCTGATCTGCCCATCGGTGCGATAGACCGTCAGATACAACCGGCGACAGCCAAGCCCGTGCTGCCTCAACTGTGCGCAAAGATCGGTGCAAAGTGCCGCAAGATAGGCGGTGGGGTCCTGCACGGGTTCGGGCAGGCGGGCCTGTGCGCTGATCCGGGGCGGAGCGTTGGGGCTGGCGACAGGTTCGGCCAGATCGCCCATTGCCTGGTCCAGCCGCATCAGCGGGTTGGCGGGCAAGGGGGCACGTGTGAACCGCCGGGTCAGCGACAGGCGCGGCACTGCGGCCAGTGCACCAATGGTTTTCAGCCCAAGGCGACGCAGCAGCAACAGGGTTTCCCCCTCAAGCCGCAATCCGGCGACGGGCAGGGCGGCCAGCCGTGCCCCGATCTGGTCGGGGGGGCAGATGGCGCGCACCGGGCCATGCCGGGCAAGCGCCCATGCCGCACCCCATGTGGGTGCGATGGCCAGCTGCGCCGTCAGGCCAAGCAGGGACAGACGGGTTTCCATGTCAATCAGCATCGCCGCCTCGCCGCCCAGCAGATGATCCGCACCGGTGGTATCAAGGATCAGGCCGTCCGCCCCGTCCACAACCGTCCACGGGCACCAGCGCCGCGCCCAGAGCATCAGCCGTTCCAGTGCCACCCTGTCACCCGCAATATCGGCGTATTCTACCCGCAGGTCAGGGCAGATCGCCTTGACATCGACAACCCGTGCGCCTGTGGCGATGCCTGTCAGTCGCGCGGGACGATTGGTGGCATGAACCACCGGGCCATGCGGCCCTTCGGTGGCCAGCACCACGGCGATGTCATCGGGCGGCGCGGCGTTCTGCCGTTCCATCACCCGTTGCCACCGGTCCATCGCGAAACGGGGCAGCGAAATCGACACGATCCGCCGCGCGGTCATAGGTCGCCACCCATGTGCCGGGCGGCTGCCCGCGCGCGCGGAACAATTCCGCCCGCCAGCGGGGTGCGCCGGGGGCCTGTGGGTCGTCGGGGTGCGGCAGCGATGGCAGCGATGCAATCCGCCAGCGGTCGCGCGCGGCACTCAGATCGGGCGCGGCCGCCCGGCGGATCAGCCAGCAGGGGATTGCGCTGGCCTCTGCACGGATCGCCAACCGCTTGGTTGCGGTAAAATTCAGCGCAGGCGGATCGCCCCAGATTTCGGCGATGACACATGACAGGGCCTTGCACCGCAACCCTTCCTCGATCGCCCACAGCACATCTGCGGCACGGCTGACATCGACCCGGATCACGGATTTGCGCGATAACCCGGGCAGATATGGCCTGCCGGTTTCGCGCTGCGACAACCGGTCCTGCACCCAGAGGATTGGTGCGTCGGCCTGCGGGCTGTATGATAGCACAAAACCCGCGATACCCGCATCTGTTGCGGTCGCGGAAAATGCCTCTGACAGGGTATGCCGCTGCACTGGCGCAGCCGCCTGCCGAGGGTCGTGTTTTGCAATGTTCAAGATCATGCACGCACAGCGATTCCCATCTATGTTCACCTTATGTTCTACAATATGCGCGGGGCTGTCACAACAGCCAGCACGGGTTGCGCGGGTAGTTGTGATTGCGCCGTTTCGCGATTGCGCATATCTGGTCGGCGTGAAACGCTGCACCGCGCAACATTTGACAGGCTGACGACATGGGCGAAATCTGGGAGGGACTGGTCGCGGGCTTTTGGCTTGTGGTGACGCTTGATCCCGATCTGGTGGAAATCACGTTGCGGTCCTTGCAGGTGACATTGTCGGCAGTGGTCATCGGGTCGGCCATCGGGTTGCCGTTCGGGGCGTGGCTGGCGATCCGCCGTTTCCGGCACCGGCGCGCAACGATTGCTCTGCTCAACGCGCTGATGGGGCTGCCGCCGGTGGTGGTGGGGCTGGTGGTTTACCTGCTGTTGTCCCGTTCGGGGCCGTTCGGGGTGTTCGGCCTGCTGTTCACGCCCACCGCGATGATCATTGCGCAGGTCATCATCATCAGCCCGCTGATCGCGTCGATCGCGCATCAGGCGATCCGCGATTTATGGGCGGAATATCATGATCTTCTGATCTCTTTTTCAACCACGAAACGGCAGCGGATCATGACCCTGCTGTGGGACGGGCGGCGGGCGCTGATGACGGCATCGCTGGCGGGGTTTGGCCGCGCGATCGGCGAGGTTGGCGCGATCATGATCGTGGGCGGCAATATCGACAACGCCACCCGCGTGCTGACCACGGCCATCGCGCTGGAAACCGGCAAGGGCGATTTCGCGCTCGCACTTGGCCTTGGGTTCGTGCTGATCGGGTTGGCGATTGCGGTGAACGTCGCCACCCATATGATCGGCCGCACCGAAAGCGAGGGAAAATGGTAACCCCGATCCTGCCCCTGACAATGACAGGCGCCGTCGTGAAACGGCGCGGCAAGATCCTGTTGGGGCCGGTGGATTTCAGCGTGTCGCGGCAGGGTTTTACCATCATGATGGGGCCAAACGGGGCGGGCAAGACAACGCTGTTGCGCGCCCTGCACGGGCTGGAACGGCCGGCGGCGGGGCGGGTGGACTGGCAGGTGCCGGTGGCCGACACCTTGCAAAGGCAGGCGTTCGTGTTTCAGACGCCGATCATGATGCGCCGGTCGGTGCGCGATAATCTGGCCTATCCGCTGATTCTGCACGGGATGCCCCGCGCACAGGCGCATGCAATGGCCGCCGACTGGGCTGCGCGGGTCGGGCTGCGGGCCGCACTTGACCAGCAGGCGCCGCAGTTGTCGGGTGGCGAGAAACAGAAACTGGCACTGGCGCGCGCGTTGATGCGCAACCCTGATATCGTTTTTCTGGATGAACCCTGTGCCAATCTGGACGGGCGGTCGACCCGCGAGATTGAGACAATCTTGAAATCGGCACAAGCAGCTGGCACACGTATTCTCATGTCAACCCATGATATCGGGCAGGCACGGCGTCTGGCCAGCGATATCGTGTTTCTGATGCACGGTAAAATCATCGAAACGGCGGATGCAAAGTCTTTCTTTGATGCGCCAAAAACGCGGCAGGCGGCCGCATTACTCAAGGGAGAGATCGTCGAATGAAACGTATTCTGGCACTGGTTCTGGGGCTGGCGGGCAGTATGGCCGCAGCTGAAGACATGAAAATGGCGGTGACAACATCGTTCCACAATTCCGGCCTGTCGGAAATCCTGCTGCCCGCGATCAAGCAAGACACCGGCATCAATGTGCAACTGCTGGTGGTCGGCACCGGCCAGGCGCTGCGCTTGGGCGAGGCGGGTGATGTGGACGCGATCCTTGTGCATTCGCGCAGCGCCGAAGAGGCGTTTGTCGCAGAGGGCTATGGCACCCACCGTCGCGAAATCATGTATAACGATTTCGTCTATATCGGGCCGTCGGATGACCCTGCCGTCATCGCCGAGGCTGATACAGCTGCTGACGCATTGGTGCGGATTGCGCAAACGGAATCGGTTTTTGTCAGCCGTGGCGATGACAGCGGGACTCACAAAAAGGAACTGTCGCTCTGGGATGCGGCAGGTGTGCAGCGTGGCGGTGACTGGTATCGGCCCGTTGGCGCGGGAATGGGGGCATCGTTGAATACCGCCGCCGGGATGAACGCCTATATCCTCGCCGACCGGGCAAGCTGGCTGAATTTCGGCAACAAGGGCGATCTGGCGCTGTTGTTCGCGGGCGATCCGGTGCTGTTCAACCAATACGCCTATATTCCGGTGAACCCGGAACTGCACGCGCATGTGAAGAACGATCTTGCCGGGCAGCTGGAAGGCTGGCTGACATCACCGCGTGCCGCAGAGCTGATCAACAGCTATACGATCAACGGTGAAACCCTGTTCACTTTCAACGCGCAACCCGCGTCGTAAATATCTGACGCGGCGCATAAATTTCGCGAAATTTATGCGCCCGTCCTTTAATGCTGATGCGGTTCGTCGTCCAGTGATCCGTGGATCGCGAACTGGTCCAGTCCCGCATCCTGCGGTTCAATGCTGCGATACCCTTCGCGCACGCCCGCATCCGTCAGTTCCCGTGACACCATCAGCAGGGTGTTGGGCGTCTGCCCGTCGCAAAGATCCATCATATGCGCAATTTCATCGGCTGCAACGCCGCGTGCCGCATCGACCGAAGGCGCCCCGTAATGGCTGACGAAATGTGCCGCCAGCGCATCGGTCAGGGCCATAACCTCTGCCGGTTCCGCCTTGGTCACGGCCACGACCGATACGCGCCCGAATGTTTCCAGCCCCAGCCAGCCGTTGC
The DNA here is from genome assembly GCF_965660735.1 of Yoonia sp. Lineage (GTDB taxonomy): Bacteria > Pseudomonadota > Alphaproteobacteria > Rhodobacterales > Rhodobacteraceae > Yoonia. Next base: position 5,430 of record NZ_CBFIBD010000033.1, read on the forward strand.
TGAACGCCTGTTTGGCCTTGCCGGTCAGGTCACCGTCCGACCAGTTGGAAAACTCGAACCCGCCGGAAACGCACCATTCACCGGTGCGCGCGGGCGCGTGGAATATGTTCATGTCGCTGTCATCGAAATGGATGGCGCGGGCCAGATACTGGTTGGTCATGCGTGCCCTAACAATGTGGTCAATGGGATCAATGTGGTCGTTTCGCCGCTGCGGTGCAACTGGCCGAAATCCTGATCGAGGCCGATGAAGTCGCCATCGCCCAATCCATGCATCAGGCCCTGCAATTCGTTGTGCAACGGCTTTACCCCGTCGTCGTCCCACCGGTTGATCCAGACAAGCGTATGCCGCGCCCAGCTTTCCAGCAGGTGCACAGGCTCCACATCGGCGCAGCCTTCGGCATATAGCGCGGTTTGATCGGGCGTCTGACCGGGATCATCCGAGGTCGGCCAGAGTTGCAGATGCAGCCCCATGACAAGCCAGTCGGGCACCATCGCCGGATCGCTGCCAGACGCACGCGGCGTCAACCGCCCGCAGACGGCACCGTTCAGCCGGATCGTGCCGTCCCATTCCAGATGCACGCCGACCTCGGGCGGGGCGACGGCACCCAATGCGTTCTGAAACCCGATTCCGCAGGCGGGCAGCATCGCCATCGCCTGCGCCAGCGGCACCTCGGGCGCGAAAACAAATGCCGCGCGCAGGTCGTTCCCGCCAAGGTTATACACCAATGTCCCCGCATCGCAGCCTTCCGACGCCATCGCCACTGCGACCGCAAGCGGTTCATCCACGGTGGCAACACCGGTCAGAAGCGGCGGAAAGACCGGTGCGGTCATGCGTTGCCGCCTGCGATCAGGTCGCGTGCGACCTTGCGAAACGCCTGCGCGGATGTGCTGTCGGGTTTCGACACGACAATAGGCGCACCGCCGTCGGCGGCCAGCCGGATATCCAGATGCAGCGGCAGTTCCGCCAGCAGCGGCACACCCAGCTTGGCTGCCTCTGCCGCCACGCCGCCATGGCCGAACGTGTGTTCCTCGTGCCCACAGTTGGAACAGATATGCGTGCTCATGTTCTCGATCATGCCGATGATCGGCGTGCCCAACTGGTTGAACATGTCGATCCCCTTGCGCGCGTCTATCAACGCCACGTCCTGCGGTGTGGACACGATCACCGCACCGGTCACATCGAATTTCTGCGTCAGGGTCATCTGCACATCGCCGGTGCCCGGCGGCAGATCGACGATCAGCACATCCAGCGCCCCCCATTGCACCTGGTTCATCATCTGCTGCAGCGCGCCCATCAGCATGGGACCGCGCCAGACGACCGCTTGGTCATCGTTCTGCATCAGCCCGATGGACATCATCGTCACACCGTGGTTGCGCATCGGCAGGATCGTCTTGCCATCGGGTGACGCAGGTCGCCCCGATACCCCCAGCATACGCGGCTGCGAGGGACCGTAAACATCGGCATCCAGCAGACCGACGCGGCGGCCTTCGGCGGCCAGCGCGCAGGCCAGATTGGCCGAAACGGTGGATTTGCCCACACCACCCTTGCCAGATGCCACGGCGATGATCCGGTCGACGCCCGGCACCTTTTGCGGGCCTTTGGGTTCCGAGCTGCGCTGCGGTTTCAGATCGGGCGGGGCGGCGGGGGTGCTGTGGGCGGTCATGATCGCCGACACTGCGCCGATACCATCCATCTGCTTCAATGCGGCCTCGGCTGCGGCGCGCACGGGTTCCATCTGCCCGGCCATTGATGGCGCGACCTCGAACACGAAACGCACGTTTCCGTCGTCCACGTTCAGTGCGCGGACCAGACCGGCGGCCATGATGTCATCACCCGAAACGGGGTCTGTGATCGTCTTCAGGGTCGCAATGACCGCATCGCGGGTGATGCTCACTCAGTCGTCCTTTCCGGTGATCTTGCCGGTCACGACATGTTCCAGCCCCAGTTCGGGAATGGTCAGGACCATTTTGGCTTCATAGGTCTTTCCGGCGGTATCCGCATCGCGCATCGCTTCTTCGATGGCTTGCTGGGACGTTACGCCGACCTGCTTGAGGAATTTGCGCATCGACATGTTGAAATCTTCGCTCATCTCGTTTTTCCTGTTTTGTGAATGATCGTGGAAATATCAGTGATCCTTGCGCTTTGACAGATAGTCTTCGGATGTGCGCACGCGCGGGCGCTCTGCCCCTGCGAAGGGATTGTTCTGGGAATGATACTGCGCCTGAATGCGGCAGCTGTCGCACATCTGGATCATGCGGGCGGCGTCGGGGTTTCCGAACATCGCGTGTTTGCCGGCCAGCTTTTCGGTGATCTTTTCGATGGTCGATTTCACCCCGAACAGGTTGCCGCATTCCACGCAGGCGAACGGCTCTTCCTCGTGCAGCACCTCTTGGGCGTAGGCGGTGTCGGTCAGGTTCAACTGCGGTTGCAGGGTAATTGCCTTTTCCGGGCAGATGTTGGCGCACAGCCCGCATTGCAGGCAGGCGTCTTCCTGAAATCGCAGCTGCGGCCGGTCTTCGTTATCCATCAGCGCACCAGAGGGGCACAGCGACACACACGACAGGCACAGCGTGCAGGCATCGGTATCGACCAGCACCGCGCCATAGGGGGCGGTATCGGGCAGGGGGATCACTTTCCGGTCGGTCAGGGCCTTGGCGGCGGTGCGGGCGACTTGCCGCCGCGTGCCCATGGGCAGCATCGGCGTTGCGATGGCCTGTGCATCGTGGCCTGCAAACAGCTGATCGGACAGCGCATCGGGATCAGCCATGTCCAGCAGGCGGATCGTGCGGGCGCTGATCGCCTGTGCGAGAGTGGTTTCACGGTCAATCGTGTCGCGGTCAGACTTGGGGGACAGCAGGATATCGACACACGCAAATCCGGCCCCAAGGGCGGCGAGCATTTCGGCGTGGCCGAACCCCGCCAGCGCCGAGACCTCAAGCGGGATGACATCGGCAGGCAGGCCGTTGCCAAACCGGGCGGCGAGGCGGATCATCTCGATCCCGTGGGTGTCATCATGCACCAGCAGACGGGGGTTGGCGCCGCCCGCCTTGCGGTATGTTTCCGCCAGCGTCTGGATGCGGCGGAACGTCTGATCGACCGGCGGCGCGTCATAGCTGATTGCGCCCGATGGGCACAGCGCCGAACAGGCCCCGCAGCCCGCGCAGATCATCGGATCGATCGCCACGGTATCCCCGGCCGAGGTGATCGCGCCGGTCGGGCAGGCGTTCAGGCAGTTGGAACAGGCCGGCTGTTCGGCGCGTGAATGGGCGCAAAGTGCCGGTTCCAGCCGCACATACAGGGGCTTTTCAAATGTGCCGACCATTTGCGCGGCTTCGAATACCGCATCGGCCACCGATGGGGCATGCCGCGGATCGGCGCGCAGATAGCCGTCACGCTTTTCATGGGCGGAAAACAGCGGGGTGTCCCCTGTCAGGTCAAGGATGATGTCGCATTGCGATTTCGCCCCATCACGCGGGCTGCCGAACTGCGGCTGTCCGCGCCCGCCAGGTTCCAGCGCCTGCACCGCATCGATGCGCAGGTTGAAGTTGCCCAGACTGCCGCTGGCCTGTGTCAACTGCCCCCGGATGATGTCAAAGCCACCCGTCACGGGGGGATCGGTGTCATCTGTCAGCAAGAGCGTCACGCTCAACGCGTCTTGCAGTTTTTGCGCAGCTTGCAGCGCAACGTCGCCCGCGCCAATAATCAGGCAGACACCATCCGACGTCACATCGCGGACTTTCGGGTCTGCGGTGCGCAATGCTGCTTCTGCAGCAAGGGCGGCCATTTTGGGGGCCTGCGATGATTTGTCACCCGACCAGCCGGCCCGATCACGCAGATCGACGAAAACGGGCAATTCCGCCCCGATTTCGGCGGCAATTTCGGTGAAGCGGGCCTGTTCTTGCTGACAGGCGATCATGACGTTCCCGCGGCCCATCGCCTGTGCCGCATTTTCGCTTTGTTGTGTACATAATGCAGAATGCAATTTCGAACAGGTCAACCCTGTCGCATTCTCGATCGCGGCCGCGTCAATGGCCTGACTTCCCAAACAATCACATATAATCAATTGCTTGGTTGTATTATCTGGCGTGGCCATCGTTTTTCTCCTGGGGTTCTGCGGGCGCGCAGTCGGCAAAGTTTAGACATGGATCGCGGGTAAGGTAAACCGGAAATGGCGACAGAGAGTGCTGCATTGCGGCAAAGTGCATTTGTAAAAAATATCTTTCCCAGTGGCAATTTTTAGGTCACGATGTATGCTACGGAACACCGAGAGCCAAGAGACAGACCTTGATCCACAATCCAAACCAATATCAAACGATGCCGGTGGGTGTTGTTTTGCAGCGCAAGCAGGGTGTCACCCGCTGGGCCAAGTGGGCGTGGAAAGCGGTCGCAGTGATTCCCGGCGCGGCCCAGGCGGACTGGATGGTGCTACGCGAGATCGGCGACACCGTAGAGTTTCATGCGGCGACGCGCCCGCTGGAACTGCATGGCGCAGAGTGCGAGGCATATATGGCCGGTCTGGCCGCCAAGGTGCCGGCGCTTTACGTTGTCATGCGCCGCAGCGACGACGCGCAGCGACCGTTCGATGTTCTGTTGGTCACCGCGTCCCCCTTTGAGGCGCAGGATTATACGGATAATGGCGAAGATATCGTTGAAAAGGTCACGATGCCTGACGGGATCATTGGCTGGGTGCGCGATTTCACGGATCGGTTTTTCGAAGAAGAAGTCTTTATCAAACGCCGGCGCGACAAACAGCGCACCGACCGTGTCGAGAACGGGATTGGTGACAAGCGCATCGCGCAATTGACGGACGTCTATCGTGCCCCGCAGCGCAAGGGGTCGGCCGTATGAGAGCACAAGCCCCCGATTTCTGGTCGCGTCGCAAGGCGAAGGTCGCCAAAGAGGCCGCACGCGAGGCCGAAGAGGTTGCACAGGAACAGCCGCAAGAGGACCTGTCAGACGAAGAAATCCTGGCGAAATTCGACCTGCCTGATCCTGACAGCCTGAAACTGGGCGATGACATCAAGGGCTTTATGTCCAAGGCCGTGCCGGAACATCTGCGCCGCCGGGCCTTGCGCAAGCTGTGGCGGACCAATCCGGTGCTGGCCTGTCTGGATGGCTTGAACGACTACGATGGCGATTTCACCGATGCCGCGACGGTCGTGCCTGGCATGAAAACTGCATATCAGGTCGGCAAGGGCATGCTGGCCCATCTGGAAGCCGTCGCGCGGCAGACAGAAGACGCGCTGGTGGCCGCGGATGACGATGGCGTTGATCTTGATCATGTAGATACCGAAGAAGACCTGCGATCATGCGATCGTGGCACGCCTGTCGCGGCCAAGGCTGACACAACCGCTGCGGAAGCGCCGCAGCCTGTTGTGCGCAGGATGCGTTTGGAATTTGATCAGGATGTTAACGTATGAATGTCATGCCCGGCATTGACCCCATCAGCCCCGAAGACCGCCTGCGGGCCGATCTTTACAACTATCTGGGGCTGATGCTGTCGGGGCCGCCCGACGAAATGCTGCTGGCGCAGACTGCCGATCTGCAAGGCGATGACAGCGCGCTTGGGCAGGCGATCACGCAACTGGCCCGTGTGGCCCGCGTGTCGCGGCCCAAAGCCGTGCGCAGCGAATACAACGCGTTGTTCATCGGGCTGGGACGGGGCGAGTTGCTGCCGTTTGCCAGCTACTACCTGACCGGGTTTCTGAACGAAAAGCCACTGGCGGCCTTGCGGGCCGATATGGCCGCGCGCGGTATCGGACGTGCGCCGAACGTGTTCGAGCCCGAAGACAACATCGCGTCGCTGATGGAGATGATGGGCGGGATGATCGTGGGGCGCTTTGCCGGTCCGCCTGCGGATCTGGATATGCAAAAGCAGTTCTTTAACAAACATATCGGATCTTGGGCCGGTCATTTCTTCAATGATCTGGAAGCCGCGAAAAAATCGGTTCTCTACGCCTCGGTCGGGGCGGTGGGCCGGAACATGATGGACATCGAACGCGAAGCGTTTCGCATGATTGCGGAGTAATCCGTTAACAAGACGGCGGATTATCCGCCTTAAGAAAGAAAAGGGGAGGTCCCATGGCCAACGAAAACAAGGACGGTGCAAGCCGTCGCGATTTTCTCAAACTTGGTGTTGCGGCACCGGCGGCGGTGGCTGCGGCCACATCCGGCACGGCAGCAGCAGCACAGCCGGTCGATCTGTCGTCGGACAAGATGCAGGACACCGAACACACGCGCGCCTATCTGGCCAGCACCCGTTTTTAAGGAATTTCGGGTCACTGCCCGAAACAACGCAACCCAGCCAGCCCGGACAATCCGGGGCCAGCAAGGGAGAGAGACATGTTAAAGAAAAAAACCAATGGGGTCGCGCGGCGCGCTAGCATCGACACACCGACCGCAAAAGGCACAGTGGACCGGCGGACATTTCTGCGCGGGTCCGGTCTGACAATCGGTGGCTTGACGGCAATTGCGGCGACGGGCGGCACTGTGACAGCGGCGAATGCCCAGACCGTCGATAGCGCGGCGCAGATGATCAAATCGGTTTGCACCCACTGTTCGGTTGGCTGCACCGTTCTGGCCGAGGTCAGCAACGGCGTCTGGACCGGTCAGGAACCCGGTTGGGACAGCCCCTTCAACCTGGGTGCACATTGCGCCAAGGGTGCGGCGGTGCGTGAACATGCCCACGGCGAACGCCGTCTGAAATACCCGATGAAGAAAGAAAACGGCGAATGGGTGCGCATCAGCTGGGAACAGGCCATAAACGAGATTGGCGACCAGATGATGCAGATCCGCGAAGAAAGCGGCCCGGATTCGGTTTACTGGCTCGGCTCTGCCAAGCACAATAACGAACAGGCCTATCTGTTCCGCAAGTTTGCCGCCTATTGGGGCACCAACAACGTGGACCACCAGGCACGGATTTGCCATTCGACCACCGTTGCCGGTGTGGCGAACACATGGGGCTACGGCGCCATGACCAACAGCTACAACGACATCCACAATTCCAAGGCGATCTTTCTGATCGGCGGCAACCCCGCCGAGGCGCACCCCGTTTCGCTTCTGCATATGCTGAAGGCAAAGGAAGAAAACAACGCCCCGCTGATCGTGTGTGATCCGCGCTTTACCCGCACCGCCGCGCACGCCGATGAATATGTCCGGTTCCGGCCCGGGTCTGACGTGGCGCTGGTTTGGGGTATCCTGTGGCACATCTTTGAAAACGGTTGGGAAGATCAGGAATTCATCCGCACCCGCGTCTGGGGCATGGACCAGATCAAGGACGAGGTCAAAAAATGGACCCCCGAAGAGGTCGAGCGTGTGACGGGTGCGCCGGGTGAACAGCTGCGCCGCGTGGCCTTTACTTTGGCCAACAACCGTCCCGGCACCGTGATCTGGTGCATGGGTGGCACGCAGCACACCAACGGCAACAACAACACCCGCGCATACTGCATCCTGCAGTTGGCACTGGGTAACATGGGCACCGCCGGTGGCGGCACCAACATTTTCCGTGGCCACGACAACGTGCAGGGCGCGACCGACCTTGGCGTTCTGGCCGATACGCTGCCCGGCTATTATGGTCTGGCACCCGGGTCATGGGCCCACTGGGCGCGCGTCTGGGAGGAAGATCTGGATTGGCTCAAGGGCCGGTTCTCGGATGCGTCGTTCGGCGACACCTCGATGATGAACCTGAACGGGATTCCTGTCAGCCGCTGGATTGACGGTGTTCTGGAAGACCGCGAAAACATCGACCAGCCCGACAACACCCGTGCGATGGTTCTGTGGGGGCACGCGCCTAACAGCCAGACCCGTCAGAAGGAAATGAAGACGGCAATGGAAAAGCTCGACCTGATGGTCGTGGTCGATCCATATCCGACCGTGTCCGCCGTGTTGCAGGACCGCACCGATGGTGTGTATCTGCTGCCGGCCTGCACGCAGTTCGAAACCCGCGGGTCCGTCACCGCATCCAACCGGTCGCTGCAATGGCGCGACAAGGTGGTGGAACCCCTGTTTGAATCGCTGCCCGATCATACGATCCTGGCGCGTTTCTCTGAGAAATTCGGGTTCCATGACAAAATTTTCCGCAACATCGCGATTGATGAGGGCGGAGAGCCGAACGTCGAGGACATCACCCGCGAATTCAACCGTGGCATGTGGACCATCGGTTATACCGGTCAAAGCCCCGAGCGTTTGAAACTGCACATGGCCAACCAGCACACATTCGACCGCACGACGCTGCGGGCGGTGGGCGGCCCGGCCGACGGTGATTTCTACGGTCTGCCATGGCCTAGCTGGGGCACTCCCGAGATGAACCACCCTGGTTCGGCAAACCTGTATGACATGTCGATTCCCGTCGCGCAGGGCGGCATGGGTTTCCGCGCCCGTTACGGTGTGGAACGCGATGGTGACAACCTGTTGGCCGAAGGTGTCTATCCTGTAGGGTCGGAAATTCAGGATGGTTACCCTGAATTCACCATGCAGATGCTGATGGACCTGGGATGGGACGGCGATCTGACGGCGGACGAACGCGCCGCAATCGATGCGGTGGCTGGCCCCAATACCAACTGGAAGACCGACCTGTCGGGCGGTATTCAGCGCGTCGCGATCAAGCATGGCTGTGCCCCTTACGGCAACGCCAAGGCCCGCGCCGTGGTCTGGACCTTCCCTGATCCGGTTCCACTGCATCGCGAGCCGCTTTACAGCAACCGCCGCGATCTTGTGGCCGACTATCCCACCTACGAAGACAAGAAGTTCTGGCGCGTGCCGACGCTCTACAAGTCGATCCAAGAGAATGATTTCTCGGAAGAGTATCCGATCATCCTCACATCCGGTCGTCTGGTGGAATACGAAGGCGGCGGTGATGAAACCCGGTCAAACCCATGGCTGGCCGAGTTGCAGCAGGACATGTTCGTCGAAATCAACCTGCGCGATGCCAATAATCTGGGTGTCCGCGATGGTGAACAGGTCTGGGTCGAAGGACCCGAAGGCGGCAAGGTCAAGGTGATGGCAATGGTGACCGAACGGGTGGGGGCCGGTGTGGCTTTCATGCCGTTCCACTTTGGCGGGCACCTTGAAGGCGTCGACCTGCGGGACAAATATCCCGAGGGCGCAGACCCTTATGTTTTGGGCGAAAGCACCAACACAGCACAAACCTATGGCTATGATTCAGTGACCCAGATGCAAGAGACCAAAGCGACTCTCTGCAAAATCTGGGCAGCGTAAGGAGACCAAGAAGATGGCAAGAGCAAAGTTTCTCGTCGATGCCGAACGCTGCATTGAATGCAACGCATGCGTCACGGCCTGTAAGAACGAACACGAGGTTCCTTGGGGCATCAACCGTCGCAAGGTGGTGACGATCAATGACGGCAAACCGGGTGAACGCTCGATCTCGGTGGCCTGCATGCATTGTTCTGATGCGCCCTGCATGGCGGTGTGCCCGGTCGATTGCTTCTATCAGAATGAAGAAGGGATCGTACTGCACTCCAAGGATCTGTGCATCGGTTGCGGCTACTGCTTCTATGCGTGCCCGTTTGGCGCGCCGCAGTATCCACAGGCCGGCAACTTCGGATCGCGTGGCAAGATGGACAAATGCACCTTCTGCGCCGGCGGCCCCGAGGAAAACCACAGCCAGGCCGAGTTCCAGAAATATGGCCGCAACCGGATCGCCGAAGGCAAGCTGCCGATCTGCGCCGAAATGTGCGCAACCAAGGCCCTGCTTGCCGGTGACGGTGCGGAAGTGTCGGACATCTACCGCGAGCGGGTCGTTGCCCGTGGTTTCGGGTCCGGCGCATGGGGCTGGGGAACGGCCTACGACCAGAAGGCCCAGTAACCGGACCTTTTTATCAAACGGGGCGGCCCTTGGGGCCGTCCCTTCGTCATTCCAGCCACAGGATCCGACTATGCTTCGCCTGATCGCAACTTGCCTGTTCTGCATCATTGCCGCCGCTGCCCCTGCACAAGAGGGCGCGCCAGTTGACAGCACCGTGTTGACCAACCCGGCGGTGTCCGGGCTGGAGGATATCCTGCGCCGACAGGCGGAACTGAAAACCGCCGACGATGCGGAACGCGCCACCCAAATCGGTGACCCGGCTGTCGCGTCACCTGAAACGGATCAGCTGGGCACGCTTGGCGGAGCATCCGATGCCGATCTTTGGCGCGCCTATCGTTTCAATGCCGCAGACATCGACACTCAGGTGCGCGGCCCGGCCAATACCACCTTGATTCAGGACAGCGGCATGTGGTGGCTTGAATTCCGTGACGGGCCGCTTGCGACTTATGGAGGCTGGCTTCTGGCTGGCACACTTGGTTTGCTGGCCTTGTTCTATCTGTTGCGCGGACGCGTGCGGATCGACGGCGAAAAAACCGGCCGCACGGTGACGCGGTTCAAGGCTTTCGAACGGTTCGGGCACTGGCTGTTGGCGGGTTCTTTTCTGGTGCTGGGGATCACCGGGTTGATTTCGCTGTTCGGGCGCAAGGTGATGATCCCGTTGTTCGGGCACGATAGTTTTTCGATCCTCGCGATTGCGTCGAAATGGGTGCACAACAACATATCCTGGGCCTTCATGATTGCACTTGTGATGATATTTTTCATGTGGGTGCTGGAAAACATCCCCAACCGGCTGGACCTGAAATGGATCGCCGTGGGCGGTGGGCTGTTCAAAAAGGGCGTGCATCCACCCGCCAAGAAATTCAACGCCGGCCAAAAGGTGATTTTCTGGTCGGTCATCGTGCTGGGCGCGTCCATTTCAGTGTCGGGTCTGGCGCTGCTGTTTCCGTTTGAACTGCCGTTGTTCGGGAAAACCTTTGGGTTGCTCAACGCGACGGGCCTGCCAGAGCTGGTGGGTCTGGGTGTCCTGCCCACCGAACTGACCCCACATGCGGAAATGCAGTTTTCCCAGCTCTGGCATGCCATCGTTTCATTCGTGCTGATGGCGATCATTCTGGCGCATATCTACATCGGCTCTGTCGGCATGGAAGGCGCGTTTGATGCCATGGGGTCTGGCGAAGTCGAAGAACAATGGGCGCGTGAGCACCACAGCCTGTGGGTGGACGAGGTGAAGGCGAAAGAAACGTCGTCCCGCTCTGCCACGCCAGCGGAATAGGGGATACGGATCATGAAAACGATGCTGATTGCCTTTGTCGCGGCCGGGCTGATTGCGGTTGGGGCGAATTTCGGGCTGGATTATGCGGGTTTCGGTGCCGATGAACGCACCGCTGGTGCCGCGGTGCGACTGGATTGATCCGCCAGGGCGCTGGTCGACCGGCTGATGTAAAAACTGTCGGACAGGTCTGGCGTTGATTTCCTAAATCGTTATCGTACCTGCGAACCTGCGCACGGAGACCAGTATGATGACAGATCAAAAGCCCATTCGCCTTGGCATGGTTGGCGGTGGCAATGACGCTTTTATCGGCGGTGTCCACCGCATAGCGGCGCGCATTGACGGGCGCTTCACGCTTGTTGCCGGGGCGCTGTCATCGACGCCTGACAAGGCGCGGGCGTCGGGGGCGGCGTTGGGGTTGGATCCGGCGCGCACCTATGATGATTTCAAGGCGATGGCGATCCGCGAGGCGCGCCTGAAAGACGGGATCGAGGCGGTGGCCATCGTCACCCCCAACCACGTCCACTATGCGGCTGCGCGCGAATTCCTCAAGCGGGGGATCCATGTGATCTGTGACAAGCCGCTGACATCGACAATGGCGGATGCGCGCAAGCTGGCAAAGGCCGCTGAACAAAGCGACGCGCTGTTTGTGTTGACCCACAACTACACCGGCTATCCGATGATGCGGCAGGCCCGTCAGATGGTGGCGGATGGGCAGCTTGGCAATCTGCGCGTGGTGCAGGTGGAATATGCCCAGGATTGGCTGACGCAGGCGGATGATGGCAAACAGGCCGCATGGCGGACGGACCCCGCGCAATCGGGGCTTGGTGGATCGACGGGCGATATCGGCACCCATGCGTTCAATCTTGCCAGCTTTGTCACCGCACTGGAACTGGAAAGTCTTTCTGCCGATATTCAGGCGTTCGTCAGCGGGCGACAGTTGGATGACAACGCGCATGTCATGATGCGCTTCAAGGGTGGTGCGCGCGGGATGCTGTGGTGCAGTCAGGTGGCACCGGGCAATGAAAACGGTCTGCGGTTGCGGGTCTATGGGGACAAGGGCGGGCTGGAATGGGGACAGGAAAATCCCGATCAGCTGTGGTTTACACCCTACGGCGAGCCGAAGCGGCTGTTGACGCGCGGCGGGGCGGGGGCAACGCAAGCGGCCAACCGTGTCACACGTATTCCCGGCGGCCACCCCGAAGGATACCTGGAAGGTTTTGCGACCATCTACCGTGAGGCGGCGGATGCCATCACCGCGCACCGTGACGGGCAGGCTGTCGCGGATGACGTGATCTATCCCACCATCGCGGATGGTCTGGCAGGCATGCAATTCGTAGATGCCTGCGTGCGGTCGTCGAAACGCAACGGGGCCTGGGTAAAGCTGGTTTCAGGTGATTGACAATGCAATCGGATGACCGCGTGTCGGTCACGTGCCGCGTGGCTTTATGGCATCCGGCGTGTGGGCATCTGTGCCAGCACCAACATCATATGCGCATCGCGCGTGCCCATCCGCCCAATGAGACCCGCCAGTCAATCCGGCAAAACAAAAACAACTCTTTGCGACAGAACAGTTGTGCCAGCCGCTGAACCTTTGTAATTTCAACGGGTCACTCGCAGGGTCAACTGCGGACATTACCCAAAGTTTTCATACAATGTTTTTGATGCGTTTTGCTGCCTACGAGCAGCAGATGAAGTGGACCGCAGTGGTGCTGGGCATTGCCAGTACGATTTGCGTCGTTCAGGGTTGGCAACTGGGCGCGATGATGTTGAGCCTGCCGTTTTGCATTATCTGGATGTATTGCGGGTGGCTGCGCCACGAGCCGCAATTGAAATATATCAACATGCTGTTTACCGCGCTTTATATGTACGGAATAGTCCGGTATTTTGTCGTCGCGCACTAAAGCGTTGCAATAGAAACGCAACTGGCGCTTTTTTCGGGGTGGAACAGCCTAACGCGCCAGGGTCCGCGCGATCTGTTCGGACAATTTCAGCAGGGCGCGCGCCTGTGCATCCGCAATGCTGCCAAGGCTTTGGTCGGGCATCGGCACCGCGATGGCAAAGCGATGGGTGGAATTGCGATACGCAATGCGGTCGCCGCCCACATAAAACTGTCCTGACAGCCGGAATATCCCGTCGGCACCCGCCAGCATCTGCGCGACGCGCACGTCAACCGCCACATCCGCCAGTTCCACAAAGGGCCATGGTTCTGGCCCCACATCAATGCTCAGGATGTCCGACAGGTTGCGGGTCAGCACCAGTGTCACGGCCCGCTGCGGATCATCGGCCCAGAACACGTTCTGGTTGGCACCGATCAGCCCGGTTTGTGTTTCCACCGCGATTTCCTCGACCGCGGCATAGGTGGGCAGGGACACGGTGCGCAGCAGGGCACTGTTCACCCGCGGTTGCAGTTGCAGTTGCGATTGCAGCGCGGGCATGGCAAGCCGGTCAGCGGGTGGGGTGCAGCCCGCAACAAGTGCTGTGATGGCCAGTATCGTCAGTTTTTTCAGCATCTTCAGCGTCCTGTGATCAGGGAATTGGGGTTGCGCTGGATCGCCCGCGACAGGGCCGATACCGCATCTGCGGCGGCTTGAATATCGCGCAGCGTGGCCAGCGTTTCGGCGTTGAATCGCGACCGTTCGCTATAGCTTTCGATGACGGCCTCGGTCTGGCTGACCAATGCGCTGGCCTGTGCGGACAGTTCGGGCAGGGTGCTGACGGCCTGTTCGACGGCGCGCGCGGCCTCGTTGGCGGATGCGAGTGCTGCGTTCACGTTTTCAATGGCACCGCCGTCACGGACCTCGGCCAGAAAGCCGCGCATCTGGTCCAGCGCGCCGTTCAGCGATGCTGGCAGGGCGGCGGCATCATCACTGCCGACCAGCCGGTCAATAGAGGCGAGCGTCTGTGTCGCAGACGTCATCAGCGCCTCAAACTCCAGCGTATTGGCGCGGGTCGTCAGGGCCTCGATGGAGGCGGTGATCTGGGGCAGGTTGCGGGTGGCTTCCTCGACATTTGCGGCCGCTTGCGTGGCCACGGCAAGTGCTGCATCGAAGTCGCCGACCAGATCGGCCTCGGATGCGCTGGCGATGATCGCGTCCAGATCGTTGATGACCTTGCGCAGATCGCCGGGCACGGCTTGGGTGTCCTCTGACGCCACAATCCCCCGCGCGTCTTCCAGCAGGGCCAGCAGCGCCCGCGGGGCATCGCGGGTGGCCTGGTCGGTGGCAAGCTGTTCAAGACTGTCCATCAGGTCAATGGCACCATCCATCAGTTCCTCGACCGGCAGGGCATTGATGCGGGCCAGCACATCCTCGGCGGTGGCGGCGACATCGGATATCTGCGATTCCGTGGTGGGGATGACCGGATACTGGCCAGAGGTGAAATTGATGATGGCCGGCAGCGCGTTTTCCACTTCGACCAGTTCGACGCTGAGCGAGCCGGACAGGATGTTGCCCGTCACCATCCGCGCCCGCAGACCCTGGTTCACGAAATCCGACAGCAGCTCCAGCGCGTCTTCGGGGGTGGCGTTCGCGCTCATGCCCAGCCTGCCGGGCTCGATCGCCAGAACCGCCTGCAACCGGACATCGGCATTTTCGCCTTCGCCGACGACGATGGCGCTGATTGCGCGGACTTCACCGACGCGAATCCCCTGCAAACGTACGTCTGATCCCGCCGACAGGCCGCTGACGGATTCTTCGAACAAGACCGCGACCTCCAGCACCTCGGCATTCGGATCGTTGAACAGGCTGTCGCGGGCGGTCTCGCGGCTGGGGAAAATATCAAAGGTCTGCCCGTCGCGGACGGGCTGGCCGCCTGATACAATGGTATCAAAGGCCACGCCGCCTTCGATCAGCGAGGCAAGCGAGTTGACGTCAAGTGATACGCCGCTGGCCCCAAAGGACACACTGAACCCGGACGTATCCCAGAACCGCGTGTTGCTGGTGATCCGCCGGTCATAGGGGCTTTCGATAAAGGCGCTGACGACGACCTGGTTGCCATCGAACGACAGTTCGGGATTTTCCAGATAGCCGACCTGTAATCCCTTGTGAAGCACCGGCGCACCAGCCGTGATCGAACCGCCATCGGCGGCACGCAACACGACTTGCGTGCCGCGCTGTCCCGCGCGGGTCAGTATGGGCTGTTCCAGGCCGGTAAATTCACTTTGCTGCACGTCGGCTTCGGTGTCCCAGTTGCCTTCGATATAGACGCCCGACAGCACGGTATCGAGGCCGGTAATCCCGCGCACCGATACATTCGGGCGCACCACCCAGAACTGGGCATCGTCATCCAGATAGGGGGCAACGGTCTTGTCGATGCGGGCATGAACCAGCACCACATCCAGACCGGGGGCGAACGTGACCTCCTCGACGGTGCCGACGGTCACGTCGCGGTATTTGATCTGCGTTTCCCCCGCAGAGATCCCGGATGCGTTTTCAAAGCTGATGGTCACCAATGTCCCGCGATCCTGAAAACTTTGCCAGGCCGCACCCAGCGACACCACCAGCGCGATAACCGGCACCAGCCAGACCAGCGACAGCCGTCGCCAGATGCGCTGTTTGACGGGGCGCACATCCAGGGGTGCGGGGCCTGTCTGGTCTGTATCACTCATGAAGGGGTCCTGTCTGCGTCCCAGATCAGCCGGGCGTCAAAACTTTGCGCGGCCAGCATGGTAAATATCACCGAAAGCGCAAAGCTGACCGCAGCAATTCCGGGGTTGATCGTTGCAATGGTATCGAGTTGCACGAGCGCCGACAGGATTGCAACGACAAATACGTCGATCATCGACCAGCGCCCGATGAATTCCACCGCCTCATATGCCTTGTGGCGGGTATGCTGGTTGGCACCTGACCGGCGCTGCACGCTAAGCGCAAGATAGCCGACTGCGATGAATTTGCCGACCGGGATAATGACCGACGCGATGAACACGATTGCCGCGATCCCGATAGACCCGTGATGGATCAGGTCGATCACACCGCCGACGATGGTGCTTTCGCTGCGTTCCACGAGGGTCGAGGTGCGCAGCATCGGATAGATGTTGGCGGGGACATAGGCGATCATCCCCGCAATCAGAAAGGCCCAGACCTTTTGCAGGCTTTCGGTGTCGCGGCTGACCAACGGGCCATCGCACCGCTTGCACGCAGCGATTCCCTGCTGATGGACCTGCCCGCAGCGCTGGCAGGCCACCAGGCCGGCCTCGCGGGCGGTGATCAGGCCGCCGAGTGTTCGAGAGCTTCCCAAATCGAATACCTGCAAATCATTGTGTCTTTCAGCGCCGTGATGACCACGACGCCAGCAAAAGCCCAGAATGCCGGGCCGATGGTCACGGCGGCAAGCCCCGCGACCTTGATCAGCGCCACGGTGACGCCAACGATGAAAATTTCAGCCATGCTCCAGGGGCGCAGCCATTCCGCGATGCCAAATGCAACACGCGCACCGGTGCGGGCGGGCTGTTCGCGCACCAGCGGGCCCAGCGCATAAATCAGCGTGCCCAATCGTATCAGCGGGATCAGCACGATGAAAAACCCGACAGCAATTGCCAGCGGAAAGGCCAGACCGTCATTGAACGCAAGAACCGCGTCGATCACCGACGTCGCATTGTGCAATCCGCCCGCATCCAGCGTCAGAAACGGAAAGCTGATGGCGGCGATCATCATGATAAAAGCGGTCAGCGCAAGGCTGAGGATCTGGGCGATCGCGGCAGGTTGGGATGTCATCAGCAACACTCCGCACCGCTGGCAATAGGCGCGGGTGCCATCGGGCATGTCACGGGCCACATGCAGCGTGTCGCACTGCGGGCAGGCGATCAGATCATCAAGTGGTGGCAGTGGTGCTGTCACGCTGGCTCCTTGCGGTTTGCGGGGTTTTAGCCCATGGATTTCGCCACGATACCCCGCTTGGCCCGGATATGCCACGGCCCAGCCCAGAGCAACTCAACAATCAGAGAGCATGCATGAGCGATACCCTGTTCCCCCCCCGTCCCGCGCCGGTTGTGCCCGTAAAGGGCAATCCGGGTTTTCCGGTTGCACGCATCTTTTGCGTTGGCCGCAACTATGCCGCCCATGCGCTTGAAATGGGCAATGAGATTGATCGCGAGGCGCCGTTTTATTTCACCAAATCGGCCCATGCGGTGCTGCTTTCGGGTCATGACATGCCCTATCCGCCGCGCACCAATGATCTGCATCATGAAATGGAACTGGTCGTGGCAATCGGCGCGCGGGCCCGCGATATTGCCCCGGGTGATGCGTCAAAAGTTGTGGTGGGCTACGCCTGCGGGCTGGATATGACGCGCCGCGATCTTCAGGCGCAGGCCAAGGACAAGCGCCGGCCATGGGACACAGGCAAGGATTTCGAAAATGCCGCGATCATTGCGGCCATCACGCCGGCCGATCAGGTCGGGCCGCTGGACGGGCTGCGCATCGCGCTGACGGTCAACGGAACGGTGACACAAGAGGCGCATTTGTCCGATATGATCTGGTCGGTTCCCGACATCATCGCGGATCTGTCGACGCTTTACACGTTGCAACCCGGTGATCTGATCATGACGGGGACACCTGCGGGCGTCGGTCCGGTGGTGGCCGGTGATACAATGCGCGGCACCATCGGTGACCTTGATCCGGTGGAAACCCGCATCGTCTGAACGCGTTATCAGGCCGAGTTCGCACGGCTTGGCTGGCCGTCGAGAATGAAATCGCAAGGCAGGGCGCGATCCACGACGCGCTGCGCGTTGGGGATGTCATTGCCTTCGGCGCGGCGGGTCGCGACTGACGGCGAGTAATTCAGGCTCAGCCAGCGTTGGATCAGGCGGGCGCGCAATTCCTGCATCGGCACGTCGATCCGCGCGGTCACATCCCACAACGGGGCCAGTTCCGCCCAGGGGGCTTCGTCGAACATCAGGTAATTGCCTTCGACGATGACGATCGCCGCATCTTGCGGCACCGCCACCGCCCCTGCGATCGCCAGATCACGTGCGCGGTCGAACACGGGCGCATATACCTTTTCGCCAGCCTTGATTGCCTTGATCAAACGGATGAATCCGGGCGCATCAAAGGTTTCGGGCGCGCCCTTGCGCGGGCGCAGCCCGTGGGCGTCCAGCACCGTGTTGTCCAGATGAAACCCGTCCATCGGCACAATGGTCGTCTTGCGTTTCTGGGTATTCAATCGGCGGGCAAGTTCGGTCGCCAGCGTGGATTTGCCGCAGCCGGGCGCGCCGGTGATCGCGACCAGCTGGGGCACATCATGCCGGTCAAGCAGATGATCCGCCAGAATATTGACGTGGTGGGTCAGAGTAGACACTTGTTTTACCTGTCGATTGCCGAGCTTTGCCCTGTTTTGTTCAAGCGTAGCGTGGCCTGACCATTTGTGCGACCTGTTTTTGGTGCTCATCGCCAGTCCTGCGTGCGCTGTGGGAAAATTGCGATGAAAAGTGGCACCCGCGTGGTCTTTGCCCTAGTGTGAACGCTGGCATGGACACGAATGAACACAAATCACCGACGCAAAAGGCCCTGTTTGTCTGGCGGGTTCTGGTTTCCGTGTGGAAAACGGCAAGTGAAAAGCACCTTGGCCTGATCGCGGCAGGGGTGGCCTTTTTCGGGATGTTCGGCATCTTTCCGGCCATTGCAGCCGTAATCGCGATCTTTGGTCTGATGGCAGATCCCGCCGTGATCGCCGAACAACTGACCTTGATGGAAGGGATCATTCCGCCTGACGCCTATCGGTTGTTATCGGCACAGATCAACGGCCTTGTAAATGCGGGCAGCGATACGCTGGGCTGGGCGACGGTGGTGTCGATCACGCTGGCGCTATGGTCGTCGCGCGCCGGGGTCAGTGCATTGATTGGCGGGCTGAACGCGATTGCCGGACAGCGGATGCGCAACGGGTTGTGGCAGATGGTGGTGGCGCTATTGCTGACCCTGGCGCTTGTGGCGCTGGCCATCGTGGCAATGACGGCGGTGGTTATTCTTCCGATCGTGCTGGCCTTTATTCCGCTTGCAACCTCGACGGCGTGGCTGCTCGAGGGCGCGCGCTGGATTCTGGCGCTGGGCGTGCTGATGGCCGGGCTGAGCCTGCTTTACCGCTTTGGCCCTGCACGGATCGAAACGCGCGGGCGCTGGATGACAGTGGGGGCCTTTGTTGTGGTGATCCTGTGGGTCGCGGCATCGGCGGGGTTGTCATACTACCTGACGAATTTCGCCAGCTATAACGAGGTTTACGGATCAATCGGCGCGGTGATCGGCCTGCTGCTGTGGCTGTATGTCAGTGCCTATCTGATCCTTTTGGGGGCCGCGCTGAACGTGGCGGTGCATGGCCATGGCACGCGGCCCAAGACAGATGATATCATGTCACCGCCGCCCGCTGCTGATGCGCCGGATCATCCCACAGACGATTCTGCATCACATCCGCAATAACGGCCACGGCGCGGTCTACGTCGCCCGCGTCGATGAACAGCGGGGTAAACCCGAACCGCATGATGTCGGGCGCGCGAAAATCGCCCACCACCCCGCGCGCAATACAGGCCTGCATCGCGGCGTAACCATCGGCAAATCGGAACGACACCTGGCTGCCGCGCCGCGCCGGATCACGCGGGCTGGCCAGTGTCAGCACGGGGCAGGCGGCCTCGACCCCCGCAATAAACCTTTCGGTCAATGCGATTGACGCGCGCCGCAGCGCGGCCATATCCACCGTATCCCAGATATCCATCGCCGCATCCAGCGCGGCCATCTGCAAGACCGGCGGCGTGCCCACGCGCATCCGTTCGATCCCCGCGCCGGGTCGGTAATCCAGGTCAAATGCGAATGGGGCCGCGTGCCCCAGCCAGCCGGACAGTGCAGGCTGGCAGCTGTCGACATGGCGGGGTGCCACATAGATGAACGCCGGCGCGCCCGGCCCGCCATTCAGGTATTTATAGGTGCAGCCGACGGCGAAATCGGCGTGACATCCCGCCACGTCCACCGCCATCGCGCCAGCGGTATGGGCCAGATCCCAGACCGTGACGGCACCCGCCGCATGGGCGGCCTGCGTCAAGGCTGCCATGTCGTGCAACCGGCCCGTGCGGTAATCGACCTGCGTCAGCATCAGCACGGCCAGATCGCTGTCAATGTGATCGGCAACCTCTTCTGGGGCCACGACACGCAGTTCATGCCCGCGCCCCAGAGATTTGATCAGCCCCTCGGCCATATAGATATCGGACGGGAAATTGCCGCTGTCGGTGACGATGACCTTGCGATCCGGCACCAGATCAAGGGCGGCGGCCAGCGCCTGATAAACCTTGATCGAGAGCGTATCGCCCAGCACCACATGCCCCGGTTCTGCCCCGATCAACCGCCCGATCCGGTCACCAAGCGCCGACGGCTGTGCCATCCAACCTGCGCGGTTCCAGCCGGTGATGACCATTTCGCCCCATTCATCGGTCACGGTCTGCGCGACCCGCGCCGCAGTCGTCTTTGGCAGGGGCCCCAGCGAATTGCCGTCAAGATAGATCATCCCGTCAGGCAGGTGAAACAGCGCCTTGGTCGCAGCAAAATCGGTCATCAGACCTGGCCCCCGGAAATCTGGATCGTCTGGCCGTTCACGCTGCGTGCCGCATCCGAACACAGCCACATGGCCGCCCCGGTGGTTTCATCGACCTCCAGCAACCTGGCGTGGCGGTTGCCCTTGGCGATGATGTCGATGGCACCTTGTTCATCCACATCAAAACGGCGCATGAGGCCCGGCAATTGATTGCGCACGATCGCCGTATCGACATAGCCGGGACACAGCGCGTTGAACGTGATGGGGCGGCGCATGTATTCCTCGGACAGGCCACGGATCAACCCGATGACGCCATGTTTCGTGACGGTATAGGGCACTGCATTCTTTAGCCCGCGCACCCCGGCGATGGAACTGACCACGATCATGCGCGCCGCATCGTCATCGCCCAAGGTGGCAAGGGCCGCCTGAAAGGTTACGAATACGCCGTCGATATTGGTGGCCATCGTGCGCCGCCAGTCGGCCATCGTAATCTTGTCAAAGGGGCCGCCTTCGGCGATGCCGGCATTGGCCACGCAGATGCGCACCGGTCCGCGCAGTGCAGCAGCGGCCGCGATCCCTTCGCGCACCGAGGCCTCGTCCGTCACATCCATTTCCAGCGCGTTCAGGCGCGGATGCGATGCCGCCACCTTTGACAGTGTCTGCGCACGGCGGCCCGTGATCGTGACTTCGGCCCCTGCATTGGCCAATGCGATTGCGATTCCCTTGCCGATCCCGGTGCCGCCGCCGGTCACCAGCGCATGTTTGCCTGCATGTTCCATGATCTGTCCTTTCGTTGCGCCCATGCTAACCGCACAGGGGGCGTGGACAAGTCCGAAACCAACCGGCAATAAGGGCGGCATGAAATGGATCGACATTCCCCCCGCCTGGTTGCTGCTTGCCGTCGTCATGACGTGGCTGATCAGTGATGTTCAACCGATGTCACTGGCGCTGGGCGGTCCTGTGACGGATCTGGGGGGTGGGCTGCTTGTGGGGGGTGGTATTGTGCTCATGCTGCTGGCTGTCGCGGAAATGCGCAAGCGGCAGACGACTGTCATTCCACATCAGGAGGCAAGTCACCTTGTCACCTCGGGCATTTTCAAACGCAGCCGCAATCCGATCTATCTGGGCGATACGCTGATCCTGGCGGGGCTCGCGCTGCGGTGGGAGGCGCCGCTGGCGCTGATCCTTGTGCCGCTGTTCATGGGGACCATCACCCAGCGGTTCATCATTCCGGAAGAAAACCGTCTGCGCAAAAAATTCCGCGCAGATTTCGCCCGCTATTGCGAAAAGACGCGTCGCTGGCTGTAACTGTTAGCGCATGACATAAAAGAACGCGGGCGCGCATCCCTTGTGAAATATTCTTCCGCACTATAATCGTTTGAAACTGCAAGAACGAATATGGGGGATGGCCCGTGAAAGTCGGCACACCAAAAGAGATATTTGAAGGCGAGGATCGGGTCGCGATGACCCCTGCATCCGCCAAGGATCTGCAAAAGCTCGGGTATGACTGCGTGATTGAAACCGGCGCGGGTATCGCTGCGGGGTTTTCGGATCAGTCATACAAGGACGCGGGCGTCGAGGTGGTGAAAACCGCCGCTGCCTTGTGGAAAGCTGCCGACATCGTCGCCAAAGTGCGCCCGCCGTCGGATACCGAGGTCAAGCGCCTGCGCGAAGGCCAGACGCTGATTTCGTTCTTCTATCCTGCCCAGAACAAGGATTTGATGGAAGCTGCCAACGCCAAGGGCGCGACCGTCATTGCCATGGATATGGTGCCGCGCATCAGCCGGGCGCAGAAAATGGATGCGCTGTCGTCCATGGCAAATATCGCCGGTTACCGCGCGGTCATCGAAGCGAGCAACAATTTTGGCCGCTTCTTTACCGGGCAGATCACTGCTGCGGGCAAGGTGCCCCCGGCCAAGGTGCTGGTCGTGGGGGCCGGTGTTGCCGGTCTTGCCGCGATTGGTACATCGACGTCGCTCGGTGCGATTACCTATGCCTTTGACGTGCGCCCCGAAGTGGCCGAACAGGTTGAATCCATGGGCGCGGAATTCGTTTTCCTTGATTTCGAGGAAGAACAGCAGGACGGGTCGGCAACGGGTGGCTATGCCTCTGTCTCCAGCCCCGAATTTGCCGCGGCACAGCTGGCAAAGTTCCGCGAACTGGCCCCCGATATTGATATCGTGATCACCACGGCCCTGATCCCGGGCCGCGACGCGCCAGAACTCTGGACCAAGGACATGGTCGACGCCATGAAACCCGGTTCTGTCATCGTGGACCTTGCCGCCGAACGGGGCGGCAACTGCAAACTGACCGTCAAGGACGAAAAGATCGTCACCGACAATGGCGTCACAATCATCGGCTATACGGATTTTCCCAGCCGGATGGCTGCACAGGCATCGACGCTTTATGCCACCAACATCCGCCATATGATGACGGACCTGACCCCTGAAAAAGACGGCACACCGGTCCACAACATGGATGACGACGTGATCCGCGGGGCGACGGCCACACACAAGGGCGAAGTGACGTTCCCGCCACCACCCCCCAAGGTCGCAGCCATCGCCGCAGCCCCGAAAAAGGAAAAGCCCAAGGAACTGACCGTCGAAGAAAAGAAGGCGCAGGAAATTGCCGCGTTCAAGGCGCAAACCCGCAATCAGGTGACTTTGCTGACCGTTGGCGCGGTGTTGCTGCTCGGGGTCGGTCTGGTCGCCCCTGCCAGCTTCATGCAGCACTTCATCGTCTTCGTGCTGGCGGTCTTTGTCGGCTTTCAGGTCATCTGGGGCGTGGCGCATTCGCTGCACACGCCGCTGATGGCCGTCACCAACGCAATTTCGTCGATCATCATTCTGGGGGCCCTGACGCAGATCGGGTCTGGATCGTTCCTTGTGATCATCCTTGCTGCGCTGGCGGTCTTTATGACCGGCATCAATATATTCGGCGGCTTTCTTGTGACACGGCGCATGCTCGCCATGTTCCAGAAATCGTGAAGGAGTAGAGAACAATGGAATATGGTTTTACGACAGCGGCTTATGTCGTCGCAGCGGTTCTCTTTATCCTTTCGCTTGGCGGCTTGTCGGGACAGGAAAGCGCGAAACGCGCGGTCTGGTATGGCATCGCGGGTATGGCGCTGGCGGTGCTTGCCACGCTGATCGGGCCCGGGTCCGGTCTCTGGCTTCTCTCGATCATCCTGATCGCGGGTGGCGGCGTGATCGGCTACCAGCTTGCCACCAAGGTGCAGATGACGCAGATGCCCGAACTGGTTGCGGCGATGCACAGCCTTGTGGGTCTTGCGGCGGTTTTCGTGGGTGTCATCGCCCATTTCGAACTGGGTCGCGTGATGGGCATGGATGCCGAAGGCAAATCAGCGCTGGAAGGTTTCGCCGCCTTGCTGGCGAAAAAGGACGGCGTTGAAATCGCGATCCTGCGGGTCGAACTGTTCCTGGGCGTGTTTATCGGTGCGGTGACCTTCACCGGCTCTGTCATTGCCTATGGCAAGCTGGCGGGCAAGGTAAACAGTGCCGCAGCCAAGTTGCCCGGCGGGCATCTGCTGAATGGCTCGGCCGCAGCCGTGTCGCTGCTTTGCCTGGTCTGGTACTTCAATACCGGTGGGTTCCTTCCGCTGTTCCTGATGACACTGGCCGCATTGTTCATCGGCTATCACCTGATCATGGGCATCGGCGGGGCGGATATGCCTGTCGTCGTTTCAATGCTGAACAGCTATTCCGGCTGGGCCGCAGCGGCGATTGGCTTCTCGCTTGGCAATGATCTGTTGATCGTGGTCGGCGCGCTGGTGGGGTCCTCGGGTGCGATCCTGTCGTATATCATGTGCAAGGCCATGAACCGGTCTTTCATCAGCGTGATTCTGGGGGGGTTTGGCGGCCCTGCGGGCGAACAGATGGCGGTTGAGGGCGAACAGATCGCCATCGACGCCGACGGCGTGGCAACAGCCCTGAACGAAGCCGACAGTATCATCATCATCCCGGGCTACGGCATGGCCGTTGCGCAGGCGCAATCGGCGGTCGCGGAACTGACCCGCAAGCTGCGGGCCAAGGGCAAGAACGTGCGCTTTGCGATCCATCCGGTTGCCGGGCGCTTGCCGGGTCACATGAACGTGCTGCTGGCCGAAGCCAAAGTGCCCTATGATATCGTGATGGAAATGGATGAAATCAACGAGGATTTCCCGGATACGGACGTTGCCATCGTGATCGGGTCCAACGACATCGTGAACCCGGCCGCACAGGATGATCCCAACAGCCCCATCGCGGGCATGCCGGTGCTGGAATGCTGGAAAGCGAAACAGGTGTTCGTGTCCAAACGCGGGCAGGGAACCGGTTACTCCGGGATCGAAAACCCGCTGTTCTTCAAGGAAAATACGCGGATGTTCTATGGTGACGCCAAAGCATCGCTGGACGCGCTTTTGCCCAAGATCGACTAGAACGGGCGCATCAGAAAATCAAAAGGCCCCGCCGGAAACGGCGGGGTCTTTTTGGTATCCGGTAGACAACCCCATCACCCGCGCCATATGAAAGACAGATCAGGAGAGTGCCATGCCAATCAAGAACCGCTTTGCCGAAATGCTGCCGGAGATCACCGCTTGGCGGCGCGATCTGCACGAAAACCCCGAAATTCTGTTCGATACGCACAGAACGGCGCAGATCGTGGCCGACAAGCTGACTGCTTTTGGCTGCGACGAGGTGGTGACAGGGATCGGGCGGACCGGTGTGGTGGGTGTCATCAAGGGCAAACAGGACACCGCTGGTCGCGTCATCGGGCTGCGTGCGGATATGGATGCGCTGCCGATCCACGAACAGACCGGGCTGCATTACGCGTCCAAAACCCCGGGCGCGATGCATGCCTGCGGCCACGACGGGCATACCTCCATGCTGTTGGGGGCTGCGAAATATCTGGCCGAAACCCGCAATTTTGACGGCACGGTCGTGGTGATTTTCCAACCCGCCGAAGAAGGCGGCGGCGGCGGCCGCGAGATGTGCGCAGACGGCATGATGGACCGCTGGAACATTCAAGAGGTTTACGGCATGCACAATTGGCCCGGAATACCGCTGGGCCAGTTTGCGATCCGCGAAGGCGCGTTTTTTGCCGCGACCGATCAGTTTGACATCACCGTCAAAGGGCGCGGCGGCCATGCCGCGAAACCCCATGAAACCGTCGATGCCACTGTCATTGCGGCGCATCTCATTACAGCGCTGCAAACCATCGCCAGCCGCAACGCAGACCCGGTGGATCAGGTCGTCGTCTCTGTCACATCGGTTGCATCGTCATCGCACGCCTACAATGTGATCGCCCAAGAGGTGCATTTGAAAGGCACCGTGCGCAGCATGTCGCGCGCCATGCGGGATCTGGCCAAGGATCGGTTGATCACCATTGCCCGCCTGACCGCCGAAAGCCTGGGTGGCAAGGCAGAGATCGCCTATCATCTGGGCTATCCTGTCATGGTCAATCACGCCGACCAGACCGATTTTGCCGCTGACGTGGCCAGATCCATTTCCGGGCAATGCGACGACGCCCCGCTGATCATGGGAGGCGAGGATTTCGCCTTCATGCTTGAGGAACGCCCCGGCGCCTATATTCTGGTCGGCAACGGCGACAGCGCCGCCGTGCATCACCCGGAATACAATTTCAACGACGATGCGATCCCTGCGGGCTGTTCGTGGTGGGCGGGCATCATCGAAAACCGCATGCCGGTCGTCTGATGTGGGAAGAACGCTATCGCAAAAATGACGGCTATCTGTTCGGGACGCAAGCGGCCGCCGTTCTCACAGATAACCCGTGGCTGATCCTGCCGGGGCAATCCGTGCTGTGCGTGGCCGACGGCGAGGGGCGCAACAGTGTGCATCTGGCCCGCGCAGGCATGCGGGTGACATCCTTTGATACCGCAGCGACCGCTGTTGCCCGTGCCAAGGCGTTAGCAGATGATGCGGGGGTGCAAGTCGATGCGCATGTGGCAGGGTGGGACGAATGGGACTGGTCACAGCAGTTCGATATGGTTGCGGCGATCTTTATCCAGTTTGCCGACCCCGCGTTTCGCGCGCGCCAGTTTGCTGATATGCAGCGTGCCTTGCGTCCCGGCGGGCGCATCGTCCTGCACGGCTATCGGCCGGAACAGGTCGGACGCGGCACGGGTGGACCGCCGCACATCGAAAACATGTATACTGTTGCGGATTTGACCGCGCGTTTTGACGGCTGGCAGATTGAACGCTGTGCACCTTATGAACGCGATCAGCGATCAGGCCGGGGGCATGTGGGGCAGGCGGCACTTGTTGATTATATCGCCCGTAAGCCGGGCGGATAAAATATCGCCCGTAAGCCGGATGGATAAAACGGGGCGCGAAAACCGCGCGTCTGGCAGGTCACCCGGCGGACTTATCCGCCGGTATGTGACATGTGCCGGCTGACCTGACCATCGACCTTTTGGCGCGAATAATCGAAATCATGCCCTTTGGGTTTCAGTGCGATGGCGGCGCGAATGGCGTCTTCCAGTTCGGCATCCGCCTCTGACGCGCGCAGGGGGCCGCGCAGGTCGGAATGGCCTTCCTGTCCCAGACAGGTATAGATTTCGCCGGTGCAGGTGAT
>NZ_CBFIBD010000034.1:0-31424 GCF_965660735.1 Yoonia sp.
TGCGACAGGGGTTCAGCTGATCGCCCTGCCCGACGATGATCCTGACCGTTTTGCAGCCCGCTCGCCGGAACTTGCCCGCACCCTGCCCAGCCTGCGCCATATCGCGGCCAGTTATCTGTATCGCGGTGATGACCGCGCCCGGATCAACCGGCTTGACCAGTTGGCCCGGGCCAATCGCATGTCGATCCTTGCGACGAATGACGTGCATTATCATGCGCCCGACCGCAGGCCCTTGCAGGACGTGATGACCTGCATACGCCACAAGACAACCATCACCCAGGCGGGTTTCCTGCTGGCAGCCAATGCCGAACGCCACCTCAAATCCCCTGCCCAGATGGTGCGGCTGTTTGCCCGGTGGCCGCACGCGATCCGGGCCACCCGCATGGTGGCCGACGCCTGCACATTCGACCTGCGTGATCTGTCCTATGAATACCCCCGCGAAACCATCCCCCAAGGGCGCGCGCCGCAGGATTACCTGACAGAACTGACATGGCGCGGTGCGGCGGACCGCTATCCCGATGGCATCCCCGACAAGACCCGCAAGATCCTGAACAAGGAACTGGCGCTGATCGCCAAGATGGATATCGCCCGGTATTTCCTGACGGTGCATGACATCATCCGGTTTGCCCGCCATGCGGTCACCCCGCCAATCCTGTGTCAGGGGCGCGGGTCGGCGGCCAATTCAGCGGTGTGCTATGTGCTGGGGATCACCGCCGTCGATCCCGAAAAGAACGATCTGCTGTTCGAGCGGTTCATTTCCGAAGAACGGACCGAACCGCCCGACATCGACGTTGATTTCGAACATGAACGCCGCGAGGAAGTGATCCAGCATATCTACGCCAGATACGGGCGCGACCGGGCGGGGCTTTGCGCCACGGTCATCCACTATCGCCCGCGCATGGCGGTGCGCGAGGTGGGCAAGGTAATGGGCCTGTCGCAGGATGTGACCACGGCACTGGCCAAGACGATCTGGGGCAGTTGGGGGCGCGAGGTCGGCGCGCAACACGCCGCCGAAGCGGGGCTGGACCTGCGCGACCCGCTGATTGCGCGCACGATCCGGCTGGCTGACATGATGATCGGGATGCCGCGCCACCTGTCGCAGCATGTGGGCGGGTTCATCCTGACCGAAACGCCCCTGACCCGGACCGTGCCCATCGGCAATGGCGCCATGAAGGACCGCAGTTTCATCGAATGGGACAAGGACGATATCGACGCCTTGCGCATCCTCAAGATCGATGTGCTGGCGCTTGGGATGCTGACCTGCATCCGCAAGGCCTTTGACCTGATTGCGGCGCATCACGGCAAGCGGTTCGATCTGGCCAGCGTCCCGCAAGAGGACCCCGCCGTCTATGACATGCTGTGCAAGGGTGACAGCCTTGGCACGTTTCAGGTCGAAAGCCGCGCACAGATGAACATGCTGCCCCGGCTGAAACCGCGTGAATTTTACGATCTGGTCATTCAGGTCGCCATCGTCCGCCCCGGTCCCATTCAGGGCGATATGGTGCATCCCTATCTGCGCCGCCGCAGCGGGCGGGAAAAGGTGGATTATCCCGCCCCCGGCCCCGACCACGACCCTGATGAGCTGAAGAAAATTCTGGGCCGCACGCTGGGGGTGCCGATCTTTCAGGAACAGGCGATGAAGATCGCCATTGATGCCGCACGGTTCAGCCCCGCCGAGGCCAATGAACTGCGCAAGGCGATGGCCACCTTCCGGTCCCGCGGCACGATCGAGACATTGCAGGACAAGATGGTCGGGCGCATGGTCGGGCGCGGCTACGACCCCGATTTCGCGCGGCGGTGTTTCGATCAGATCAAGGGCTTTGGCGAATACGGCTTTCCCGAAAGCCATGCCGCCAGTTTTGCGCTGCTGGTCTATATCTCCAGCTGGATCAAATGCCATTACCCGGATGTCTTTTGCACGGCCCTGCTGAATTCCCAGCCCATGGGGTTTTATGCCCCCGCCCAGATCGTCCGGGATGCCCGGGAACATGGGGTCGATATACGCGCCGCCGACGTGAACTACAGCGACTGGGACAACACCCTGGAACCAAAGGGGGCGGGGCTATTTGCCATGCGGCTGGGTCTGCGTCAGGTGGATGGCGTCGGCCAGACCCCTGCCCGGCGGATCATGGCAGCGCGTCATGCGCCTTTTACCGATCTGCAAGATCTCAAGTCCCGCGCGGGCCTTGACGCGGGCACCATGCGCAAGCTGGCCGCCGCCGATACGTTCCGGTCAATGTCGCGCGATCGCAGGCAGGCCTTGTGGGACACCCGCGCACTGCGCGATGCGCCAGACCTGCCGCTGTTCCAGCAGACCCGCGATGAAGGGCCGGAGGCGGTTTTCACCCTGCCGCAGATGCCCACATGCGAACATGTGGTCGCCGATTACCAGACCCTGCGCCTGTCGCTGCGGGCGCATCCGATGGCGTTTCTACGCAACAGCATGACCCGCCAAGGCTATCGGCCCGCCGCCGATCTGATCCGGATGCGCAACGGTCAGGCCATTGCGATTGCGGGGCTGGTCCTGATCCGCCAGCGCCCCGGCAGTGCCAAGGGCGTATGCTTTATCACGCTGGAGGATGAAACCGGCGTCGCCAATCTGGTGATCTGGCCCAAGGTAATGGAAACATTTCGCAAACCCATCATGCAGGCGCGCCTGCTGGATGTGCGCGGCGCGGTCCAGCGCAGCGACGATGTGATCCATGTCGTCGTCCACCACCTGCAAGATCGCAGCGATGCGCTTGAACGGCTGTCCAACGACCGCATGCATGTCCCGCTTGCCCGCGCGGGCGTCAAGTGAGCCGAAAACACCCTGCGCGGCCAAGGCATGGCCCCGCCGGGCACCAGACAGGCACGCCTGTTCTCAGCCCCGCCGCAACCGCTGTGACAGTGTGCTCCAGCTTTGGGTATTGACGACATCACCGGCCGAAAGCCAGCCGCGTCTGGCTTGGTCCACACCGTATCGGATGTTGCCAAGACCGCCGGTGGAATGCGCATCGGTCGAGATCGCGATGGGAACCCCGTGTTCGGCTGCCATGCGGCAATGGACATCCTTCAGGTCAAGCCTGATCGGATGCGCATTGAGTTCAAGCACGCAACCGCGTTCCTTTGCAGCCTTCACAAGTCTTTCCATATCAAGCGGATATGGCCTGCGCTGGCCAATCTGACGCCCCGTCGGATGACCAAGAATGCTGACAAGCGGGTTGTCCATCGCCCGGATGATCCGTTCTGTCTGCGCCGTTTCGTCCAGATCGAATTTGGCATGGATTGCCGCGACGACAAGATCGAGTTTCGACAGAACATCATCCGCGAAATCAAGGCTCCCGTCCTCTAGGATATCCACCTCGCAGGATGCCAGAAGGCGAAAATCCTTCAGCTCGTCATTCAGCGCCGCAATCTCGTCGATCTGCGCGCCCAGTTCATCCGCGCTCAACCCGCCTGCCTGTGTCTGGCTTTGCGAATGATCGGTAATCGCAAGGTAGTCATACCCCATGTCCTTGCCCGCCTCGGCCATCTTGCGCAGGCTGTCCTTGCCGTCCGATGCGTTCGTATGCACGTGCAGATCACCCTTGATGTCGTCAACCGTGATCAGATCGGGCAATTCATCCTTTTCTGCGGCTTCGATCTCGCCACGGTTTTCGCGCAAGACCGGATCAATCCACGGCAGGCCGATCCCGGCATAGATGTCTTCCTCGGTCGCGCCGGCAATGCGCTTTTCGTCATCGAACAACCCGTATTCATTCAACTTGAGATCGCGATCCTGCGCCCGTCTGCGCCCGGTGATATTATGGGCCTTGGACCCCGTGAAATAATGCAGCGCAGCCCCCCAGCTTGCTGCGGGAATGACGCGCAGATCCACTTGCAGACCTGACCGCAGGGTGACGGTTGACCGTGTCTTGCCCTTGGAGGCGATATCTTCAACCTCGTCATATTCAGTAAAGCGATCGATGATCGCGCTGCCATCCTCGCCGGCGACAAGGATATCAAGGTCGCCCACCGTCTCTTTTCGGCGGCGATAGCTGCCGGCGATCTGCGCCTTTTCCACGCCATCAATCTCTCGGATCCATTGCAAAAGCGGCTCGGCGAAATCCTCTGCCACATCAAGCCGGAAGCGGCGTTCGGTCATGTCGCCCTTTTCCAGTTCGTCACGGATTTTTGCCTCGGTCTTTTCACCGAACCCTTCAATCTCGGCGATCCGCCCCTCTTGCGCGGCTGTCCTGAGATCATCGATAGATCTGAAATCCAGTTGCTTGAACAGCATCTGCGCCCGCTTTGGTCCGATGCCGGGAATGCGGGTGGCCTCGACGATCGCCTCGGGGGTATCTTCTGCGATCTCTTCCAGTAGTGACAAATGGCCGGTGGCCACGATTTCGGCGATCTTGCCTGCCAGATCCGCGCCGATATCGGGCAGTTCGGACAAGTCTGCGCCGTCGTCCAGCATGCTGGCCACCGGGCGGCTTTGATCGCGGATCGTGTTCGCGGCGTTGCGGTAGGCCCGCACGCGGAAACGGTTCGCATCCTGTATCTCCAGGATGTCCGCGACATGGTCGAACATCGCCGCGATCTCGCTGTTATGAACCGGCATGACCTTGCCCCCCCTTGTCCAGCAGAGCCTTGAAGGCATCCTCGCCCAGCGTATCCACCCCTTCGGCCTGCGCATCATCAAGTTTGGAACCCGGATCGTCCCCGACGACCACATAATCGGTCTTGCTGCTGACGCTGGACGTCACACGCCCGCCCCGGCGTTCGATTTCATCGGTCGCCTCGTCTCGGGTCCAGGTATCAAGGGTGCCGGTCAGCACAAAGGTCTGGCCGGCCAGCGATGTATCGGCCTGTTTGACGGGTTCGGGTGACACACCCGCCTTTTGCAGGCGCGCAATCACATCGCGGTTTCGTTTCTCTGCGAAAAAGGCGGCCACACTGCCCGCGATTTCGGGGCCGATCCCGGCGGTATCCTTGATTGCCTCTTTTGATGCCCCTGTCAGCGCATCGAGCGTCCCAAAGTGACGGGCAAGCCGCCGGGCCGTATCGCCGCCGACATGGCGGATCCCCAAGGCATGAAGAAATCGGTCAAGCGGCACCTGCTGTCGATCATGGATCGCCTTGTGCAAGGCCGTTGCTGATGTGTGTGCATATCCCGCAAGGCCGGCAATATCCGCAACGGTGATATCGTAAAGATCGGCAATATCCCCGACCAGTCCACTTTCGACAAGCTGCGCTGCGGTCTTTTCGCCAAGCCCTTCGATATCCATCGCACTGCGCGCGCCATAATGCACCAACCGCCCGCTCAGTTGTGCGGGGCACGCAATTCCGGCAGGGCAAAAGGCCATCGGCCCGTGTCGTTCAACACTGGCCCCGCAAGAGGGGCACTGATCCGGCATCTCGAACGGATCGGCGCGCTTGACCCCGGGTTGCGGCACGCGTTCGGCCACTTCGGGGATAACGTCGCCGGCCCGCACGATCCGGACGATATCGCCCACGCGAAAATCCTTGCGGTGCAGTTCCGCGATATTGTGAAGCGTCGCACGCGCCACAGTTACACCACCCACATCCACCGGATCAAGCAGCGCCACAGGGGTCAGCACCCCCGTGCGACCGACGCCGACCACGATATCAGCGATCCGCGTTTCTTTTGTGCGGGGCGGAAATTTCCAGGCAATGGCCCATCTGGGGCTTCGGTGCCGCGCCCCCAGCGTTTCACGCGCCGCGCGGTCATCCAGTTTCAGAACAATCCCGTCAATTTCGTAATCCAGATCGTCACGCGCCTTTTGCAACTTATCGTGAAAGGATCGGACATCGTCCAATGAGGCGCAACGCGCACGATCACCAATGACCGGCAGCCCGATGTCCCTGAACAGCTCCAGCAGATCCCACTGGGTTGACGCTGTCTGGCTATCTATCCCGGTGACATCGTAAAAGGTCACGGCAAAACGGATGCGTTCCGCTTGGGACGGATCGTGTCGGCGCAAAATGCCAGCGGCAGCATTGCGCGGATTGGCAAAAGGATCCTCACCGCGCTCCAGGCGTGCCTTGTTCAACGCCTGAAAGCCTGACCTGGGCATAATCGCCTCTCCGCGAAAGGCCAGTTCACCCGATGCACTTTCCTGCCCGTCCAGCCGCAGCGGAAGCGCCCGGACCGTTCGCAAGCTATGGCTGATGTCCTCGCCGGTTTCACCGTCGCCGCGGGTGGCGGCGCGCAGGAATTGCCCGTCTTCGTAGACCACCTCGATCGAGAGGCCATCGAATTTTGGCTCGGCCACATAGCGGGCGGTTTTTTCATCTGTCTTGTCACGTATCCGTTGCAGAAATTCCGCCACCTCATCCTTGTCGCGCACCGCATCAAGGCTCAGCATCGGTGCCACATGCGCGACCTTTTTAAGGTCTTTGACGGGCTCTGCCCCGACACGTTGCGTGGGCGAACCCGGGGTGACAAGATCGGGATACTTCTTTTCCAGTTTTTCAAGCTCTGCGAACAACTTGTCGTATTCCGCGTCTGAAATCTCGGGCTGGTTCTCGACAAAATACAAGCGGTCGTGCCGGTTTATTTGCTTGCGCAATGCTGCAATGCGGTCCTTTGCCTCGGACTTGCCTGACATCGCTTTGCTCCCTCCAGGTTTGACCCGCGTCATGCCGCAAAAGAAACCGTTTCATGCCCATCACAGTGCTTGACAGCTGTCCGGATCGTGACGGTGTTCACGGGCATCAACCTTAACGCCTGTCAATCCATCATGGACTGATCACACCCTGCACCTGCACCGATTGATGCGGATCAAGGTCAGGGCCCGGGTTTTCAGTGCATGCTTGTTTCTTGATGGGGGGCCACATGCTGACAAAACGAATTGAACTTTTCACGATACTGGGATTTCGGGTCAGCCTTGATCTGACGTGGATTATTCTGGCGGTGCTGATCACATGGTCACTGGCAACAGGTTACTTTCCGCAGACAATCGGGGACCTGGGCGCGCGATCCGCGTGGTGGCTGGGCCTGGCCGGCGCGCTGGGGCTTTTCTTGTCGATCATCCTGCACGAGTTTTCCCATGCGCTGGTGGCACGGCGGTTTGATCTGCCGATCCGTGGGATCACGCTTTTCATCTTTGGCGGTGTTGCCGAAATGGAAAATGAACCGCCAAATGCACAAGCCGAATTCTTTATGGCGATTGCAGGCCCCATCATGAGCTATGTGCTGGCAGGTCTGTTTCTGGGCCTGTCCATGCTTGCACCCGGAACGATGCTGCCAGCTTTGTTCGGCTATCTTGCATTGATCAACACTGTGCTTGCAACGTTCAATCTGATCCCCGCCTTTCCACTGGACGGCGGTCGCATGTTGCGCGCAGCCTTGTGGTGGTGGACGGAAAACTATGCCCGGGCCACGCGGATCAGCGCCGCGATGGGGCGTGGTTTCGGGATATTCCTGATCCTGCTTGGGGTGTTGAACCTGGTCTCGGGGGGGACTGTCGTGGGGATATGGCAGGCATTGATCGGCTTTTTCATTCTGAGCGCGGCAACCTCTTCGGAAATGCATATGACACTCAAGTTCAATCTTGAAAACCGGACGGTGCGGCAGATCATGGTCCATGATCCGGTCAGTATTCCGGCACAAACACCGCTGTCGGATGTGATCGAAGACTACTTTTACCGCCATCACCACACCGCATTTCCCGTTGTGCGCAATGGCGAGGTTCTGGGTTGTCTGCGGCTTGAGGACGTTGGCCGCATCGCCGCCGACCAAAGGCCGCATAAAACCGCAAGCGAGGCTTTGCCCGCGCAATCCCGGATTGGCACGGTCACGCCCGACACGCCGGTTCTGGCGGCATTGAAGACGATGCAGAAAAACAAGGCCAGCCGCCTGATCGTGGCCGAGGGCGGCGTTCTGAAAGGTATGCTGACCATGCGTGATATCCTTAATGACCTGACCATCCGTCAGGCATTGCAGACCGAACACATGCACGATGACGCCGCGACCGCTGTAAAGGTCTAGCGACGGCCAAGGGGGGACAATGTCTGACCGTATCATCAGGCTGGCCGAGAATATCATCGGCCCGACAGACCAAAAGCGGCTGGAAAGCTATGGCGCCCATGTCATCCAGCACGGCTGGGCCACACGGTTCACATGGACAGAACACGATGGCGATCCGCTCTTTGATATTTTCCGGGGTGGCGCGGACGAACACCTGGCCGCGCGCATCGGCCGACACCGCGACCGGCACGAATTCTTTGCCGAGGACGCCGCCGGACAGCAAATCGCGGCGGGCACACTGGCCCATGTCATGGCTGAAATTGACACCTTTCTCAAAACAGGTTCCGGGGGCGGCGACCAGAACCCGGCCTGACAGGGCCTGTCAGCGCCCGTAAAGACCCACCAGTTCGGTAAATTCAATCAACATGGGCTGCGCCAATGCGAAGATTTCTTCACAGGTTGCGCCGGGCGCGGCGGATGTAATTTTATCATTCAGCGCACTGAGCCGGAAATGGTAACTGTGCGGGGCATCACCCTTTGGTGGACAGGGGCCGCTATAGCCGGGCTTGCCGAAATCATTGACCGCCTGCTGAAAGCCCGGTTCAAGGGATTCCGCCCCGAACCCCGATCGCAGGAAATTCTTGTCCGGCGCGATGCCCCACGCCGCCCAATGGCGAAACACACCGCCCGGTGCATCCGGATCGTCGCACATCAACAGCAGTTCCCGCGTTCCTTCCGGCAGATTGGTCCAGCGGAAAGCAGGCGAAACATCTTCGCCATCGCAGGTAAAGCGAACGGGAATCGTCTCTCCCGGGTTGAAATCGGGACTGGTCAGAGTGAGCATTGCGACCTCCGGTGTTGTTCATGCGATGTCCGGGCGGCGCGGCACACGGCCACGTCACCCGGCACAGATTGCCCTTTCGGCGATATCTGTGTGGCCTGCACCAGAGGTTTCTGCATTAACATGGGTAAACGGTGTGCTGGCGGCACGCGCGCAATCACATGGCAGATCGGCCCCGCCGGGGCCAATCACCGCCAAGCCGAACGGGTCAGGCGACCTTGTCGCTACTGATGCCTGAAATCGCCTGAATCAGATTGTCTTCGGTCACCTCATCAGACGTGAATTCGCGCATGACCTGTCCTGCAAACATCGCCACGATCCGGTCGGACACATGCAGCACCTCGGGCATTTCCGAACTGATGACGATCACCGCATAGCCTTGCGCCGCCAGTTCGCGGATCAGGTTATGGATTTCCGACTTGGACCCAACATCAATTCCGCGCGTCGGTTCATCGACGATCAGCACCTCGGGGTGCATCGACAACCATTTGCCGATGACGATCTTTTGCTGGTTGCCGCCCGACAGGTTGCCGACCAACTGCCGCCACCCCGGCGTGCGGATGTCCAGTTTGTCGCGATACTGATCAAAGATCGCAATTTCCGCACCATCGCTGACAAACGGGCCGGCCGTCAAATCGCCCACCTGGGGCAAGGTCATATTGTCGCGACAATTCATGCCCAACACCAGCCCCTGATCCTTGCGGTCCTCTGGCACCAGTGAAATGCCGTAACGGATCGCCTCGATCGGCGAATTGATCCGCACCTCTTGTCCGTTCAGCAGTATCTGTCCCGCAGACGGGGTGCGCAGGCCAAAGATCGTTTCGGCAATCTCGGTCCGGCCCGCGCCGACAAGGCCATAAAAACCCAACACTTCGCCACGGCGCACCGCAAAACTGACGTCATTGAACAGCTTGCCACAACTCAGCCCCCGCACCTCCAGTGCGATATCGCCCAGTTCGTGATGGCTTTCGTTGCGCGACAGATCAAGGCTGCGGCCGATCATCAGTTGCGTGACCTCATCCTCGTTCGTCTCGGCGGTATTCAACGTACCGCGGTATTGGCCGTCGCGCAGCACACTGATCCGATCGGTAATCTTGAAGATTTCCTCCATCCGGTGAGAAATATAAATGACGCCGACGCCTTTAGCCTGCAAATCGGCAATCACGTCGAACAACACGACCTTTTCCGCGTCCGTCAGCGAAGCAGTGGGTTCGTCAAAGATCACCGCGCGGGGGTCCACCGTCAGCGCGCGCCCAATTTCCACCATCTGCTGGTTTGCAATCGAAAGATCGCCAACGCGCGTCCGGGCATCAAACCCGACATTCAGCGTTTTCAGGATCTTGTCAGTATCGGCATAGAGTTTTTGCCAATCGACCCGGCCAAAGGATTTCAGCGGCAGTTCGCCCAGAAAAATATTCTCGGCCACGCTAAGTTCCCCGGCAAGGCTGAGTTCCTGGTGGATGAAGACAACCCCCTTGGCCTTGGCCTGCATCGGCGAGGTCATGACCGTGGGTTCTTCGGCGATGAAAATCTGGCCTTCGTTCGGGGCCAGGATGCCGCCCAACACCTTCATCAGGGTCGATTTGCCAGCGCCGTTTTCCCCCATCAGCGCGTGGACCTCTCCGGGGCGCACATCAAGGGACACACCATCAAGTGCCCGCACACCTGGAAAGGTTTTCACGATGCCTTCAAGACGTAAAATCGGGGTCTGTTCGGTCATATCTTCAGCTCCTCCTTGCCCTTGCGGTTCAACTGGCGGTCAAGAAACAGCACCGCGATCAGGATCAGACCGATGACAAGGTTCACTGTCTGCGTGTCTGCCCCGATATGGCCCAGCCCCTTGCGCAAAAGCTGAATGGCGATCACCCCGCCAAGCGTCGAAATGATCGACCCATAGCCACCCGCCAACTTGGTGCCGCCCAGCACGACGGCGGTAATCGCCCAAAGTTCATAAAGCATGCCGTCATTGGGGTTCACCGACCCGCTTTCGGAATAGAACACCACCGCCGACAATGCGGCCAGAAACCCGATCAGGATGAAATTCCACATGAAATGCGGCCCGACGCGGATACCCGCATTGACCGCCGCATCGCGGTTGTTGCCGATGGCATAGGCATTGCGGCCATGCACCGTGCGGGTCATCAGCAGCCACAACAGCAGGGCCGTGATCAACAGGAACCATGTGGCGGTGTGAAGCCCCAGAAACTGCGCCTCGGCGAAATCGACCAACGTCCAGTTCAGGTGGCTGGTGGGTTGTTCGCCGTTATACATGAACACCAGGCCGCGAAAGCCCAGCATCGACCCCAGCGTGACGATGAACGCATCGACCCCGGTCTTCCAAACGATCAACCCGTTGATTGCCCCCAGCACCACACCCGTCAGCAGCGCAAAGCCCCAGGCCACCGGAATTGCCCAATCGCCAAGCGCCTGCATGAAGGGCCATGTCATGCTGTCAAGCAGCACGATGGCCGACAGCGCAAAGATGGCGCCGACGCTCAGGTCGATATTGCCGTTGATCATGATGATCGTCATCCCCAGCGCGATGATCCCGATAGGGGCGGATTGTTTCAGCAACAACAGCATGTTGTCGAAATCCATGAACGCCTTGTCAGACACGGACAGGTATTCGCCCGCGATGGAAAAGAACGCCAGTTCCACCACAATAAAGGCCCAGATGCCGCCTTGCTTGATCAGGTCGTTGCGGTTTTGCGATGTCATTTCTGGCACTCCTCAAGCGATCGGGGACAACAGGCGGCCCCGTTTGGCTGCGACATCCAGCCAGACGGCCAGAATGATGATCGCCCATGTGACCATGTATTGAACGTAGAAATCCAGACCGACCAACAGCAGACCATTCTGGATGAATCCAAGGATCAGCACACCGATCACGGTCTTGAACACGGTGCCCGATCCGCCCAACAGCGACGCACCGCCCAGAATGACAGCGGCAAGCACCTCCAACTCCATCCCCTGCCCGACGGTGTTCTGACTGCCAAGGCTGCGGCTGGCCTGCAATAAACCGGCCGTCGCGACGCAAAACGCCGACACAAGATAGGTCATGAACACCACCCGCGCCCGCGGAATGCCCGAAAACGTCGCGGCCTGCCCGTTACCGCCCACGGCGTAAACCTTGCGGCCAAAGGGGGTTTTGGACAGTATCATGCTCAGCACGACAGCCAGCAGCGCGAACATCAGGATCGGCACAGGAATACCCATCACGTCGCCCTGACCAAAGAAGGAAAACCATGTCCCCGACTTGTCTGCGATATCCATATTCTTGCCGCCCGACCATGTCAGCGTCAGCCCGTGGATCGCAGACAGCATGCCCAACGTCACGATAAGCGAGTTCAGTTTAAGATAGCCCACCAGAAATCCGATGAACGCGCCCAGCAATAGTGTCAGGGCAAACATCATCGGAATAGCCAGGGCGGGGCCGACCTTGTCATGCAGATCCAGCACCACGATGGTGGAAAAGGACATCATCGAACCGACGGACAAATCAAGATTGCCCCCGATCACGACAAAGGTCACCCCAAGCGCCATGACACCCAGAATGGCCGACGACCGGATCACACCGAAAATATTATCCATCGCGATAAAGCGCTGGTTGGCCAGCGCAAAGCCAATCATGAATATCGCAAAAGCAACCAGGATACCTTGCTTTGCAAGGAAATTCCCAACATCTTGTTTTGTCATTGCTGCCATCGTGCTCCCCTCCCCCGGTGTTGGCGTCGCGCCACTACACCAGCGTCATTCCCCCGTCGATCATGATGATCTGTCCGGTCATATAGTCACTGTCTTTTGACGCCAGAAACGTCGTCGTTCCGGTGATGTCCCCTGGCTTGGCGACACGCCCCTTGAGGATTTGCGATGAAAACTCCTCCATCGCCTGACCGGGGCGTTCGGCGGCACCGATCCCCATCAGATCCTGATCGACCTGTTCCCACATTTCGGTATCGACCACGCCGGGCGCAAAGCCCGTGACCGTAATATCATGTTTTGCCAGATCCCGCGCACCTGATTGTGTCAATGACACAACGGCCCACTTGCTCGCGCAATAGGGGGCGACATTGTCAAACCCCTGCCGGCTGGCGATGCTGGCGGTGTTGATGATCTTGCCGCCGCCGCCTTGGGCAATCATCTGGCGGGCCGCTTCCTGCATGCCAATCATGCAGCCCAGCCCGTTGATTCCCATAATGAAATGCCAGTTTTCCTCGGTCACATCGAGGAAATTCATAGGCTTGTTCACGCCGGCGTTGTTGAATTTCACATCCAGTCTGCCGAAAGTTGCGACCGTGTGGGCGATCATCGCCTGCACCTGCGCGCGGTCTGTCACATCAACGGCGGCGTGTGTCACCTGTCCGCCGGCATCCGCCGCGCGTTGGGCATTTGCTTGGGCCACATTGGCCACTTTTTCGGCGTTGATATCGGCAAAACACACCAGCGCGCCCTCATCCAGCAACGCCTCGCCAATGGCGCGGCCGATGCCCTGTGCGGCGCCTGTCACGATGCACGATCGTCCCGAGACTCGCGTCATATCGCCCCCCTCGATTTTTTGGATATGTCGAAAACAAAACACGCGGGGCAGAGCCGCCCCGCGCATTCCGGGAGGAGATCAGAACACAGGCTTGGTGAATTCACCCATGTTGTCCTGTGTGATCTTTGGCGTGTCAAAATAGTTGAGGAATGGCAAATCTTCGCCGTTCAACGTATCAATCGCCGTTTTCAGCGCAGCCTCGGCATCGTCAACCGGGGACTGATAGATCGACCCCCAGTATTCGCCAGCCGCCATCGCATCATACCCCACGGCAAAGTTCGTAGCGCCGACAAAGATGATCCCTTCGCGGCCTGCGGCCCTTGCTGCGTTCAATGCGCCGACACCCATGTTGTCGTCACCGGCATAGACGCCGTCGATGTCATCGTATTTGACAAGGAACGCTTCCATGACCTGCTGTGATTTCTCACGGTTCCAGTCGCCTGGCTGAGTCTCGACCAGTTCGACATTGGGGCAAACCTCTGGCAGACGCTCGTCAAAGCCCTGCTGACGTTCGATCGCTGTCGTGTAACCCGGCTGACCGGAAATCTGTACGACGCGGGCTTCGT
Organism: Yoonia sp.; assembly: GCF_965660735.1. Lineage (GTDB taxonomy): Bacteria > Pseudomonadota > Alphaproteobacteria > Rhodobacterales > Rhodobacteraceae > Yoonia. The sequence continues at coordinate 13,902 of NZ_CBFIBD010000034.1, forward strand.
TTTCGATGCCCATGTCCTTGAATTTGTCACACATGATCTCGGCCGAACGCGAACCTTGGGTGATGTTGTCAGGCCCCGAGAAGCTTGCCACGAAATCAAAGCCCTGTTCGGCAATGTTGGAGTTGGTTACGATGACGGGGATGTCAGCCTGATGCGCCTTGCGCACAGCCGGGATCACGGCCTCGCCGTTTGTTGGCCAGATGATGATTGCGTCCACTTCCTGCTGGATCAGATCCTCCATCTGGGCGATCTGGCGGGCGACGTCGCCACCGGCATCCAGCACGACAGCCTCAACATCAGGGTTGGCTTCGGCGGCGGCGATAAAGGCCTTTTCATAAGTCGTCTGATAGCTGTCCACGCCCACGTTGTTCTGCGTGATGCCGATGGTCATGCTTTGCGCCGCAGCCGCCGTTCCCAGCATCGCGGTTGTGCAGGCAAGCGCCACTTTCATAGTCATTTTCATTCTTTGGGTCCTCCCATGGGTTATTCTGTCACGATTGCGTTCAGCCTCCCAGCGTCGGGCCGAAACCCGGTGCAATCGCCTCCTTATCCAGCGCGATTCTCGGCCGGAAAAACGTATCCTTTTTATCCATTATGAACTTTTTAATGTCCATTATGGTTTTTTTCACCATACTGAACGGATATCAAATTGGGCAAATTGCAAGGGGAAATCATGAACGATACGCCACGCCGCAACAGCGGCATCGCCAAGTCAGGTATAATGCAACAGCTCGCAGCGCGAAATAATCATTTTGGACAATCTGCAGCCACCGGGTCTGCGGACGGGACGATGAACACTGCCAGCCCCGACCTGGAGAGGGTGGTGCATTTCCTTGCCAGCCTGTCCATGGAGATGGACAATGCTGTTGACCCGAACACACCCAATCCGCATCTGAACATGATCCTGCACCTGCTGCGCAGTCATTCGGAGGGCCGGGTTGTCTCGCCGTCTTCGATGGTGTCTGCGGCAGGGGTGCCTTATGCCACTGCGACCCGCAAGCTGGCCGAGATACAGGACGCGGGGCTGATCGAACGCCGCCCCCGCACACGCACCGGCAAAAGCCACTCCCTTCATCCAAGCCCCGATCTGCTGGAAAGTTTCAGTCAGCTGGCCGACCGGGTCGACCGGCTGGTGCGCAGCACCTTTGGCGGTGCGCGGCAGACATCCGAAACGACGGACTACTACTTTGGCGGTTCTTATCAACCCGGACGCGCGGCGATCGCGCCGCCCAGTGCGCTGCCCCAGCCACTGAAACTGCCCGGCGGCCTGCGCATTCTGGTGCATGGCGATCCGACCTTCATGGTGATGGAGGGGTTGAAGCGCCAGTTCGAACAAATGGTGGGCACGGACATTCACCAGCGGGCCTTTTCCATCGACCGCCTGCACGAAGAAACGCTGCGCAACGCAGATCGCCCCAAAAGCCGGTACGACCTGATTGCCGTTGACCTGCCGTGGGTGGGCGAGTTTGTCGAAAAGGGTGTGATCCGGCCTCTGGGCGATGTCATGGATGTGGCGCGGCTTGATCCGGCGGATTTTCACACTGCGGGATGGCAGGCGGCGCACTGGGGCGGGCAGCCTTATGGCGTGCCCAGCCAGACGACGCCGGAACTGATGTTCTACCGCAAGGACTGGTTTGCCGAAGACGGGCTGGAGCCCCCCGCCACAACCGACGCCGTCATTGATGCCGCGCGGCATTTTCACAACCCGCAGCGCGGCCGCTATGGCGTGGCGTGGAACGCGGCGCGCGGCACGGCGCTGGGGCATACCTTCATGATGACCTGTGCAGCCTTTGGCCAGCCGATCATCGATATCCCCGAAATCGCCGGTGGCTATGACGCGGGTAATCTTGCCGGGCAGGTTTTGCGGCCCACCCTGAACACCGAGCGTGCCCATGCAGCCGCCGATTACCTGTTGCAACTGCTTGCGTTTTCGCCACCCGACATCCTGTCCATGTCATGGTATGAACGGGTGCGCCCCTATGGTGCGGGGCAGGTGGCGATGGCCTATGGCTACACCCTTCTGGCCCCCTATTTCGAGCTGGACGAAAGCTGTCCGGCGCATGGCAATACCGGTTATCTGCCGCATCCGCATGGCCCCAAAGGGGTGCCCATCGCACCGGTTGGCGGCTATGTGTTTTGCATTCCGTCCAATCTGGCGGCGGACCGGCTGGAGGACGCGGTCGAGGCGCTTGTGGCCTTTACCTCGCCCGGCGCGCAGAAACTCTATGCGCAAAACGGCAGCCGCACAGCGCCACGCTATTCCGTCGGTGCAGACCCCGAGGTGCGGCGACTGTCGCCGATCTTTGGGCTGGTCGATCAGATGTCGTGGCGCGACGAGCTGCAATTCTGGCCGCGCCCGCCGATCCCGCAGATATCCGACATCATCCGCGTTTGCGGCAATGAATTGCACGACATGCTCCGCGGGATCGTCAGCCCGCGCGACGCGCTCGACCGGGTGCAAGCCCGCGCCGAAGACATTTTACGACATTAGGTCACTTAGGGAGGAAACCATGGACCCCAATCGCCTTAACGGTAAGAACATCCTGATCACGGGTGCCGCACGCGGCATGGGTGCTGCAAACGCCGAGAGTTTTGCCGCGCAGGGTGCCAATGTGTGTATTGGCGATCTTGATCTGGACGCCGCGCAAGAGGTTGCCGACAAGATCAACGCAGACGGCAACGGCAAAGCCATCGCCGTCAAGATGGATGTCACCAAGCGCGAAGACAACGCCGCCGCGGTCGCCGCCACCGTCAAGGCGTTCGGGTCTATCAATGTGGGTCTTTTCAACGCCGGCTTGAACAAGCCCCGGTTCTTCATGGATATCGATGAAGACAACTGGGACATGATCATGAACGTCAACACCAAGGCGATGTGGCTGGGTATGCAGGAAACCGCCCGCCAGATGATCGCCCAGGGCCCGATGGAGGGGCACCCCTACAAACTGATCAACGTGGGGTCCATTGCATCGCGCAAACCGCTGGTGGATGTCACGGTTTACTGCACCTCGAAATATGGCTGCCTTGCGCTGACGCATTGCGGGGCCATTGGCCTTGCCGAGCACAACATTACCGTCAACGGCTATGCGCCGGGCGTGGTTGTCACGCCGCTGTGGGAACAGCTTGACAAGGACCTGGTCGAGATCGGTTTCAAGGACCGCGAAGGTCAGGCCTATGACGACATCGTGCGCGACGCACTTCAGATCAAGCGCGTGTCATACCCCAAGGATATCATCGGCACCGCGTCGTTCCTTGCCAGCGACGACAGCGACTACATGACCGGCCAGATGATCCACATCGATGGCGGCTGGTGCATCCAGTAACCCGCTTTTGCTTCAATAACCTACAATACGGGGGCAGTTTTACCCCCGAAGGAGACAGTTATGTCAGAACGTCCGGGCAATGCCCTCATGCCGAACCTTCTTACGCCCCAGGACCTTGAGCCGAATTGGGAATGGCGCGAAAAGCTGCCAGCCCATGGCCACATGTCCGTTGATTTTGAACGCCGTATCGACCACGACCGCCTGCGTCGTTACCGCCTTGCGCGGACGCGCCAGTCGCTGAAAAACTCGAATGCGGGTACGCTGCTGTTGTTCGATGTGAACAATATCCGGTATGTCTCGGCCACCAAGATCGGGGAATGGGAACGCGACAAGATGTGCCGCTTTTGCCTGCTCACTGGCGATGACAGCCCCTATGTGTGGGATTTTGGTTCCGCCGCAGAGCACCACAAACGTCACTCCGACTGGCTTGAGCCCAGCCATTGCCTTGCAGGGGTTGTCGGCATGCGCGGCACCATCCCGCCTGAATTCGGGTTGATGCAGAAGTATGCCAAGCAAATCGCGGGCCTGATCAAAGACGCAGGTATGGCGGATATGCCGGTGGGTGTGGATTATGCCGAAACGGCAATGTTCCATGCATTGCAGGCAGAAGGCCTGAACGTGGTCGATGGCCAGCAGATCATGTTGGCGGCCCGCGAGATCAAGAATACGGACGAAATCCAGCTTTTGACCCAAGCCGCCGCGATGGTCGATGGCGTCTATCATATGATCTATGAAGAGCTGAAGCCCGGCGTGCGCGAGAACGATATCGTGGCACTGTCCAACAAGATGCTTTATGAGATGGGGTCAGACGACGTCGAGGCGATCAACGCCATTTCCGGTGAACGCTGCAATCCGCATCCGCACAACTTCACCGACCGGCTGATCCGCCCCGGCGACCAGGCGTTTTTCGACATTCTGCAAAGTTATCAGGGCTATCGCACCTGCTATTACCGGACCTTCAACGTGGGCCGTGCAACACCGTCGCAGAACGACGCCTATGTGAAGGCGCGCGAATGGATCGATGCCTCTATCGCGATGATCAAACCCGGCGTGAGCACCGACAAGGTTGCCGAAGTCTGGCCAACAGCCCAATCGCTGGGCTTTGCGAGTGAAGATCAGGCCTTTGGGCTTCAATTCGGCCACGGTCTGGGTCTGGCGTTGCACGAACGGCCCATCATCTCGCGTGCGGTGTCGATGGATCACCCGATGGAGATCAAGACCGGTATGGTCTTTGCGCTGGAAACCTACTGCCCTGCAACCGACGGCTATTCCGCCGCCCGCATCGAGGAAGAAGTCGTCGTGACAGAAACCGGTTGCGAAGTCATCAGCCTGTTCCCCGCCGAAGAACTGCCCATCGCCAACCGCTACTGAACATAGGTGAAATCACCCATCCTGCGTCACCGATGCAGGATGGGTGCCCGGCGCCCATTCCCTGCTTGGAGACCATTCCATGGCCAAGACGAAAACAAACACCGAAGATTACCTGCGGATGTACCGCCAGATGGTGCGTATCCGCACATTTGAGGACAACGCGAACCAGCTGTATCTGTCCGCCAAGATGCCCGGCCTGACGCATATGTATTCCGGCGAGGAAGCCGTTGCAGTGGGCATCTGCGAGGCGCTGACCGATGACGACCGCATTACATCCACCCACCGTGGGCACGGGCACTGCGTCGCCAAGGGGGCCGAATTCAAGCAGATGTTCTGCGAACTTCTGGGCAAGGAAGAAGGGTACTGTCGCGGCAAGGGCGGGTCGATGCATATTGCCGACCAAAGCCACGGTAACCTTGGCGCCAATGCCATCGTCGGCGGGTCCATGGGGATCGCTACAGGATCGGCCCTGCGCGCGAAACTGCTGGGGCAGGATGATGTGACGGTCTGTTTCTTTGGCGATGGGGCCACGGCGCAGGGGCTGCTTTACGAGGTCATGAATATGGCCGCGCTTTGGCATCTGCCCGTGATTTATGCCTGCGAAAACAACGGCTATTCCGAATATACCAAGACCGAAGAAATCGCCGCCGGTTCGATAACGGCCCGCGCCGAGGCGTTCGGGATCGAGGCCTTCAAGGTCGATGGGCAGGATGTGCTGGCGGTCAATGAACTGACGCAGAAACTGGTGGCGCGCTGCCGCAAGGGTGAAGGTCCGTTCTTTATCGAACTGGAAACCTACCGCTATCACGGCCACCACGTGGGCGACATCAACCGCGAATATTACCGCTCCAAGGCCGAGGAAAAGGACTGGAAGGAAAACCGCGATCCCATCGTGCGGTTCCGGTCCTGGCTGGTTGATCAGGGCATCGCCACCGAAGACGAGGTCGAAGCGATGAACGCCGAGATCGAAAAAGACGCATCCGAGGCCGTCGCCTATGCCGAGGCTGCCAAATACCCCGATGTGTCCGAAGTGGACATGCATGTTTATGCGGACTGAGGAGAGAGAATTATGAGAGAGATCACCCTGTCCCAGGCCGTGAACGAGGCCATCGCCGAGGAAATGCGCCGCGACCCGACCGTGTTCCTGATGGGCGAAGACGTGGCCGAGGCCGGCACGCCCTTCAAGGTGCTGTCCGGTCTGGTCGAGGAATTCGGCACCGAACGTGTCATCGATACCCCCATCGCCGAACCCGGCTTTGTCGGGTTGGCTGTTGGCGCCGCCATGACCGGCGCGCGCCCCATCGTGGATCTGATGTTCGGCGACTTCATCTATCTGGTCATGGACCAGCTGTGCAATCAGGCCGCCAAACAACACTATATGTCGGGTGGCAAACTGTCCGTGCCGATGGTCTTGCGCACCAACATGGGGGCTACCCGCCGGTCTGCGGCACAACACAGCCAGTCCTTGCAGGCGCTTGTCGCGCATATTCCAGGGCTGAAAGTCGCGATGCCCTCGTCCGCTTATGAGGCCAAGGGCCTGATGAAGACCGCGATCCGCGACAACAACCCCGTCGTGATTTTCGAAGACAAGCTGATGTATCAGGACAAGGCCCCCGTGCCCGAAGAGGAATACCTGATCCCCTTTGGCGAGGCGAACATCAAGCGCGAGGGATCCGACATCACGTTTATCGCGACATCATCCATGGTTCAGGTCGCTGAAAAAGCCGCCGAGATCCTGGCAGCCGAAGGGATCAGCGCCGAAGTGATCGACCCCCGCACCATCGTGCCGCTGGACGAGGCGACATTGCTGGAAAGCGTGCGCAAGACCAGCCGCGCGATTGTCATCGACGAAGGCCATCAAAGCTATGGTGTCACGGCAGAAATCGCCAGCCGCCTGAATGAAAAGGCATTCTATCATCTGGATGCGCCCGTGCTGCGGATGGGGGCGATGGATGTGCCGGTGCCGTTTTCACCCGCGCTGGAAGATATCACAGTGCCCACCCCCGAAGGTGTCGCCGAAAACGCCCGCAAACTTTGCGCGGGGGAGATGATACATGCCGCATGATGTGACAATGCCCCAGCTTGGCATGGCGCAGGACGCGGGCAAGATCGTGTCATGGCTCAAAGGCCCGGGTGATGCCGTGGCCAAGGGCGACGCTCTGTTCGAGGTGGAAACCGACAAGGCCACGATGGAGGTCGAGGCGCAGGCGAACGGCTTTCTGACCGGCGTGACCGCATCCGAAGGTGACGATGTGCCGGTCGGCGCCGTCATCGCGCGGATTTCCGACAGCGCCGATGATGACACCGCCGTCGAACCTGCCGCCCCTGCTGAAGGCGATGACCTGCCAGCCGGCAAATCCGTCACCATGCCGCAACTGGGTATGGCACAGGATAGTGGCCTTTTGGTCAACTGGCTGAAATCCCCCGGCGATGCGGTCGCCGCTGATGATGTGCTGTTCGAGGTCGAGACCGACAAATCCACGATGGAGGTCGCCGCAGGGTCCGACGGCTACCTTGCCGCCACGCTGGCCGAAGCCGGAGAGGACGTGCCAGTTGGTGATCCCGTTGCGATCATCAGCGCAGAGAAACCGGCCAACACGGTTGCAAGGTCGGTGAAGTCAGCACAAACCGCACCCGCACCCGCCGCAAAAGGACCTGAAACGAAAGCACCTGTCGCGCCGGCCAAAGCGGCACCAGGACCGGCCGCACCCCGTGCAACGGGCGGACGCATCCTTGCATCACCCAAAGCACGCAGGCTGGCGCTGGAACAAGGGCTGGATCTGTCGCTGCTGGCAGAGGCCGGACATCCGCAACCGTTTCATGTGGCCGATCTGGACGCATTGCGCGCGCTGCCCGCCAAGGCCACGGCGCACACTGCTGCTGCCGCCCGCGTGCTGACCGCTGAAATCACTGCCGATGGCTTCACACCCTTTGCCGATTGGGCCGCCACGGCGCATGGGCTGACGGATGCCGACGCCCTGCTGGCCGGTCTCGCTGGTGCCAGCACGTCAGCGCCTTGCGTCATCGCGGTCGAACGGTTCGGGCAACAGCACAGCTATGCGGTGCCCGCAGTCAGGTCACTGTCAGCGATCACTGCAACCGACGATGCACCCGATCTGATCTTGCGTGATTTGCGCGGAACGTCACTGCGCAGTATTGCCATGGGGGCCGAAACCGCCCCTGCCCTGACTGTGATGACCGGCGCGCATGGCCTGACCATCACGCTTGAATGCGCGCCTTCGCAACTGGATGCGCAGGCCGCCATCACCCTTCTTTCAAATTTCGCAGACCGGATGGAGCAACCGCTTCGCCACCTGCTCTGACCCTTGGGGACCGACATGGAATATACAGACCTTTATATCAACGGCACATGGCAAAAGACGGCAGACCGGTTTGACGTCATCAACCCTGCCACCGAACAGGTGATTGCATCGGTTGCAAGCGCCGATATCGCAGATGCCGATGCCGCACTGGACGCCGCCGAGGCGGCGATGGCCGAATGGGCCGCCCGCACGCCCCGCGCGCGGTCCGAGGTCCTGCGCAAGGCGTGGGAACTGATGACCGCGCGGTTGGATCATTTCGCGCATCTGATCACCCTCGAAAACGGCAAGGCCGGGGTCGATGCACGCGGCGAGGCCGCCTATGCCGCAGAATTCTTTCGCTGGTTCGCAGAAGAGGCCGTGCGCGCCGACGGCTTGATCACCCATGCGCCTGCATCGGGTGCCCGGATCATGGTGCAGCACAAACCCGCAGGGCTGGCCGTGCTGGTCACACCGTGGAACTATCCCGCCGCCATGGGCACACGCAAGAACGCGCCCGCGCTGGCCGCCGGTTGCGGTGTCATCATCAAACCGGCATCGGAAACGCCGCTGACCATGCTGGCACTCATGCCGCTTCTGGAAGAGGCAGGCGTGCCCAAAGGTCTGGTCAATGTGCTGCCGTCCAAGCGTACAGGTGCTTTGGTCGATCACATGCTGCATGATCCCCGCGTGCGCGTCGTCAGCTTTACCGGATCGACGGGCGTGGGGCGCAAGTTGTTGAAATCCGCCGCCGATCAGGTGCTGAAACCCGCGATGGAACTGGGCGGCAACGCCCCTGTCGTCGTGATGGAAGACGCCGATATGGACATCGCGATCGAAGGCACGATGCTGGCCAAGATGCGCAATCTGGGCGAGGCCTGCACCGCCGCCAACCGCATCTATGTGCACGCAGATATTGCCGAGGAATTCACCCGGCGCCTGACCGAAAAGATGGCGGCGCTCAAGGTGGGCGATGGCACCGACCCATCGGTCGATGTTGGCCCGCTGGTCAACGCCGATACGCGTGACAAGGTGGCGGCCTTTGTGGCCGATGCCGTCGCCAAGGGGGCAAAGGTCGAATGCGGTGGTGTGACACCAAACGGCACCGGCTATTTCTACCCGCCGACCGTGCTGTCGGGCGTGCCCGAAACCGCCGACTGTGTGCATGACGAAATCTTTGGCCCTGTTGCCGCGATCCAGACATTTACCGACCAAGAGGATGCGATCAGGCGTGCCAATGACACCGAATACGGGTTGGTCGCCTATGTGTTTTCCGGCGATTTCAAACGTGCCTTGCAGGTCTGCGAACGGCTGGATTACGGCATGGTCGGGCTGAACCGCGGTCTGGTCAGTGACCCCGCCGCACCCTTTGGCGGCACCAAGCAATCGGGGCTGGGGCGCGAAGGCGGGCATGAAGGCATGCTGGAATTCATGGAAACGCAATATATCTCGGCCAGTTGGTAAGGGGGCAGTCATGTCAGACATCATCGCCAGCCCGTCCACCCGCCGTCTTGCACGTGAAAAGGGCGTGGATATCGCGCAGCGGGCCAAGGCCCTTGGCCGGACCACGATCGCACCCGAAGATCTGGAAGGGGGCAGCACCGCCGCCCCCACCGGCGACACCGGCTATTGGGACGTGGATCACAGCCACTATGGCCCCGTAACGACCGAACCGATGAGCCGCTTTGCCCAAGTCGCCGCGCGCAACATGGCTGCCGCGCAATCGCTGATCCCTGCCGTCACGCACCACGACCGCGCCGATGTCAGCGGCATCGAAGCCTTGCGCAAGACGCTGAAGCCAGAGGCACAGGCACGTGGTGTCAAGCTGACGGCGCTGGCGTTTCACGTCGCGGCACTGGCCCGCGCGCTGCGGGCCTTTGCGCGGTTCAATGCGTCACTGACACCGGATGGCGACACGCTGATCCTGAAAGATTACGTGCATATCGGCATCGCGGTGGACACCCCCCACGGGCTGATGGTGCCGGTGATCCGGGATGCCGACCAAAAGGGGCTTTGGCAGATCGGGGCGGAAATTGCCGATCTGGCCGGCCGTGCGCAGGCGCGCAAGGTTGGCCCCGATGACATGGGCGGTGCGTCCATGACCATCACCAACCTGGGTGGCATTGGCGGCACTGCCTTTACCCCCATCGTAAACCCGCCAGAGGTTGCGATCCTTGGGATCACCCGCACCGAAACCGTGACCGTCTGGGATGGCGACACGCCACGTCCGGTGCCGATGGTGCCGCTGGATCTGTCCTATGACCACCGTGTGATCAACGGGGCGGATGCGGCACGGTTCATGACCCATTACGCCGGGCTGATCGCCGACCCGCGCAACATGCTGATTTAAGGGATGCCGCAATGACCGATCACACTGACCTGCTTGTCATCGGCGCGGGGCCGGGTGGCTATGCCTGCGCCTTTCGTGCTGCCGACCTGGGCCTGAACGTCACGCTGGTAGATGCCCGCGACCGGCTGGGCGGCGTTTGCCTGAACGAAGGCTGCATTCCCTCCAAGGCCCTGCTGCACGCTGCCGAAGTGATCCGCGAGGCCGTGCATATGGCCGATTGGGGTATCAGTTTTGGCGCGCCAAAAATCGACCTGGATGCGCTGCGCGCAAAAAAAGACGATATCGTCGGGCAGTTGACAGGCGGGCTGGGCGGGCTTGCCAAACGGCGCAAGGTCACGACGATCCGCGGCACCGCGCAATTTACCGGCGCGAACAGCGTAGACATCGACGGCAAGACACTGCGCTTTGACAAGGCGGTCATCGCTGTCGGATCGGCCCCGGTGCAACTGCCAGGCTGGCCGGACGATCCGCGCATCTGGGATAGCACCGCAGCACTGGAGCTACGCGAGGTGCCAAAGGCGCTTGCCATCGTTGGTGGCGGTATCATCGGGCTGGAAATGGCGACCATCTATTCGGCGCTCGGGTCTGACGTGACAGTGATCGAGCTGGCAGACCAGATCGCCGCCGGTGCCGATTTGGAGGCAGTCGCGATCCTGCGCACCGCACTGGAGGCGCAGGGCATCACGATCCACACCGACACGCAAGTGACAGAGGTGAAAGCGGCCAAGGCCGCAATTACCCTGACCTGCACCGGCGCATATGACGGACAGATCAAGGCCGGGGCCGTGATCCAATCTGTCGGGCGCCGCGCCAATGGGGACAAGGTCGGTGCCCCCGCCGCAGGGTTGACCGTCAGCGACCGGGGCGTGATTTCGGCCGATGATGCCGGTCGCACCGATCAGCCCGATATCTTTGCCATCGGCGATGTGACCGGCAACCCGATGCTGGCGCACCGCGCCACCCATCAGGGCCATATCACGGCAGAGGTGGCCGCAGGCCATCGCGCCGCATTGGATACTGTGCTGATCCCCTCTGTCGCCTATACAAACCCTGAACTGGCGTGGGTCGGGATGACACAGGCACAGGCCAAGGCCGAGGGCCGCAAGGTCAGGGCCACCAGCTTTCCCTGGGCCGCCAGCGGGCGCAATCTGGCGTCTGGCGGGGGCGACGGGTTGACCAAACTGGTCTATGACCCCGAAACAATGCGCCTTCTTGGCGGCACGATCATCGGGCGCAATGCGGGCGAATTGCTGGCCGAGATCACGCTGGCCATCGAAATGGGCGCAACGCTGGAGGATATCGGCCTGACCGTTCACGCCCACCCCACGCTGTCGGAAACCGTCGCCTTTGCCGCAGAACGCGCGCTGGGCACACTGACCGACCTATAGGCTTGCGGTCCCCTCGGTTTCGATCTTGAGCGGCGCGCCACAGTGCTTGCAGTGGATCGCGTCGGGTTCGTGGCGGCTTAGTCCACACTCTTCGCACTTATAGCGGATCTTGGATGGTTGGAAAATCGCCCGGGCCAGTTGCACGAACAGGGCCACACCGACCACCATGATGAAGACGGCCAGCAGCTTTCCGCCCGGCGTCGTCATGGTGATATCGCCAAAACCGGTGGTGGTCAGCGTCGCCACCGTGAAATAAAGCGCGTCGATATACCCCGCGATACCATCGCCTTCGGAAAAGGTCAGCACGAACACCGCTGACGTCGTGACGAACACAAAGACAAACAGGTTTATCGCCGCCAGAATCGCGTCTTCGTGCCGCCTGAAAAACAAGCTCTCGCGCCGCAGGTCGGACATCAGGTGATATGCACGGATCAGGCGCAATGCCCGCAGGATGCGCAAAAACGCAAGATTTTGCGCGAAAAACGGTGCAAAGAGCAGCGTTCCCACCACGATGATATCCGCAAGCGTGTAAATGCGGGTCAGTTCACGCCGCCGGTTTTCAGAAATCAACAACCGGGCAGACAGGTCCAGCAGGATCAGCACGCCAAATATCGTGTTCACGACCATCAACCCCGGCGATCCCGGCAGCGCCGCAGCGACAATGAAATACAGAATGCTGACAGCATCAAATGCAATCAGCCAGTAGCGAAACCTGCGCGCGCGCTGGCTGCGCCCGGTGTAAAGCAAGCGGAGAGTGCGATGTAGACGTTCCATCCTGCATGGATAGCGCAGTTTGCCGGGCCCGTCATTGATGGTTTTGCAGGTTTGCCCGGGCTTGGGCCGGATGCCTGACCACATAGCGGGCCATACGCGCGGCGTTTCAACAGACCGGACTGCCTTAATCCAGTGCGAAATATGCCAGCACGTTGGAAAACCTGCCAAAAAACAACAGATAGGGCGTGGTTTGCCCTTGAATAACTGCAAACGCATCGCATTTACTTTTGCAAATAAACCCTGCGATGTTTTCAACAGCGGCATTTTACAAGCCGGCTGCTTGAGGATATGACAGGCAAAGCGAAAAACGACTGGGGGACACCAACATGAGCGCCGGGGGCAACCTCCTTTTTCTGATCGCTTTACTGCCATTCATAGGCGCGCTTGTTCCCGGAATTATGATTCGTGCTGGCCGCACCGCCTGCGCGACATTCACCGCCATTCCGACCGCGCTGGCGCTGATCATGCTGATCATCCTCGCGCCCGCCGTCCTGCGTGGCGAGGTTATCCAGGCAGAAATTGAGTGGCTGCCACAGCTGGGCCTGTCTGCGTCATTCTTTCTGGATGGGTTGGGGCTGCTTTTTGCGGGGATGATCCTGGGTGTGGGGCTGTTGATCACGCTTTATGCCAGATTCTATCTGTCGGGCGATGATCCGATGGGGCAGTTTTATACCTATCTGCTGCTGTTTCAGGGCGCGATGCTGGGCATCGTCATATCAGACAACATCCTGCTTTTGCTGATTTTTTGGGAACTGACGTCGCTGTCTTCGTTCTTGTTGATCGGCTTTTGGAAACACCTGCCCGAAGGCCGGCAAGGCGCGCGCATGGCACTGGCTGTCACAGGCAGTGGCGGATTGGCGATGATCGGGGGGATGCTGATCCTCGGCAATATCGCTGGCAGCTACAACCTGACTGATATCCTGCAGGCGGGTGACGCGATCCGCGCATCCGACTGGTATTTACCCGCGCTGATCCTGATCCTGCTGGGCGCCTTTACAAAGTCGGCACAGTTTCCGTTCCATTTCTGGCTGCCGCACGCCATGGCGGCACCAACCCCGGTGTCAGCCTATCTGCACTCGGCGACGATGGTAAAGGCGGGCGTCTTTCTGATGGCGCGGATGTGGCCCGTTTTAGCCGGGACCGATGCCTGGTTCTACATTGTGGCGACGACGGGCCTTGTGACCATGGTGCTGGGCGCGCTGATTGCGCTGTTCAAGGATGACCTCAAGGCACTGCTGGCGTTTTCCACGGTCAGCCACCTTGGTCTTTTGACCATGCTGTTGGGTTTCGGCACGCAAGCGGCCGCAATTGCAGCCGTGTTCCACATTATCAACCACCTGACATTCAAGGCGGCGCTGTTCATGACTGCCGGGATCGTCGACCATGAGACCCACACCCGCGACATCAAGCGCCTGGGGGGGCTGCGCCATCTGATGCCCGTAACCTTTGTCATCGGCACGGTTGCGGCCCTGTCGATGGCGGGGATTCCGCTGTTCAACGGGTTCCTGTCCAAGGAACTGATGCTGGAGGAGGCCGCACACACGACATGGGCAGGCAGCCCCTATGCCGTGCCGGTGCTGGCGACGATCGGGGCGCTTTTGTCTGTGGCTTATTCGCTGCGTTTTATCGGGCATGTATTTCTTGGGCCGGTACGCGACGACTATCCGCACCAGCCGCATGATCCGCCTTTTGGCATGTGGGCGGCCCCTGCCTTGCTGGCCGTGTTGGTGGTGTTGATCGGTATCATGCCATTTCTGGCCGAAGGTATCGTGAACGCAGCCGCAAGCGCCGTGACCGGCACCGAGATTGATATCTATCTCAAGGTCTGGCACGGCATTACGCCCGCGCTTTACATGTCGATCATGGCGGTGCTTGGCGGGGCTGTCTTCCTCTGGCTGCACCCGACGCTGGACCGCGCGTGGATCGCGGCCCGCCGCCCCGAGGCGAAAGCCATCTTTGATGGTCTCATCGCCGCAATCGTGGGCTTGTCGCGGAACATCACAGAGGCCACGCACAACGGGGCGATCAGCCGCTACCTTGCAATCTTCGTGGTCGCGTCCGTGGCGCTTGGCGCTGTGGCCTTTTCAGGTGGCGGGCTTGGTGCGCCGACACGCGATATGCTGCCGGTGCCGCCCATCGTTGCCGTGGGTTGGCTGATGCTGGTCGTGGCGACGGGTGCTGTGGTGACGATGCACCATGCACGGTTCCAGGCCCTGGTGCTGATCGGCGTGATCGGCTTGACGATTTCGTCGGGCTTTGTGTATCTGTCGGCCCCTGACCTGGCGCTGACGCAAATCTCGGTCGAAACCGTCACGATCATGCTGCTGCTGCTGGCGCTGCACTTCCTGCCCAAAACCACCCCAAGGGAAAGCACGGTCGGCCGCAAACTGCGCGATGGTCTGATCGCTGTAACCGCAGGCGGCGGCGTGGGCGCGCTGGCGTATAGTTTTCTTTTGCGCGATGTCAGCACGATTTCGGATTTCCACCTTGCCAACAGCTATGAAGGTGGCGGCGGGACCAATGTGGTCAACGTGATCCTTGTCGATTTCCGCGGCTATGACACCTATGGCGAGATTATCGTGCTGGGTGTTGCGGGTCTGGTCATTTACGCACTGATGCATGCGCTGCTGGACGGGCCCGCCTTGCAGCGGTTGCGCCAGACCGATTATTCGCAGGATCGGTCGCGCGACCGGCACCCGTTGATGATGGTCGTCGTCACCCGCGTCATGATGCCGATTGCGGCGATGGTCGGCATCTATATTTTCCTGCGCGGGCATAACCAGCCCGGCGGCGGCTTTGTCGCGGGGCTGGTCATCGCGATCGCGCTGTTGATGCAATATATGGCGTCCGGCTTTGCCTGGACACAAGACAGGCAGCGGATCGAATACCATGCCATGATCGGCATGGGCGTCATCATTGCAGGGCTGACCGGTGCAGGTGCGTGGCTGGCCGGTGCACCGTTCCTGACAAGCGCGTTTACCTACGTGCATTTGCCGCCGATCGAGGAATTCGAACTGGCCACTGCGATGTTTTTTGATCTGGGCGTGTTCCTTGCCGTCCTGGGGGCGGTGATGCTGATGCTTTACAGCCTGTCGCGGATCGCCCGCTTTGCCGGCGAAAAGCCGAACGTCGCCCCGATGGATTACGACCCGGCCGAACGGATCATCGAAAACAAGGCGGAGGGCTGACATGGAAATGATCGTTGCAAGCGCGGTCGGCGTGTTGACGACCGGTGGGGTTTATCTGCTTTTGCGGCTTAGAACCTTTCCGGTGATCCTGGGGATCGCGTTGCTGTCTTATGCGGTCAACGTGTTCCTGTTCGCCAGCGGGCGGCTGTCGATCGACATGGCCCCGGTCCTGTCGAAATACGGCGACGCGAGCTATGCCGACCCGTTGCCGCAGGCGCTGGTGCTGACGGCCATCGTCATTTCATTCGGGATGACGGCAGTGCTGGTGATGATCGGCCTTGGCGCATTTCTGGAAGCTGACCACGATCAGATCAATATCGCGGCGGATGACGCCGACGTCAAAGCCGACAAGGACGCCGCGCAATGATGCACTGGATAATCGTTCCCGTCATCCTGCCCGCCCTGCTTGCGCCGGTGATTGGTTTTGTGATGCGCCATGACATCACGCTGGCGCGGGTCGCGTCGCTTGCGGGCACGGTCGCGCTGCTGGCAGTGGCCATCGGGCTGGCCGTGGTCGCAGCCGAAGGGCAAACTCATGTTTACCGGCTGGGCGACTGGCCCGCACCTTTCGGGATCGTGCTGGTGTTGGATCGGCTGTCGGCGCTGATGGTGCTGCTGACTGCCGTGCTGGCGCTGATCGTCCTGATCCATACCATTGCCACAGGCTGGGACGCGCGCGGCAAGCATTTTCACGCGCTGTTCCAGTTTCAGATCATGGGCATCTGCGGTGCCTTCCTGACCGGCGACGTCTTTAACCTGTTCGTGTTCTTCGAGGTCCTGCTGATCGCGTCCTACGGTTTGATGATCCATGCCGGCGGGCGAGAAAGGATGCGCGCGGGCCTGCAATATGTCGTGATGAACCTGGCCGGGTCTACGTTGTTTCTGTTCGCCCTTGGCACGCTCTATGCCAGCACCGGAACCCTGAACATCGCAGACATGGCGGCCAAGATCCCCGAAATTCCCGCTGAAGAAGCCGCCTTGGTGCGCGTGGCGGCGATGCTGTTGATGATTGTCTTTGCCGTGAAAGCGGCCGTTTTTCCCGTGCAGTTCTGGCTGCCGGCGACCTATGCCAACGCGCCTGCGCCGGTCGCAGCTCTGTTTGCGATCATGACAAAGGTGGGGGCCTATGCGATCCTGCGGGTGCATACCACGGCGTTCGGCCCGGGCGTTCCGGGAACAGAAGGGCTGATCGGTGGATGGCTGTTTCCGGCGGCGATCGTTACCATTGCGGTCGGTGCGTTCGGCGTGCTGGGCGCGCGGCGGTTGTTGCCGCTGATCAGTTTTTCGGTCGTCGGGTCCATGGGCACGCTGCTGGTGGCGGTCGCGGCCTTTTCGCCCACGGCCACGACGGCCGCGCTATATTATATGGTGCATTCCACCTTTGCCGCAGCCTGCCTTTTCCTGATTGCCGATCTGGTCATCACGCGGCGGGCGCAGGACAGGCTGACACCGGCCCCCGTGACCGTGCAGAACGGTCTGTTCGCAGCGCTTTTCTTTGGTGGCGCCATCGCCATGGCCGGGATGCCGCCGCTGAGCGGTTTTCTGGGTAAACTGCTGGTGATGGATGCGCTGCGCGATCCGGGTCAAATGGGCTGGGCCTGGACCGCGATCCTGGCCGGTTCGTTGCTGACGATTGTCGGCTTTGCGCGGGCCGGCAGCGTGCTGTTCTGGTCATCAACCGCAATCCCCCTGCCCGCATCGGCGCCCGAGGGGGCAGAACAACAGGTCGCGCCCCCGCAACCAAAGGCAACGACAGCCGAGGTCGCACCAACGATCGTGGCGCTTGCCGTTCTTGGCGCGCTTGCCGTGTTCGCAGGGCCTGTTGCATCCTAT